>JAHDND010000049.1 GCA_018435665.1 Candidatus Thiosymbion sp. | reverse complement strand
AGGGGCGTAATGGACCACAAGAGCCACTCAGAATACCCAAAATGAGCCCAAAAACGGGTTAAAACGGGCTGCTAAGTCAAAAATGACGCTCTCCAAGGGCGGAAAGAGAGAAATCGGGTCATTCTTCAGCGTTTCCTTAATTACTTTAGATCGCGTCCGGATAGGCAAACCAGCAAGAGAGATGCCGGCGAGTCCTTCATTAAAAATCGTTTCGAGCGCGGGGGTTGGAATCCAATAGTCTGAATCGCCACTCTCAATTTTATCGTAAATAGATAGCCCACTGTCACGGATCGCTTCAACGTATCGTGATACCCCACTACTGACATTTCTTTTTTCCCTTTGCTTTCTAGTCAGGAGTTCAATGACACTGACGCCAAGAGCTTTTGCGACAACCTCCAGGGTACTGAGAGTGACGTTTCTTTCTCCCCTTTCAACGGAGCCGACATAGGTCCTGTGCAGTTCACAAGCATCAGCCAGTTCTTCCTGGGAGAGATGCTTCACTTTTCGATATTCACGGATGTTGTCCGCAAGGATTTGCGTCAACGCCGCACTTGGTTTTCTAAGCTTCTTTTCCCCCATTCCTCGTGTTATCCGTGTCCTAACTTTGGATGGGGTAACTTATGAGAAATGATGCTTATAAATCTACAGACTTTGAGTAGCTATTTTTCGCCAGCAGATGGAGCATCGCGAGACTCTCGCCGTTATGTTTTTATCCCCTACATCGAACGGTATTTAATCTGCGCGGGTCGAACTGCTGCTGGTCGCGGTGGGTCACGAGATGATTGAAGGGCGTAGCTTACGGATGCGCTTTCCCAAGCAGGGCCAGATGGCCACCTTTCATTGTCCCCATCCAGCCAAGGAGGCAAAGCCCTACCAGGTCGAAGACGTGCGCCATTTTCTGCAATCCTGGGAGTCACCACATGAACTTGCTCTCCTATAAGGGCTACACCGTCCGCGTCGAATTTGACGGTCGGGATAACCTCCTGGTCGGACATGTGAATGACATCAGCGACGTCATCGGCTTTCACGGCGAGTCCGTGAGCGACCTGCGTGCGGCTTTCGAGGAGGCGGTGGATGATTATCTGGAGACCTGCGCCAAGCTGCAGCGGGAACCCGACAAACCCGCCAGCGGCAGGCTGATGCTGCGCCACAACCCGGTGATTCATGCCGCGCGGTGATCAAGGGGGCCAAGCGCCCTCGCCCCCATCACCGATAGACCCGCTCCCTGATGAGTTCATCCACCACGGTGGGTTCCGTCAGGGTGGAGGTGTCACCGAGATTGGCGGTCTCGCCGCTGGCGATGCGGCCCAGGATGCGGCGCATGATCTTGCCGGAGCGGGTCTTGGGTAGGGCATCGGCGAAACAGATGGCGTCCGGGACGGCGATGGGGCCGATCTCCTGGCGCACCTTCTGGCGCAGTTCCACCACCAGGCTGGCGCTCTTGGCCACGGCAGTCTTGAGGGTGACGAAGGCATGGATGCCCTGGCCCTTGATCTCGTGGGGGATGCCGACCACGGCGGCCTCGGCCACGGCGGGGTGGGCGACCAGGGCGCTCTCGATCTCCGCCGTGCCCAGGCGGTGGCCGGAGACGTTGATGACATCGTCGATGCGGCCCATGAGCCAGACGTAGCCCTCCTCGTCCACCCGGGCGCTGTCCCCGGTGGTGTAGACCCCGGGGAATTGGGCGAAATAGGTCTTGCGGAAGCGGTCCGGATCGCCATAAACCCGGCGCATCAGGCCCGGCCAGGGGTGGGTCATCACCAGCCAACCGCCCTGATTGACCGCGGTCGCGCTCTGGTCCTCCTGGATGATCCTGAACTGGATGCCCGGCAGGGGCAGACCGGCGGAGCCCGGCTTGGCGGGGACGGCGCCCGGCAGGGGGGCGATGAGGATGCCGCCGGTCTCGGTCTGCCACCAGGTATCGACGATGGGGCAGCGACCCTTGCCGATCACCCGGTGATACCACATCCAGGCCTCGGGATTGATGGGCTCGCCGACGGTGCCAAGCAGGCGCAGGGAGCTCAGATCGCGCCGGGCGGGCCATTCGTCGCCCTCCTTCATCAGGGCGCGCAGGGCGGTGGGGGCGGTGTAGAAGATGTTGACCCGGTGTTTCTCAATGATCTCCCAAAAGCGATCGGGACGGGGGTAATTGGGCACGCCCTCGAACATGAGGCTGGTGGCGCCGCTGGCGAGGGGACCGTAGAGGATGTAGCTGTGGCCGGTGACCCAGCCGATATCGGCGGTGCACCAGTAGGTGTCTTCCTCGCGGGTGTCGAAGACCCACTGGAAGGTCTGCTGGGCATAGAGCAGGTAGCCGGCCTGGGTGTGCAGCACGCCCTTGGGCTTGCCGGTGCTGCCGCTGGTGTAGAGGATGAAGAGGGGGTCCTCGGCGTCCATGGGCTCGGCGGCGCAGGCGTCCGTGACGCCGGGGGCATCGAGTTCGGCATCCCAGTAGCAATCCCGCCCCGGGACCAGGTTCACCGGCTCCCCGGTGCGCCGCACGACCAGGACGCTGCGCACTCGGTCAACCCCTTGCAGGGCCTGATCGGCGGTGTCCTTGCTGCGGACCAGCTTGCCGGCCCGGCGATAGGCATCGGCGCAGATCAGCACCTCGCTCTCGCTGTCCCGCAGGCGATCGCGCAGGGCCAGGTCGGAAAAGCCGCCGAAGACCACGCAGTGGATGGCGCCGATGCGCGCGCAGGCGAGAACGGCGATGGCGAGCTCCGGGATCATGGGCAGATAGATGGTCACCCGGTCGCCCTTGCGTACCCCGTGGCGCTGAAGGACATTGGCGCAGCGGCAGACCTCCCGGTGCAACTGCTGGTAGGTCAGGGTGCGGGATTCATGGGCGCCCTCCCCTTCCCAGATGATTGCCGCCTTGTTCTTGCGCCCGGTCTCCAGGTGGCGGTCCAGGCAGTTATAGGCGACATTGAGTTGCCCGCCCAGAAACCAGCGATGCTCGCCGCTGGCGAAGTCCGCCTCCAGGGTCCGCTCCCAGGGGTGAAACCAGTGCAGGTCCGCCGCCCGCTCGGCCCAGAAGGCCACCGGGTCCTGGATGCTGCGCTGATAGAGTTCCCGGTAGGCCGCCAGGGAACCGATGCGGGCCTTGGCGGCAAACTCCGGCGGCGGCGGAAAGACCCGCCGCTCGGCCAGGTTGGAGGCAATGGCCGCCCGGTCCGCCACGTCGTGGAAGCGCAGCAGGACCCGGTTACGCCCCTCCCTGCGCTCGTAGTGATAGACATCCGCCACCATCCGCACCAGGCGAATGCCCAGTTGGACGTTTTCCACCTGAGCGGGGGAGAGTTCGGGGGGGCTCAACTCCTCGGCGGTGAAGGGGTTGAAGGCGAGGCCATCGTCGACCAGGAGCAGATGCAGTTCCCGCCGCCCCTCGACCTCCTTCAGACTGAATTCAACAGTAAAAACATGCTCCTGGCTATCATCCCAGGCATAGGAGATGAGATTGATGGCCAGTTCCTCCGCAGCCAGATTGGCGGCATAGAGGGTGCGGGTGTGAATGACCTGGGACTTGCCAAAGGCCTGGAGGGCGCTGGCGATCCGTTCGATCTCGGAGACCTGATTACGCAGTTCCAGGTAGAGCGCGTCGACGACTTCTATCGCGGGGTTCATGGCGGTGCTGGGTCAGGATGGTGGGTTCATGGCCCCTGATTATCGTCTCGCGACGTGAGCGCGAAAAGGGCTGTGGCCTAATCACCACAAAGACCGGTGCTCGCCACGCGTAAGTGACGGCCGCGTCATTGTTCAATCGCGCAGCTTCAAGAGGTTTCGTGCAATGGTGTAGCAATGCAGGGCAACGGGCACGAAGTCGATTGCGACGCCGTCAACTTCCATCTGACCAGTATAGGTTCGGGTCGTCACCAGCGGATTTCGCACCAACGGGTAGCGAGCGGCGAACTCGCGAATACCACGCAGAGTTTGAACTTCATGGGGCGGACGGTCAGACCACTTGATCTCGACGGCGAAGCGCGGTCTCTGGGTGGGCGGATCGAGCGACACGATATCGACCTCCAGATCTTGCCGACCCACTGTCCAGCGCGCATAGTGAAGCGAATGCGTCAAGTGGGAGTCATGCAGCCATTGGCTCCAGACCGCTGTCTCGGCCAAGTTGCCCATGGCCTCGTCCTCGGCACCCACGAACCCGAATAGGGCCGCGCGCACGGAAGGGTTGGTAAGGTAGACCTTGAAGGTTCGGGCACGCTTGAGACGCTGCGCATTCTCGTCGACGCGGTGGACACGGCGGATGAGGAACGCGGCCTCGAGGTACTCCAGGTACTCCCCAAGGCGTTGCTTGGGAATACCGGAGTGTTTGGAGAGTGCCTCCAGACCGACCTCGTTGCCGGTATTGAAGGCGAGCACGTTGAAGAAACGGTTGAGCTCCTGCGTATCGGAGATGCCATAGAGACTGGGCAAGTCCTTGAGCAGGACTTTATCGATGATGTCCTGGCGCAAGAAACGCGACGGATTGGCCCGGACCGCCGGGCTCATCACCGCTTCGGGAAACCCACCATAGTTGAGATAGTTCAGGAACTCACGGTTGAGTGCATCGATATCCGCGGCGAGGAAGCGTGACGGTGTCTCGTCTTCACGCGCGCGGATAAGCGCCGTTTCCTGCCCGGCGAAGTCCAGATACTCCGCAAAGGTGAGCGGTGGCAAGACGAAATCGGTGAAACGGCCCGCGCCGGATTCGCGGCTCTTCATACGCAGGGCGGCGGCCGCGGAGCCACTCGCAATGAAGCGGATCTGCGGATAGGTATCCACCAGCGACTTGAGATGGACCTCCCAATCCTTCAGATACTGCACCTCGTCGAAGATCACCCAGAGTCGCTCATTGACGGTATGGTTATGCACGTCCATGAACAGCCGCACCAGGCTCTCCAGACTGCGTCCGGAATAGAGTGGCGTATCCAGCGACAGGTAGAGCATGCGGATGCCTTCGAGGCCATCGTCGAGTAACGCCTGGATGAAGTGCTTCAGCATCACCGTTTTGCCAACCCGACGCGGGCCGATGAGGACGACGGCGCGCCGCACGCGGGTCTCCAAGGCCAAACGCCGGAAGTGGGGGAAATAGGCGCGGCGCGGCCAGGCAGCCTCCTCCCGGTCGATCCCGACCCCCGCGCGCCACCAGGGGTTGTCAGCGCCCAAGCGGCGCTGCACCTCCGGAACAGGAATTTCGAGCTGCGACGCCATTGGAGAGATCTCTCGAGCTTAAACTGTCGATGTAAGCGTGAATTCTACATCTAAAAGTGACGGCGAGCCATAAATTTAGTAGAAACAGAGCATTGGCGCGTTCTGCTTGAGACGCGCTCGCTGACCGATGCGAATCGGTCGCCCGGATCGGCAGGGCCTGGTGCAGGAGCGACCGCTCGCGACGATCAATGGCGAGATCAGCAGCACCCTGCTGCAACTCATCTCCCCCTTCATCGAGGCAAGTTGCCGTCCGCCATGGCTGCCCGCACACAGCGCAGCAGGCCGTAGCTGTAGCGACCCTCGAAGGCGTTGTAGATGGGGCCAAGGGTGAAGGGTGAATCTGGCGGCAGAGCGGCAAAGGCGGCCTGGATGGCCTCCAAGGCCTCCGGGTTCAGTGTCACGACCTCACTCAGACGCAAGGCACCGGCCTCAATGGCCAGGGCCAGATGGGTCTCGACAGAGGAAACCTTGAGGTCGCGCCGTTGAGCGATCTCCTCCACCGAAAGACCGTCGCGGTGCAATTTCAGCGTGAATTGTACCGTATCACTGAGGCCAAACCCGCTCGTCCGGGCCAGGCAATGTTTCAGGTCCCGGCTCAAACTCGTCACGGTGGTTTCGTCCACCGCACCCCGTGGTCCTTCCTCCCAGCCTGCTTGCCGCCTGCCCTGCAACCCTTCTTGCCGCATCCCTTCCCCCCCTCCTTGCGACAAAGCGCCGGGGGATACCGCGGATGGCGCTGCCATGGTCCGCCAGCTATCTGGGTAGCCGTGCTCCGCGGCATGGGCCCCCAGGGCGGCGAGGAAGTCTGGCCCGTAGCGCTCCAGCTTGACGGCGCCCACGCCGGTGATCTGGCTCAGCTCCTCCAGGTCCCGGGGCCGGCGGCGGACCAGTTCGCGCAGGGTGATGTCGCCGAAGATGACGTAGGGCGGCAGGTTCTGGGCCTGGGCCAACTCGCGACGCAGGGTGCGCAAGCGTTCCCAGAGGGCCAGGGCCTCCGGATCATCCTCGAAGCCGGAGAGACGCCGATCCCTGCTCCCGGCCCGGTCGGCTCCGGGGACCCCACCGCGGCTACCACCGCCACCGCCGCGCCCGCCGGCCTGATCCCGGCCAAAGCCACCCTGCCGCCCGTGGGGCCTGGGATCGCGCCGAAATCGGACCGGCTGCTCGCCGCGCAACACTGGCCGGCTCAACTCGGTGAGCTGGAGGGCGCCATGGCCCGCCACATCGACGCTCGCCAGGCCGGCGGCCACCAGTTGGCGGAAGACCGACTTCCACTCCTCCGGGCTCAGTTCCCGCCCGATGCCATAGGTGGAGACCCGGTCGTGGCCAAAGCTCCTGATGCGCGGCTCGTCCTTGCCCAGCAGCACGTCGATCAGATAGTTGGTGCCGAAGCGCATGCCGGTGCGATAGATGCAGGAGAGGGCCTTGCGGGCGGCCTCGGTGCCGTCCCAGCTCTGCACCGGCTCCAGGCAGGTGTCGCAGTTGCCGCAGGGCCGGGGCAGGTCCTCGCCGAAGTAATTGAGCAGCACCTGGCGGCGACAGGCGGTGGTCTCGCAATAGCCGAGCATGGCGTTGAGACGGTGATGCTCGACCCGCTTGAAGCGTTCCTCGGCCTCGGAGCTGTCGATGAAGTTGCGCAGGGCGGCCATGTCCGCCAGGCCATAGGCCAGCCAGGCGTTGGCCGGCAGGCCATCGCGCCCGGCGCGCCCGGTTTCCTGGTAGTAACCCTCCAGGCTTTTGGGCAGGTCGAGGTGGGCGACAAAGCGTACGTCCGGCTTGTCGATGCCCATGCCAAAGGCGATGGTGGCGACCATGATGAGGGGATCGTCGCGCAGGAAGGCCGCCTGGTGGCGGCGGCGGGTCTCCGCGGACAGACCGGCATGGTAGGGCAAGGCATGGAAGCCCTCGCCCCGCAGAAACTCGGCGGTCTCCTCCACTCCGCGCCGGGACAGGCAGTAGACGATGCCCGAGTCCCGTTCGTGCTCGGCGCGGAGAAAGCGCAGCAACTGGCGGCGGGGCTGGTCCTTCTGCACCACGCGGTAACGGATGTTGGGCCGGTCGAAACTGGAGAGGAACTGCTCCGCCTCCTGGAGGGCGAGGCGTTCGACGATCTCCCGTCGGGTCAGGTGGTCGGCGGTGGCGGTGAGGGCGATGCGCGGGACCTGAGGCCAGCGTTCGTGGAGCAGATTGAGCTGGATGTACTCCGGGCGGAAGTCGTGACCCCACTGGGAGACGCAGTGGGCCTCGTCGATGGCGAAGAGGGCGATGCGGCTCTGGTCCAGCAAGGCCAGGAAGCGCTCGGTCAGCAGGCGTTCCGGGGCCACGTAGAGCAGATCGATGCTGCCGGCGACCAGGCCCTGCTCCACCGCCCGCGCCTCGTCCCAGTTCTGGGTGGAATTGAGGAAGGCCGCCCGCACCCCGAGCTGGCGCAGGGCGTCCACCTGGTCCTGCATCAGGGCGATCAAGGGGGAGACGACGATACCGGTACCGGGCCGCGCCAGGGCCGGGATCTGGTAGCACAGGGACTTGCCGCCACCGGTGGGCATGAGCACCAGGGCGTCGCCGCCGGCGACGACCCGGTCGATGATCGCCCCCTGGGCGCCGCGGAATTCGGCGTAGCCGAATATCCGCCGCAGCAGGTCCAAGGGCTGCGGTGGCATCCTAGTCCAGCGCCATGAAGCCAGTCTTTGGAGACTGAGCCGGCTTTTCCTCAAGCGCAGTGGCAGTTCTGTTGCCGCAATCGCGCCTCAGGGTGGCGAGTCCCTTCACGAAAGTTAGCGCAACTTCCCGAGCATTCGCACCAGGTCCATGCTGGCGGTGAAAAAATCCTCCTTTTCATGGCCCTTGCACCAGGCCGCGATGCGGTTCAGGGCACCGTCGATGTCCGCGCCGACCAGGACATCCTTGCCCAAGGACAGGTTGAGCCCGGTGACGAAACCGGTAAGCCAGTCCTTGTAGCGCACATATTCCAGGTCCTGAAGATCCTGGCCAGCATCCCGACCTTTGACGGCGGTGTTGAAGGCGGCGCAGGTCTTGACCCCGTAGCCCCAGATCGGCGGCAACTTCTCCGCCTTGACCGGGAAAGGGGCGAGCAACAGGGGCAAGAGGACGAGGAATAGGGGGCGAGGAAGGTATCCCCTCAGCCTTGGGGTTTTCGGCCGAGCCGTGAAAGAGCCAATGAGGAATGCGCGCGGTTTGAACATGGCAGCAGGGTTGGATGGATATCAGGCTGGCAAGGGTCCCCGTCAGGGGGTGGAAGCAGAGGCGGGGGTCTTGGGTTTTTAACCGTGGGTCTTGGGACTCTGGGCTCTGGGCTCTGGGTTCTGGGGCTCTGGGTCTCTGGGGCTCTGGGCTTTGGAGCTTATGGGTCTCGGATCTCGGTGCCCTATTCTGCCCCGCCGGACCGAGGGCGAAAAGGGGCGCTTTACGGGTCAGGGAGGATGAGGAAGTATCAGGGAAGGTCCATCTGCCGCGACCTGGACCACCGTCAAGGGGCTCCCTGGCGCCAAGGATAGCCGGGCTACGCACCTCGCCGGGGCCAAGAGGGCCCCTGTCCTCTTCGCTGCCGCCCTCTCAAGGCGATGGTGGCCTCAGACCCGCCGGGGGCTGGCGGCCGGCAAGAAAAATCCGCACCACCTGTTCCGCCGTTGCCGCGAGCAGTTCCTCGGCCCGGGCCATGGCGTCGGCCAGGCTCAGGGGACCGGGGCAGAGGCTGAGGGCGGCGGTGATGCCCAGGTCGGCCAGGCCCGGCAGGTCAGGCTCCAGGCTGCCGGCAAGGACGACACAGGGGATGCCGGCCTGCCTGGCCCGCGCGGCGACCAGGGCCGGGGCCTTGCCCGCCAGGGTCTGGCCATCCAGCCGCCCTTCCGCGGTGAGAACGAGATCAGCCCCGGGGAGGTGGCGATCGAAGTCCAGCATCTCCAACACGAGTTCGGCCCCCGGCCGTAAGCGGGCGCCACAGAAGGCCCGCAGGCCGAAACCCAGACCACCGGCGGCGCCGGCCCCGGGTCGGTCGTGAAGGCACCGCGGGTCTAGAGCGTGCTCCCGGCCTGGGGCTTCCTTCCCGCCCCGCCGTTCCTCGCCACCTGGTGGCCCCTCCTCGCCCGGTGGCGCCGCATCGCCCAGCGCCCCCTCCATGGTCCAGGGTCCCTCCTCACCCCATGGTTCTTGTCCACAGAGTGACACGGTCGCCCTGACCTCAAGCGTCTGTGCCACCAGGTTGGCGAGATGGGTCAAGCCTGCCTCCAGCAGGACCACCTGATCCGGGCTGGCCCCCTTCTGGGGACCATAGACCGCCGCCGCGCCCCGGGGACCGGTCAGGGGATTGTCCACATCGCACACCGCCTGGATGTTGACCCGGGCCAGCCGCGGATCGGCGCCGCTGGCGTCGATGCGGGTGATGGCGGTGAGGCCGGCGCCGGTGGGGGGCACCTCGCGCCCAGCGGCGTCGAGGAACCGATACCCCAAGGCGCTGGCCATGCCGATGCCGCCATCGGTGGTGGCACTGCCGCCGATGCCCACCAGAAGGGTCTCGGCCCCCAGGTCGAGGGCGGCGCGGATCAGTTCCCCGGTCCCCCGGGTCGTGGCGTGCAGCGGATTGCGCTCCACCTCGGGCACCAGGGCCAGACCGCTGGCCAGGGCCATCTCGATCAGGGCCAGCCGGCGCTCCGGCACCCAGGCCAGGGCCGCCTCGACCGGCGCGAAACGGGGGCCGGTCACCCGGACCGGGACGCGCCGGGCCCCCAGTACCTCCAGGGCCAGTTCCAACAGGCCATCCCCCCCATCCGCGACCGGCACCGCGACCAGTTCGGCCCCCGGCGCCGCCCGCCTCACCCCTCGGGCCAGGGCGTGGGCGGCGGCGCCGGCAGCACAACTCCCCTTGAGGGCATTGGGGGCGAGCAGAATCTTCATCCGATGTGACCGTCAGCGTGAAAGAACAAGGCAGAGTCTTACAATCCGCTTCGTCAGGGACCAGGGCAAGGACAGGGTCATGTCATGGACAGGGTCATGGGCAGGGTCGGTGTCAGGGAGTTGATCAAGTTCGTGGTCAAAGTAAGGCTCCGGCGCCGGGTCTGGCTCTGGCTCTGGCTCTGGCTCTGGCTCTGGCTCTGGCTCTGGCTCTGGCTCTGGCTCTGGCTCTGGCTCTGGCTCTGGCTCTGGCTCTGGCTCTGGGCCAAGTTTGCCAGCGGGGAAGTGAATGGGGGAAATTCACCCGCGATTTGATTATCCTTGAACCTGCCTCCTGGAGATAGCGAGACTGCCAGCGCCCCCATGAATCTGCGCGAGATCAAATACATCCTGGCCGTGGCCGATGCCCGCCACTTCGGCCGGGCGGCCGAGAACTGCTTCGTCAGCCAGCCGACCCTGAGCGGGCAAATCAAAAAGCTGGAGGAGGAATTGGGCGTGGTCCTGTTCGAGCGCACCAATCGCTCGGTCGAGATCACCCCCATCGGCCAGACCATCCTCCACCATGCCCGCCTCTTGCATGAGCAGGTGGAGGCCATCGAACGGGTCGCCCGTGCCCACCAGGACCCCCTGGACGGCCCCCTGCGTATCGGCGCCATCCCCACCCTGAGCCCTTATCTGGTGCCCCTGCTCCTGGTGCCCCTCAAACGCCAGTACCCGCAACTGCGCCTAGTCCTGTCGGAGGAGTTGACCGAATCCCTGCTGGCCCGCTTGCAGCGTCATGACCTGGACGCGGCCCTGCTGGCCACCCCCGTCGACCAGCCCGAACTGGCCCAGGCCCCGCTCTTCGAGGAGCCCTTCTGGCTCGCCCATCCGCGGAACCACCCCCTTTATTTCAAGGATGAGATCAGCGCCCAGGACCTGACCGAGATCGAACTACTCCTCCTGGCCGAGGGCCATTGTCTGACCCATCAGGTCATGGAGGTCTGCCACCTGCGGGAGCGCCCCCACCAAGGGGAGATGGCGGACCTGCGGGCAGCCAGCCTCGAAACCCTGCTGCAACTGGTCGGGGCCGGCTTTGGTTGCACCCTGGTGCCGGCCCTGGCCATCCGCGGCGCCTGGATGACCGATTCCGGCATCATCGCCCGGCCCCTGGAACTGCCCGACGCCTTCCGCCGCATCTCCCTAGTCTACCGCCGCAGTTTCCCCCGGCCACAGGCCCTGGCGGCCTTCGCCAGCGTGCTGCTTGCACGCTTGCCCAATACCGTCCGCCGACTGGCGGACCCTGAGGCCCCTCTCGCCGGGACCTAGAATTGATGTGCGATATCTATAACTTGCCGAGTGAAATCTGGCGGTGGCCCGACCTGTCCCTCTTGCGCAACATGTCGTAAAATAGTAATAGCAGTCAAGGGCTTGGCAGCGCTTCGCGGACCTGGCTATAATCCGACCAATCGAATCAGCTACCCGAGGCGGTTCCCATCCAGCAGGAGCCGCCTTTTTCTTTTCTGTCATTGCTGGTGCATGGAGCGGCTTGACGAATGAGCGATCCCTTGATGGCGACCTACCGGCGCCTGCCGGTCACCTTCACCCACGGCGCGGGCGCCTGGTTGTGGGACGAGACCGGTAAACGCTATCTCGACGCCCTGGCGGGCATCGCCGTCTGCGGCCTGGGCCATGCCCATCCCGCGGTGCGGGAGGCCCTCTGCGATCAGGCGGGCAGCCTGGTGCATACCTCCAACCTCTACCAGATCGCCGCCCAGACCGAACTCGGTGCCCGCCTGACCGCCCTGGCCGGCATGGACCGGGTCTTCTTCGGCAACTCCGGGGCCGAGGCCAACGAGGCCGCCATCAAGCTGGCCCGGCTCCATGGCCACCACCGGGGGATCGAGAAGCCCGCCATCCTGGTCATGGAGAACAGCTTCCACGGCCGCACCCTGGCCACCCTCACCGCCACCGGCAATCGCAAGGTCCAGGCCGGCTTCGAGCCCCTGGTCCAGGGCTTCGTCCGCGTCCCCTACGACGACCTGGCGGCGGTGGAGACCGCCGGGGCCAACCGCCACGACCTGGTCGCCATCCTGGTCGAGCCCATCCAGGGCGAGGGCGGCATCCGGATCCCCTCACCCGACTACCTGCCGCGCCTGCGGGAGATCTGCGACCGCCATGGCTGGCTGCTGATGCTCGACGAGATCCAGACCGGCATGGGCCGTACCGGCGCGCTCTTCGCCCATCAGCACAGCGGCATCCAGCCCGATGTCATGACCCTGGCCAAGGGCCTGGCCAACGGCGTGCCCATCGGCGCCTGTCTGGCCCGGGGGGCGGCGGCGGAGGTCTTCGGCCCCGGCACTCACGGCTCCACCTTCGGCGGCAATCCCCTGGCCTGCCGAGCCGCCAGCGCCGTGCTGGCGACCATCGAGGACGAGGGCCTGACGGCCCGGGCCGCGGAGCGGGGGGCGCAACTCCTGGCCGGCTTCCGCCAGGCCCTGGCCCACCAGCCCGGGGTGGCGGACATTCGCGGTCGGGGGCTGATGATCGGCATCGAGCTCGACCGGCCCTGCGCCGATCTGGTCGGCCAGGCCCTGGCCGCCGGGCTACTGATCAATGTCACCGCCGACCGGGTCATCCGGCTCTTGCCCCCCCTGATCCTGGAACCGGCCCAGGCCGACCTGCTGGTCAGCGAGCTGGCGCGGCTGATCCGGGACTTTCTGGCCACCTCGCCCCCCCAGGTCCCCGGGAGCTGAGGTCGCCATGACGGTCACCCGCCCCCCCCGCCACTTCCTCCGCCTGACCGACCTGACCCCGACCGAGGCCCGGACCCTGCTGGGGCGGGCCTCGGAACTGAAGCGCATGCAGCGCGCCGGGGAGCCCTACGCCCCCCTGACCCACAAGGTCATGGGCATGATCTTCGAGAAGGCCTCCACCCGCACCCGGGTCTCCTTCGAGGCCGGCATGGCCCAGTTCGGTGGCCACGCCATCTTCCTCTCCCCCCGGGACACCCAGCTTGGCCGCGGCGAGCCCATCGCCGACAGCGCCCGGGTCCTGTCGCGCATGGTCGACGTGATCATGATCCGCACCTTCGCCCATGCCGTTGTCGAGGAATTCGCCGCCCATTCCCGGGTGCCGGTGATCAACGCCCTCACCGACTACCTCCACCCCTGCCAGTTGCTGGCGGACATGCAGACCTGGTTCGAGCACCGGGGCGATATCCGCGGCCGCACCGTCGTCTGGGTGGGGGACGGCAACAACATGTGCCAGTCCTATCTGGAAGCGGCCGGCTTGTTCGATTTCCAACTGCGCATCGCCTGCCCGGAAGGCTTCGACCCGGACCCCGGGCTCCTCGCCGCCGCCGGGGAGCGCTGCGTCCTGCTGCGTGACCCCCGCGAAGCGGTCACCGGGGCCGACCTGGTGGTCACCGACGTCTGGACCAGCATGGGCCAGGAGGCCGAGCAGGAGGCCCGACTGCGCGCCTTCGCCGGTTATATCGTCGACGAGGCCATGATGGCCCTGGCCCAGCCGAACGCACTCTTCATGCACTGCCTGCCGGCCCACCGTGGCGAGGAGGTCAGCGCCGGGGTCATCGACGGTCCCCAGTCGGTGGTCTGGGACGAGGCGGAAAACCGGCTGCACAGCCAGAAGGCCCTGCTGGAATTCCTGCTGCTCGGTCCCGTCAGCAAGGCCGTCGGTTAGGGTCATAATCCATGAAGCCCCGCACGTCCCCAACGCCTTCGCGCCTGCCGAGCCTCTTGATGGCCCTGTGGATGGCTGTACCGTGGCTGGCCGCGCCGTCCCTGGCTGGGGCCGAAACCCGTTACATCAGCGACCAATGCGAGGTCCCCCTGCGGGCCGGCGAGAGCCTCAAATACAAGGTGCGGCGCACCCTCACCACCGGCACCCCCCTCGAGGTCCTCGGCAGCAACGACAAGAGCGGCTATGCCCGGGTCAAGACCGAGGATGGGCTCATCGGCTTCGTCGCTAGCGACCGGCTCCAGGTGGAGCCCGCCGCCCGCGATCAGGTCGCGGGTCTGGAGGCCAAGGTCGAGGAACTGGAGGCCCGCTTCGCCGCCCTGCCCCCCTCCCTGCAGGAGGTCCAGGCCAGCCTGGAGGCCAGCCTCGCCGACAAACGCCGGCTGGAGGAGGAGCTGCTGAGTATCCGCCAGGCCGCCGGCGACGCCCCGCGCATCCTGCGGGAGCGGGGCGAGCTGCGCCAGACCGTCGCCGATCTGACCCGTCAGGTGGCCGAGCTGGAGCAAATCAACCGGGAACTGGACCACAGCAACAACCAGCGCTGGTTTCTCATCGGCGGCGGGGTCATCGTCGGCGGCATCCTCATCGGCTTCTTCCTGCCTCAAATCCGCCTGGGGCGCCGAGGGCGGGCCTTCGACTCCCGCCTCTGATTCCGGACCACTTGACCTTCCGCCAAGGACGGGGCGTCAGTGTAATTCCACCTCCAGGGTGAGGCGTTCGGCGGCGCCCGCCGGGCCCCGTTCCACCTCCACCGGCAACTTCTGACCGGGGCGGCTGTCCATGAGCGCCACGCGGATGTCCGCGTAGACCTCGATGCCCTTGCCGCCAACGCGGACGATGCGATCGCCCTCCTTCATCCCCGCCACCGCGGCCCCGCTGTTATCGCTGAAGCCCTGGACGGCGACCCCGGGACCCCTAGCCTCGGTGTCCAGCATCACCCCCAGGCGGCCGGTGGCGGCGAGTTCGACCCGGCGCGGGTAGAGCAGAAAGTCGGCGGCCTGGGGGTCCAGATCGCGCATACCGCCATTGAGGACGATGGCCGCGGACAGGGGCAGGCGGCGTTGCAAGCGCTGGGGGATACCCTGGCCATATTCCAGGTGGCCGCTGCCGGCGAGGATCACCATCTGCTTGCCGGGATGGTCCTGGAGATAACGGGCGGCACGCTCGGCCATGCCCTCGTCCCAGAGCAACTGGACGGACAGGAAGCGTTCGAAGGCCTGGTCATCATCCTGGTTCTGGGGCTGGCTTTGGGGTTGGGGTTGAGCCTGGGCTTGGGTCTGGATTTGGCTCTGGGCTTGAGTCTTGCTCTGGGCCTGGCTCTGGGCTTGGTCCTTTTCCCCGGCTTGTGCCTTCCCCTCAGGTGGCGCCTTCGACTCCGATGGCTCCTTGCCACGCCTGGGATGCAGGTCGAAGACCGCCTTGACCCGTGCCCGGTAGGCGGGATCATCGCGGTCGATCACGGCAGGGATGCGGGCGCGTTCCTCCGCGGAAAGGGCCTCCAGTCCGCCGTCGCCCACCTTGGTGGTGATTTCCCGCTCCAGGTTGAGGGCGATGACGGGGATGCCCTGTTCACGGGCGAAACGCAGGATGGGCCGATAGAGGCGGTAATCGAAGCGCCAGCGCTCGAAATAGTCCGTGCGCCGCAGCATCTCGTCCTCGTCGATCTCGCCGGCGATATAGGCATCCAGGGCCGCCTGGAAGGGCTGCTGGAACATCTCCATGCCGATGGCCAGGTCGGCGCCGCGCTGATGCAGGCCTCGGATGATGGCCAACTGATTGAGGTGATCCTCGTACCGGTCATGAGCCTCGCCGACGAACACCACCCGGCGGTCCGCCAACCGGGGGATCAAGGCCTCGAGGTTCGTCAGGTTGGCGAGATCGACCACGAGGGTGCGGATATCCAGAAGCTGGTCCTCACCCAAAGGCACGGCTGATGCCTCGGGAACAGCTGTGGTCCCTGACAAGGCCGCCCCTCCTGGCGCGGCGGACGCGGACGCCGGCGATGCATTCAACGTGGTGGCCGGGATAGGCGAAGACCCTTTTGCTTCAGGCTGGGATGCCGGCGAGCTGGACGGTGCCGGCGGGGTCGAATCCTGGCCAAGGGCTGGCTGCACCAGACAGAGGAACAGGAAGCCGCCAATGGTCGCGCGCAAGGGATGGGGCAGGTCAGACATGGGTTTCTCGCTGGCTGTGAGTGGCGAAATTGGCAGGAGACTGAGGATAGCAAATCAAGTTGCGGCCCCCCCGGGTCGAATCGTCTCCCATCGCCCCAATCTGGGGTTGGGTATGGCGGGATCATACGGGATTACCGCCTTTTCCCGAACGCTGGCCAGACCGACCAGGTTGTCAGAACTCCCTATCGCGGGTAATCCCATGTCACATGTAGCTTTGGTTTTGTTCCAGCGGCGGCGGAGGCTTACTGGCCGCCAGGTTCACCCCCTGAAGACCTGCTCAGGGCGCGGCTGGTTCTTGATCCTCCTGCTGCTGGCTGCAAGCGCCCTGGGCGCCCAACCCCTGATCGGTTACGACCTGCATACTAGCCTGCACCCGGACGAGGGCACCCTGGTCGTAACCGCCACCCTGACCCTGCCGGAGGACCGGGAGGACTGGACCTTCCTCCTCTACCCCGGGCTTCAACCCCGGGTGTTCGCCGGCGCGGCGCGGCTGGAGCCCCTTGGCCACCAGGGTGGTCTGGAGGCCTTCCGGCTGCGTCGGCAGGGAACCGGCCCAGTGACCCTCGGCTATGCCGGCCCTATCCGCGGCGACCTGAAGCGGGTCACGGAGGGTATGGGCCGGGAGCGCCACTGGACCCGCGGCCTGATCAGCGCCGAGGGGGTAGTCCTGGACGGCGGCAGTGGCTGGTACCCGCGCTTCGAGGACGCCCTTTATCGCTTTCGCCTCCAAGTGGACCTGCCCCCCGGCTGGAGCGCCGTCTCCCAGGGCGCCGGACCCGACCCCACCACCGGGATAGGCTCCTCCCCGCATGGCGCCAGTCCGGATAGCACCACCCCCGCAGGTGCCGGCCCGGAAAGGGTGCGCGTGACCTGGCGCGAGGACCAGCCCCAGGACGACATCTATCTCATCGCCGCCCCCTTCACCACCTACATCCAGCCCACCGCCCATGGCGAGGCCCAGGTCTATCTGCGCGCTCCGGACGAGGCCCTGGCCCGGCGCTACCTTGACGCCACGGCGGACTACCTGGCCCTCTACAGCGACCTGCTCGGACCCTATCCCTACGCCAAGTTCGCCCTGGTGGAGAACTTCTGGGAGACGGGCTACGGCATGCCCTCCTTCACCCTCCTCGGCCCCCAGGTCATCCGCCTGCCCTTCATCCTCCACAGCTCCTATCCCCACGAGATCCTGCATAACTGGTGGGGCAACAGCGTCTATATCGACTACGCCACCGGCAACTGGAGCGAGGGCCTCACCGCCTACCTTGCCGACCATCTGCTCAAGGAGCGGGAGGGCCAGGGCGCCCAGTACCGGCGCGACAGCCTCCAGGCCTATGCCGACTATGCGCGCGACGGTGAGGACTTCCCCCTCAGCGCCTTCCGCGGCCGTCACGGCACCGCCTCCCAGGCCGTCGGCTATGGCAAGAGCCTGATGCTATTCCACATGCTGCGCCGCGACCTGGGCGATGCCGCCTTCATCGCTGGCCTACGGCGCTTCTACGCCGACAACGCCTTCCGGACGGCCGGCTACGAGCAGCTCCGGATCGCCTTCGAGCAGGCCAGCGGACGAGATCTCCAGGGTTTCTTCGCCGCCTGGACCCAGCGGACCGGCGCCCCGGCGCTGGCCCTGGCCGGGGTGGTCATCGAGCCACCGGCTGAAGCGGCGACTCCCGGAGAAAAAGCCCCCTCAGGGACCACTCCGGCCAGTCCGGTCGTGGCTGACAGAGCCCCGTCCGGCGTGGAAGTGGCTAACTTGGCCCCGACTAGTCAGGAAGTGGCCGTGCCAGGCGTGGCCCAAGAGGAACCAGCCCCCGGCGCTCGGCCCAAGGGCGGTTACCGGCTAGTGGGCCAGGTGGAGCAAACCCAGGCCGAGCCCCCCTTCCCCCTGACCCTCCCCCTGGTGATCCACCTGGCGGACGGCAGCCTGGTCCAGCGGCGCCTGCCGATGGAGGGCCGCACCCTGGACTTTGACCTGGATCTGCCGGCCGCGCCCCTGCGCCTGGCCCTGGACCCTGAGTTCGATCTCTTCCGCCACCTGGCGGCGGGGGAAAATCCCCCCAGCCTCAGCGCCCTGTTTGGCGCCGAGCGCGGCCTGATGGTCCTGGCGGCGGCGGAAACCCCCGCCCTGGCCGCGGGGTATCGCCAGCTGGCGTCGTCCTGGCTAGACAGGGCCCCGGGGTGGGAGCTGGTCAGGGATACGGACCTGGAACGTCTGCCGGCGGACCGACCCGTCTGGCTGCTGGGCTGGAGCAACCGTTTCCTGCCCGCCCTGACAGCGATCGACCCCGGCATCGACCCGGGGCAGCGTCGTCTGTCCTTGGGCGATCAGGTCATCGATGGCGATGACGCTAGCCTGGCCCTGGTGCGGGAGCAGGCCGGCCGCCCCCTGGGCTTGATCGCCACCGGCACCGCCGCCGCCCTGCCGGGCCTGGCGCGGAAACTACCCCACTATGGCAAATATGGCTATCTGGTCTTCGCCGGGGAGGAGCCGGTCAACCGGATCAAAGCCCAGTGGCCGGCAGGGGAATCCGCCCTAAAGGTGTGGTTTACGCCTGAGCGGCCCAAGCTGGCACCCGTTGCTGCACCAGCATTAGCGCCTTAGTTACAGATTGTTGGTATGGATGGAAGTAAACGGGAAATTTCAGCGAGGGACATATTCCCGTCTCATGCGCCGGCCTGGCCACCCCCCCGCCCTACGCCTGCAATTGGCCCGTCAGGCTAGCCAGAGGGGATGAAGGGTGTTTAGGCGCGGTGAAAACTGAAGCGGACACGGCAAGGAACTAGCGCAACGCATCCGCTCCAGCGTCGCCATTACTCCCGGCGCTAATGGGAGCCCTTCTCGTGGGCGATGGGCTTGTCGGTGAAGAGATAATCCCGCAATTCATGGTCGAAGCTCGGGTCCTTGCGGCGGATCCATTCCAGCACCATGGCGGCGTGCTCCTTCTCCTCGTCCCGGTTGTGGGCCAGGATGGCCTTGAGCTCGCTGTCCTTGCAGGCGTCCACCCGCTGGTTGTACCAGTCGACCGCCTCCAGTTCCTCCATCAGGGAGATGATGGCCCGGTGCATGTCGCGGGTCGCGTCCGAGAGTTCGGTTACGGGTTCGTGATAGCCTTCGTTCGCCATGAGTGATACTCCTGAGCACGGGTTGAGAGCCGTCAGCCAGCCGGTTGCCGCTGACCCGAAAGAAATCCGGCGCATCGGTTCCCCCGCCGTTCAAGCCCGAAGGGGGGATTCCGCAAGGGTCCCACAGACCGTGATGCGCCCGCGGAAGGTAGGGGTAGGATGAAGATGGGTGTTTCTTGACGCAGGCCATTCACCGCGAAACCGCCCCCCCTTCCTTAACCTGATCGAGCGCGGCGGCGGACAGCCAGAAGAGGGCGGCCTGGCTCGGGTCCTTGGGCCGGATGGCCGGCATCAGCACCAGGCCATCGGCGACCTGCCAGACCTGGGCGTCGGGATGGTCGGGGTCCCGCTGACCGGACAGGCCCAGGCGATGCCGCAATTGCCCTTCCAGCGCCCCTTGGGAGCGCGGCCGGTAATCCACCCGCGCCGCCCGCGCCCGGTCACCCACCAGATAGAGGGTGAAGGCCCGCGCCGGCAAGGTGTTGAAGAGGCCTATCTCCACCCGGCAGGCCCGGTCACCGAAAGGTGTCGCGGCCGGGGCGCAGTCCAGCGCCAGGTCGGGAAAAAGCTGGTGAAACTGGGCCTCGGTGAGTTCGCTGTTCAGGCCTTCGATAGTCAGATTGAGCTCGGGCTCCCCGGCCAGGGTCAGGAGAACGGAGTCCACGCGTAATTGGCCGTCCTCGGTCAGGGTGAGCCAGTAGAGGGGGCCCAGGACCACGGCCAGGAGGAGAAATTTTTTATAGAGCGGGTGCAGACGCATTTTCATGCCGGCATTCTAGCCCGGTCCGCGGCCTGGGGCACGCGAAGCGGCCTCGTCTGGATATATCATTGGCCATCATCTTCCCCAGGCCGCGATCCGGCGACTGGATTCACCCCGAGGCCCCAGCATGAAAATTCTCATCACCGGCAGCGCCGGCTTCATCGGTTCCGCACTCTCCCTGCGCCTGCTCGAACGGGGCGATGAGGTCATCGGCGTCGACAACCTCAACGACTACTACGATGTCGGCCTGAAGCAGGCGCGGCTGGCCCGCACCCTGGCCCATCCGGGCTTCACGGACCTGCGCCTGGACATCCAGGACCGGGAGGGGGTCGCCGCCGCCTTCCGGGAGCACCAGCCCCAGCGGGTGGTCAACCTGGCGGCCCAGGCCGGGGTGCGCTACTCCATCGAGAATCCCATGTCCTACGTGGACAGCAACCTCACCGGCTTCGCCCACATCCTGGAGGGCTGCCGGCACCATGGGGTCGAGCACCTGGTCTTCGCCTCCAGCAGCTCGGTCTATGGGGCCAACACCGTCATGCCGTTCTCGGTGCATCACAACGTGGACCACCCGCTGAGCCTCTATGCCGCCAGCAAGAAGGCCAACGAGCTCATGGCCCATACCTACAGCCACCTCTATCGGCTGCCGACCACCGGCCTGCGCTTCTTCACCGTCTATGGTCCCTGGGGTCGACCGGACATGGCCCTGTTCAAATTCACCAGGGCCATCCTCGCCGGCGAGCCCATCGAGGTCTTCAACTACGGCCGCCACCGCCGGGACTTCACCTACGTGGACGACATCGTCGAGGGGGTGATCCGCGTCCTCGACCGCCCCGCCCCCCCCAATCCGGCCTGGGACGGGGCCAGCCCGGATCCGGCCACCAGCGCCGCTCCTTACCGCGTCTACAACATCGGCAACCAGCATCCGGTGGAGCTATTGCGCTACATCGAGGTGCTGGAGGAGTGCCTGGGGCGGAAGGCGGAGAAGACCCTGTTGCCCCTGCAACCCGGCGACGTGCCGGACACCTATGCCGAAGTCTCGGACCTGGTGCGGGATACGGGTTACAAGCCCGACACCCCGGTAGAGACGGGGGTCGCCCGCTTCGTCGACTGGTATCGTGGCTTTTACGGCGTCTGACGGCGCTGGTTTATGAGAGCTTGTGAAAAATTCCGTTTCTGGTTAGTCCAAGACGTGCTATCTCGTTGTTATTTAAGATGCCGAGAAGCCTGATCAGGAGTTTTTTCACAGCCTCTGAGTCGGGGCGCGGAGGGTAGCGCTGGCGCCCGGCCCTCCGCCCTGAGGCGGCGAGCCAAATGCTCACTGAGGACGTTTGACTGGGCTTTTCTTTCAGGGGGATGACAAGTTATAGGCCGTGAAGAAGTGGAATGATTTCCAAGCTTCCGTGCGGAGGCTAAAAAGGCGGGTCGGACTCCGCCGCCGACGCAGCCGCAGCCGCAGCCGTAGCCGTAGCCATAGCCATAGCCGCGGGGGCGTCCGTCGGCAGGAAGACCGCCTCCAGACAGGCCAGCAGGGGCCTCAGCTCCCCGGTCATGAGGATGAATTCGGCATCCAGCCGGGTGGCCTCCTCTTCCAGTCCCTGATCGATACCCTCCTCGATCAGTTCATCGGCGAAACGCAGGCGCTTGAGGGACAGATCCTCTTGGAGGACGAAGGCCAGGCTCTCGCGCCAGTCCAGGGCCAGTTTGGTCACCTGCTTGCCGGACCGCAGGTGGGTGGCGACCTCCTCGCCGGTGAGATCATGACCCCGGCACCGGGCCACCACCTTGTCGTCACGGGCATCCCGCAGTTCGCACTCATCGCCCAGGGTCAGGCCCGAGGGCAATTCCCCGCGGCTGACCCATTGGGTCAGCAGGAGTTCTGGCGGCTGGGACGGGCGCGGCGGATGCACTGGCAGGGAGCCGAGGGTTTCCCGCAGCAGATCGACGAGGTCTTCGGCCGCGGTGGCGCTGGCGGCATCGACCAGCAGCCAGCCGGTCTGGCGGTCCAGATAGGCGGAGGATCGGCGGGAGCGGGTGAAGGCCCGCGGCAGCAGATCCAGCAGGACCTCGTCGCGTAATTGGCGCCGCTCCTTGCGCCCCACGGTCCGCGCCTCGCGATCCTCGATCTCGGCGATCTTCTCGTCCAGGGTCTCGGCCACCACGGCGGCGGGCAAGATCCGCTCCTGGCGGCGTGCGCACACCAGGACGCAATCCCCAGCCAGATGGGCCAGGACGCTGGTCTCCTCCCCCAGGGGCGGAACCCAGCCCATGGTCGCCGTCTCCAGGGGACCACAGGGACGGAAGCGGCGCGCCGCCAGTTGGGCCTCGCAGCGATCAAGATCGACCGCGGCCAGGTCGTCCAGCTTGAAGAGACGGAGGTTCTTGAACACGGCATCGGCTCCGGGGCAAAAGGCGCAAAAGGGGGCGGATTATCCGCGCCCCGGCGCCGGTTGCAAGCCTGTCCTGAGGGGCCCGTCCTGGAGGGGACCGTCCTGAAGAGCAAGGCGACGTGATGATCGTCGTGACCCAACCCCCCCGGGGACCAGCCGCGGTTCAGGTCTCGTAGCCAGCCGCTGCCGCATCCTCCGGCCCGGGCGGCGCTCGAACTCGGCGATGACCTGGGCGCCCGGCAAAACGCGGTTCAGGTCTCGTAGCCAGTCGCCGTCACATCCCCCGGCCGGGGGCGGCGCTCGAACTCGGCGATGACCTGTGCCCCCAGCAAAAGGATGAGGGCGGCGACCTCGAAGGTGAGCAGGACGACGACGGCGCCGGCGAAGGAGCCGTAGATGAGGTTCACCAGTGACAGGGTCGTGAAGTACCAGACCAGAAAGTGGCGGCTGATTTCCCAGAGGATGGCGGCGACCAGTCCGCCGATCAGGGCATGGCGGGTGGCGATGCTGCCATGGGGCATGACCAGGTACAGGGAGGTGAACAGCAGGATTTCACCCCCCAGTCCGACGAGGTTGAGCAGAGGCATGGAGAGGCCATCGAGCCCCCAGCGCTGGCCAAACAGCTCCCATTCGGTCTGGGACAAGGCATCGAGGGCGCTGCCGGCGAAGGTGATGAACAGCAGGCCGGCACCGATGAGGGCAATGAACAGGAAAGGGATCAGGGCCGACACCAGATAGTGCCGCCGATGCACGGCGACCCGATGGGCGAAGATCACCGCCATGGCATTCTCCAGCAGACTGAAGGCCATGGTGGAAAAGAACAGCAGCACGAACACGCCCAGCCACCCGACCAGGTGGCGGTTGAGGAGGAATTGTTCCAACTCCACGACGACGGTCTCCGCCATGCCGGGCATGAAGAGGTCGAGTTCCTCCCGCACCGCTTCCAACAACTGGGGCTCCGGGACCAGGTTGGACAGTCCCACCAGCAGCAGCAGCATCAGGGGAATGATGGACAACAGCATGTAGTAGGCGACCGCCCCGGAGAGGAGCATGCCCTGATTGCGCCGGAAGGCGCGCAGGACGCGCAGGGCGAAGGTCAGGGGCCGGCAGACCCCGGCCAGGGCGCCCGGCTGATCCTGACCCAGACTCAGATCGGAGCCGTAGCCGGGAGGCGTTGCCAGTTCCCGGCAGCCCGGCGCCCCATCCTGATTCAGACCCGGACCGGGGCCGTCCCCAGGGGGCGCTGCCCGATCCCCGCCCTTCGGCGGCACATCCTGATCCAGACCCAGTTCGGAGCAGGAATCCGGAGGCGTGGACAGTTTCCGGCCGCCCGACTCCCCATCCTGGTTCAGACCGGGACCAGCGACTAGCGGGAAGCTGGTGATGGGACCCTGGTCGCTCGCCAACACTTCCGGCTCCGGGCCCTGCCCCTGGGGGGGTGAGGCCCTCATGCGGCCATCGCCACCGGCAGGCGCCGGCTGCCCCAGTCTCCGGGCTGGGCCTCGAAGACCCCGGGGCAGGGGGTGCCGCAGGCGGCGCAGCGGCCATGGGCGTCGAGGCCCCAGGTCCCTAGTTCGTACCAGTCGCGCTCGATAAGCAGGGTGCCACACTGATGGCACCAGGTACTCTCCCCGCGGCGGTCATGGATATTGCCGGTATAGGCGTGGCGTACCCCATTGCGGCGGGCGATCTCGCGGGCCCGGCTCAGGGTGCCGGCGGGGGTCGGTGACACGTCGAGCATCTTCCAGTCGGGATGAAAGGCGGTGAAGTGCATGGGGACATCCGGCCCCAGGTGGCCGACCACCCACTGGGTCATGGCCTCGATCTCGGCATCGGTGTCGTTGTGGCCAGGGATCAGCAGGGTGGTGAGTTCCACCCAGACCTTGGTCTCGTGGCGCAGGTATTCCAGGGTCTCGAGCACGGGCTGGAGGTGCCCGCCGCACAGCCGATGGTAAAAGTCATCGGTGAAGGCCTTCAGATCGACGTTGGCGGCGTCCATGGCGGCGAAGAATTCTTCCCGGGCGCCCGGGTTGATATAGCCGGCGGTGACGGCGACGTTGCGAATGCCCCGGGCGCGGCAGGCATGGGCGGTGTCGACGGCATACTCCATGAAGATGACCGGGTCGTTGTAGGTATAGGCCACGCTGCGGCAACCCAGTTCGGCGGCCCGCCGGGCGATGGCTTCCGGGCTGGCGCTCACGGCCAGGGTATCGACCTCGCGGGATTTGCTCATGTCCCAATTCTGACAGAACTTGCAGGCGAGGTTACAACCGGCGGTACCAAAGGAGAGCACGGGGGTGCCGGGCAAAAAATGATTGAGGGGCTTCTTCTCGATGGGATCGACGCAGAAGCCGCTGGAGCGCCCGTAACTGGTGAGGACGACCTCACCGTCATGGCAGGCGCGGATGAAACAGAGCCCGGCCTGGCCCTCCTTAATGTGGCAGTTGCGGGGGCAGAGGTCGCACTGGACCCGGCCATCTTCCAGGCGGTGCCAGTAACGGGTGGGATGATAGCTCAGGGGTGGGATCATGGCGTTGCCCTCCTCGGGCAGGGCCTGAGCGCCGACAGGACCCGTCGGCGAAGGCAGGATTTTGGACCTACACTAAGCATAGACGGAGTCATGAACCGAGAAGGGTTGTGAATGATGAGTAGCGCATGGAGGGTAGCACATGGTGGGCAGTGCCCAGGAGGCTGAACGATGGGCGTTTTACGTTATCCCAACGTGGCCGGGACCTTTTACCCGGCGGACCCCCGGGCGCTGGCGGCACAGGTCCGGGCGTATTTGGGCTCGGTCCCGGACACAGGCCCCAGGTCGCGCGCCGAGGCTGAAAGCAGGACGGAGCAGACGACGGAGAACTGGGCGGGGAGCCGGGCGCGGGCGGATGCCCTAGGCCCGCCGCTGCCGGGGCGCTGGCCCAAGGCGCTCATCGTTCCCCACGCGGGTTACATCTACTCGGGACCAGTGGCGGGGAGTGCCTATGCCCAACTGGCGGCCGGGACCGCGGCCATCCACCGGGTCGTGCTGCTTGGCCCCTCCCACCGCTTGCCGTTTTACGGCCTGGCTTACAGTCAGGCGGAGGCCTTTGTGACGCCCCTGGGCCAGGTACCGGTGGACCGGGAGGCCTACCAGGTCATCGCCGATCTGCCCCAGGCCCGGGCCTTCGAGGCCCCCTTCCAGGGTGAGCATTGCCTGGAGGTGCAGTTGCCCTTCCTGCAAGTGCTGCTGGAGGACTTCCATTTGGTGCCCTTCCTGGTGGGAGAGGCGACGGCGGCGGAGGTGGCGGCGGTGCTGGAGCGGCTCTGGGGCGGGGACGAGACCCTGATCCTGGTGAGCTCCGATCTCAGCCATTACCTGGATTACGCCACCGCCCGACGCCTGGACGCAGCCACCAGCCAGGCCATCGCCGCCCTGGAGCCGGCGGCCATCGGCGACGACCAGGCCTGCGGCCGTATCCCGGTGAAGGGGCTACTCAAAGCGGCGCGCCACCATGGCCTTGAGTGCCAGGTGCTGGATCTGCGCAATTCCGGCGATACGGCCGGTCCCCGGAACCAGGTGGTCGGTTACGGCGCCTTCGCCTTCGCCTGAGCGCTTGGGAATAGTTCCGTTTCCGCTCAGCGGCAGAGGTGCTATCTCGTTGTTATCGAGAATTCCCAACCGCCTGATCAGGCGTTTTTCACGGCCTCTGAGCCCACGATCATGACAGACCAACAGCCCCCCTCCCCACCGCCGCAGGTAGAGGATATCTTCACCCTCGACCCCAGGCACAGCCAGACCCTCCTGGCGCTGGCGCGCCGTTCCATCGTCCAGGGGCTTGAGACGGGCCGCCCCCTGAGCGTGGCCCCGGAGGAGTTCGATGAACCCCTGCGCGCCCGCCGGGCGGCCTTTGTCACCCTGACGACCTGGGGGAATTTGCGGGGCTGTATCGGGCACCTGGAAGCGATCCAGCCCTTGGTGCGGGACGTGGCGGACAACGCCTTCGCCGCCGCCTTTCGCGATCCCCGCTTTCCGCCCCTCGCGGCGCGGGAGTTGGGGCCCCTGCAGATCGAGATCTCGGTGCTGACCCCGGCGACGCCCCTGCGCTTCGGCTCCGAGGCGGAGCTCCTCGCCCTGATCGAGCCGGGGCGGGACGGCTTGATCCTGGAGGCCGGCGCGGCCCGGGGGACCTTCCTGCCCACGGTGTGGGAGTCGCTACCCGACCGGCGGGACTTTCTCCGCCATCTGAAGCAAAAGGCCGGCCTGCCGCCCGATTACTGGTCCGACCGGCTCCGCGTCAGCCGCTACCGGACGGAGGCTTTTAGCGAGGGCGATGAGGCGGGCGAGTCAGCTAGCTAGGGGCCGGTCGGACCCGACGGCGACCAGCCGACAGCGATCACCGCTGGTCCGTTCCCGAAAACCCGCAACGACATTTCCACCCGTTGTCCATCGCGCCCTATGGCCTCCAACCAGCACGGGTCGCGACGCAGGTTAAAGACCCACCGACCGGCTGCCAAGTGGAAATCAGGCCTTGGGTTTAGAGGCGGTCACCAGCGCGCTGGACTTTTGCCCCGGGGTCCCGGCCTTGGCCTCTTTGGTGGGGGCCGCCGCGGGTGGGGATCCCGCAGCCGGGGACCTTACGGCGGTGTTGCCCCCTTCCGCGGTACCGTCACTGCTGGCACCGGCGCCGGCGATCCAATCCTTGGCCTCCGCCTCGGGGACGCTATCCTTGGCCGGGGCGGGTTCCTGGCTGGCGGGACGATAGAGGCGCAGCCCGGCGCCGGGGCCATCGAGGGCGGCGAGCACCGGCTTGTCATGGCCATAGAAGTCCTCGCGGAAATGGACCTGCCCCTGCTCGTCGGCCTCCGCCGTCCAGTAGGAGAGGATCACCGGCAGGGGTTCCTTGAGGCGGACCGAGGATGGCTTCTTGGACTCGAAGACGCTGGCGAATTTATCCGGGTTCCATTTGGGGTCGTTGAGCACCCGTTCGGCCAGTTCGATGGGCTTGTCCACCCGCACGCACCCCGAGCTCAGGGCACGGGTGGCCCGCTGGAAGAGCTGGCGATCGGCGGTGTCATGAAGGTAGACCGAGTGCCGGTTGGGGAACATGAACTTGACCTGGCCCAGGGCATTCTTGGGTCCGGGGGGCTGGCGGAAGGTGTAGGGCAGATTGTTGGCGGCGACGTTCCAGTCCACGGCCTCGGGCTCCACCTTGTTGCCGCGGCGATCGATGATTTCCAGCCCTTTCTTGCGGACGGCGTTGGGGTCCTTGCGCGCCTTGGGCACCACATCCTCCTTGAGAATGGTGGGGGGGACCGTCCAGGTGGGGTTGAATTCCAGGTACTCGATGCGGTCGCGGAAGATGGGCGTGGGCCGTTCTGGGCGGCCGACGATGGCTTTGGCGTGCCAGACCTCCTGGCCATCACGATAGAGTTCGACGCGCTGGGCGGCGATATCTACCAGCAGATAGTCCGGGGGCAGCTTGTCACTGACCCAGCGCATCCGCTCCAGATTGACGCGGATCTGGTTCACCCGCTCCTCGGCCGTGACGTTCATGGCGGCCAGGGTGGCCCGACCGATGCGCCCGTCCACTTCCAGGCTGTGACGTTCCTGGAAATGGCGCACCGCCTTCTGCAGCTCGGGGCCGTAAAAATTGCCGGTCACCTGGGTGGGCCCCTGGTAGTCGCCAGTGATGCGCAGACGCTCGCGGATCAGGGGCACCCGGTCGTCGTGCACGCCGGGCTCCAGCTTGGGGCCGGTGGGGATGATCGGCCAGCCGCCAGCGGCGGCCAGGGCCCGATAGCGGGCCAGGCCTTCCTTGAGGCGGGAATAGAAACCGGGTTCCTGGCGCAGGGCGGTCACGGCGCTCTTGAGCTGGGGCGCGGCCAGGGCCTGGCCCAGATCGGCGACCAGGGCGGCGCCCTTGGGACCCTCATCATGATTCCAGTTTTTGTCGATCGCCCGGGGGTCGACCTTGCCGTACCGGACATGATGGAGCAGACGCAGCAGGCCATCGCTGAGCAGGATCTCGGCCTGGACCCGCTCCTCGCCCTGTAGCGCGCCGGGATCCGCGCCGGGCAAGAGACGGGTGATCTCGGGGAGGTGGAAGTCGGTGGGACGTAGCCCCGCATCGCTACTCTGTTCGGCCAGGGCGATGAAATCGGTGACCTGCCGCGGGTTGACCCAGGCGAAGGCATAGCCGCGCTTGGCATAGGTTTCCACAAGGAGTTGCGGCGCGGCCAGGCGCACCCCCGCCAGGGTCGGCTTGGCTGACTCCTGGAGGGCGTCGAGCCGCGCGCGGAGCAACTCGTCGGCCCAGGCCAAGCTGGAGAACCAGAGGCCGAGGAACGCCACCAGGACGGCGCACCACCCCCGCACCCACCCTGCCGCTTTTCGCTCCGCCCGCCGCCCTACCCAGGCTACCCAGGGCGCCCCAGGCCCGAATGTGCTGAGCTGATTACCGTGCCGCATCGTCATACGCCTCCACTCCACCGATCGCCATCACCGGCGGATAACGCTCTGGTTCGTGAGCTGAAATGTTCACCTGTTGGACAGATCATTGTTCTTAATCGTTCAGACTCCCTTACCCACCCTTTCCCGCCGGGGGGAGGGGAGGGGAGGGAGCGGGCGCAGCAGCGGCATGTGCTGTATAAACATCGCGCCACATTTTCGGTTTTCCGGATCGCGTGGCAACTGGCGGGGGGGACAACCTAAATACATCCCTGTAGGTCCCTGTAGGCTTGACGACCAACTCCTTGCGGTCGACACCCCCGCCAGACGCCACCCGCCCCTCCTTGGCAATCCCAAAAACCAAAACGCGCTGTGTACAGAAGCTGCCTCTCAGGTATGAGGGGTCTGACCGGATGTCGTCATTCTAGTCGTTACCGACCCGGTTTGTCAGCAAAAAGGCGACGTTGCGAGAAAACAACGGAGGTCGACTATCTAGCCGGCAAGAACGACCTTTTTCTGACTAATTTTATGTTTATTAAAGCTATCCTGAAAATACCCTCTTGGGGCGTCTCAGTTCCCGCCACCTGCACGCCCCTGAAGCCCGCCAAGCGGACAGGGATTGTTGCCAAATTGCGACACCCGAAAGGATAAAGGGCCTCCCGGCCTCAAGCCGGAAACACGCCGGTGGAGAGGTAACGATCCCCCCGATCGCAGACGATGGCGACGATGACCGCTTCCGACAGCTCCGCGGACAGGCGCAGGGCGGCGGCCACGGCACCGCCGGAGGAGATCCCGCAAAAAATACCCTCCCGTTGCGCCAGGGCGCGGGTGGTCTCTTCGGCCTCCGCCTGGGTGACATCGAGGATGCGGTCGACGCGGCCGGGGTCGTAGATCCGCGGCAGATAGGCCTCCGGCCAGCGACGGATGCCGGGGATCTTGGAGCCATCGGTGGGCTGGACGCCAACGATCTGGATGGCGGCGTTTTGCTCCTTGAGGTAGCGACCGGTGCCCATGATGGTGCCGGTGGTGCCCATGGAGCTGACGAAGTGGGTGACGGCGCCGCGGGTGTCGCGCCAGATCTCGGGGCCGGTGGTCTCGTAATGGGCGCGAGGGTTGTCGGGGTTGGAGAACTGGTCGAGGATGCGGCCCTCCCCCCGCGTCTCCATGGCCCGGGCCAGGTCGATGGCCGCCTCCATGCTGCCCTCGGCCGGGGTCAGGACGATCTCGGCGCCATAGCTGCGCATCAGGGCCCGCCGTTCCAGGCTCATGTTCTCCGGCATGATGAGGATCATGCGGTAGCCTTTGATGGTCGCCGCCATCGCCAGGGCGATGCCGGTGTTGCCGCTGGTGGCCTCGATGAGGGTGTCGCCGGGACGGATCTCCCCCCGCTCCTCGGCCCGGCGGATCATGGACAGTGCCGGACGGTCCTTGACGGAGCCCGCGGGATTGTTCCCCTCCAGTTTGACCAGGATACGGTTGCTGGTCTCCCCGGGGAGCCGTTGGAGACGGACCAGGGGGGTGTTGCCGACAAAGTCTTCAATCGTGGGATAGGTCATGGTCGGTTGGCGTGGCGCGGGAATCTTGATGGCGAGGGTGATCGGATGGTGTGGGGCTGGAATCCCGACGGTGATGGGTCATGCTCAGGCTGTGGCTGTGGCTGTGGCTCAGGCTCTGCCCCAGCGTATGGGTGTGGGTAAGCATGGGTCAGGATTGCGTCTCAACCTGAAAGGGCATCATTCACGGCCACTCAAACCGACAGCCAGGGGCTGGGGTGGTCCTGGTGGGCCAGGGTGAGGCGCTCGGCCAGGCTGGCGTCCACCGCCAGGATGGCCTGGCGGGCCAGGTCCGGATGATTGTTCTTTTCGCTAAGATGCGCCAGCAGCAGGCGCGTCAGACGGCGGTGGGGGAGTTGGTCGACCAGTTCCGCCGCCTGATGGTTGCCCAGGTGGCCAAAATTGCCCCCCACCCGCGCCCGCAGAAAGGGCGGATAGGGCCCGCGCCGGAGCATCTCGGCGTCGTGATTGCACTCCAGCACCAGGGCATCGCATTCGCCCAGTCGGTGGCGGATATGCGGGGTGACGTGACCCGCATCGGTTAGCAGACCCAGCCGTCGACCCCCGCTTTCGAGGACGTAGTGGCAAGGCTCCCGGGCGTCATGGGGGATGGGGAAGGGGTCCACCCGGATGTCGCCGACCTGAAACCCCGGCCCCGTGCTGCTGATGAGCTGAAGCCACTCGACGCCGGCCTCCCGGGACCGACCCCAGGTGCCATTCGTGGCCCAGATGGGGATGCCATGGCGACGGGCCAGGACGGCGACGCCGCGCAGGTGGTCGCTATGCTCGTGGGTGACCAGGATGCCCTGAAGATGCCCTGCGCCGACCCCGAGCAGGGCGAGCCGTCGCTCCGTCTCCCGCAGGCCAAAGCCGCAATCCACCAGCAGGCGCGTCCCGCCCCCCGCCACCAGGAGGGCATTGCCGCGGCTGCCGCTGCCGAGGGTGGCGAAGCGCATCCCTAGCCTAGGTCAGGCACCCGGCGATGTCAGCGCAACTGTTCCTTGATCAGGTTCAGGATGTTGAGCGCGGTGGGCGAGGTGTCCGGATTGCCGGCCTTATCGCGCACCATGACCCGGGTCTCCTTGGCGCTCCCGGTGAGGGCGACCTGATACTGGGTGACGGTATCCACCTTGTCATCGCGCCAGAAGGCCATCTTGGAGAAGAAGCCCTTCTTCTTTTCCGCCTTGGACGGATCATCGTAGCGAACATAGTAGACGCCCTGGGTCATGTCCCGATCCTCGACCGCGAAGCCGCTGCGATCCAGGGCCCCGCCCACCAGGCGCCAGGCATTGCGCATCTCGTCGTCGATGACCAGGACGCTGCCCCCGGCCTCCAGGCGCGACCGGGCCAGGGCCGGGGCGCCGGCGCCCCCGCTAACTGGGGTACCGCCCTCTGCGACCACCCGCTTGGCGCGCTCGGCGGTGACGCCCAGGTACATCATGATGGAGCGCAGCATGGCCGCCTCCTTGTCCGGGTCGGAGGGGACCGGCTGCCACATGGAGGTAGCCTCCTCGCCCACGGTGTTACGCAGCAACTGCTCCTCCATGCCCCGGTGGGTGAGGAAGACATCCGTGGTGCCAGGCTTGGGGCCGGGCTCCAGACGCAGGCGATACTGATCGCGGGTGCCCGTGGAATAGACACTGTCGAGGGCCTTGCGGAACAGATTGGTGATGGGATCGCTCTTGATCTGGGCGCGGTTCTCGATCCAGTCGGTCACCATCACTCCCGTGCCGGGATTCTTCTCCGCCAGCAGAATGCCCCGCTCGCGCCAGAAGCCCTCCAACCGGGGCCAGAGGGCCTGGGGTTTGGCACTGACCTGAATCCAGCGGCGATCACCCTCGCGGTGGTAGCTGATGTCCTTCACGTCGGGCAAGACATCCCCGGTCTGGGCGACCTGGCGCTTCTGCTGGCGCTCGCCGACGTATTCGGAGTAGGTGGCGGAACCGCCCAGGTCCGGCACGTCCATGGCGTCGTCAAACTGACCAGACACCAGATCTGGCGGCAGTTCGAGGTTCTCGCCGGCCTCGCGCTGCTTTTTGTAGGCCAGGCTGTGGTCCGGCAGATAATCGTCGACGCTGAAACTGCTGCAAGCCGCAAGCAGCGTCAGGGTCGGCAGGAGAACGGCAAGGGCGGTGCGGATGCGCATGGGCTGATGGCGGGCTGCTGGCTGGTGGCTGCTGAGTACTGGGGTGCTGGCTGACGGCGGCTAAATACTATAGCCATCGCACCTCAATTTCCGGTTTTTCCGGGTCGGGTGGCGTCTGGCGGGGGACGCCGTGAATACGTCCCTGTAGGCTTGGCGCCAGCATCCCTGCTGGCGACACCCCCGTCAGACGCCTCCCGACCCTCCCTGGCGATGCCGAAAACTGACATGCGATGGATATAGCGTGCTGTGTTGTCACAGCCTCCGAGGTGCTGATCCGCGGGGAGAAGCGTCAGGATCCATCCGCGCTTCAGTCGATGCCGGCCTGACGCATGGCGTCCCGGACCTGGGGCTCGGCCGCCGCCGACAGCCAGGTCAGGGGCAGGCGGATGCCCATGGGGCAGAGGCCCATCTCGGCCACCGCCCATTTCACGGGGATGGGGTTGGATTCGACGAACAGCTTGTGGTGCAGGCCATCCAGGCGGGCATTGATGGCATGGGCCTCGTCGGCGTTGCCGGCCAGGGCGGCGGCGCACATGGCGTGCATCAGCCGCGGCGCGACGTTGGCGGTGACCGAGATGACGCCATTACCGCCCTGGAGCATGAAGTCGCAGGCGCTGGCGTCGTCGCCGCTAAAGAGCAGAAAGCCCGGCCGGCACTGGCCGCGCAGGGGCTCCACCCGACTCAGGTCGCCGGTGGCCTCCTTGATGCCGATGATGTTCGGGAGGTGGGACAGGCGCGCCGCCGTGGCCGGCTGCATGTCGCAGGCGGTGCGGCCCGGCACGTTGTAGAGGATCTGGGGAATGTCCACCGCCTCCGCCACCGCCTTGTGATGGAGATAGAGCCCCTCCTGGGTCGGCTTGTTGTAGTAAGGCGTCACCAGCAGGGCGGCGTCGGCCCCGGCGATCCGCGCGCAGCGGGTCAGGCGGATGGCCTCGGTGGTGGAGTTGGCCCCGGTGCCGGCGATGACCGGGACCCGGCCACCGGCGAATTCCACCACCTGGGCGATGACCCGGCAGTGCTCTTCCTCGTCCAGGGTGGCGGACTCCCCGGTGGTGCCGACGGCGACGATGGCGTCCGTGCCCTCGGCGATATGAAAGTCCACGAGACGGCGGAGGGCCAGCTCGTCAACGCGGCCGTCCTCGTGCATGGGGGTGATGAGGGCAACGATACTGCCGCTGAACATGGTCTTGACTCCCGACCGGGGCGAAAATTTCGGATATTATCCAGGCTATTCCCGCGAAAACAAGCCAGGCGATTCAAGGCCGGCAAGCGGGCATGCTACACTCCCGACCCAATCGCTGGGGGGCCAGGCCCTTCCTCGGGGCCAACCACGGGGCTCAACCTGGCCCCTCAGCCTTGCCAAGACGCCGTCCCTTCGTCAGGAACCTCAATTTCTTAACGACACGCAAGCCATGACCGCCCAAACCAAGAAGACCTATCTCGTCATCTCCGCCCTCGGCGAGGACCGCCCGGGCATCGTCAACCGCCTCTCCAAGGTGCTCCTGGATCAGGGCTGCAACATCGAAGACAGCCGCATGACGGTCCTGGGCGGGGAATTTGCCATCATGCTCCTGGTGGAGGGGAAGTGGAATACCCTGGCCAAGGTGGAAAACGTCCTGCCCGAACTGGAGCGCCAGCTCGGCATGACCATCATCGCCAAGCGCACCGGCGAGCGGGCCACCGGCAAGAACCTGCTGCCCTACGGGGTGGATGTCGTCGCCATGGATCACCCCGGGATCGTCAATAACCTGGCCGAATTCTTCGCCGAACGCAACATCAATATCGAGGACATGTCCACCTCCTCCTATGCCGCCGCCCACACCGGCACCCCCATGTTCTCGGTGCGGATGACGGTGGGCATCCCCTCCGACATCCACATTGCCGGGCTACGTGAGGAGTTCATGGACTACTGCGACGACCTCAACCTGGATGCCGTGCTGGAGCCCCTCAAAGGCTGAGGGTTAGCGACGGTCTGATCCCAAGTACTCATTGTGGGGTGACTTGCCAGCCAACCCAACTGTCATGATGGCGCGCGCCACCCCCCTGAAAATGAAAGTCTTTGCCATGACTTTTGCGTTTACGGCTTGAGCGCTCGTTCGTGTTACAGACGGCGCATTTCAGTTTTCGTCATCGACGTGGAGAATGAATCCGATGACCCCGACCCTCGGCCAGCCGATCGGCGACCTTGAACTGACCCTGACCGGCAACCGCGCCACCCGGCTGGCGGACCTTCGCGGCCGCTACCTGGTCCTGTACTTCTACCCCAAGGCCAGCACCCCGGGCTGCACCCAGGAGGGCCAGGACTTCCGCGATGCCTTCGCCAACTTCACCGCCCTGAATACCGGCATCCTCGGCGCCTCCCGCGACAGCCTCAAGGCCCAGGAGAACTTCAAGGCCAAGCAGGGCTTTCCCTTCGACCTGGTGGCGGACACCGACGAGGCCCTGTGCCGCCTGTTCGATGTCATCAAGCTCAAGAAGATGTATGGCCGCGAGTCCCTGGGAGTGGAGCGCAGCACCTTCCTCATCGACGCCGAGGGCGTCCTGCGCCGGGAATGGCGGGGGGTCAAGGTCAAGGGCCATGTCGAGGAGGTCCTGGCGGCCGTGCGCGAGCTGGCCGCAGGTTCCTGAACCCACCAACCCGTCACTGGCCACCATGATTAAGCGCGACGACAGCAAGCCCCGCCTCTTCGTCCTCGACACCAACGTGCTGATGCACGACCCGACGGCCCTCTATCGCTTCCAGGAGCATGATATCTACCTGCCCATGGTGGTCCTGGAGGAGCTGGACCGGGGCAAGAAGGGCATGTCCGAAGTCGCCCGCAACGCCCGTCAGGCCAGCCGCTTTCTCGACAGCCTGATGCAGGGGGCCGACAAGGCCGACATCGACGCCGGCCTGCCCATCCAGCCCCTGCGGGAAGGCGTGGGCGGTCATGTCCTCCCCGCCACCGGCCGCCTCTTCTTCCAGACCGAACACCTGGAGGTCGCCCTCCTCGGCGGGCTGCCCGGCAGCAATCCCGACAACGCCATCCTCGGCGTGGTCCAGGCCCTGCAGCAGCGCCACCCGGACAAGACCGTCATCCTGGTCTCCAAGGACATCAACCTGCGCATCAAGGCCGCGGTGCTGGGCATCCCGGCGGAGGACTACGCCAACGATCAGGTCCTGGAGGACGTGGACCTGCTCTACACCGGCGTCACCGCCCTGGCCGCCGACTTCTGGGACAGCCACGCCAAGGAGCTGGATTCCTGGCGCGAGGAGGGCCGCACCTTCTACCGCGTCCGCGGTCCCGATGTAACCACCTGGTTCCCCAGCCAGTGCCTGTACATGGAGGGCGAGGAAGGCATCGAGGCCATGGTGCGCGACAAGCCCGCCGCCGAGGAGGCCATTATCGAGCTGGTGACGGACCACCGGATCCCGCGCCACAACGTCTGGGGCATCACCGCCCGCAACCGGGAGCAGAACTTCGCCCTCAACATGCTCTTGGACCCGGACCTGGACTTCGTCACCCTGCTCGGCACCGCCGGCACCGGCAAGACCCTGCTGGCCCTGGCCGCCGGCCTGGCCCAGGTCCTCGACAAGCCCGTTTACCGGGACATCATCGTCACCCGGGTGACCATCCCGGTGGGCGAGGACATCGGCTTCCTACCCGGCACCGAGGAGGAAAAGATGACCCCCTGGATGGGGGCCCTCATGGACAATCTGGAGGTCCTCACCCAGGGCGCCAAGGGCGGCGAGACCGGGGACTGGGGACGGGCCGTCACCACCGACCTGGTGCGCAACCGCATCCACATCCAATCCCTGAATTTCATGCGCGGGCGCACCTTCCTCAACCGCTACATCATCCTGGACGAGGCCCAGAACCTCACCGCCAAGCAGATGAAGACCCTCATCACCCGCGCCGGCCCGGGGACCAAGATCGTCTGCCTCGGCAACATCGGCCAGATCGACACCCCCTACCTGACCGAGACCACCTCCGGCCTGACCTACGTCGTCGACCGCTTCAAGCCCTGGCCCCATGGCGGCCACATCACCCTCATCCGCGGCGAGCGCTCGCGGCTGGCGGATTTTGCCTCGGAGGAGCTGTAAGGGCTCCTGGACCATCCATCATCGACCAACGTCGTCATGCTCATGCCCAGCACCCGGGCATCGAGGGTGCAAGTCGCGTCGATATCTCCGACCGTCAACACCAGGTGATCGATGCTTTTATCTTCATGGACCTAGCCTGCCTCCCATGGAACAGGCCCTAGCTCAGCGGTGAGCCCCGCTGAGCCGCCCATCAGAGCCCAGACGCTTTCAGGCCTCCAGATGGTAACCCTGGATGCGCGCCACCTCGGCGCTTGAGCCCAGGATCACCGGCACGCGCTGGTGCAGGTCCTCGGGCTGGAGGTCAAGGATGCGCTCCGGCCCCGTGATCGACCGGCCACCGGCCTGCTCGACGATCAGGGACATGGGATTGGCCTCGTAGAGCAGACGCAGCTTGCCGCCCTGGCCCTTGGCCTTCATCTTGCTGTCCAGTGGGTACATGAAGACCCCGCCGCGGGTGAGGATGCGATGGACCTCGGCGACCATGGAGGCGATCCAGCGCATGTTGAAGTCCTCACCGCGAGGGCCCTCCTTGCCCGCCAGACATTCGTCCACGTAGCGGCGCACCGGGGGCTCCCAGAAGCGCATGTTGGAGACGTTGACGGCGAACTCCCGGGTCTCCGTTGGGATGCGGATGTTGGGATGGGTGAGGATGAACTCGCCGATGTTCTGGTCCAGGGTGAAGCCGTTGACGCCGTTGCCGGTGGTCAGGACCATCATGGTGGAGGGCCCATAGATGGCGTAACCGGCGGCGACCTGCTGGGTGCCAGGCTGGAGGAAGGCCTGCTTGCTGGGCGCGGTCCCCTCGCCGGGGCAGCGCAGGATGGAGAAGATGGTGCCCACCGAAACGTTGACGTCGATGTTGGAGGAGCCATCCAGGGGGTCGAAGGTCAGCAGATACTTGCCGCGGGGGTAGCTGGCGGGGATGGGATAGATGTCGTCCATCTCCTCGGAGGCCATGGCCGCCAGGTGTCCCGCCCATTCGTTGGACTTGATGAAGATGTCGTTGGAGAGCACGTCCAGCTTTTTCTGGGTCTCGCCCTGGACGTTCTCACTGCCGGCGCTACCGAGGATGCCAACCAGGGCGCCATGGTTCACCAGGTTGGAGATGACCTTGCAGGCGGTCACCACGTCGTTGAGGAGGGAAGTGAAATCACCCGTCGCGCCGCTTACCCGGCGCTGTTCCTCGATAATGAATTGCGTAATGGTGGTGCCGTTGTGCATGGAATGCTCCCAAAGATGGCCAACCCCGGTCCGGGGCTCGTACTATAAATGACGCCCTTCAGTTTCCAGTCTCGCCGGAGATGGTGGGGGGACCCAGACTGAATTGCGCCGGGGGCTATATTAGCGAATATTGATAATTAGCTCATCCCGCCGATGGATGCCTTATCCGAATCCCGCCGATGACTACCTTACTCGACATCCTGACCTTCCGGACCTTCCTGGCGCCCTATGCCCTGCCCTTCTTCTATTATCTGGGCGCCCTGGGGGTGCCCTTCGCCGCCTGGGGCCTGCTGGTCTGGCTGCGCCGGCGTTACGGCCGTCTGGATCAGGCCATTCAGACCGGCGGGGAACTCGCCCGGCGCTACACCCGGCGGCGGGACCGGGTGCTGTTCCTCCTGCTCTTCCTTGCCGCCTTTTTGTTCATGGAATTGATGTGGCGTCTCCTCTTCGAGTACCTGATCGCCTTCCTGCAAATGCGCGAGGCCCTGCTCTTACAGGTGGGTCAATAGCCATCGCCAGCTTGAAGGGGCAGAATAGCCACCAGCCCGAGAAGTGACGGGGCTCAGCCATATCCACCACAGGGACCCCCGCGGGTAACGCCCATGCCTGATGCCGCCACTCAAACGCCTATCCTGGCGCCTTTCCCTGCTCCTACCCCCGCGCCGCCGCCATCCCGCCTCGTCGATCCCCACGGTCGCGAGATCACCTATCTGCGCCTGTCGGTGACGGACCGCTGCGACTTCCGCTGTGTCTACTGCATGGACCCGGACCAGCGCTTCGCCCAGCGCGATCAGACCCTGACCAGCGCCGAGCTCCTGGCGGTGACCCGGGTCTTCGTCGGTCTGGGGGTGCGCAAGGTGCGCCTTACCGGGGGCGAACCCCTGGTGCGTCCGGACCTGATCGAGCTACTGCACGCCCTGCGCGCCCTCCCCGGCCTGGAGGAACTGGTCCTCACCACCAACGGCTCCCAGCTCGCCGCCCGCGCCCATGACCTGCGCGCCGCCGGGGTGCGGCGCATCAACATCAGTCTGGACAGCCTGCGCCCGGAGCGCTTTCGCGCGCTGACCCGCAACGGCAACCTGGGCCAGGTCCTGACCGGCATCGACACCGCCCTGGCCGCGGGCTTCGAGCGCATCAAGCTCAACACCCTCATCCTGGGCGAGCGCAATGGCGACGAGATCCTCGACCTGGTGCGCTTTGCCCTGGCCAAGGGCATCAACCTCAGCTTCATCGAGGAGATGCCGCTGGGGGAGATCGATCGCCGCGCCACGGACTTCTACTCCAGCGAGCGCATCCGCGCCCTCATCAGCCCCCACTTCCCCCTGGTCCCCACCACCGAAACCACCGGCGGCCCCGCCCGTTACTACCGCATCCCCGGCAGCCCCACCCGCATCGGCTTCATCTCCCCCCACAGCCACAACTTCTGTGCCGACTGCAACCGGGTCCGGGTCACCGCCGAGGGGCAGTTGCTGCTCTGCCTGGGCCAGGAGGATGCCCTCGACCTGCGCGCCCTCCTCCGCCGCCACCCCGGCGCGGACGAGCCCCTGCGGGCCGCCATCATCGCCGCCATGCGCATGAAACCCGCCGGCCACCGCTTCGAGATCGGGGTACCGGCGGTGGTTGGGCGGCGGATGAACCTGACCGGGGGCTGAGGAGGCCGTTCGCCGCCCGCGGACCACCCATGCCGCGGGTGACGCTCCTCGCGCCGCGCCCTACAACCCGTAGGTCTGCTGCAGCCGTAGCTGCATTTTGTGGGCTTGCCTGAGGGCCTCCTTGAGCATGAGGCGGTTGAGCTCGTTCATCTGGGCCGGGTCCACCCGATTCACCCCATCCACGTCCACCGTCGTCTGTTGCTGGTGGATGCGGAACCGTTGCACCAGATGGAAGGCCTCGACCTCGGCGGCGATGTCCCCGGCCGCGCGACCGGGTCCGGCGCCCGTGGCCCGCAGGCGTTCCGCGGTATTGGTCGCCCAGACGCCCTTGGCCAGGCCCTCGATGCGGGCGACATCGACGAACAGCCGGGCGCCACGGGTCTTGAGGTCGATGGTGTGGGGAAAATCGCGGTTACGGTCGTAGAGGAAACGTCCGGCAAAGCCCAGGGGCGGCGCCACGTCCAGGGCCTGCTGGGCCAGGGCGCGCAGGAACAGGGGGTGCTCGGGGGCCCTGGCCAGCAACCAGGACCGCAGATGATCGACCAGTTCGTAACGACCGTAGAGGGGGCGGAAGTCGAAAAAGATGGTGCCGTGTAGCAGGGCCTCGGGTTCCGGCACCTTCAACCAGGCCCCGAACCGCGCCTGCCACTCGGCGGCGCTCAGGCACCACTGGGGATTGCCGGCCATGATGTTGCCGCGGCAGCGCTCGAAGCCGCAAAAATGCAAGGCATCGTTGACCGCCTGGGCGAAGGGCAAAAAGGCGGCGCGCAGGCCCTCGGTGTCTTCGGGCTTGCCTGGCTCGAAGATCAGGCCATTGTCCTGATCGGTGGTGAAGGTCTGTTCCAAGCGGCCCTCGGAGCCGAAGAGGAGCCAGCACCAGGGTACCGCGGGCAGGTCGAATTCGTCCTCGATGAGCTCGATGACGCGCATGGCGATGAGATCGTTGAGACCCGACAGCCACTGGCACAGGGCCTCCACCCCCATGCCGGCGCGAAACAGCTCGGCGCCGCGGCGCCGGACCTTGCTGGCGACGGCGGCCATGGCCTGATGGTCCCGGGCGGCGGCGATGGCGCCGATGAGTTCCTCCGCGCCGCCGGCGCGGAGCCCGAGAATGTCGGCCTGATGGATGAGCCCGCAGAAGCGGCCGTCCGGCTCCACCAGCAGGATATGGCCGACCCCCTGCTTGGCCATGAGGACCTTCGCTCGGTGGGCAGGGGAGTCCGCCGCCAGGGTGAGGGGGGCGCCGATCATGCAGACGGCCACCGGGGCATCCAGATCGGTGTCGGCGAAGGTGAGCAGATGCAGGAGCTGGCGGAGGGTGACGAGACCGAGGGGCAGGCCGCTGGCGGTATCCGCCACCACCACGGCGTCCTCGCGCCCCTGACTGACTACGTAGAGGACCTCGCGCAGGGTGGTCGCGGGGGGCATCACCAGCGGGGTGCGACTGGCCAGGGCCCGGAGCGGGAGTTGATCACCGCCTTCGCGACTAATAGCCAGCGCGTTGGCGGACTCGGCGGTCGGGGCGACAGGGTGGGCTTCGCTCATGGCTTTCAGGCTGCCTCCGCCAGCAGGGTCTTGGCCTTGTCCACCAGTTCACGGGTGGAAAAGGGCTTGGGCATGTAGGCATCGGCGCCGAGGGCCAGCCCCTTGCCGTGCTCCGCCGCACGGCCCTTGGCGGTCAGCATGAGGATCCGCACCCCAGCCAGGGCGGGGTCGGCGCGCACCGCCTCCAGGACCTCGAAGCCGTTGAGTTTCGGCATCATGACGTCGAGGATCACCAGATCCGGGCACCCTTGCCGGATGGCGGCGAGACCCTCCTCGCCGTCGCGGGCCACGGTCACCCTGTAGCCCTCACGCTTCATGAGGAACTCCAGGGAGATGACGATGTGGGGTTCGTCATCGACGATCAGGACATGCTTGCTCATGGGAACGATTCACCTCCAGGCGGGGTCCGGGAAAGGGTTAAGGGTCCTATCAGGCTTTCGGGCGGCTCAGGTCACGGGGACGGGGGCAGTGGCGGGTCGGGGGACGGCGGGCAGTTCGAACAGGATGCGGGCACCGCCGCCGGTGGGGGCCTCGGCCCAGATGCGACCGTCGAAGTGGGCGATGATCTCCTTGCAGATGGGCAGGCCCAGGCCGGTGCCCAGGGGCTTCTTGCCGCCGGTATTGGACTGGTGGAATTTCTCGAAGACCCAGTCCAGCTCCGCCGCCGGGATACCGGGGCCGTTATCGCTGACGCTCACCCGCCACCCCGCCGCGACCGCCGCCAGCGCCACCCGGATATGGCCGGTCCCTTGCGGGGAGAATTTGGCGGCGTTGGACAGCAGGTTCACCATGACCTGCATCAGGCGGTCGCGATCCGCCCGCACCCGGGCGCCGCCACCCTGCTCCAGGTCCAGTTCCAGCCGCTGGCCCCCGTCCTCCAGGAGCTGGCCGACGCTGATGGCCGCCTGTTCGATGACCTCCGTCAAGTCCAGTTCGTCGGCCTGCCAGTCCACGTGGCCGGACTCGATCTTGGCCAGGTCCAGCACCTGATTGACCAGACGGGAGAGGCGTTCGGTCTCGCTGACCAGGATGCCCAGGAATCGCTGGCGCTCCGCCAGGTCCAGCTCTGGGTCGTCGTGGAGGATCTCGGCGAAGGCGCGGATGGAGGCCAGGGGGGTGCGCAGCTCGTGGGTGACCGAGGACATGAAGTCGTCCTTGAGGCGGTCCAACTCCCGCAGGCGCAGATTGGCCGCGCGCAATTCCGCCGTCGCCGCCTCCAGCTCCGTGGACTTGCGCTCCAGTTCGTGGCTGTAGGAGCGGATCTGGGAGGCCTCGTCGAGGATATCCATGACCTCCTCGAAGCCCAGCGCCTCCTCCTTGGTGACGGAGGCGACCAAGACCCGCGCCGAGGCGCCGCCAATGGCGCCGGAGAGCAGGGTCTCGGCGAAATAGACCGTGGGGGCATCCGCCGGCAGGTCTTCCGCCCTGGCCAGCCCCCGGGAACGGGCATAACGGGCAAAATCCGCCACCGCCCGGGGCTTGCCCAGGAAGCGCTCCGCCAGGGCCATCAGTTCCGCCACCTCGGCCCGCCCCCGCCACAGGGTCTGGTGGGCCCGGCGCTGGGGCTTGAGGGCACCGACGAAGGCGCTGGCCTGGGCCAGTTCATCCGCCTTGGGCAGGCGCCGGCTGGAGACCAGCAGGAAGGCACCGACATTGGCGGTCAGGCTCCACACCAGGGCGTGGGTGATCTCGTCGAGCCCCGTCAGGCCCAGCAGGGACTGGGGCTTGAGGAGCCCGATGCCGAAGGGCCCCTGTTCCAGAAAGTCCAGGGGCAGCCAGCCGGACTTGGCGAATGAAGGGATCAGCAGGGTGTAGAGCCAGACGGCAAAACCCGCCGCCAGACCCGCCAGGGCCCCCTCCCGGGTGCCACCCCGCCAGTAAAGGCCCGCCAGAATGGGCGGGGCGAATTGGGCGACGGCGGCGAAACTGATGAGGCCGATGCTGACCAGGGCATAGGCATCCCCCGCCAGGTGGTAATAGAGGTATCCCAGCAGAAGGATGCCCAGGATGGCCCCGCGGCGGATAAGCAGCAGCATCCTGCCCATGTCCGCCTGGGGGGGCAGGGTCCCCTGCCAACGCCGCAGCAGGGCCGGCAGCAGCAAGTCGTTGCTGACCATGGTGGCAAGGGCGATGGTCTCGACGATGACCATGCCCGTGGCCGCCGACAGGCCGCCGATGAAGACGAACAGCGCCAGCCAGGGTTGGCCCAGGGCCATGGGGAGGGTCAGGACGAAGGTGTCCGCGTCCACGCCCCCGGCGCCGAAGGTCAGGACCCCCGCCAGGGCGATGGGCAGGACGAAGAGGTTGATGAGCAGCAGGTAAAGGGGAAAGAGCCAGATGGCGCGCTGGATATGGCGCTCGTCGCTGTTCTCCACCACCGCCACCTGGAACTGGCGGGGGAGGAACATGACCGCCAGGGCCGCGAGGAAGGAGATGCCGACCCAGTCCGCGAAGGCGCCCAGGCGCGGCTGCAAGAGCGCCTGGGCGGCAGGGGCCAGCGCGGCGTCCAGGCGGGCCTGGGACAGGTCCCCTCCGCCATGGAGGTGGTAGACGATGAAGATCCCCACCGCCAGGAAGGCAGCCAGCTTGACGAGGGACTCGAAGGCGATGGCCGCCACCAGGCCCTCGTGGCGCTCGCTGGCATCCATGTGGCGGGTGCCGAAGAGGATGGTGAAGAGGGCCAGCAACAAGGCCACCACGAAGGCCGTATCGTGCCAGATCGGCTGGGTCGCGGCCGGGTCCGGCATGACGATGGCGGGGTATTCCCGCAGGATGGTGAAGCTGCGGGAAATCGCCTTGAGTTGCAGGGCGATGTAGGGCACCACGCCGATGACGGCGATGAGGGTGACCAGACTGCCGAGGAGATGGCTCTTGCCATAGCGGGAGGCGATGAAATCGGCGATGGAGGTGATGTGCTCGGCCTTGCACACCCGCACCATCTTCACCAGCAGCCCCCCCCAGAGCAGCACGATCAGGGTCGGCCCCAGATAGATGGCGAGGAAACCCAGCCCACCGGTCGCCGCCCGGCCGACGCTGCCGTAAAAGGTCCAGGCGGTGCAGTAGACGGCCAGGGACAGGGCATAGACCGTGGGGCGATCGATCACCGAACGGCCCTGGTCCGCCCGCCGGTCGGCCCAATAGGCCAGGGCGAAGAGCAGCCCCAGATAGGCGAAGGAGACCGCCGCGATGAGGGGCCCGTTCAGCGTCATCGCCCCCCGCCCCACGGGCGCGCCGCCCGGGGCTGGCCGGCCAGGCCGGCCGGGCCCGGGGTCATTTGCGGCCCGCGCCCAGGATCCAGGCGCTCAGGGCAATGAGGGACGCCCAGGCGCTGAAGAGGTACAGAGGCAGCAGGGGGATGCCCAGGAGCGTCTCCGGCCGATCGAACACCCCGATCAGGGGCGAGAAGAACAGCAGGAGCCCCAAAAAGGCCAGGGCGCTCAAACGCTGTCGGGTCAAACTGATGCGATGCATGGGGCCTCCGCTTTTATCGGTGGAAGCCGCCGCGTACAGCCTGGAACCGGGCGGATGGCGGCTAGTATATACATAGCGCCGCTCCATCCGCGATGGTTACGGTGGTGGGGGGGGCTCAAACCCGAACGGGGTCCCGCCCCCGGCGTGACTACCGCGCCTGCACCGCCGCCAGGGCCGTCATGTTGAGCAGGCCCCGCACCGTGACGCCGGGAGTGACGACATGAGCGGACTTGGCGGCGCCCAGCAGGATGGGGCCGATGGCCGTACCGTCGCCCATGACCTTGAGCAGGTTGAAGGCGATATTGGCGGCGTCCTGGTTGGGCATGATCAGCAGGTTGGCCCGCCCCTCCAGTTGGGAGTCCGGGAAGCGCTCCTGGCGCATGGTGGCGGACAGGGCCAGGTCGGCGCGCATCTCGCCCTCGACCTCCAGGTCCGGGTAGGCGCGCTGAATCCGGCACAAGGCCTGGTGCATCTTGCGCGCCGAGGGGTCCTGGTGGCTGCCGAAGTTGGAGTGGGACAGCAGGGCCACCTTGGGCTCGATGCCGAAGCGTCGCACCTCGTCGGCGCAGAGGGCGGTGATCTCCACCAGGGCATCGGTATCCGGGTCGGTCTGGACATCGGTATCGGCGATGAAGACGGGACCACTGGGGAGGACGATGGCGGTCATGGCGACCATGTGCTCGACCCCCCGGGCGCGGCCGACGATCAGTTCGATCTGCTCCAGGTGGCTGCGATAGCGGCCGATGGTGCCACTGATCATGGCGTCCGCCTCGCCGGTGCGCAGCAGGACGGCGGCGAGGCCGGTGGCGGAACCGCGGATGTGGACCCGGGCCTCGGCGGGGGTGAAGCCCCGGCGCTTGGCGCGCTGGTAGAAGGCGGCGTAGTGGGCCTCCCGGTCCGGGTTGTCCTGGGGATCCACCACCCGGCAATCCTCGTCCAGCCGCAGATTGAGGCCCAGGCTGGCGAGGCGCCGCTCGATGACAGCACGCCGGCCGATGAGGATCGGGTAGGCGATGCCCTCCTCCACCGCCTGCTGGGCCGTCTGGAGGACCATCTCCTCCTCGCCCTCGGCGAAGACTACCCGCCGCACCTCCTTGCGCGCCAGATCGAAGATCAGCTTCATGGTCATGCTGGTGCGGATCACGCGGTTGTGCATGCCCTGGCGGTAGGCCTCCAGGTCCTCGATGGGACGGGTAGCGACGCCGGAGGCCATGGCGGCGGCGGCCACCGCCGGGGCGACCACCTCCATGAGCCGCGGGTCGAAGGGCTTGGGGATCAGATACTCGGGGCCGAAGCGCAGGTCCTTGCCGCCATAGGCCTGGCGGACGATGTCCGAGGGCCGGGCACGGGCCAGGGCGGCGATGGCCTCGAGGCAGGCCAGCTTCATGGGCTCGTTGATCTCGGTGGCGCCACAGTCCAGGGCGCCGCGGAACAGGAAGGGGAAGCAGAGGACGTTGTTGACCTGGTTGGGGTAGTCGGTGCGGCCGGTGGCAATGACCGCGTCCGGCCGGGCGGCCTGGGCCTCCTCCGGCAGGATCTCGGGGTTGGGGTTGGCGAGGGCGAAGATTAGGGGGTTCTCCGCCATCTTGTTCAACCAGGGGGCCTTGAGGATGCCGCCGGCGGAGAGGCCGAGGAAGATGTCGGCATCGGTCAGGGCCTCCTCCAGGGTGCGATGCGGGGTTTCCACGGCATAGCGCGCCTTGTAGGGGTCCATGATCTCGGTGCGGCCGGCGTAGACCACCCCGGCGATGTCGGTGACCAGGATGTTCTGCCGCTTCATGCCCAGGGACACCAGCAGGTCCAGGCAGGCCAGGGCGGCGGCCCCGGCCCCGGCGGTGACCAGGCGGGCCTCCTCGATCTCCTTGCCCACCAGCAGTAGGCCATTGCGGATGGCGGCGGCGACGACGATGGCGGTCCCATGCTGGTCATCGTGGAAAACCGGGATCTTCATCCGCGCCTTGAGGGCCTTTTCGACGATGAAGCAGTCGGGGGCCTTGATGTCCTCCAGGTTGATCCCGCCGAAGGAGGGCTCCAGCCGGGCGATGGTCTCGATGAGCTGTTCCGGGTCCTGTTCGTCGATCTCGATATCGAAGACGTCGATATCGGCGAACTGTTTGAAGAGGACCGCCTTACCCTCCATGACCGGCTTGGAGGCCAGGGCGCCGATGGCGCCCAGACCCAGGACCGCGGTGCCATTGCTGATCACCGCCACCAGGTTGCCCCGGGCGGTGTAATGGGCGGCGGTGAGGGGATCGGCGGCGATCTCCTCACAGGCCGCGGCCACGCCGGGGGAATAGGCCAGGGCCAGGTCCCGCTGGTTGGCCAGTGGCTTGGTGGCCTGGATCGCCAGCTTGCCGGGACGGGGGTACCGGTGATAGTCCAGCGCGCTCTTTTTCAGTTCTTCCGACATCGAGAGAATTCCTGATCCGCCATGGGGTTAAAGGGACACGGGTTGAAAATGTTTATGGGTCAAGGACAGCCTGTTCACCGGTGACCGTTCAGCCCCCTCTCCCCAACCCTCCCCCTCCAGGGGGGAGGGAGTAAGAGCATCTGTAGCTCGTGCCATAAAGGCTGACTCTCGGGTGTAAGGGGTCTGAACGGTCACTTCATCACTCGCGGCGAATGCGGCTGAACTTCATGATCGTTTGCGGGGAGGTAGGGCCAAATCGGGCAGGGCTGGGCGCCCCTCAGATCTCCTCCGGCACCATCTTGATCGCCCCGCAGGGGCACTCCGCGGCGCAGATGCCGCACCCCTTGCAGTAGTCATAGTTGAAGCGGAAGCGCTTGCCGGGGCCGAGCTTGATAACGGCGTTGTCGGGGCAGACGCCGTAGCAGTTGTCGCACTCGAAGCAGTTGCCGCAGCTCATGCAGCGCCGCGCCTCGAACAGGGCGTTGCCCTCGTCCAGGTTGCCGACCACCTCGGCGAAGCCGCTGGTCCGTCGCACCACGTCCAGCAGGGGGCGGACGGTGCGCGGGGCGTCGGAGTAGTACCAGGTGTTGAGCTTGCCGATGTCGGCGACCTCGGCCTTGGGCCGGGGCTGGTAACGCTCGCCCCGCAGCCAGGCGTCGAGGTGGCGCGCCGCCTTCTTGCCCAGGCCGATGGCGGCGGTGGCGTTGCGCGCCCAGGGGATCATGTCCCCGCCGGCCAAGACCCCGGGCGCCCCGGTCATCAGGTCCGGGCCGACCTGGACCGCCCCGTCGGCGATGACCAGGCCCGGGTATTGGTCGAGGGCGGCGAAGTCCCCGGTCTGGCCGAAGGCCTGGACCAGGACGTCGGCCTCGATGGTCTCGGTCTGGCCGGAGCGGATGATGTGGCCCCCTTCCACCGGCACCATGACCTCCAGGGTCAGGGTGCGGTCCTGGATGGCGGTGATCTGCCGCAGGTTGAGCAGGCGCATGCCCTCTTCCAGCCCCTCGCGGATCTCCGAGGGGTGGGCGGGCATGTAGTCGCGGCCCCGGCGCACCACCACCGTCACCGACAGGGCCCCCAGGCGGATGGCGGAGCGGGCGACGTCGATGGCGGTGTTGCCGCCGCCGTTGACCACCACATGGCCATGGAGGGCCACCGGCTCCTCCAGTTCCACCGCCCGCAGCACGCTGATGGCGTCGAGGACCGGCAGGCCGCCGGTCTGGGGGATATTCACCTGCTGGCCCTGTTGCAACCCTACCGCCAGGAAACAGGCATCGAAGCCGCCCGCCTCCAGGGTCTGGCGCAGGTCCGTCACCGGGGTGTTGAGGCGGATCTCCACCCCCATGGCCTGAATACGCTGGATCTCGGCGTTGAGCTTCTCCCGCGGCATGCGGTACTTGGGGATGCCGTAGCGGATCATGCCCCCGGCCTTGGGGCTGGCCTCGTGGACGGTGACGGCGTGGCCCAGGCGGGCCAGGTGATAGGCCGCCGACAGGCCAGCGGGACCGGCGCCGACCACCAGGACCTTCTTCCCCGTCGGCTTGCCGGGCTCGATGGCCCAGCCGTACTTGAGGGCCTGATCCCCGAGGAAGCGCTCCACGGCATTGATGCCCACCGCCTGGTCGACCTGGCCGCGGTTGCAGGCGCTTTCGCAGGTGTGATAACAGACCCGGCCCATGATGGCCGGAAAGGGGTTGTCCGCCATGATCTGGCGCCAGGCCTGCTCGTAGTTGCCCTCCTCGGCGTGGAAGAGCCAGGCCTGGATATTCTCCCCCGCCGGGCACTGATGATTGCAGGGCGGCATCCGGTCCAGATAGACCGGCCGGAAGGTGCGCCAGGATCCGGTCTTGTTGGCCAGGGAGGAGCCGACCTTGAGGGTGATGGCGAAGGGTTTGTGCTGGACGGTGCTCATGGGCGGGCCCCCTGGTCAGCGAGCAGGCCGAATTTGCGGATGTTGCGATCGGCCTGGGCCTGGATCTTGGCGATGGTCTCCGTGGCCGGGGACTTGCCGAAGAGGTGGGCGTAACGGCGCTGGGGCCGCAGATAGTCCTCCACCGGGATGGGCTTGCGGATCTTGGCCACCCCGGTGACCTCGCCGTGCTCCGCCTCGAAGACCGGGAAGAGGCCGCACTCCTTGACCAGGCGCGCCAGCTTGATGGTGTCGTGGGAGGCGGACCCCCAGCCCAGGGGACAGGGGACGAAGATGTGTAGGTACTTGGCGCCGCGAATGCCGATAGCCTTCTTGACCTTGTACTCCAGGTCGTGGAGATCGGCGACGGTGGCGGTGGCGACGTAGGGAATACCATGGGCCATGGCGATGGCGGGGACGTTCTTGCCCTGGCCGAAGACGTTGCCCGGCTCCGGTCCCACCGGCAGGGTGGTGGCGGTGCGCGCCGCCGGCGGCGTCGCCGAGGAGCGCTGGACGCCGGTGTTCATGTAGGCTTCGTTGTCGTAGCAGATATAGAGGACATCGTCGTTGCGCTCGAACATCCCGGACAGGCAACCGAAGCCGATGTCGGTGGTGCCGCCGTCGCCGCCCTGGGCCACCACCCGCACCTGGGAGCGACCCTTGATGCGCAGGGCCGCGGCGATGCCGGTGGCCACCGCGGCGGTGTTGCCGAAGAGGGAGTGGATCCAGGGGATCTGCCAGGAGGTCTGCGGATAGGGGGTGGAGAAGACCTCCAGGCAGCCGGTGGCGTTGGCGGCGATCACCTGACGGTCGGTGGCGGCCACCGCGGCGTCGATGGCGTACCGCGCCCCCAGGGCCTCGCCGCAACCCTGGCAGGCGCGGTGACCGGAGGTGAGGGAGTTGGCGCGCACCGGCAGGGCCTGGACGCTGCGGTCGTCCTCGTCGAGGAGGCGGTTGCCGACGGTGAAGGTGCCGGTCTGGTAGAAGCGGACGGGTTGGTAGCTCATGGGGTCCCCCTCAGACGATCTTGGCGGCGATGGCGCCGACTTCGCGCAGGATGGCCTCGGCGGCGGGGCCGGAGCGGCGCACCAGGCGTTCACGTTCCAGGACCCGCTCCACCAGGGCCTGGTCGAGGTCGAGGAAGGTCATGGCCTCGAGCTGGTCAGCCATGCCCCGCAAGAAGGCCCGGGACAGGCTATCCCGGGTGATGGCGCGCCCGCCCAGGCCGGCGACGAGGGTCCGCACCGGCTGACCGGTGCCATCCAGGGCCAGGCGCACGTCGATGGCCACGACGCCACCGACCCCGATGGCGAAGCATTTTTCGACGACGATGACCCGCTCGACATCGCGCAGGGCATAGCGCGCCGCCTCCAGGGGGAAGGGGCGGAAGGAGGTGATACCCAGGACACCGATGGGATGACCCGCGTCCCGCAACTCGTCGACGGTGTCCTTGATGGTCCCCAGCACCGAGCCCAGGGCGACCACGGCGGTCCGGGCCCCTTCCAGCCGATAGGGGCGGATGAGGCCGCCCGATTCGCGGCCGAACATGGCCTTGAACTCCGCCGCCACCCGTGGGATCAGGTCCAGGGCGCGGCGCTGCTTGAGATGGGCCAGGTAGCGCACCTCGGTGTAGGCCTCGGGGCCGACCATGGCGCCGATGGACAGGGGGGCCGCCGGGTCGAGGACCTGGCGCGGCTCGAAGGGCGGCAGGAAGTTGTCCACCCGTTCCTGGTCGGGCACGTCCAGGCGCTCATAGGCGTGGGTGAGAATGAAGCCATCCATGCACACCATCACTGGCAGGGACAGCTCCTCGGCGATCTTGAAGGCCTGGATGTGCAGGTCCAGGGCCTCCTGGTTGGTCTCGGCGAAGAGTTGCAGCCAGCCGCAATCGCGCTGGCTCATGCTGTCGCTGTGGTCGTTCCAGATATTGATGGGGGCGCCGATGGCGCGGTTGGCCACGGTCATGACGATGGGCAGGCCCAGGCCGGCTGCGTTGTAGACCGCCTCGACCATGAACAGCAGACCCTGGGAGGCAGTGGCGGTATAGGTGCGGGCCCCCGCCGCGGAGGCGCCGATGGCCACCGACATGGCGGCGAACTCGGACTCGACGTTGATGAACTCGGCATTCAGGTCGCCGGCCTTCACCATCTCGCCCAGGCCCTCGACGATGTGGGTCTGGGGACTGATGGGGTAGGCGCAGATGACCTCGGGCCGGCAGAGGGCGACGGCCTCGGCGACGCCATGGGAACCTTCGATTTGCTTGAGGGCCATCAGCGGACCTCCTGGCTGTGCGTGGCCTGTGCCCGATCAGGATATGAAGCCGCTGGACCTGGGGCCGCTGGACCTGGTGCCACTAAGGGAGCGAAAGGACTAGGAGCCGCGCTCTCCTGGGCCTTGGCGGCCGGGGCTGGGGATGCTCCCGGCCCCTGGGGCGTCGATGAACCTGCGGGCGCCAGCCTGCCGAGTTGCCCCCTGACCTGCTCAAAGGCGGCGGTGGCGGCGGCGATATTGCCCTCGGCGACCTTACCGGAGAACTTGTCGCGAATGGCGGAGACCACCGCCGGGAGGGAGATTTGCCCGGCGAGTCCGGCGAAGGCGCCCAGCAATACGGCATTGGGCAGGGGCCGCCCCAGATGCTTGAGGGCGATCTCGGTGGCGGGGACACAGGCATGGCGCTCCGGGCGCAGCCGGGCGGCCACCTCGCCGATGTCGAGGTCATCGAAGCTCTTGGCCGTATTGATCAGCACATAGCCCTCGTCCTTGAGGCCCTGAAAGACATCCACCTGATGCAACAGGGTCGGGTCCTGGATGATGATGGCATCCGGGGCCATGATCGGCTCCCGCAGCCGGATCTCTTTGCTGTCGATGCGGCAGAAGGCGACCACCGGGGCGCCGGTGCGCTCCGAGCCGAAGCTGGGAAAGGCCTGGGCATGCTTGCCTTCGAGAAAGGCGGCGATGGAGAGCATCTCGGCGCCGGTGACGACGCCCTGGCCCCCGCGGCCGTGGATACGGACCTGGAACATGAGTCCTCCGTTGTCTGGGTCGAAAGCGACCTGGATACCGCGGGGCCGCTGGCGTATGCGCCTGCTGAGGCTGACACGCGGTGATTATCGGTGGTTCCGGCTTGGCCGTGCCGAAAATCGCCGGTCGCTGGGAATATTATCCCTCCGATCGATGACAGGGCATGGAAGAGAATCCGCGTCAGCGCCAAATATGCCAGGGGAGTGCGGCTGGTCCCGCCAGGGAGATTCCTTCCAGGGACAGTCCTCTCGAATCAATTGGGACGGCGTCATACTCTGGAAATCTGGACCTACCGCTGCTGAGTGACACCCGCCACCATGCCTGAAGCCCCCGGAAACTCCCCATCGGCATCCAGACCTTCCGTCAGAGCCACCCTCCGTGGCTACACCCACCGGGACTTGGAGACCACCTTTGCCGCCCACCTGGTACGGGTGGACTGGGCGGAACTGCGCCGCTGGTACAACGGCTACGGCTTCCTGGGTGAGCCCGTCTACAACCCCTTCGATATCCTGTTTTACATCTAGCGAGGATCACAGCTATCGCAACTACTGGTTCGAGACCGGCAACCCCAGCTTCCTGATCAAGCTGTTCCAGCGCCAGTGCTACTTCCTGCCCGACCTGGAGCAACTTGAGGCTGCACTACGCCGTGCCATGGGGCGGCAAGAACGGTTAACCTGTTAATCCTTAGTCGGTTACCAGAGTCTCGACGATTATTGCCTTGCGGCGAACCATGGCAACGACCAGAATAACTCCAGGAGTTATCCCCCCGGCAGAGCGCCCCAAATCCGGGCCAGTTCAGATTGATCCACGCGGGGGCTGGAAATCAAGCATGAACCTTCGTTTTATTAAGATGCAGGGCCTGGGCAACGACTTCGTCGTCTGCGACGGGGTCCGGCAGGCGGTGAGCCTGAGCCCGGAGCAGTGCCGCCGCCTGGCGGACCGCCGCTTCGGCGTCGGCTGCGATCAGATCCTCCTGGTGGAACCCCCCCGGCTGGCGGGGACCGATTTCCACTATCGCATCTTCAATGCCGACGGCTCGGAGGTCGAGCAGTGCGGCAACGGCGCCCGTTGCTTCGCCCGCTTCGTGCGCGAGCAGGGGTTGACGGCCAAGACCGAGATCCCGGTGGGCACCGCCGCTGGCCCCATCCGCCTGTTCATCGAGGCGGACGACGCGGTCCGGGTCAACATGGGGGCGCCGATCTTCACCCCGGCGCGCATCCCCTTTCTGGCGCCGGCCGAGTGGGCAGCGTCAGCCTGTCCAGGATCGGTGTCAGCGGGGGTCCATGCCGAAATTGCTAAGCCACTGACAAACCTGACGTCAGCGGAGCCCGAGGTGGCGACGTCAAACGCGGCAGCCTTGCCGGAAGCGGACGCCTACGACCTGGAGGTCGACGGCGAGGTCCTGCGCATCGGCGCCGTCTCCATGGGCAATCCCCATGCCGTGCTGCGGGTGGATGACCTGGATCGGGCGCCGGTGGACCGTCTCGGCCCCCGCATCGAACGTCATCCCCGCTTTCCGCGCCGGGTGAACGTCGGTTTCATGCAGGTGCTGGCCCCGGACCGCATCCGGCTGCGGGTGTTCGAACGAGGGGCGGGGGAGACCCTGGCCTGTGGCACCGGGGCCTGCGCCGCCGTCGCCGTGGGGCGCCGTCTCGGCCTGCTGGCGGAACGGGTACAGGTCAGCCTTCCCGGCGGCGACCTGCACATTCGCTGGGCCGGGGGTGACCAGCCGGTGTGGATGACCGGCCCCGCCGTCACCGTCTTCACCGGGGAGATCCCGCTATGACCGCCTCCGCGCCCAAGGGCGATGCCAAGGTCGTCGCCTATCTGGAGGCCGATCCGAAATTCTTCCTCCGCCATCCGGACCTGACCGCCCGGCTGCGCCTGCCCCATGGCCCCGCGGGCACCCTGTCCCTGGTGGAGCATCAGATGGGGCTGCTGCGGGCCCAAGTGGAGGGCGAGCGGCGGCGTCTGGCACAACTCATCGCCCGCGCCCGGGATAACGAGACCCTGGCGGAGCGGCTGCACCAGCTGACGATCCAGCTCATCCTGGCCCCGGACCGGCCGACACTGGAGGCCCTGGTCGCGGAAGGGCTGCGCCGGGAATTCGACACCGAGGCCGTCAGCCTGATCTTCCCCGCCGCGGCGGCCCAGCCCCAGGTCCAATGCGGCCCCCTGGACCCGGTCAACGCCGCCGCCCTCTTCCCGGCCGCCGCCCGCCCCATCCTGTCCGCGGCCCTGATTCCCCTCCGCACCCCGCGCCAGGCGGGGCTCCTGGCCATCGGCAGCGCGGATCCGGCCCGCTTCGCCCCGGACATGGGCACGGAACAACTCAACCGGCTCGGCGAGTTGGTCAGCGCCTGCCTGACCGCCCTGGAGAGGCACGGCCCGGGCCATGGCTGACGCCATGCCCAGGGAAGCGGGCACTGCCGACAGCGACTGCCCCGACCTGGCGGCCTTCCTGACGCATCTCGGCCACGAGCGGCGCCTCTCCCCCCACACCCTGAGCAATTACCGCCGCGACCTGGTCGGCATCGCCGCCTGGCGGCGGAACGCCGGGCTGGGGTCGGACTGGGCGCGCATGACCAGCGACGAGGTGCGCCGCTACGTCGCCTGGCGCCATCGCACCGGGGCCGGCGGCAAGACCCTGCAACGGGAGCTGTCCGCCCTGCGCAGCCTCTTCCGCTACCTGTTGCGGGAGGGCCGACTGGGTTTCAACCCCGCCCAGGGCGTCCGCGCCCCCAAGAGTGAGCGCAAGCTACCGGTGACCTTCGAGGCCGACCGCCTGTGCGCCCTCCTCGACCAGGCCCCGGACGATAACCCCCTGGCCCTGCGCGATCAGGCCATGATCGAGCTCTTCTATTCCAGCGGCCTGCGCCTGGCGGAGCTGGTCTCCCTCAACCTCAACGACATCGACCTGGAGGACGCCAGCCTGGATGTCCTGGGCAAGGGCGCCAAGCGTCGCCGGGTCCCGGTCGGCACCCAGGCCCTGGCGGCGGTCAAACGCTGGCGCCAGGTCCGCGGCCTGCTCGCCGCCGCCGATGAACCCGCCCTCTTCGTCAGCCAGCGCGGTCAGCGCATCCACCCGCGCACCGTCGAGCAGCGCCTCGCCCGCTGGGCGACGGAACAGGGCGCCGGTCGCCACCTCCACCCGCACCTGCTGCGCCACTCCTTCGCCAGCCACCTGCTGGAGTCCTCCAGCGACCTGCGCGCGGTGCAGGAGCTTCTGGGCCACGCCAACATCGCCACCACCCAGATCTACACCCACCTGGATTTCCAGCACTTGGCCCAGGTCTACGACCAGGCTCATCCCCGCGCGCGGCGCAAAGATACCCAGCCACTTCACCACCCCGATGCCGAGCAGGACTAGCCTCCGAACCGGATAAGTCCCCCGCGGATTTCAGCCGCCGCATCGAGCCGGTCAATGTTATCGAGGATGGGGTTGTCCCTTGCCGTGGCGCTCGAAGCGACACCCGTCATCAAGCAGGAGCTGAGTAAGATGGATAGTGGAGGGGTTGTAGACCGCGTCGCCCAGGAAGACGTAGCCGTTGTTCCCGCGGCGGAGTTCCTCCCCGTACACCCCCACCAGATGGGCGGAGAAAATGGCTACCCGGCGATACGCTGATCGAACTCGACGGCGGGCGCGCTCTGGCCGAACAATCCCCATCTGGCACCATCGGGCTATGGTCCCCAGCGGCAGAGAGGATGGGAGATGGAGGGATGTCACATCCGCGCGACAACATTGTCAGCGCGTTGACAGATCTGTCGCGGCGACTGCGCCACCGCCCGCCTAAGTATCGCGAGATACCCCAGCAACCCCACGGCCCCGATCAATAATATTCATTTTTTCAATGCGTTTAGCAGATACCTTCCGCACCAGCCAACCTGGCAGGGTAATTGCCTTCTCGCCGGTAGAGGGTCCGGCCGGTATCGCACGCGATACCTCGCGCCGGGCTTGGTCAACAAGAGAGATATTGGAGGAAGGCGATGAGAACGATGAAGGTGCTGCTGGGCCTGTGCGCCCTGCTGCTCGGCACCGCGGCCCTTACTGCGCAGGCGGCCGGCAAGCCGGTGGACAGTGACAAAGACGGTTACAAGTCGAACGTCGACTGCAACGACAACGATCCCAGTGTGTGGGTGCTCAACTCCTGCGGCGAGTGCGCCGTCGAGCCTTCGGGAGGATGCGGCGGGCCTACCTGCACCGACAGCGACGGGGATACCTACGCGCTCGAGGGCGGTGAGTGTGGTCCCCTCGACTGCAACGACGGCATCAAATCGATCTTCCCCGGCGCCACGGAGATCTGCGGCGACGGCATTGACCAGGATTGCAGCGGGGCCGATCTATCCTGCGGGGGAGGCACCAATCCCCATGCCAACCTGACCTGGAGCGACTATCCGACGGCCTGCATGAACTGCCACAACGGCGGGGAGCACGGCGACCAATACAACGAGGTCTTCAACTCGACCCACTACCAGTGGATGGGTGCGGCGCCTGACATGGTGAACCAGCCCGAGAGCCAGCAGGGCAAGCTGACCAACGCCGTCAATAGCTACTGCATCAACATCACAGGGGATTGGCCGGTCTGCGGCTCCTGTCACGCCGGCCGTGGGGCCAAGCCCGGCACGACTGCGGGCAACCAATTGTCCAACGTGGACTGCCTGGTCTGCCACAACGCGGACTACGCCATGAGCCGGGTCAGACTATCCAACGGTAGCATGGGACCGCCAGACGGAACCTCCCAGACGACCCTCGACAGCTATGTACAGAACATCGCCCCGCCCACCCGCGCCAACTGCCTGTCCTGCCATGCGAAGGCGGGTGGCGGCGACGGCGTCAAGCGCGGCGACCTGTCCCTGGCCCTGATCGCCAACGCCGATCCCCACTTCGACGTGCACATGAACGTGCTGGGCCCCGACCTGCAGTGCCAGGCCTGCCACGTGTTCCAGGATCACAAGGTGATCGGCAAGGGCTCAGACCTGCATCACACTGACGACCTGAGCCGCGGGAGCGAGATCACCTGCAGCAACAGCACCTGCCATGTGGGCATGGACTCGGGCACCGGCCACGCCAGCGCCGGCCGCCGCAGCGAGCCCGACCGCCACGTCGCGCGGGTTGCCTGCCAGTCCTGCCACATCCCCACCTACGCCAAATTCCCTACCGAGGTCCATCGCGACTGGCAGTTCCATCATGACGGCACCGACGCCTCGACCTGCGGCGTCGGCAGCAACCCGCCTTGCCCCAGCCATCCGCATGTCGAGAAGGCATCCAACCTGATCCCGGAGTACCGGTTCTGGAACCGGCTGAGCAACAACTATCTGCTTGGCGACGTCGCTGCGATAGATTCCAAGACAGGTGCCAACCCGACCTCGCGTCCCCTCGGCGACATCAACGACCAAGAACTCTATACCGACCTCACGCCGATCACCAAACTGACCCCGTTTAAATACAAGACGGCCACCCAGCCCAAGACCCTGTTGGACGATAAGTTGATTGCCCTTGACACCTTCGAGTACATCAAGGGAGCGGGTAATGTCATCACAGCGATCAAGAATGGCCTGGTCAATATGGGCCTGGCTTCCGACACCCCCTATGAATGGATCGACACCGACACCTACCAGATGATCAACCATGGGGTGAACCCGGTGGGATCGGTGGCCCAGTGCAGCCAATGCCACGGCAATGGCGCCGTGGACATGAGCAAGGACTCGATGCTGGACCTGATGGGCTACAAGCTGAAGGGAAGTAAACAGCAAGTCTGCAACCAGTGCCACGACGGCTCCAAGCGGCCGCCGAATACCTGGGATCGGATGCACAACCATGTCAACAAGGGCTCAACTGGCATCGGCTGCTACTTCTGCCACGACTTTGATCGCCCGGAGCGGGGCCTGTGCAACCCCTGCGACGAGTTCTGCGCCAGCGAGTACGTCGACACGGTTGCATTTCCGCACCAGTGCGAGCCTTAGCTCCTGAGCGGAGGGCCTGACCGGCCGGGGTGGGCGGGAGCCTACCCCGGCCTTTCTTTTTTCCGCGGCGGGTCGCGCCGCCGCTGCTGCAAGCGGCTCAGCCGAGTCCGTAACGCTTGAGCTTGCGATACAGGGTCCGAATGTTCACGCCCAAGGCATCGGCCACAGCGTGGCGATCCTTGCCATGGGCCTCCAGCAGCCGGGCGATGTGGTCGCGCTCCAGTGCCTGCAAGGGGGCCGTGCCAGCGCTGATCGGTTCCGGTCCCGGGGCGGCATCCCGCGGGACCCTTGGCGACATTTCTTCACGCTCACGGCGAATGGCGGCCCTCGTGGGCAGCCCCGTCAGGGTCTGCTCGATCATGGTGCCGTCGATGATGGCGCCGGTAGCCCGCGTGGCCGCAGCCTGGAGGATGTTACGCAACTCGCGGACGTTGCCCGGGAAGGGGTAATCCTGGAGCGCGACGATGGCGTCCGGCGTCAGGCGCAGGCGGCGACCGCTGGGGCCGGGGATGCGCTCTAGCAGGTAGGCCGCCAGGTCCGGGATATCTTCCCGGCGCTCGCGCAGGCTGGGCAGGCGGATGGTGAGGCAGGCCAGGCGATAGTAGAGGTCCTCGCGGAAGGCACCGCCCTTGACCTCCTCGGCCAGGTCCCGGTTGGTGGCGCAGAGGATGCGCACGTCCGTGCGGATGACCTTGTTGCCGCCCACGCGGCGAAACTCGCCGCTCTCCAGCACCCGCAGCAGCTTGGTTTGGAGTTGCTTGGGCATCTCGCCCACCTCGTCCAGGAAGAGGGTGCCACCGTCGGCCAGCTTAAACAGGCCTTGCCGGTCACCCACGCTGCCGGTGAAGGCACCCCGCTCGTGGCCGAACAGCTCACTCTCCACCAGGGTCTCGGTGAGGACGGTGCAGTCCAGGGTGAGGAAGGGGCCCGGCTCCCGCCGCGAATTGCGGTGCACGAAGGCGGCGGCGAGTTCCTTGCCGGTCCCGGTCTCCCCCTGGATCAGCACCGGGGCGTCGGAGCCGGCGGCAAGCTTGAGGGCCTCCATGGCGGCGAGAAACGCCTTGGAGCGGCCCATCATGCACTGATCGCTCATGCGGTCCTCAGCCTGCACGGCGATCTCCTCCATCAACTCCCCGTAATAAAGCTCCCCGTCTTCGAATAGGAGCGGGAAACCTTTTACCCGCACCTTGTGGATATGCCGGCCCTGGTCGAAGTGGGAGTGGATGTGCAGGCAGGTGTGCGGGGCATGGGTCTCACGGATGCGCTCGATGGGGCACTCCTCCCCCATCTCGTGGCAGGGACGCGGGTTACCGTGAGTGACATCGTGACAGGTCCGGCCCAGCACCCCGGCCAGGCTGGTGCCATAGGCCTGGAGAAAGGCGCTGTTGGCCGCGACAATGGTGGAATCCTTGTCGATGATGAGGAAGGGCCGCTCGTGGGTCTCCGCGATGGCTTGTAAGTCGGTTTTGGTGGTCATTTAGCCATAGGTCATGTAGGTGCAGTCCCGTTGCGAGTGAGTTGTTATGTGAGAAAGGGGTGCCCGCGTAGGGCATCAGGATCGCCGTTGGGATTGTCCATGGGTCTGACTAAAGGTCTGCCTTCAGTCCGGCCAGGGACAACCGGGAACTTGCGGATGCTGCCGCCGGGCTGAAGCCCGTCCGGCAGGGGTCGCAAAGCAGGAGTGGTAACGAACTAAAAATAGAACAGGCGCCGTGTATCAGCGCTTGATCTCAGCAACGGCCTTGTTGGTGCCTTTCAGGCATAGGCGCTGATGGACCGGGTGCGAACAGCTCGTTCAAGAGGTCGATGATCTGTCTGGGGAAGGATAAGGGTAAGAGTGGTAAGAAGCTGTCCATCAATTGATTCCCGAACTGAGCACCCCCCAGGGGACAAAACGGGAACTAGAACAAGAACGACATCTCAATGATACTGAAGGATAATAACCAACCGTGCCAACACGCCAAAGACGGCCTGTAACGTGAGCCTAGCGGGGGCTCGACAATCGGTCAAGGCCCCCACCCTGAGTCTTGAGACGCCGGACCCCCGAACGGACCGGAAGCATGCCTTGCCGACCAATGGGAGCACTGGCTAGCGGCCAACAACTTCTACTCGCCGTGGCTCCCCCGGCATCTACCACTGGCCAAGTGCATCCATCTTCTCCAGGCTGTAGATAACGATAGGACGTGGACGAAGCGAGGCAGGCATGGCGGCGGGTTTCGCTGGTCGGCGTGGGATCAGCTTATAGTCCAGACCCTTGGACGCCTTGTGACTGGGCACGGCCTGTCTTCATCGGCAGGCTCTGATCAGAGCCTCCAAATCGAAAAAGGATGCCGCGGAGGGCCCCGGTGCCTCCAGCCTGGGAATATCGCCCAGCAGCGGGGCGGGCAACAGCGACGACAGGGTCGCGAGATTCTCCTCCCGGCGTGGCATCCCCGGCTCGATCTGATTTGCCACCCAACCAGCCAGGTGACAGCCCCTCGCAAGAATACTCTCCGCAGTCAGCAGGGCGTGATTCAGGCAGCCGAGGCGCAGGCCGACTACCAGAATGACCGGCAGCCCCAGGAGCCCGGGCAGGTCACACACTGCCAGATCGGGACCCAGAGGCACCCGCCAACCGCCCACCCCCTCGACGATCAGCAGGTCCCCCAACCCGGCCAGGGCCTGGGCGCGGGCGCGGATGCGGTCCGGATCGATACTCACTCCGGCCTCCCGGGCGGCGATATGGGGGGCGATGGGGGGGAGGAAGGCGTAGGGATTGACCCAGTCGTAGGGGGCCGGGCGGCTGGATTGCTCCAGCAGGCGCTCGGCGTCGGCGTTCCTAGGATAACCGCCCGCGGCGGCAGCGGTGACGCACCCCGAGGCCACAGGCTTCATGCCCTGGACTCTGCATCCGGCCTGCCGCAAGGCCTGGATCAGGCCCAGGCTGACCTCGGTCTTACCACAACCCGTGTCGATGCCGGTGACGAAAAAGCCTTTCATCTCTTCGCTGGTCCAAGCCCATCAATTTTCGGTTGCCCCGGGGTGGGGGACCCGGCGACCGATGGCGCTCACCGGCAGGGTCACGGCGCCATCGGCGGCGACCCGCTGCATGGGTGCCCAGGCGTGGCCGTAGACCACCTCGTAGGTGGCGGGCAGACGGCCCTCCTGGCGATGGACCTCGTAGGCGGAGCGCATGGCGCGCCAGCGGGCCTTGCCGGTCAGGCCGCGGGCCCGTTCCCGGGTGGCGTTGGTGGCCCCCAGGCCACGCAGGTCGTCCATGAGCCCGCCCAGGTCCGCATAAGTCAGGGTCAGATACTCGGCGTCCAGCACCGGGCCCTCGAAGCCGGCGCGCACCAGGGCGTCACCGACATCGTGCATGTCGAGGAAGGGGCTGACATGGCCATGCCCATCGACCTGGGCCCAGGCCGTCCGCAGTTCCCGCAGGGTATCGGGGCCGAAGGTGGTGAACATCAGCAACCCCCCGGGGACGAGGACCCGCCGCAGTTCGGCGAAGGTGCGGTCCAGGTCGTTGCACCACTGGAGGGTGGCGTTGGAGAAAATGAAATCGATGCCACCCTCCCGCAGGGGCAGGGCCTCGGCGTCGGCGCACAGACAGGCCGGGCGGCGCAGCAGGCTACCGCGGCGGCGGGCCAGGCGCAGCATCCCGAGGGCGAAGTCCAGGGCCAGGACCCGCGCCGAGCGATAGCGGCGCTGGAGGTCGTCCACCGCCAGGCCGGTGCCCGCCCCCAGGTCGAGGATGGTCTTGGGCGAGAGCCGCACGTAATCCAGCCGCTCCAGCAGGCGGGTCGCCATCTCCCGTTGCAGCACGGCGACGCCGTCGTAGGTCGCCGCCGCGCGGTCGAAGGCCCGCCGGGCAGCGCGTTTGTCGATGACAGCATCGGGACGGTTTCGGTCCGGGGAGCGGGAATGTGGGGCGGCTTGCGGATAGGTCTCCATCAGGTCTCCAGTTCCCAGAGAAAGGACAGCAGGGCGGCAGTGGTGGCCGCCGGGTGGGAGAGAAAGGGGGCATGGGCGGCCCGGGGGATGACCTGGACCCGTGCCTCCGGCAGGAGGCCGGCGATGTCGCTTGCAACGGCGGCGGGGACCAGGGTGTCGCGCTCGCCGTAGAGCCAGAGGCTGGGGCAGGCGAGGTCTGGCAGCCTGGGGCGCAGGTCCACCTCCCGCAACAGGTCCAGGCCCTGGGCCAGGGCGCGGGGCTCCGGCGCGGGTCGCTTCGCGAGTTCCAGGCGCAACTGACGCAGGGTCTCCCGCGCCGCCTCGCTACCCTTGACCTGGAGGGCGAGAAAACGCTGCAAGGTGCCGGCGGGATCTGCCAGCAGGTCGTCATGAAAACGGTCCAGGGTCCCGGGGGCCATGGCCGCCGGCCAGTCGGCGGCCTGGGCGAAGCGTGGCGTGGCGGTCAGCAGGATCAGCCCACTCAGGCGTTCGGGGGCGAGGCCGGCCGCCGCCAGGGCCACCAGCCCCCCCAGGGACCAGCCGATCCAGCAGGCCCGGGCCGGGGCCACCGCCAGGCAGGCCTGAGCCCAGTCGTCCAGCCCCCGGGTGGCCGGGTCCCAGGGGCTGGCGCCGTGGCCGGGCAGTTCGAGGGCCGTGAGCCGATGGCCGAGGGCCAGGTCCGCTGGCAGACCCCGCCAGACCGCGGCGTTCATGCCCCAGCCGTGCAGTAGGACCAGATCGAGGCCCCGGCCGCGGGATTCGTGGTAAAGCCGGTGGGTCATGGGTTGGTCACACCCGGAAGCCTGGCCAGGGCCTCGAGCAGCAAGTCCAGGTCCTGGTCGCTATGGAGGGCGGAGAGGGTGACCCGCAGCCGCGCCGCGCCCTGGGGCACCGTCGGCGGGCGGATGGCAGTGACCAGCAGGCCCCGGGCCTCCAGGGCCTGACTCCAGGCCAGGGCGTGCTCGGCGCTGCCCGCCAGGATGGGTTGGATGGGGGTTGGCGACGGCAACAGGGGTAGACCGAGCCGGGTCGCCTCGTCGCGAAAGCGGCCAATCAGCGCCCGTAGCCGCTCCCGGCGCCATTCGTCGCACCGGGCCAGGGCCAGGCTGGCGCGGGTCGCCGCGGCAAGGGCCGGCGGGGGGGCCGTGGTGTAGATATAGCTCCGGGCGGACTGGATGAGGGTCTCGATCAGGTCCTCGTCCCCGGCAACGAAAGCGCCGAAGGTGCCCAGGGCCTTGCCGAGGGTGCCGATGAGAATAGGGACCTCCGCCACCCCCAGGCCGAAGTGATCCAGGCTGCCCCGCCCTTCCCGCCCCAGGACGCCGATGCCGTGGGCATCGTCCACCAGCAAACAGGCACCTGTCGACCGGGCGATGGCCGCCAGTTCCGGCAGGGGCGCCAGGTCGCCATCCATGCTGAAGACCCCGTCGGTGGCGATGAGGGTTGCCCCGACCACCTCCCTCTCAGCAGGGGCGGTCGGATCAACCGGCAGGGTGGCCGGGGTGGTCGCGGCAACCTCACCCTGGCAACCGTCTGACATGGGCTGGCGATCGGGGGCGGTAAGGGGTGCCCAGCCAGGCGGTGCCCGGCCAGGCTCAGAGGAAGGGTCTTTTAAGGATTGTGCGGAGGCGGAGGGGGTGCGCCCGGCCGGTCCAGACAACTGCCGCCGCAGCGCCTCTTGGTCGGCATGGGGATAACGGCGCAACCGGGCGCGGGCCAGCAGGGCGCCGTCGAGGAGGGAGGCATGGTTGAGCTTGTCCTCCAGCACCAGATCCCCGGGACCGGCGAGGGCCTGGATGACGCCCAGATTGGCCATGTAGCCAGTGGAGAACAGCAGGGCCCGGGGACGTCCCAGGAAGTCAGCCAGTTCCTCCTCCAGGGCCTGATGCTCGGGACCATGCCCCGCGACCAGATGGGCCGAGCCACTGCCGACGCCATGGCGTTCGGCCCCGCGCTGGAAGGCCGCCACCACCTCCGGATGCCGGGCCAGGCCCAGGTAGTCGTTGGTGCAGAAGGCGATGGCCGAGCGGCCCTCCAGGGTCAGATGCGGCCCCGGGGCGTCGGCGATCAGCCGCCGCCGGCGGTAGAGGTGCGCCGCCTGGCGGCGACTGAGCTCGCTTCGCAGATCGCGCATCAGGTCCAGAACTTAGCCCCGAGGGATTTCGGGTCCCGGTCGGGTGTGGGCGGGTCGGGTAGCCTCAGACGGGGGTGTCGACAGCAGGGTGGCGGTGGCGGTGGCGGTCGTCAAGGCCGCACGGAGGTATTCACGGCATCCCCTGTCCGAGGCCACCCGACCCGGCACCACCCAACCCGGATGGCCGACGGGCACTGTGCTGGGAATCATCAGGATGGACATCATCACTGTCCGCTCAATGCGTCGCGCAGCGCTCACAGGGGCCAGGATGGTCCCGCTCGGCCGCGTTTAGGGTCTCGAAGGACAGGCCGAGGCGGTGGAACAGGTCCCGGTCCCGGTCTGCCACGGCGTTGGAGGTGGTCAGCAGGCGCTCGCCATAGAAGATGGAGTTGGCCCCGGCGAGGAAGCACAGGGCCTGGAGCTCGTCGCTCATGTCGGCGCGACCGGCGGAGAGGCGGACATGGGAGGCGGGCATCAGCAAGCGGGCGACGGCGACGGTGCGGACGAACTCCAGGGGATCGAGCCGGGGCGCGCCGTGGAGGGGCGTCCCCTCGACCTGGACCAGCAGGTTGATGGGCACCGACTCGGGATGCTGGCTGAGATTGGCGAGCTGTTGCAGCAGGCCGGCGCGATCCGGGCGCGCCTCGCCCATGCCGAGGATACCGCCGCTGCACACCTTGATGCCGGCCCCCTGGACCCGCGCCAGGGTATCGAGGCGGTCCTGGTAGGCGCGGGTGGTGATGACCTGGCCATAGAACTCCGGAGAGGTGTCCAGGTTGTGGTTGTAATAGTCCAGACCCGCGGCCTTGAGGCGCCGGGTCTGGTCGTCGGTGAGCATGCCCAGGGTGACGCAGGTCTCCAGGCCCAGGTCGTGGACGGCGGCGATCATCGCCGCGACCTGGTCCAGATTGCGATCCGTGGGGTTGCGCCAGGCGGCCCCCATGCAGAAACGGGTGGCGCCCTGGGCCTTGGCCGCCGCCGCGGCAGCGGTCACCTCGGCCAGGGGTAGCAGGCGCTCCGGCTCCAAGTCGGTCCCATGCCGGGCACTCTGGGAACAATAGCCGCAGTCCTCCGGGCAAGCGCCGGTCTTGATGCTAAGCAGGGTGCTGACCTGGATGCGGTTGGGGTCGAAGTGGGCCCGGTGGGTGGCCTGGGCCTGGAAGACCAGGTCCATGAAGGGCATGGCAAAAAGGGCCATGATCTCCTCCCGGGACCAATCGTGACGCGGCGCGGGGGTGTGCACCGGCCAGGGGTCCTCCAGGGGCCGGGCCGCCCGGGTTGGGGTAGCCAAGGTATCGGTCGCGAAGGTTTCCATAGCCAGGGTTGCGGCGGGGTTGGGCATGTTGGATCGAGTTCCGTTGTTTCGGGTCCAGTCACCTGACCCTTTGGCAGCCAGGCGCGGGATAGGGCATGGTAACCGGATCAGGCCCTCAGTCAACCGCCATGGTCCATGTCGGTTGACAAGTCCCGGGTGGGGACGGCCTGGTCATTCGGGCACCCAGACCCTGGAAGGCCATGACTTGTCGGTTCCATGAGTCGCCATGCAATGCAACGCCATGCCATGCCATGCCATGCCATGCCGAACCGCATTTTCATAGAGTTCACCCAATCCGCAGGCGCACTGGGGCGCTAATTCGTCTTCATGCGTGATCCGCTAGACTCAAACAAGGGGGTCCGCTCAGGCCCCGGAGGTTGACGCTTCTGAGAAGGGCTTTCGCCCAGTTATGGACGCAACCGCGTGGAGCTGGCCAGTACCGAGGTTTGTCCGGACAACTGATCTACACCATGGCCGAGCCAGTGGCCTTGTTGTCCCGTGGTATATCCTGTATATACACCCTAATCTTTCAATCTGTTGGGAGTATCCCGATGCTGACCCGTGTTTTCAAAAGCGGCAACTCACTCGCCGTGCGCATACCTAAAGAAATGGCCTTCGCCGAGGCGGTGCAGGAGGTCGAAATCGAACGCGTTGGCGATACCCTGGTGATGCGGCCTCTATCGAAGGAAACAATTGGTGACCTGAGGCCGATCCTGGCTGAGTTTCCACGGGACTTCATGGTCGAGGGGCGTGAGTTTCATGAGCAGCGGGAACGCGAATGGTCCGCCTTTTCCAGCAAAGACGCCGATGCTGGATAGGCAAACCCATGCGCTATCTGCTCGACACCAACATCTGCATTCACCTAATCAATGAGCATCCGCCGCAGCTCCTGGCGCAACTGGCACCCTTGCCACTGGGCATGGCGGTGATGTCGGTCATCAGTTATGCCGAGCTTTGGCATGGCGTCGAGCGCCATGCGGGCGAGGATCGAGTCAGCGCCGCCCGGGCCCTAAGGAGGCTGATTGCTCGTATCCCTGTTCTCGATTACCCCGTTTTGTCGGCAGAACACTACGGGGCTTTGGCTGCTGCCGTTAAGGATCGCCGGCGCGATGTCATGGACCGCCTGATTGCTGCCCATGCCCTAAGCCTCGGCCTGATACTGGTCACCAACAACAAAGACGATTTCAGGGGCTACATGGACCTCAGGATCGAAAACTGGTTACTGCCAACATGAACCCTGCACTGACATACCCCCTCCCTACCTGATCCTTACTCATCGGCGCTTCTCGATCTGGTAGCCGATCTTTGTTGCCATCATTGGCCTTTGTTGACCCGATCAAAACAGGGACGCCGATAGCTCATTGATGGCTGTCAGCATGTCGCCATCGTCGGTCAGGGCCTGGGCAATGGCGGAGCGGCAGGCGACCACCGGGGCCACGCCGGCGACCATGAGCTTGGCGGCATGCACCAACAGGCGGGTGGAGGCGCCTTCGTCCAGGCCTTGCCCACGCAGGTTGCGGGTCATGTGGGCGAACTTGACTAGTTGCCGCGCCTGACCGGGGTCGATGCCGGTCTCCTTTTCCAGGATGCGCCGCTCCAGCTCCGCGTCCGGATAATCGAACTCCAGGGCGACGAAGCGCTGACGGGTGGAGGGCTTGAGGTCCTTGAGCACGCTCTGGTAGCCGGGGTTGTAGGAGATGGCCAGGCAGAAGTCGTCCGGGGCCTCCAATAGCTCCCCCAGCTTCTCCATGGGCAGGACGCGGCGATCGTCCGCCAGTGGGTGGATGACCACGGTGGTGTCCTTGCGCGCCTCGACGATCTCGTCCAGGTAGCAGATGCCGCCGCAGCGCACCGCCCGCGCCAGGGGGCCGTCCACCCAGAGGGTCTCGCCGCCCTTGACCAGGTAACGGCCCACCAGGTCCGAGGAGGTCAGGTCGTCGTGACAGGAGACGGTGATGAGGGGGCGCTGGAGCCGCCAGGCCATGTGCTCCATGAAGCGCGTCTTGCCACAGCCGGTCGGCCCCTTGAGGAGGACCGGGAGGCCGTTGGCATAGGCGGCTGTGAAGACCTGGATCTCGTCCCCGACAGCCTCGTAGTAGGGTTCGTCCCTGATGAAATTGGCCTCGGGCTGAATGACTTCGAGGGAATGGCGCACGGCGGGTCTCCGAAGGATGGGGCCAATCGCGGATCGCGAGGTTATCGTTCAGCCCCCTCTCCCCAACCCTCCCCCGCCCGGGGGGAGGGGGGAAAAGAGTCAGGGGCTTGCGATGAAGAGGCTGTCTCTCCTCCATGAGGGGGTCTGAACGGTTAGATCGCGGCGAGAGTCAGGCGGCGGATCACGAATCTGCCCCAGAGTTGGGTCGCCAAGGGTGTCAGGCAAGGGGCTTCCTGCTAACTGTCATGAAGAGACGCGCCACCTCCCTGAAAATGAAAGACTTTGCCGTGACTTTCACACAAAAGGGGATTTTCATCGCCTCCGCGTCGCGACGCCGCTGACGGAGGCACCGCTGACGAAGCCGGCAGGGTCCTGGCCCCGTTCACCACCGTGGCAGGATGCGGCCCCCTCCACCCCGCCCCGTCGCCCCCGGATGGGTGTACATCGACATGATGAGACCGAAGCCGGCCAGCAAGGTCACCATGGAGGTGCCGCCATAGCTGACCAGGGGCAGCGGCACGCCGACCACCGGCAGGAGGCCGGAGACCATGCCGGTGTTGACGAAGAGATAGACGAAGAAGACCAGGGTCAGCCCTCCCGCCAGGAGCCGGCCGAAGCTGTCCTGGCACTGGCTGGCGAGGTAGAGACCGCGGAAGACGATGAAGAGGTAGAGGCCCAGCAGGGCCAGGACGCCGAACAGGCCCAGTTCCTCCCCGAGGACGGCGAAGATGAAGTCGGTGGACCGTTCCGGCAGGAACTCCAGGTGCGACTGGGTGCCCAGCCCCCAGCCCTTGCCATAGACCCCGCCGGAACCGATGGCGATCTGGGACTGGATGATGTGATAACCGGTGCCCAGGGGGTCGCGCTCCGGATCGAAGAGGGTCAGGACCCGGTTCTTCTGGTAGTCCAGCATCTGACTCCAGAGCAGGGGCGCGAGGGCGGCGGCGGTCACCCCGAGGAAGGCGATGAGGCGCCAGGACAGGCCCGCCAGAAACAGGACCGCGAGCCCGGCGCTACCCACCAGCAGGGCCGTGCCCAGATCGGGCTGACGGGCGATGAGCACCGCCGGCAGGGCGGTGAGGACCAGGGCCCCCAGGGTGCGCCAGGCCCCTGGGGGCAGGGGCCGCAGGGCCAGGAACCAGGCCAGCAACAGCGGCACGCCCAGCTTGAGGAGTTCTGAGGGCTGGAAGCGCAACACCCCCAGGTCCAGCCAGCGCTGGGCCCCCTTGCCGATCTCCCCGACCAGCAGCACGGCCACCAGGGTGAGCACCCCGGCGAGGTAGAGGGGCACGGCCAGGCGCCGCCAAAGCGCGGGGGGGACTTGGGCGACGACGACCATGACGGTGAAGGCCAGCCCCAGGCGCACCAACTGGGCCTCCAGCCGCTCCGGGTCCTGGTCGATGGCGCTGTACAGCACCAGCAACCCATAGCCCGCCGCCAGCAGCAGGGCGAAGAGCAGGGGCAGGTCAAGATGCAGGCGCTGGGCCAGGCTCAGGGGTCGGACCACGGCCCCTCCCTCCAGGCTCAGACCCAGCCCCTGGCCCGAGATAGGATTCAGGACCGAACCTTGGCTCGGGTTCGAACCCCCACTCAAGCTGGACCCAGATCCCAGGTCAGAAATCCCGCTAAGGTCGGACCCAGATCTCAGGTCCGCTCCTCGACTCAGGCCAGAACCCGGGTCAAGGCCCGAACCACGGCGCATGCCAGAACCCCAGCTCAAAGGTGACTTTGGGTTCGAATCCTGACCTGGACCGCCAGCTTCAGTCCCCATCTTCGGCCTCCTCTTCTCCGGGTTCGCCCAGCGCCCCGGCGGGCCCGGTACCCAGCAGATAGCTATCCAGCACCGCCCGCGCCACCGGCGCCGCCACGGCGCCGCCATGCCCCCCGTTCTCCACCACCACCGCCAGGGCGATCCGCGGGTCTTCAACCGGGGCGAAGGCGACGAAGAGGGCATGGTCGCGCTTACGCTCCGCCACCTGTTTCTCCTTGTAGGTCTCCTTCTGGCCGACGGTGAAGACCTGGGCCGTACCGGTCTTGCCGGCGATGCGGTAGGCCGGGCTGCGGATGCGCTTGGCGGTGCCCCGGGGGCTTTCCACGACCTGGATCATGGCCTGGACCACGTCCTCCAGGTGACTGGGATCCAACCCCAGCGGACGCCCCGGGGCGGGGATGGCCTCCGGCTGGTCGGCGCCCGCCTCCATGCTCTTGGCCACCCGCGGCTCCAGGTAGCGGCCGCCATTGGCCAGGGCCGCGGTCGCCGCCGCCAGTTGCAGGGGCGTGGCGAGAAAGGCCCCCTGACCGATGCCGACGATCAGGGTCTCGCCGGGGTACCAGGCCTGGTTGCGCACCCGGCGCTTCCACTCCCGGGAGGGGAGGAGACCGCCCAGTTCCCCCGCCAGATCGACCCCGGTCTTGCGACCAAAATGGAATTTCCCCAGGAAATCGCCCAACCGGTCGATCCCCAGGTCGTGGGCCAGGTCGTAGTAATAGACGTCGCAGGATTCGACGATGGAGCGGCGCAGATCCACGGACCCATGCCCCCCCCTGCGCCAGTCCCGATAGCGATGGGATTGGCCAGGCAGTTGGTAGGCACCGGAGCAATGTTTGGCCTGGCGCGGGGTGATGACGCCGCTTTCCAGCCCCGCCAGGGCGATGAAGGGCTTGATGGTGGACCCGGGTGGATATTGGCCGCGCAGGGCACGGTCGAAGAGGGGCACGTCGGGATCATCCCGCAGGGCGGCGTATTCCTGGGTGCCAATCCCCTCGACGAAGGGGTTGGGATCGAAGCCGGGGTTGCTGACCAGGGCCAGGACGCCGCCGGTGCGCGGGTCCAGGGCCGCCACGGCTCCGCGCCGCTGGCCCAGGGCCGCCGCCGCGTCCCTTTGCAGACGGATGTCCAGGTGCAGGCGCAGGTCCTTGCCGGGCACCGGCGGCTGGCTCTCCAGGGTGCGCAGGACCCGCCCCTTGGCGTTCACCTCCACCTGGCGATACCCGACCTGACCATGCAGCACCGCCTCGTAGGCCTTCTCCAGCCCGGTCTTGCCGATGAAGTCCGTACCCCGGTAGGCGCCCTGATCGATGCGCTTGAGCTCGTCCTCGTCGATGCGCCCGACGTAACCCAGCACATGCCCCGTCAGCGGACCCTGGGGGTAGGTCCGCAGCAGGTCGGTGCGGATATCCATGGCGGGAAAGCGATGGCCCTCCAGGGAAAGGCGGGCAATTTCCACCTCGGTGAGGTGCAGGCGCAGGGGTATCGCCTGATAAGGGGAGCCCTGGCGACGCAGCCTTTCGTAGCGCTTGAGGTCCGCCTCGGCGATGGGCACGATCGCCGCCAGTTCAGCGAACAGGGCCTCGGCGTTCTTGACCTTGTAGGGGGTGAGGGTCAGGGTGAAGGAGGGCTCGTTGGTCGCCAGGGGCACGCCGTGGCTGTCGTAGATCAGCCCCCGGACCGGCGGCAAGGGCTCCAGCCGGACCCGATTGTCTTGGGAGAGGGTGGAAAAATGCTGGTGCTTCTGGACCTGCAACTGGGCGACCCGCGCCACCACGACCAGCAGCAGGAGGATGGCCAGGATGGCCGCCGCCCAGGCGCGGCGCGTGAAGGCGCGTCGTTCATCGACATCGGCATGAAACCAGGAACCGGCCATGAGGCCTCAGAGCCCGGGCCAGCCGCGTCGGGAGTCGCGGCCGAGGTGGGCGAACAGGGGCCAGACCAAGAGGCCGGTCAGGGGCGACCACCAGTAGGGGAGGCCTGGGGTCGGCTGCCCCAGTGCCCCCATGACCCAGAGCGATACCAGCCGTTCCAGGAGCAGGAGCAGCCAGACCGCGAGGGTCTGCTGGAAGAGGGGGAAGAGGCGCAGGCGGCGGTGCAGACTGACCGCGACCCAGGCCATCACCGCCAGGCTCAGGGCATGCTGGCCAAGGGTGGTGCCGATGGCGACATCCAGCAGCAGCCCCAGGGCCCAGGCCCAGAAGACCCCGACCCGTTCCGGCGCTGTCAGCAGCCAGTAGATCAGGGTCAGGGCCACCCAGGGGGGGCGCAGTTCCACCGCCCAGCCCGGCAGTGGGAGGAGGGTGAGGAAGAAGGCCAGGCCCAGACTCAGGACGAGCGCCCAGGCGCGACCCGTGGCCACCGTCATTGACCCACCCTCGCGCCTGACCCGGACCCAGTCCCTGGCTGTGGCCTGGTCCCTGTCCCCCTTTCTGAACCGGCCCCATTCACTGGCTCTGGCTTGGTCCCGGTGCCAGGTTTTGACCCAGCTCCGTTACCTGTCTTTAACCCGTTACTAGCCCCGGCCCCTGACTTTGCCCCCGCCTCGATCCCCGTACCCGACCCGGCACCGATCCCGGTCGCCGACCCCGCCTCTTCCTCGCCCTCGTCCTCGCCCTCCCGGGCATGACCTCCATCCGCACCCTCCTCGGGCAGGGTCCAGACCAGCAAGGCCTCATGGCCACTATCAAGCTGGGCCAGCGGGGTGGCCGTGACCCGGGCGAAGGGCTGGCCAGACTCGCGCTTGACCTCGTTGACCCGCGCCACCGGATAGCCGGCGGGGAAACGCCCCCCCAGGCCCGAGGTGACCAGCAGGTCCCCTTCCGCTAGGTCGGCATCATGGGGGACATAGGCCAGATCGAGCTGATTGAGCAGGCCCGTGCCCCGGGCCACGGCCCGCAGGCCATTGCGGTTGACCCGCACCGGCAGGCCATGGGCGGCATCGGTGATGAGGAGGACGGTGGCCGTGGTCGGGCCGACCCGAACCACCTGGCCCATGACGGCCTTGGCATCCAGGACCGGCTGGCCGATGAAGACCCCGGAAGCGCCGCCCTTGTCGATCAGCACCTGATGACGGTAAGGGTCCAGGTCGACGGACAGGAGTTCCGCGATCAGGACCCGCTCGCCCACCCGAAAGGAGGAGCCCAGCAGGTCATGGAGGCGCCGGTTTTCGGCCTCCAGGGACTCCAGGCGCTGCAGGCGCCCCTTGAGGGTGAGGTTCTCCGCCTGGAGGCTGGCATTGTCCTGGCGCAGGGTGGACTCCGGGGTGAAGAGGTCCCGCACCGTCCGAATCACCCCATCGGGCAGGCTGGCGAGATAGTGCAGGGGCGCCACCAACAGGGACAGGGCCGAGCGCAGCGGCTCCAGCAGGTGCTGACGCTGATCGGCCACCATGAGACCTATGGACAGGAGGACCGCGATCACCACCCGATAGGTGGGTGAGGGTCCCCGCAAAAAGAGGGGTTTGATGGGCTGAGGTCCCGTTCCAGCGCCGGATCCGGCGCTTGATCTGGCGCTGGGCTACTCGTGGACGAACAACTCGGTGCCGTGCTCGTCGATCATCTCCAGGGTGCGGCCACCACCCCGGGCGACGCAGGTCAGGGGGTCGTCGGCGACCAGCACCGGCAGGCCGGTCTCGTCCGCCAGCAGACGGTCGATGTCGCGCAGCAGGGCGCCCCCGCCGGTGAGGACGATGCCCCGGTCGGCCACGTCCGCCCCCAGTTCCGGCGGGGTCTGCTCCAGGGCGATCTTGACGGCGCGGGTGATGCCGGCGAGGGGCTCTTCCAGGGCCTCCAGGATCTCGTTGCTGTTGAGCTTGAAGGCCCGTGGGATACCCTCGGAGAGATTGCGGCCCTTGACCTCGATCTCCCGCACCTCGCTGCCGGGATAGGCGGAACCAATGGCGTGCTTGACCTTCTCCGCCGTCGCCTCGCCGATGAGGGTGCCGTAGTTGCGGCGCACGTAGTTGATGATGGCCTCGTCGAAGCGGTCCCCGCCGATGCGCACCGAATTGGAGTAGACGATGCCATTGAGGGACAGCACCGCCACCTCCGAGGTGCCGCCGCCGATATCCAGGACCATGGAGCCACAGGCCTGGTCCACCGGCAGCCCGGCGCCAATGGCGGCGGCCATGGGCTCCTCGATCAGGAACACCTCCCGTGCCCCCGCCCCCGCCGCCGATTCCTTGATGGCGCGGCGCTCGACCTGGGTGGAACCACAGGGGACGCAGATCAGCACCCGCGGGCTGGGGCGCATGAAGCGGGACTCATGGGCCTTGTGGATGAAGTATTGCAACATCTTTTCCGTCACCGTGAAGTCGGCGATGACACCGTCCTTCATGGGGCGGATGGCGGTGATGTTCTGGGGCGTGCGGCCAAGCATCTGCTTGGCCTCCTCACCCACCGCCACCACCGTCTTGGGGCCGCCGATCTGGTCCTGACGGATGGCCACCACCGAGGGCTCGTTGAGGACGATGCCTTGGCCGCGGACGTAGATAAGGGTGTTGGCCGTCCCGAGGTCGATCGACAGATCGTTCGAGAACATCCCGCGAATGCGCCGAAAAAACATCAAACTCTTACCTTGGGATAGCAGGGGGACCAGGTTGGCCCGGGGAGGGATGGGGAACTCAGCGGCCGGGATGCGGCGGGTCCCTGGTCGCATGCCGTTGGACCGATGGCCGCGGGCCAAGGGTCGACCGCATCGGCCACGGACCTGGTCCTGGGTCGGCTAATCTAACAATGCCCTCGCCTTGGGGCAAGGTTAAGCCACCGCTAACTTTCCAGGCGGGGCCTCGCCAGGTTCCTGAAGGTTACCACCGGCTGTTGGGGTGTTGTCGCCGCGATACGCTATCCTCCTCCCCCTCACCGGGATCGCGCCAAGGGGACGGCCAAGGCCCGGCTGTGCTATTTTTCCCCGCCATCGACTCGAAGCCGGAGCCCCCGCATGTCCCTCACCCGCACCGACGTTGACAAGATCGCCTTTCTCGCGCGCATTCAGCTCTCGGATGACGAGAAGGATCGCTATGTCCATGATCTCAATGGCATCCTCGCCCTGGCGGAACAGATGAACGCGGTGGACACCCATGACACCGGCCCCATGGCCCACCCCCTGCGCATGACCCAGCGGCTGAGGGCGGACCAGGTGACGGAGCCCGACCAGCGAGAGCGCTTTCAGGGCATCGCCCCCGCGGTCGAGGATGGGCTCTACCTGGTGCCCAAGGTCATCGAATAGGCTCATCCCATGCCAAGGGTCGGGGCAGATAAAGCCCCCCGGATCCCCTGACGCAGCGGCTTGGCTTGATAACCCCCTTCACCCCTCTCGGAAGCCATCTCCATGCACAAGAAGACCATCGCCGAACTGGACCGCGGGTTGCGCCAGGGTGACTATTCCAGCGTGGAGTTGACCCAGCATTACCTGGCCCGCATCGAGCGCCTCAACCCCCGCCTCAACGCCTACATCACCGTCGACGGCGACCGGGCCCTGGCGGCGGCGGAGCGGGCCGACTCCCGACGCCGCCAGGGCCAGGCCGGGCCCCTGACCGGCATCCCCATCGCCCACAAGGACATTTTCTGCACCCAAGGCCTCAAGACCAGTTGCGGCTCGCGCATGCTGGATGGCTTCGTCGCCCCCTACAACGCCACGGTGGTGGAGCGGCTGGAGGAGGCCGGGGTGGTGATGCTGGGCAAGACCAACATGGACGAGTTCGCCATGGGCTCTTCCAACGAGACGAGCTGGTACGGCCCGGTCAGGAATCCCTGGGACGAGACCCGGGTGCCCGGGGGCTCCTCCGGGGGCTCGGCGGCGGCGGTGGCCGCCCGCCTGTGCGCGGCGGCCACGGGCACCGACACCGGCGGTTCCATCCGCCAGCCCGCGGCCCTCTGCGGCCTGACCGGCCTCAAGCCGACCTACGGCCGCGTCTCCCGCTGGGGCATGATCGCCTTCGCCTCTAGCCTGGACCAGGCCGGCCCCATGACCCGCAGCGCCGAGGATGCCGCCCTGCTGCTCCAGGCCATGGCCGGCTTCGACCCCCGGGACTCCACCAGCGCCCAGGAGCCGGTGCCGGACTATCTGACCGGGATCGGCCAGGACCTCAAGGGGCTGCGCATCGGCCTGCCCAAGGAGTACTTCGGGAAGGGCCTGGACGCCGGGGTGGCCGCCAGCATCGAGGCCGCCATCGCCGAATACCGCCGCCTGGGGGCCGAGTTCCGCGACATCAGCCTGCCCAACAGCCCCTTGTCGGTACCGACCTATTACGTCGTGGCCCCGGCGGAGTGCTCCTCCAACCTAGCGCGCTTCGACGGGGTGCGCTACGGCCACCGCTGCCAGGACCCCCGGGACCTGACCGACCTCTACACCCGCAGCCGGGCCGAGGGCTTCGGCGCCGAGGTCAAGCGGCGCGTCATGATCGGCACCTACGTCCTCTCCGCCGGCTACTACGACGCCTACTACCTCAAGGCCCAGAAGCTGCGCCACCTGATCAGCGACGACTTCCGCCGCGCCTTCGCCGAGGTGGATCTGATCCTGGGTCCCACCAGCCCCACCACCGCCTTCCCCCTGGGCGCCAAGGCGGATGACCCGGTGGCCATGTATCTCAACGACATCTACACCATCGCCACCAACCTGGCGGGCCTGCCGGGCCTGTCCCTGCCGGCGGCCCCGGCGGCCGGCCTGCCCGTGGGCCTGCAACTCATCGGTGACTATTTCCAGGAGGCCCGACTGCTGAACGTCGCCCACCAGTTGCAGAAGGCGACGGACTGGCACCTGGCATCACCGCCGAGTTTTGACTAAGAACTGCCTATCTATCCATCGCTTACCAAACCGTGATGCCCGGACAAAGCTTCAGGGACCGCCGCCGTCAACCGTCACCCATCATGGCGTAAGGGATTCTCACAGGAGGACAACATGCAGGGCCTCTGGCTAGAGGATGGTCGACTGAGCATGCGTTCCGACCTGCCCGTCCCGGTCCCCGACCCGGGCGAGGCCCTGGTGCGGGTGCGGTTGATGGGTATCTGCGCCACGGACCTGGAACTGCGCCGGGGCTACTACCCCTTCACCGGCATCCCCGGGCACGAGTTCGTCGGTGATATCGTCGCCGCCCCCGACCAGCCCGAACGCATCGGCGAGCGGGTGGTGGGCGAGATCAATCTCCCCTGCGGCCAGTGTCCCACCTGTCGGGCGGGGCGCGGCAACCACTGTGAGCGGCGGCGGGCGCTGGGCATCCGGGATCACGACGGCGCCTGCGCCGAGTACCTGGTGCTGCCGCTCGCCAACCTGCACCGTGTACCGGACCCGATCCCGGACGAGGCCGCGGTCTTCTGCGAGCCCCTGGCGGCGGCCCTGCGCCTTCAGAAGCAGCGGCCCATCCAGGCTGGCGAACGGGTGCTGGTGGTCGGCGCGGGCCGCCTGGGGCAATTGATTGCCTTGAGCCTGGCGGTTGGGGACTTCCCCCTCCAGGTGGTGGCCCGTCACCCCCGCCAGCGCGCCCTGCTGGCGGCGGCGGGCATCGCCTGGCTCGGCGAGGACCAGGTAACCGCGGGCGCCTGGGACCTGGTGGTGGAGGCCAGCGGCACCCCCGCCGGCTTCACCCTGGCGCGTCAGGCCCTGCGCGCCGCCGGCACCCTGATCCTGAAAAGCACCTACGCCGGCCCCGCCGAGGTCGACCTGTCCCGCCTGGTGGTGGACGAGATCACCCTCATCGGCTCCCGCTGTGGTCCCTTCCCCGCCGCCCTGGACCGTCTGCGGCAGGGCCTGGACCCGCGGCCCCTGATCGACGACCGCTACCCCCTCGCCCAGGCCATCGCCGCCTTCGACCGGGCCGCTCAGCCGGGCGCCCTGAAGATCCTTATCGACTGTCGTGATGCGGCGTGATGCCTCATGAGCCCTGAGCCCTGAGCCCGGCAAAACCAAAAACTGGGCGTGGATGTCCACATAAACATCGCATTTCAGTTTTCGGCCTCGATAGGGAGGGTCGGGTGGCCTCTGACTCTGACGGGGTGTCGACCGCAGGGAGGCGATCGTCAAGCCTACCGGGACCTATTCAGGTTGTCCCCCGCCAGACGCCACCCGACCCGGAAAAACCGAAAATCGGGATGCGAAGACTATACTTGCCCTTGCACGGAGGGCGATAACGATAACCTCCCCGCCACCGCGCCGCGCCGCGCCTACCCGCGCGCTCACCGCCCGGTAGCGACCCTTATTCCGACCACCCCTCTTCAGGAGTTACCAAGTGGAACTGCACGAATCCCATCACGGCAAGGTCCTGGTCATCGCCCCCCAGGGCCGCCTGGACAGCACCACCGCCCCCGTCTTCGAGAAGCAACTCATGGAGCGGCTGGCGACCTGCTCCCATCTGGTGCTGGATTTCTCCGCCCTGGACTTCCTCTCCAGCGCCGGGCTGCGCCTCCTGCTCATGGCCGCCAAGCAGATCGGCAAGGACGAGGGCCGCCTGATCCTGTGCCAGGTCAGCCAGCCCATTCGCGAGGTCCTGGAGATCAGCGGCTTCCTCGGCCTGCTGGAAGTGGTCGACACCCGCGCCCAGGCCCTGGAGGCCATGCCGTCATGAATGCCCGCAACACCCTGCTCTATGTCACGGCCCCGGTGAATGCCCTGGTCGAGGGCCTCTACCGTCAGGACACCACCATCGCCGACATCCTGGCCCGCGGCGACTTCGGCCTCGGCACCTTCAACGACCTGGACGGCGAGATGGTGGTCATGGACAGCCAGGTCTACCAGCTCCGCTCCGATGGCAACGCCTACGAGGTCCCGGACGAGACCCGCACCCCCTTTGCCTGCATCACCTTCTTCCGCCCCTACAGCGTCGAGGAGATCGACCAGCCCCTGGACTACCCGGGCCTGCTGGCCCTCTTCGACCGCCTGCTGCCGTCCAAGAACATGCTCTACGCCCTGCGCCTGGACGGGCGCTTCGACTATGTCCGCACCCGCTCGGTGCCACGGCAGGATGCCTACCGCCCCCTGGTGGAGGTGGCACGGGAGCAGCCGGAGTTCGAGTTCACCGACATCGAGGGCAGCATGGTCGGCTTCTGGACCCCCGGTTTCATGCAGTCCGTCGCCGTCCCCGGCTATCACCTGCACTTCCTCACCGCCGACAAGCGCCACGGCGGCCACCTGCTGGAGTGCCGGCCACGCCACATCCGCATCAGCCTCCAGCACATCGCCCGCCTGGAACTGGGTCTGCCCCTGACCCTAGACTACCTCACCGCCGACCTGGACCGGGATACCTCAGCGGATCTGAAGGAGGCGGAGCATTGATAGATGACCGAATTTTCATATTTTCCGTCATACATCGAGTCGCAGCAGTGCTGCGATGAGCGGTTTTGCGGATGGTTTGCCCGCGTGAGAGCAATCGAGGCCAAAACCCTCTCCTGTCGACTTTATGGCGAGCACCCGTCGCACATCGACGAAGGGAAATGCGGTGGTGGTCTGCACCGCAAACCGGAGCTTGGGTGCCTGAGGCAAATGGGCGTCATAGAGCCAGGTCATCGTGGTGGCGCCCATGCAGATTGCTACGTTTCCCTCCGCGGGCAGGGCTGAGGTTGCGCACCCCCACTATCCTGCTCGAAGCGCCGTGACTGGCTCCATTCTCGCTGCCCTACGTGCCGGAGCTACGCCAGCGATGAGCCCAAAGAATGTTGACGACTACACGGCGGCGACTGAGAAGTTAGTCGAGATACGCACAGGTAAACTCGGCATCAGAACGCCGAGGATGCTGCTGGGCCTTGACTGCGCCCTCTGATGGTGCATACTCCTTGATGCAATCGGTTGGACTTCAGAGACTTTTATTTGGAGAAGCGTATGAAACAATACAGAGGTCTTGCATTCGGTCTGAGCTTGTTATTGGTCATCGGTCTGGGCAGTACGCCGGTGCCGGCACAGACAGCCACAGAACTCCAGGGGCAGGTGGTTGCGGAGGTCGACCCGTTCCTGCTGTTCCGCAACCTGGCGCGCGTCGACGAAGAGGGTTTTGCGGAACTGGCGGAGACCCTGATCCTGGACTCACTGGACGATCTGCTGGAGCAGGTAGAGATCCCCCCGGGTACCGTACCGAACTGGGCGACAGGATTTGCTCAATACTTTGTGGAAACCTACGCGCCTGACATCGCGGACCAGGTGAGCCAGGAAATCATCTGCCGCGGGCGCGAGAAACCCGAGGCCTATGTGGATATCCTGGAGTCGCTGCCGTTCGACCGGGAGCTTCTCGACGAGTTCCTCGTCCTCGACCGCGAAACAATTCTGGGGTTGATTCCCGATCTGCCTGGTGACCTGAGCAACCTGCTCGGCTCCGTCCTGCCGTCGACCATTGACCTGACCCAACTTCCGATGGCCGGAGCCACCGTGATGGCCCTGAACAACCAGAACAGGATGCTGGCCGCTGTTGTAGCCAACAGCGAAGGAATGTTCACCCTGCGGCTGCCATCCGGCACGGTCCGGCTGCGCATATCCAAGCCCGGGTACAAGACGTCGGTCGTGACTCTCGGTGAAGCCCTCGCCGCGGGCGGAAGGCTGGCACTGGTCCCGAACGACGGAACCCTGCGGGGCCGGATCAATGGCCCACGCAACCGCATCTTGGCCGGTGCAGGTGCGCCGGTTCAGGTGGTCACGGCCGACGGTGAACCCATGGCACAGGCGAACTTCCTCGGCATGTACAGCATGTCGGGAATCAAGCCGCTGCTGCCCGGGCTGTTCGGCGGCATCGGTCTGCACACGGCGGTGGTGGATATTCCCGGGTACGAACTCGAGCGCGAGAACGTGCTGTTCCTCGCGAGCAACGCGACGAAGAATTTTCAGCTCCGGGAGGCCGCCCTGATCGGCGATCTGACGGGACGGGTTACCGCGAGACCTTTCTCGCTGGGCAACTTCCTTGGCATTCTTCCCGTCGACCCGATCGTAGCCGACTTGTTTGACGACCTTTTCGGAGAAGAGAACGCCGAAGTGGTGAAGGAACTGCTATTCGCGCCACGCTCGGTGGCGGGCGCGGACGTGGAGACGGCTTCCGGGGCCTATGCAGGAACGACCGACGAGTGCGGGCGCTACCGCATCGAGGACATTCCCGTGGGTTCGAACTACGGGGTCAATTTCGCGAAGACCCCGAATGAGCGCACCGAGGAAGGCGTGGAGATCAAGGCTGGACGCACCACCGAGCTTGATGTGTGCCTGGACAATGGACGCCTGCGCGGACAGTTGATATTCTCCAGCGGAAATGCCCGGGGACGTGTGCAGTTGCGCCGGAGTGGAACTCAGGTTGCGGAACAGGCCACGAATTCCTCCGGCGCCTATGACTTCGGGGAACTCAGCCTTTCCACCGGTGACTATGATGTACGGATACAGCAATGCACCCGTACCTTCTTGGGGGCCTGCACTCAATATACAACCCGAGTCAGCAATCTGCCTGACCAGCAGTCGATTAAGGCCTGCACAACATCGACGTTGAATCTGAATTGCGCTTCAGAGAGCGATACCTGGACCTGTACGCCGCAGCCCTGATGGCCATTTGCGGCGTAAACGGGCCAGTGGCATCTTTTTCGCGCTGATCAACGGAAAGGGAAAATCAAGGGCATGCCACCCCCTTAGGGCGGCATGCCCTTTTTGTTGCCCTTGGTCACTACTCAGGTATCCCGCTCGGACACTGCTTCCGCTTGCCGTGAAAGATTGCAGGGTAGTCGTTCAGCCGCCCCGGCTGTGGCAGTGGTCAGAGGGGCAAGCCCAAGCGCCGCTCGGTGATGGCCTTGACCAGGTAAGTCCAGGGTGAGCGGAGGCGTTGCCGGCAGGTATCTCTGACGCTGGCGAGCAGGGTAAAGACCCGTGAGTGGAACGCCGTGCGGGTGCCGTGACTGAGACGCCGGGCAATAACCCAGTGGCGTAACGCCCGCTCCGCGTCATTGTTGCTCAGGGGTATGGCGGGATGGTGAAGCACCGGGAAGACTGCTTCCCAGTCATTAAGGAATTGGACATCAGGACCTCGATAGTCGTGCGCACCTAATGACCAAAGCGCTGGCCTTCGCGGTCATCGCATTCCACCAGGCATGGGGCCTTGCGAAGGTGGTGCGCCCATCAGCCCAGGCGTTCGGGACTGGTCCTATTGCAGCAAGGAAGTCTCATCGGCATGCAGCAGCTAGCCGCTGGCCTGGGCATCGGCGAGAAAGATGTCTTCGAGCAGGGCGATGGCCGAGTCGGCTTCATGAACCGTCTGACGCAGCGTCCCGATGCTGAGGTGCACCCCCGGCCAGTCGCGCAGAAACCTCGCCAAGCCTCCCTTGCTCTCGGTTAAAGGTCGCCTGCGCTTGGAAGCCTTGCGACAGTATTCGTCACTCGTTAACGGGCCGGTTCTGAACCCCAAGACCGACTGGGTAAGAGAATCGACCGTAACCTTGTGAGGCTGGGTGACTCGCCCTGGATACCCGCCGCGAGCCTGTCCAGCAAGGCTGCCACGCTAGTATCGCGCTGTGCCTGTATCTTTGCCTCCAGTCCAGGATCCAAGGATTCGAGTTGGGAGACCAAATCTTCCCGGATCCCTGGTGGAAAGGCCGCGGGGTCCAGGGCTTCAAGCAGAAGACGAGGATCCCCCTCATCAAGGCGTTTTGAGAGGTCCTCCAAGGAGATCGGTTCGGCGGTCGCCTTGGGAGCACCCATCACGATCAATTTGTTGATGGGGTTGCTCATGGATTGACCGGCCATATCGCCACCCAGGATCATGACATAGCTTTGGCCACGCAATACTTGCTTCAAGGCTGTTGCGGACGGAAGATCGACGAAACTGGCATCGATCAGACTGCCGTTGTAGGCTTATCATCATGCTTTCCGTGACCGTCCTGAGCGGTGGGCCTTGTGCTCAGAAAAGGAAAGATGACAGCCCAACCGTGCCCTGCTCCAAAGCCATGAATGGCGGCATCGCCTAGGATCCAATCCCGGCCTCTCATTCATCAGTGAAAATAAATTTTTCAACCCACGATCAGGAGTAATCCACCATGAACCGAACCAAAAACCTTGGCGTTGTTTTATCATTGCTCATTGGTGGCGCCAGCGCGCAGCAAGCTGCTGCGGCTCCATATTGTTGGGATTCAATTACCGTGGGCAGCACCAGCGTTGAACGACTGGAATTCAATGCTATTCCCATTGGAGAAAATATTTACACGGTCATTGGCGCCAGCAATGGATTTTCAGGCACCGCCGAGTTGAAAAAGGATAGTGTGGTTATGTTAGGCAATGAATTCATGGAGGGAAATCCACGTGAAATAATTCATTACCGATTCAATCTCATTACCGGTTCCTTGGATGGATTTTGGACGGCCATCGCAATCAACACGGATGGGGATGTTGAAAACCGATATGGAGTAGTCTACGGCGTATCTTGTGATGACGATATCTGAGTAACTCCCCCTTGAACCCATAGGAGCGCCAGTTCACCCCAGACGCTCCCGGGTTATACTTGAATAGGGCGATGCGGTTATCTACTTGCGCACCTTCCGTGCTGGAACCGCTGCTCCCCTAGTTAATTGTCAGGGCGGCTAGCCCTGGGGGCTGTAACGCCTCCAGCGCGATCGGGCGGTTAACCTCGAAAATTCTTTTTCCTCTGAAAAAGACCCTAATCCTTGGGACGTCCCACTGCGCCTTTGAGTCGCCCACGGATATCACCTGTAAATTAGCTTATGGCAAGTAGTTACCCTAGCACAGTCAGTACATCCAACTCGCTGTAATAAAAAAGATTATTTCTGAACGAAACAGTTAGACTCCTCCGCCGCCAGGCGCCGGGCCACGGCGCCGGGGGAACTGGTACCACGGGCCAGGACCTGATAGGCCACCGGCACCACGAAGAGGGTGAAAAGGGTGGCGGCGAGAACGCCGGCGAGGATGACGGTGCCGATGACCAGGCGGGTCTCGTAACCGGGGCCGGCGCTGAGCAGCAGCGGCAGGGCGCCAGCGGCGGTGGTGACGCCGGTCATGACGATGGGCCGCAGGCGGATCTCGGCGGCCTCGCGCAGGGCGGTGTCGAAGTCGCGGCCCTGGTCACGCAACTGATTGGCGAACTCGACGATGAGGATGCCGTTCTTGGCCGCCAGGCCCACCAGCATGATGAGGCCGATCTGGCTGTAGAGGTTGAGGCTCTGGCCGCTGAGCCACAGGGCCAGCAGGGCCCCGGCCATGGCCAGGGGGACGGTGAGCATGATCACCAGGGGATGGACCCAGCTCTCGAACTGGGCGGCCAGCACCAGGTAGACCACCACCAGGCCGAGGAGGAAGACGAAGGCGACCCCCGCCGTGCCGGTGCGGAAATCCCGCGACTGGCCCTTGTAGTCCACCCGCGCCTGCTCCGGCAGGTGCTCCCGCACCAGCCCCTCCAGATAGTCCAGGGCCGCCCCCAGGGGCAGCCGGTCTTCCAGATTGGCCTCCAGGGTGATGGCGCGCAGCCGGTTGTAGCGGTTGAGACTGCGGGAGTCCGCCCACTCGGTCACCGTCACTAGGCTGGCCAGGGGGATCAGTTCGCCACTGCGCTCCGAGCGCACCTGGATGTGGTCCAGGGCCGCCGGGGTGCGCTGGCGGTCGCGCTCCCCTTCGAGGATGACGTCGTACTCCTCGCCATCACGGATGATGCTGGTGACCTGGCGGGAGCCGAGCATGGTCTCCAGGGTGCGGCCAATGGCGCCGGCGGTGACACCCAGGTCCGCCGCCCGCGCCTGATCGATGGTGACCCGCAACTGGGGCTTGGTCTCCTTGTAGTCCCAGTCGAGGTTGGTCAGTCCCGGGTTGTCCGCCGCGATCCGCTCCAAGAGGATATCCCGCCACTGGGCCAATTCCGCGTAGGTCCCGCCGCCAATCACGAACTGCACCGGCTTCTGGACCCGGGCGCCAAAGCCCTGGCGCATGATGGGCGCGGCCTTGACCCCCGGCAGGTCGGCGAGTTTCGCGCGCATTTCGTCCATGATCACCCAGGCGGAACGGCGTTGGCCGAAGTCGCTCAGGGACAGGATGGCGATACCGGTATTGAAGGTCTGGGTGCCCTCGAAACCGCGCGGGGTACGCACCAGGAGACGGCTAACCTCGCCGCTGTCGATGTAGGGCATGAGGCGGCGCTCGATCTCATCCATGTACTCCTGCATGTAGGCGAAGGAGGCGCCCTCGGGACCATTGACCTGGATGAAAAAGCTGCCACGATCCTCCTTGGGGGTGTACTCGCGGGGCAAGTCCCGCAGGAGCCAGACCGCCCCGACCAACGTGGCGACCAGCAGCAGGCCAACCAGCCAGGGATGACGCAGCAACCAGCCCAGCAGGCGCCCGTAGCCATCCCGCACCCGCAGGAAGAGGGCGTCCAGGGCCTGGCTCAGGCGTGCCGGGGCATGACGGTCAGGCAGCACCTGGGAGGCCAGCATTGGCGACAGGGTCAGGGCCACCAGGGTGGAGAAGGCGACGGCGGCGGCCATGGTCAGGGCGAACTCGGAGAAGAGCCGGCCCACGTCCCCCTGGAGAAAGGCGATGGGGACGAAGACCGCCACCAGGACGAGGGAGGTGGCCAGGACGGCGAAGCCCACCTGACGGGCGCCACGGTAGGCGGCCACCAGCCGCGTCTCGCCGTACTCGACCATGCGCCGATGGATGTTCTCCAGGACGACGATGGCATCGTCCACCACCAGGCCGATGGCCAACACCAGGGCCAGGAGGGTAAGGATATTGATGGAGAAGCCCAGGCCCCAGAGGGCGAGGAAGGTGGCGATGAGGGACACGGGCACCACCACCGCCGGCACCAGGGTGGCGCGGCCGTTGCCGAGAAAGAGGTAGATCACCAGCACGACCAGGACGATGGCCAGACCCAGGGTCTTGTAGACCTCATGCACGGCACCGCGCACGAAGACCGAGGAGTCGTAGCTCTGGTGGAGTTTCATGCCCTCCGGCAGGGTGAGGTTGAGGCGCGCCGCCTCCGCCTTGGCCCCCTCCGCCACCGCCAGGGTGTTGGCGGTGGACTGCTTGACGATGCCGATGCCCACCATGGGCTGGCCGTTGCCGCGGAAGGAGAGGCGATCCTCGTCCGTGCCCAGTTCCACTCGCGCCACGTCCCCCAGGCGCACCAGGTACCCGCCCTCCCCCCGGGCCAGGGCCAGGCGGGCGAAGTCCTCGGGGGTATTGAAGGCGCGCTCGGTGCGCACGCTGAACTGGCGCTGATGGGACTCGACCCCCCCCGCCGGCAGTTCCAGGTTCTCGGCGCGCAGGGCCGCCTCCACGTCCGCCACCGTCAGGCCCCGCGCCGCCAGGGCCTGGCGGTCGAGCCAGACGCGCAGGGCGAAGGTCTGGCGACCGCCGACCCGGACCCGGGCCACGCCGTCGATGACGGAGAAACGGTCCACCAGGTAGCGGCGGGCGAAATCACTGATCTCCGGGATGGTCAGGCGGTCGCTGGCCAGGTTGAACCAGAGGATGACGTCCTCATTGGCGTCCACCTTCTGGATCTCCGGCGGCTCGGCCTCTTCCGGCAGATCGTCGATCACCCGCGCCACCCGGTCGCGCACGTCATTGGCGGCGGCGTCGATGTCGCGGCCGATGTCGAACTTGATGGTGATGTTGGAGCGCCCGTCCTCGCTCAGGGATTCGATGTTGTCGATACCCTCCACCCCCGCCACCCGATCCTCGATGAGGCGGGTGATGCGGGTCTCCACCACATTGGCGGCGGCGCCGGGGTAGCGGGTCTCCACCGAGACCACCGGCGGGTCGATATCCGGGTATTCGCGCAGGGGCAGCCGGTCGAAGGCCAGCAGGCCGAAGGCGATGAGCAGCAGGGAGATGACCGCGGCCAGGACCGGGCGCTTGACGGCGACGTCGGAGAGGATCATGTCGGGATTCCCCGTACCCACCTGGCCTGCCCTGGGGATGTCCGCCTAACTGTCATGAGGCGGCGCGCCACGTCCCTGAAGATGAAAGCCTTTGCCGTGACTTTCACGCTAACTGTCATGAGGCGGCGGGCCACACCCCTGAAAATGAAAGCTTTTCCCGTGACTTTCACGCTAATGGGAGGCAGGAGGACCAGGCTAGGAGAATTCACCTGGCGAATCATGGGGCGGAATCCAGCAATTCCTTCAGGGAGCGGCTGCCATCGTCCACGGCCAGGACCCGGACGACCTGGCCGGGCCGGACCTTGTCGGTACCGTGGGTGACGACCCGTTCCCCCGCCGTCAGCCCGGTGGTGACCTCCACCTTGCCCGGTCGGCGAGCGCCGATCACCACCCGCCGCTCCTCGACCTGGTCCCCGGTCCCCACCACCAGGACCCGATGGTCCTTGCCGCGCTGCAAGAGGGCGGCCTCGGGGATAGCCAAGCTCTGGCGGGGGTTGCGCGGCACCTCCACCTGCATGAGCAGGCCAGGCTTGAGGTCCCGGTCCGGGTTGGGCAGCAGGGCGCGCACCTGGACGGCGCGGGTGACGGGATCGACCCGGCTGTCGATGGCGGCGATGGCGCCGCTGAATACCCGCTCCCCCAGGGCCTGGGTGCGCGCCTGGATGACCAGCCCGGGTTGCAGGTCCGGCAGGTAGCGGCTGGGCAGGGCGAAGTCCAGCTTCATCCGGCTGTCGTCGTCCAGGGTGGCGATGAGATCGCCGGGACGCACCAGGGCGCCGGGGCTGATGTTACGCAGGCCGATGACGCCAGCGAAGGGGGCCTTGATCAGCCGATCCTCCAGGCGGGATTCGATGGCCACCAGTTGGGCCCGGGCCGCGTCCAGATCCCGCCGCCGCTCGTCGAGCAGGGACTCGGAGGCGGCGCGCTGGGTCACCAGGGCCTTGACCCGGTCGAACTGACGCTCCGCCTCCGCCACCCGCGCCTGGCCCTCCACCAGCAGGGCATGCTCCTCGGCGCTGGTCATCTCCACCAGCACCTCCCCGGCCGCCACCCGCTGGCCATCGTCGAAATGCAGGGCGGAAACGGTTTCGGTGACGTTGGCGGTGAGGTTGACCGACTCCAGGGCCTTCAGCGTCCCCAGGGCCTCCACCGGATCGGCGAAGGCCTCCAGCCGCGCCTCGGCCACGATGACCGGCAGGTCCGGGGGAGCCTTCTGGGATTGCGACCCCACGGGCGGGAGGGAAAACCCCAGCACCAGGCCCCCGACCAGGACCAGAACCAGCGGCGGCGGGGCGAAGAAGGCGCGGAAGGTAGTCATGGGTGGGGGATTCTCCGAGGCGGGATCCCCGTGCTCGTGGGTTGGCCAATCACGAGCAGGGGAGCGGCTAGGGCGGCCGGCTGGACCAGATAGGGGCAGGCGGCTGCCTGGGTTAGCCACCCGGAGCCAGCACGTAAGTGCCGGGGGCGGCTCCCAGCGGCGGATAGCGGTCGTTGCCGGGGGCCGCGGGGGCCGGGACCCGCTCCCCGCTAAGATTGGCCAGCCACTGGCCCCAGTGGGGCCACCAACTGCCGGGGTGACTCTCGGCGCCGGCGAACCAGTCGTCGGCGCTGGCGGCGGCGGTGCCGGCATGGGTCCAGTAGTTGCGCTTGCCACTGGCCGGGGGGTTGATGACCCCAGCGATGTGGCCGGAGGCGCCGAGGACGAAGGTGGCCTCGCCGCCGAGCAACCCGGTGCTGCGGTAGGCGCTGGGCCAGGGCACGATGTGGTCCTCGCGGCTGGCATAGATGTAGGCCGGCATCTTGACCGCGCCCAGGTCGACGGGCGCCCCCAGCATGGTCAGGGCGCCGGGCTCGCGCAACTTGTTGTCGATGTAAAAGTTACGGACGTAATAGGCGTACATGGGCCCGGGCAGGTTGGCCGAGTCGGCATTCCAGTGCAGCAGGTCGAAGGGCGGCGGCGTCTCGCCCTTGAGGTAGTTCTTGACCACGTAGTTCCACACCAGGTCGTTGGCGCGCAGGCTGGCGAAGGCCCCGGCGAGTTCGCCGCCCTGGACGATCTGGCCGCCGTGCAGGCTGGACTCGCGCATGGCGAGCATGTCTTCCGAGACGTAGACCCGGATCTCGCCGGGGTCCTCGTAATCGAGCATGGTGGTCAGCAGGGTCAGGCTGTTGACCCGGGTATCGCCCCTAGCACCCAGCACCGCCAGGGCGCTGGTGAGCAGGGCCCCGCCGACGCAGAAGCCCAGGGTGTTGAGGGTCGGGCTGCCGGTAATCGCCGTGACGACATCCATGGCCGTCAGCACCCCCTGCTCAAGATAGTCGTCCCAGCCGAGTTGTCCCAGTTCGGGGGTGATGTTGCGCCAGGAGATGAGGAAGACCGTTTGTCCCTGCTCCAGGGTCCAGCGGATGAAGGAGTTGTTGGGCTGGAGATCGAGGATGTAGTACTTGTTGATGCAGGGCGGCACGATGAGCAGGGGCCGCTCATGGACGTGCTCGGTGGTCGGGGTGTACTGGATGAGTTCGATCAGTTCATTGCGGAAGACGACCTGGCCGGGGGTGATGGCCAGGTTCTGGCCCACGGCGAAGGCCGAGGCGTCGCTCATGGTGATGCGCCCATGGCGGGTGTCGGTCAGCAGGTTGTTCAACCCCTGGGCCAGGCTTTTGCCCTGGGTCTCCAGGGCCTTCTTGAGGACCTCGGGGTTGGTGGCGGGAAAGTTGGCCGGAGACAGGGCATCGGCATACTGGCGGGTGAGGTAGGCCAGGCGCAACTTGTCCTGACCGGTGGCGGGGCTCAGTTCCGCCAGCGCGGTCAGATACTCCGAGGCCAGGAGGTAGTACTGTTTCACCAGGGAGAAATAGGGCTGGTCGCTCCATTCCGCCGCCTTGAAGCGCCGGTCCCCCGGGGGGACGGGCACCACTTCCCGCACCGGCGGCGCGGTGGGGATCGCTCCCGGCTGGCCGGACTTGTCAGATTTAGCGGCTGAGCCGCCCTGGCTCACCTGGCCAACTCGCCCCGAGCCACCCGCTTGGCCTGCCTGGCCTGCCTGGCCAGCTTGACCTACTTGCTGCGCCCCCCCGGTTGCCGGACCCATCGCCCCGGCCATGCCGGCTATCCCAGCCATACCGGCCATACCGGCCATACCGGGAACCCCTGTCAGCCCCGCCAGTCCCCCGGGTCCAGCGAATCCCGCGGGTCCGCCGGCACTGACCAGGGCCTCGCTGGCCGCGGTCCACAATTCCTGCATGCGGGGCAGGAATCGGGCATTGAGTTCGGTCATGGCCTGGGGGTCGACCAGGGCGCCGAAGAGCGCGGGCGGTACCTGCAAGGGGAGCTGAGCGATCTCGCCGAAGGGCGGCAGGGCCGGCATCCCCGAGGTCCCCGTCGTCTGGGGCAGAGGTCGCAGCCACCACTTGGCCCAGGCGGAGCCAAAGGCGCGCCACTGGTCGCTCCAGGCCTGGAACGGGTTGAGATCAGAGGGAGAAGGGGATTGATCCACGGCAAGGGCTCCGAAAAGGAAAAGGGTGAGGTTAGGCGCGACAACCCGGCCTTGCCCGCGATCTTAGCGGCCCCTGGGTAAGGCCGACAAGACAAGAGGCGTTGGGCCTTCCTCCCTCTCAGCGACCGCCTTTACCGCTCCCGCTTCAAAGAGAGTTGGCGGAGTCAGTCTCAACCCGGCTCGGAGGTGGCGAGCCGCTCGCAGGGCTCCCAGACCGGGCCCGGATAGACATCCCGCAGACGGGTCATGACCGCCTCCAGCGCCTCGGGGGCGATGTAGACCCCATCGCTCTTGTTGAAGGGTGCCTGATAAGCGGCGAGGGTCCAGAGCATTGCCGCCGTCAGCATGAGGATGCTCCCCAGAGCGAGGGACTCGAAAGGGGGATAGGGTCGCAGCAAGAGGGTCACGACCAGAAATACGATGAACAGACTGACATAGACGACGACCCACAACGGCATGGGCATCGACGCCCTGGCCGAAAGCAACCGGGATTGTCCGGCTTTCACGGCCTCCGCCAGGCCATCCTCGATACGTTCCATCGCTGCCTGTTCGGTGGAGCGCTCGGATTCAACGGCGTTGAGGGTGGCATAGGCCCGAAGCGTCCATGCCTGGGTATTCTCGTCGCCGGTGAGGTCTTCCGCCGCCACCGCGCTCCAGGAGTCCTGAACGACGGATCGCATCAGACACGCCAGATCGCGCCGGATCTGGGGCTGTAGTTCCGCGGGGGCGGCGGCGGTGGCGTCGTAGGCCGCCGAGTAGGCAATGGCCTCGGCCCGGGCGATCTCCTCCGTGGCCTTGAAGTGATCGATCGAGGTCAACATCAGCACGCCCAGCAGAAAGGCGGCGGAACCCCCGATGAAACCGAAGGCGCCGCCGATCCCATCGCCGACCAGGGGCTGATCGCGTTGCTCGATCAGGCCACGCCGTCTCTCCTGCCGATGAATCCACCTGCCCAGACCGACGGCCAGGACGAAGACGATCAGCAAGGCCAGGAGCGCCGGGAGCAGTAGGTCGTTATTCATGGGGGAATCAGACCGCCTGGTAGATCCGCGCCCCTTCCTTGCGGAATTCCGCCGCCTTCTCCTTCAGGCCCTCCGCCAGGGCCGCCTCGACATCGCCGATGCGCTGGGCCTCGGCATAGTCCCGCACCTCCTGGGTGATCTTCATGGAGCAGAAGTGGGGGCCGCACATGGAGCAGAAGTGGGCGACTTTGTGGGCCTCGTGGGGCATGGTCTCGTCGTGGTACTCCCGGGCGCGCTCCGGGTCCAGGGACAGGTTGAACTGGTCCTCCCAGCGGAACTCGAAGCGGGCCTTGGACAGGGCGTTGTCCCGCACCTGGGCGCCGGGCAGGCCCTTGGCCAGGTCGGCGCCGTGGGCGGCGATCTTGTAGGCGATGATGCCATCGCGCACGTCCTCCTTGTTGGGCAGGCCCAGGTGTTCCTTGGGGGTGACGTAGCAGAGCATGGCGGTGCCGTACCAGCCGATGTTGGCGGCGCCCATGGCGGAGGTGAGGTGATCGTAGGCCGGGGCGATGTCGGTGATCAGGGGCCCCAGGGTGTAGAAGGGGGCCTCGTAACAATCCCTCAGTTCCTTGGTGACGTTCTTCTCGATCATGTGCAGGGGCACATGGCCGGGGCCCTCGATCATGACCTGGACATCATGCTCCCAGGCGATCTTGGTCAGCTCGCCCAGGGTTTCAAGCTCGGCGAACTGGGCGGCGTCGTTGGCGTCGGCGATGGAGCCGGGGCGCAGGCCATCACCCAGGCTGAAGGCCACGTCGTAGGCCTGCATGATCTCGCAGATCTCGCGGAAGTGGGTGTAGAGGAAGTTCTCCTGGTGATGGGCCAGGCACCACTTGGCGAGGATGGAGCCGCCGCGGGAAACGATGCCGGTGACCCGATCCGCCGTCAGGGGCACGTAGCGCAGCAGGACCCCGGCGTGGATGGTGAAGTAATCCACCCCCTGCTCGGCCTGCTCGATGAGGGTGTCGCGGAACATCTCCCAGGTGAGCTCCTCCGGCTTGCCGTCCACCTTCTCCAGGGCCTGGTAGATGGGCACGGTGCCGATGGGCATGGGGGCATTGCGCAGGATCCACTCGCGGGTCTCGTGGATATGCTTGCCGGTGGAGAGGTCCATGAGGGTGTCGCCGCCCCAGCGGGCGGACCAGACCATCTTCTCCACCTCCTCCTCGATGCTGGAGCTGACGGCGGAGTTGCCGATATTGGTGTTGATCTTCACACGGAAGTTGCGCCCGATGATCATGGGCTCCAGCTCCGGGTGGTTGATGTTGGCGGGGATGATGGCGCGGCCGGCGGCGACCTCGGCGCGGACGAACTCCGGGGTGACGCTCTCCGGCAGGCGGGCGCCGAAGCCCTGGCCCCGATGCTGGCGCAGCAGCTTGGCGTAGCGGGGGTCGGCGCGCAGCTCATCCAGGCGCTGGTTCTCACGGATGGCGACGAACTCCATCTCCGGGGTGATCAGCCCGCGGCGGGCGTAGTGCATCTGGGTGACCTTGGCCCCGGTCTTGGCGCGACGCGGGACGCGCAGATGCTCGAAGCGCAGGTGGGCCAGGCCGGGGTCCCGCTGGCGCTGGCGGCCGTAGGCGGAGCTGGGGCCGGTGAGCCGTTCGGTGTCGCCGCGCTCCGCGATCCAGGGGCCGCGCAGGTCGGGGAGGCCGGCGAGGAGGTCGATGCGGGCCGCGGGGTCGGTATAGGGGCCCGAGGTGTCATAGACATAGATCGGCGGATTCTCCTCCGGGACGTTCTGGGTCTGGGTCGGGGTCTGGCTCACCTCGCGCATGGGCACTCGCAGGTCCGGGCGGGAGCCCTGGACATAGATCTTGCGCGAGCGGGCGAAGGGGCGGGTGACGGCCTCCGACAGGCGGGCCGTGGTGGAGATGAAATCCTGGGGAATGGCGCTCATGACATCAGACCTCGATGGCCAGGAGCGGGGTCAGGGGCCCAATCGAGCCGCCTCGGCCGCCTGCTCCGGGGACGGTTAGCCCGGGGAATCCGGATTGACCAGGGGCTGGGGGGAGGCAGGGAGAGAATATAGGGCAGGCCGGCAATGACTCACGGACCGCGGCAGCGTCGGCATGGGTGATCATCGGGCCCGCTTTCCTGCGCCGGCATTACCCGGATCAGGTTCCAAGGGTCTCTCTCAGCGCCACGTCTGGCCTTGGTTCGCCAGCGCGGTGCACCCCCAGCAGGGTTGTGGCCTCAAACTAAAGCAAAACACTCGGTTTTTCAAGCAAGGGGGGGCGGCGCACGGTGGCCGCCGGAGCCGGATGAGCGCAACCAGACTGGGGGACAGGAAGAGACCTAACTGGTCTCCTGGTCCGGTTTCACCGTCGCCTCCTCGATACCCAGGCGGCGCAGGATGCGTGCGACATAGGCCTGGGTCTCCTCGTAAGGCGGCACCCCACCATGCTTTTCCACAGCCCCCTCGCCGGCGTTATAGCCCGCCAGGGCCAGTTTGAGGTCGCCCTCAAAGCGGTCGAGAAGCCAGCGCAGGTAGGCCATGCCACCCTTGAGGTTCTGCTCCGGGTCCCAGACATCCGCGACCCCGAAACGCTCCGCGGTGGCGGGGATGAGCTGCATCAAGCCCTGGGCGTCCTTGGGCGAGCGGGCCTGGGGATTGAAGTTCGATTCCACCTCGACCACCGCCAGTACCAGGCTGGGATCGAGGCGGTAATTTGGCGCCAGGCTATGCACCAGCTTGGCGATCTCCCCCGTGGCCGGGTGGGGGCGCAGGACGATCCGGGTATCGACACCGCCGGCGGGGGCGCAGGAGGGTTTGCGTCTGGGTTCGGCCTTGACCTTGAGGAGCTTGAGCTGCGTGGCCGCCAGGGCATGCCGGCCCTTGACCGCCTCGGCGAACCAGGCGGCGGCCAGTTCCGGATCCCGCTTGACGCCCCGCCCATGCGCATGGATATGGCCGAGCCGGTACTGGGCGTCGACATCGCCCATCCCGGCGGCGCGGCAATAGAGCTTGAGGGCCTTGTCAACATCCTGGGCGACACCGACCCCGTTTTCGTAACGCTGACCCGAGGCCGTCAGCAGGTGGGGGTCCTGGCTGCGCATGGCCTCGGTGAAGACCTTGTCGGGTTTGGCATCGCCCCCCTTGGCCGCGGAACTGCCCAGGGCGTCCTTGACGGTAACCGGACCGCGGTCGGCCGCCTGGGTCGGCCCGGGGGACAGGAGGGCGAACAGCAGACCGGCCGCCAGCAGGGAAGGGATATTGGTCGTTCGCATCGTCTCGCCACCGGGGGGAAGGGGGTGGTGCGCCGGATGCCAGCCGGACCCAGGGTCCCGGCTCCCGCGCGGAATATCAACCTATCGGGAGTAGTTTCCATCAGAACGCGCCGAAAAGCCACAAGCACCGCCCGGGCCAGGCCAGGCCAGGCCAGGCCAGGCCAGGCCAGGCCAGGCCAGGTCTGGCCTGCCTTCAGTCGGGTCACCGGACTTGGCGGGGACACCCGCTCAACCCTCGGCGCCGACCTGCCCTCCCTGCTTGGCGGGGGCACCCGCTCAACCTTCGGTGCCGGCCTGCCCCCCCTCCCCCGCCCCCAGGGCCGCTACCAGCTCGGGGGAACGGTGAATGAGCAGATTCACCAGCCGCAGGGTCGCGGTGATCCCGGCAAAGACCTGGTTGGTATGGATACCGCGGGTCCGCACCGCCCCGCCGTCCTCCGCCCAAGTGATGATGCACTCGGTCAGGGCGTCGGTGCGACCCCCCTTGGGGATGCGGACCTCGTAGTCGAGCAGGGCCGGCAGGGTGATGCCATGGCGGCGCAGGATCTTGGCCAGGGCCTTGATGAAGGCGTCGAAGCTGCCGTTGCCGCTGCCGGCGGCGGTGTGGATGTCGGCGCCGACGCGCACGCGGATACTGGCGGTGGAGGGCAGGTCGATGGCGCTGCTGAGGTTACAGGCCAGCAACTGGACGTGATTGTAGTCCTTGCTTTCCAGGACCTCGGCGATGATGAAGGGCAGGTCGTCGGTGGTGATGGTCTTCTTTGAGTCACCCAGTTCCACCACCCGTTGCAGGACCTTGCGCTGATTCTCCTCCGACAGGCTGATATCCAGCCTTTCCAGGTTCTTGGCCAGGGAGGCCTTGCCGGCCAGCTTGCCCAAGGCGTACTTGCGCCGGCGGGCGAAGCGCTCCGGGCTGAGCTGGGTATGGTAGAGACAGGCCTTGCGGTCGCCGTCGGCGTGGATTCCGGCGGTCTGGGTGAAGACGTCCTCGCCGACGATGGGGGCGTTGTCGGCAATGCGCTTGCCTGAGAAGGACTCCACCAGCTCGCTGACCCGAGCCAGGTGGGTCTCGTCGATGGCCAGCCTCATCCCCAGGTGGTCGCGGAGATTGACGGCCACCTCCGCCAGGGAGGCATTGCCGGCGCGCTCGCCCAAGCAATTGACGGTGCAATGGACCGCCGCCGCCCCGGCCCGGGCCGCGGCCAGGACGTTGGCGGTGGCCAGGCCATAGTCATTGTGGGGGTGAAAATCGAAGCGCAGCCCCGGAAAGCGCTGGATCATGTCGCTCATGGCGGCGGCGACCGCCTCCGGGGTCATGACCCCCAGGGTATCGGGCAGCATGACATGGCCCAGGCCCGTGTCCGCCAGGCGCTCCACCAGGCCGTAGACATAGTCGCGGCTATCCTGATAGCCGTTCGACCAGTCCTCCAAGTAGATATTGACCGCCAGGCCCCGGTCCCGGGCCAGGCGGATCTCGTCGCGCACGTCCCGGGCGTGCTCCTCCAGGGTCTTGCCGAGCTGACCTTGGCAATGCTTGAGGCTGCCCTTGGCCAGGAGGTTCAGCACCCGCCCGCCGGCCTCGCGGATCCAGTCCACGCTGCGGCCGCGATCGACGAAGCCCAGGACCTCGATTCGGCCATCCAGCCCCGCGGCCCGCGCCCAGTCGAGGATGGTGGCGACGGCGGCCTGCTCGCCGCGGGAGACCCGCGCCGAGGCGACCTCGATACGGTCGACCTGCACCAGTTCAAGCAGGGCCTTGGCGATGTTGAGCTTTTCCTCCGGCGAAAAGGAGACGCCCTGGGTCTGCTCCCCATCGCGCAGGGTGGTATCCAGGATGAGGATGGCGGGGGCCCGCTCCTGCCGGTGGCCTGGGGGACAGCTAGCGCCGGGATGGGTCATGGGTCGACCTTGGCCAGGGTAGCGCGAATGTGGGCGCGGACGGCCGCCTCGCTGGCCTCCAGATGGGCGCAGCGGGTCTCCTTCTCCATCAGCCCTCGCAGGGCCAGCGGGGGCTCGGCCTCCCGGCCGATGGCCTGGGTCACGGCCTCGGCAAACTTGGCGGGGTGGGCGGTGGCGAGGCAGATCACATCCGTCCGGCCCTGGGCGGCCCGCACCCCAGTGGCGGTATGGGGGTCGAGGATGTAACCCAGACGCTCGTAGGTCTCACGGATCTGGGCCAGGGTCGCCTCATCGCTGACGGCCACGGCGTCGAAATGAGACTGGGCCCGGTCGAGCCGATGGCTCGCCACCTCCATCCTCCCCTCACGGCCCAGGAAATCCAAGTAGCTGCTTACCACGACCGGGTCCTGGTCGACGAGATAATAGAGATAACGCTCGAAGTTGGAGGCGATCTGGATGTCCATGGCCGGGCTCAGGGTTGGGTAGACCTCCCCCGCGGCGTAGACGCCGGTATGGACGAAGCGGCTGAGGATATCGTTGCGGTTGGTGGCGATGATCAAGCGCTCCACCGGCAGGCCCATGCGCTTGGCCATGTAGCCTGCGAAGATGTCGCCAAAGTTGCCGGTGGGCACGGCGAAACTGACCGGATGACAGGGGTCACCGCCAGTCACCCGCGCCCAGGCGTAGAAGTAGTAGACCATCTGGGCGAGGATGCGCGCCCAGTTGATGGAATTGACGGCGCCCAGGCTCAACTCGCGCTTGAAGTCCAGGTCGCCGAAGAGCTGCTTGACGATGCGCTGACCGTCGTCGAAGGTGCCGCGGATGGCGATGGTGTGGACATTGGGGTCCAGCACCGTCGTCATCTGCCGTTCCTGGATGGGCGAGACGCGCCCGTCCGGGAAGAGGATGAATATCTGGATGCGCGCCTTGCCGCGCACCCCGGCGATGGCCGCCGACCCCGTGTCCCCCGAGGTGGCGCCGACGATGTTGAGACGGCCACCGTCCCGCTCCAGCAGATACTCGAAGAGGTTGCCCAGGAACTGGAGGGCCACGTCCTTGAAGGCCGCCGTCGGGCCATGGAAGAGCTCCAGCAGCCACTGATCCCCCAGGCGCACCACGGGCGTCACCTCCGGGTGGCTGAAGGTGGCGTAGGAGCGTTCGATCAGATCGGCCAGGTCGGCCCGCGGGATGGCATCGCCGACAAAGGGGGTCATGACCTCCAGGGCCAGGTCCTGAAAGCGCAGCTTGGCCCAGGCCCGCAGGGTGTCGTCGTCCAGGCGCGGGGGGCTCGCCGGGACCAGCAGGCCACCGTCCGTGGCCAGGCCCATCATCACCGCCTCGGCGAAACCAATGGGGGCCACGCCCCCGCGGGTACTTACATAGCGCATAGCTTGATCCGCTCGGATAGTCTGGCCGCGAAAGATTAAGAAGTTCGTCGATCAGGAGGGCAGCCCCGGGAATCCCTCCCATATCGGGGCGAAACGCCGGTTATTGAATGGCCGCGGCGGATCGCCGATCGGTCACGCCGGGAAGATCGGCCCCTCGCGACCGGATTCCCCCAACGAAAATGCCCGCCAATGGCGGGCATTTTCTTCAGGCGTCCCGGCCTGTCAAGGCGCTGCCTAGTGGGCCGAGGCCTCGGCGGCGCCCACGCCCGTCTCCGACCGGGTCATCTGGTCGGGATAGAGGGCGCGTTCCTTCTGCGCCCGGGCACTGCGATCCAGGAGGGAAACGATCCAGATCACGACAAAGGCCGACGTGATGGAGAAGACCGCCGGCGTCGAGTAGGGGAACCAGGCGCTGCCCTTGGGATTGCCGAGGGTCGCCTCCCAGACGCCGGGGGACAGGACGGTCAGGACCACGGACATGACCAGACCCACGGTGCCACCCACCACCGCGCCGGTGGTGGTGCAGTTCTTCCACAGCACCGACATGAACAGCACCGGGAAGTTGGCGGAGGCGGCGATGGTGAAGGCCAGCATGACCATGAAGGCGACGTTCTGCTTCTCGAAAAGGATGCCGAGCAGGACGGCGATGATGCCCAGGGCGACGGTGGTGATCTTCGAGACCCGCAGCTCGGTGTCGGAGTCGACGTTGCCATGACGCCAGACCGAGGCATAGAGGTCGTGGGACACGGCCGAGGCGCCGGACAGGGTCAGGCCGGCCACCACCGCCAGGATGGTGGCGAAGGCCACGGCGGAGATGAAGCCGAGGAAGACGTTGCCGCCCACGGCGTTGGCCAAATGCACGGCCGCCATGTTGCCGCCGCCGTTGAGGCCCTTGGCCAGATCACCATTGACGAAGTACTCGCCCGGGTTGGGGATCAGGTTGACGATGGCGCCGAAGCCGATGATGAAGGTCAGGATGTAGAAGTAGCCGATCCAGGTCGTCGCCCAGGCCACGGACTTGCGGGCCTCCTTGGCGGTGGGGACGGTGAAGAAGCGCATCAGGATGTGGGGCAGACCGGCGGTGCCGAACATGAGGGCCATGCCCACGGAGATGGCGGAGATGGGATCATTGATAAGGCCACCCGGGGCCATGATGGATGCGCCGGCCTTGGCGGCCTCCTCGGCGGATTTACCCGTGGCGGCGGCCAGACCGGTCTTGACCTCCACCGCCTTGGCAAACAGGGCCTCGGGGCTGAAGCCAAACTGGAGCAGGACCATGATCGCCATGAAGGTGGCGCCACCGAGCAGCAGCACGGCCTTGATGATCTGCACCCAGGTGGTGGCGGTCATGCCACCGAAGAGGACGTACATCATCATGATGACGCCGACCAGGATGACGGCGTAGATGTACTCTAGGCCGAAGAGGATCTTGATGAGCTGCCCGGCGCCGACCATCTGCGCGATCATGTAGAAGGCGACCACCACCAGGGTCCCGGTGGCGGCGAAACTGCGCAGGGGGGTCTGTGCGAAACGGTAGGAGGCGACGTCGGCGAAGGTGAACTTACCCAGGTTGCGCAGACGCTCGGCCATGAGGAAGGTCAGCACCGGCCAGCCGACCAGCCAGCCGATGGAGAAGATGAGGCCGTCAAAGCCGTTGGCGAACACCAGGCCCGAGATACCCAGGAAGGAGGCGGCGGACATGTAGTCGCCGGCGATGGCCAGGCCATTCTGAAAGCCGGTGATGCCGCCGCCCGCGGTGTAGAAGTCGGCGACGGAGCGGGTGCGGGCCGCGGCCCACTTGGTGATGCCCAGGGTGACGAGGACGAAGCCGGCGAACATGGAGATGGCCGTCCAGTTGGTCGCCTGCTGCTGGGTCTGGCCGGTGTCGGGACCGGCGCCGAAGGCGGTGCCGAAAAAGCCGATGAGGGCGATGGCGACGACCGCGATCAGGGTAGTGACAACGGGATTCATTTGGTGGACTCCTCCAGGATGGCCTCGGCCTCGGCATCGAACTCGGTATTGGCCCGGCGCACATAGATCCAGGTCAGGACGATGGTGAAGAGGATGACGCCGACCCCCAGCGGGATGCCCAGGGACATGACGCCCCCCGGCACGATCTGCTGCGCCAGGAAGGCCTTGTCGAAGGCAATCAAGAGGATGAAACCGAAATAGGCAAAGATCACCAGGATGGACATGATGATCGAGTAACGGTTACGTTTTTTGACGAAGGTCTGAAATTTCGGGTTTGACCGAATTTGGCCCCAGGCTTCAACGGACACGGGAAAACCTCCTCATCTCGGAAGGAAAACAGTGGTAACCAGGGTGGAAGGTCTTTGACCTTGGTACCCTTCGGGAACGGCATGAAGGCGACCAGTCGATCGGTGATCCATGGCGATCCGCCCTGTCCGCGTTAGCATTTTCAAAGGAACAGGATCAGGGGGAGCAACGAAGCGGTGCCCGGGAACCATGATCCCCAGGCGCCAGGTCGCCAGTGTCTTTCCCACTGCCCTGGTGCGGACCGGCGCATGATAGGCCCTGTCTCCAGCCGCGTCCAGAAAGGCCAAGGGCATTGACAGGGGCATGATTGCGAAATAACAATGACAAACAACCCCACGGCGTGGCAGGGCTGAAGGGGCAAAAACTAATCGCGAGGAGGACCCAACTGCCATCCCCATGCCGGCCAGGCAATTTCCACCTGGTTGACCGGCCTCGTGTGCAGGGATCCGGTTTCCCCAACACCAACTATCAAAACTAATACAGACGAGGAGTCGTTCTCCATGACACCCGAGAACCGTGCCGCTTACTGGAAGGCCAATCTCCGCCTTCTCTCCATCCTGCTCGTGATCTGGTTCGTCGTTTCCTATGGCTTCGGCATCCTCCTGGTCGACACGTTCAACACCGTCTCGATCGGAGGCTACAAGCTGGGCTTCTGGTTCGCCCAGCAGGGTTCGATGTACATCTTCATTCTGCTGATCTTCTTCTACGCCTGGCGCATGAACGCCCTTGATCAGAAATTCGATGTGCACGAGTGATCCGGGGCCCGTCCCCGGTTCCGCCAGCCTCAGCCTCCCAGCCCTTCCCCTTCAGAGGAATCGCCTCCCATGACACTGCAAATGTGGACCTTTCTGGTGGTGGGCGCGACGTTCGCGCTCTACCTCGGTATCGCCTTCTGGACCCGCGCGGGTTCAACGGGTGAGTTCTACGTCGCCGGCGGCGGCGTGCACCCGGTCGCCAACGGCATGGCCACCGCGGCGGACTGGATGTCCGCGGCCTCCTTCATCTCCATGGCCGGCATCATCGCCTTCCAGGGTTACGACGCCTCCGCCTACCTGATGGGCTGGACCGGCGGCTACGTCCTGCTGGCCCTGCTCCTGGCCCCCTACCTGCGCAAGTTCGGTAAATTCACGGTTCCGGAATTCATCGGCGACCGTTATGCCTCCCAAACGGCCCGCCTGGTGGGCGTCATCTGCCTGCTCGTCGCCTCCCTCACCTACGTTATCGGCCAGATGAAGGGCGTGGGCGTGGCCTTCTCCCGCTTCCTGGAAGTGGGCTTCGAGACCGGCGTCATCATCGGCATGGTCATCGTCTTCTTCTACGCCGTGCTTGGCGGCATGAAGGGCATCACCTACACCCAGATCGCCCAGTACGTGGTCCTGATCATCGCCTACACGGTGCCCGCCGTCTTCATCTCCCTGCAGCTCACCGGCAATCCCATCCCGCAGATCGGCCTTGGCGGCACCCACACCGAAAGCGGCGTCCTCCTGCTGGACAAACTGGACCAGGTGGTCACGGACCTCGGCTTTGCCGCCTACACGGCGCAGAAGGGCTCGACCCTCAACATCTTCCTGCTCACCCTCTCCCTCATGATCGGTACCGCCGGTCTGCCCCATGTCATCATCCGCTTCTTCACCGTGCCCAAGGTCAAGGACGCCCGCTCCTCCGCCGGTTGGGCACTGGTCTTCATCGCCATCCTCTACACCACGGCCCCGGCGGTGGGCGCCATGGCGCGCCTCAACCTCATGGACACCATTCAGGTCGGCAAGGTCGGCGACGCCGCCGGCAACGTCGAGATCGCCCAGGTGCCGGAGTGGATGAACCGCTGGAAAACCACCGGCCTCCTAGCTTGGGAGGACAAGAACGGCGACGGTCGCATCCAGTACTACAACGACAAGAGCGAGGCCTTCAAGCCCAAGGCCGAGTCCTTCGGCTGGAAGGGCAACGAGATGACCAAGGTCGACAACGACATCATGGTCCTCGCCAACCCCGAGATCGCCGGGCTGCCCAACTGGGTCATCGCCCTGGTGGCCGCCGGTGGCCTGGCCGCCGCCCTCTCCACCGCCGCCGGGCTATTGCTGGCCATCTCCTCGGCCATCTCCCACGACCTGATCAAGGGCATGATCGCCCCCAACATCTCGGAAAAATCGGAACTCCTGGCGGGACGCATCGCCATGGCGGGCGCCATCGTGGTGGCGGGCTACATGGGCATCAACCCACCAGGCTTCGCGGCGGAGGTGGTGGCGCTGGCCTTCGGCCTGGCCGCCTCCTCCATCTTCCCGGTGTTGATGATGGGCATCTTCGACAAGCGGGCGAATGGACTCGGCGCCATCATCGGCATGATCGCCGGCCTCAGCACCACCCTGATCTACATCTTCTGGTTCAAGGGCTGGTTCTTCGTCAAGGGCACGGAAATGGCGGCCAATATCCCCGCCAACTGGTTCATGGGCATCTCGCCGGAGGCCTTTGGCGCCATCGGCGCCCTGGTGAACTTCATCGTCGCCATCGCCGTTTCTCGCGCCACCGCGCCACCGCCGGAGCACATCCAGCATCTGGTGGAAGACATTCGCGTGCCCAAGGGCGCGGGTGCGGCCACCGGCCACTAAGAGCCGCTCAATCTACTTGGCGAACCCCTCGGGGTCCGCCCGATTTCAGGTCCCTGGTCCCGCAAGGGTCCCGGGCCTGGCCTCACCCCGCTTTGGCGGGGTTTTTTTTGGGGGGTTGCCGGGAAAACCTAAAATTTATCCCTCTCGCACCTCAATTTCGGTTTTTGCGGGTCGGGTGGCGTCTGGCGGGGGACGCCGTGAATAGGTCCCTGGAGGCTTGACGACCGCCTCCCTGCGATCGACACCCCCGCCAGACGCCACCCGACCCTCCCTTACACCATGCCGAGAACTTAAATGCGATAGGTATATCTGCAATGCCCCCATGGAGAGGCAGAAGCGATCTGGACGGAAACTTGTAGCGATTGTTCGCAAACAGCTGTAAAAATCCCGTAACATTACCTCATCTTTCCGTCCGTGCCCCGGTGGGTATCAGCCCCCCGCGGGGATTTACCGCGCCGGCCTCGCGACCCTTGTCCATCACCCTAGTCCCTGACCATCACCGGCAGCTTCTCCAGCCAACACGACCACTGTCCGTAGCGGGTGCCTTCAGGCTCCCCGGAGCGAGAACCCGAAGGCAGGTCGCGGTCGTGGCGGTTGGACGCCAGCCCCTACCCAAGAACGAGGAGAAACCTATGTCCCCCAACGAAAAACCTCTCAAGCAACTGGAATCCCTGGTCCGGGAGTTGACCGAGGCCGCCCGGGCCCAGCTAGAGGTTGCCCAGGCCCAGGAGAAGGTCGCCCGGTCCCAGGCCGAGGCCCAGGCCGAGACCGCTACCGCCCGGGCCCGCGCCGCCAAGGCCGAGGCCCTGGCGGCGCAGCTTCAGGCCGAGGCCCAGGCCAAGTCCGCCCAGGCCCAGGCCGAGGTCCAGAGTGCCCTCAAGCAGGCCAGCGAGAGCCGCGAGCACGCCGAACAGACCCGCCGCGAGGCCCAGGCCCTGATCGAACGGGTCAAGGCCGAGGCTCAGGCGGAGATCGCCACCATCAATGAGGCGACCCACAAGGAGATCGAGCAGGCCCGTCAGGAGATCATGGCCCAGACCGCCCGAAAGATCGCCGATGCCCAGGCCTTACTGGAGAAGGAGGCCCAGGCCCAGGCGGAGACGGCCGCCGCCCAGGCGGAGACGGCGCGGGCGCAGGCCAAGACGGCGGAGGCCCAGGCCCGCACCGCCCAGGCCCTGGCCCAGGCCAGCGCCAAGGAGCAGAGCGAGGCCGCCCACGCCCTGGAGGAGGCGCGCCAGGCCCAGGAACGGCTGAATGCCGCGGAGAACAAGGCCCGCGAGGCGGTGGAGCGCGCCAAGACCCTGGCGGCGAGCGGTGGCAATCTGTTGGCCACCCCGGATGCCCCCGCCGAGGCGCCGACGAGCGCCGAGGCATCCACCCCGGCCGGTGCTCCCGAGGCTGACGCCGAAGGCGCGAAGGCGGCGCCCGCCCGGAAACCCGCGTCCCGATCCGCCAGCACCTCGACCAAGACCAGCTAAGCCCAGGAGCACCCACCGCGCCGGCGGGACCTTCCGCCGGCGGTGGCAGGGCGCATGGCCCCGCGTACCGTTCAATCCTCCATCCGTGGTGGCAAGCCGTCACCCTCTTCGTGTATGGTTGGCCCTTTAATCCCGCTTCCCGGACCTGAACCATGGACGTGGAACTGCTCGAAATTCGTGATTTCCTGGCCAACTATCACCCCTTCGCCCTCCTGCCCGCGGGGGTCCTGGATCGCCTGCCCCAAAAGCTGAAGGTCCGTTATTTCCGGCGCGGGGTGGACTTCCCCCCCAAGAATCCGGACCAGCCTTATCTCTACATCCTCCGCCGGGGCGCGGTGGAGCTGTGCAATCCCAGTGGCGACCTGGTCAGCAAGCTCGCTGAGGGCGACCTGTGCGCCATGGATTGCCAGGCGGCTGAATTGGGCCTCAAATTCACCGGCACCACCGTCGAGGATACCCTCTGCTATCTGCTGCCCTGCGTCGAGCTGACCCGGCTGCGTGACGAGTACCCGGATTTCGCCGCCTTTTTCGATCACTCCCAGCGCGACCGCTTGCGCAAGGCCCTGAACCTGGTCCAGACCGACCAGATCACCAGCGGCGGCAACCTCCTGACGGTCAACATCCGCGACTTCGTCACCGGCCGCAAGGTCATCAGCATCCCACCCGAGGCCAGTATCCGCGAGGCGGCGCGGATCATGACCGAGTCCCGCGTCTCCTCCATCTTCATCATGGAGGGGGAGCGCCTGGCGGGTCTGGTCACGGACCGGGACCTGCGCAGTCGCTGCATCGCCGCCGGTCTCTCCTTCGAGGAACCGGTCAGCCACATCATGACCGCCAACCTCCATACCATCGCCAGCGGGACCCTGGCCTTTCACGCCCTCATCACCATGACGCGGCTGAACGTCCACCACCTGCCGGTGCTGGAGGACGGCAAGGTCATCGGCATGCTCTCCACCTCGGACCTGGTGCGCTTCCAGAGCGCCAACTCGGTCTACATGGTCGGTGACATCCGCAAGGCCCGGGACCTGGAGGCCCTGGTCGCCCTCAGTAGCAAGATCACCGACCTGCAAGTCCACCTGGTCCAGAGCGGCGCCACCACCGATCAGGTCGGCCAGGCGGTGAGCGCCGTCACCGACGTCATAACCACCCGTCTGCTGGAGATGGCGGAGGCCGAACTGGGCCCGCCGCCGGTACCCTATGCCTGGATGACCGCGGGCTCCCAGGCGCGGCGCGAGCAGTCCTCCCACTCCGACCAGGACAACGCCCTGCTCATCGCCGATCACATGAAGCCGGAGGATGACGTCTATTTCGCCGCCCTGGCGCGCTACGTCAATGACGGCCTCAACGCCTGCGGTTACGTCTACTGCCCCGGCGAGGTCATGGCCTCCAACCCCAAGTGGCGTCAACCCCTGCGCATCTGGCGCAAGTATTTCAATACCTGGATCGAGAAACCCGAGCCCCTGGCCCTGATGCATTCGAGCATCTTCTTCGACATGCGGCCGATCCACGATCCCGCCGGGATGGCCGAGGAACTTCAGGAATACATCCTCGATCTGTGCCGCGCCAACCGCATCTTCATCGCCTACATGGTGGCCAACGCCCTCAAGCACCGTCCGCCCCTGGGCTTCTTCCGTAACTTCGTCCTGATCAGCGGCGGCGAACACGACAACACCCTGGACATCAAACACCGCGGCATCGTCCCGATCATCGACCTGGCCCGGGTCTATGCCCTGAGCACCGGCCAGCCCGCGGTCAACACCCTGGAACGTCTGGCGCAAGCGGCCAAGTCCAAGGCCGTGAGTCAGGAGGGGGCCGACAACCTGACCGACGCCTTCGAGTTCATCGGCGCCCTGCGCCTGCGCCACCAGGCCGAGCAACTCCGCCAGGGCCGCCCGGCCGACAACTACCTTTCCCCGGACTCCCTGTCGCGCCTGGAGCGCGGTCACCTCAAGGACGCCTTCGGCGTGATCAATTCCCTGCAAGACACCCTGGAACAGCGTTACCAGGCCGGGCGTTTCGGCTAAGCCGCCATGGTCTGGCCCTTCACCCTGGAATTTCGCCGGCGTTGGTACCTGCGCCGGGTCCCGCCGGGGCCCTTGGCGGATTACCTGGCGGCCCCCTTCCCGGACCCGGCGACGAACTACCGCCAGGTGGACTTCCTGGCCGTCGATCTGGAGACCACCGGCCTGGACAGCAAGAAGGACCACATCCTCAGCTTTGGCTACCTGAACCTCCACGGCGATCACCTCGATCTCGCCAGCGCCCGCCACCGGCTGGTCCACACCAAGCAGGCGATCCCCGAGGCCAGCGCCGTCATCCACCAGATCACCGACGATCAGGCCGCCACCGGGGCCCCCCTGGAGGACGTCCTGACGGAATTCCTCATCGCCCTCAAGGGCAAGGTCCTGCTCGCCCATCATTCCCTGATCGAGGAGGCCTTCATCGACCTGGCCTGCCGGCGCCTCTTCGGTGGCCCCCTGCTGGCGCCCATCGTCGATACCCAGGCCATCGCCCTGCGCCACTTCCAGCAGCGGCAGATCCCCTTCAAGGGGAAGGATCTGCGGCTTCACGCCCTGGGCGCCCGCTACAACCTGCCCCGCTACGGCGCCCACAACGCCCTCAGTGACGCCCTGGCCGCCGGGGAACTCTTCCTCGCCCAGGCCGCCCATCGCGATGCCGGCCAGGGCGTGCCCCTTCGGGAATTCCTGGTTTGAGCCCCGCTCCGACCGCCCCTCGGGACACTAGGCCAGCGAAGTGCTAGCGAAGGCAATGCCAAGGGTTTAGACTTGATTCGCTTCGTTGCTAGCCCCCAGTCGTCCCCGCCTTCGCCCCGCGCCGGGGACCACGGGAGAGCTTTGCATCGATCCACCAGGGTTCGGAGGAGACGAGGAAGATGCCGGTCGGCCTGAGCGCCGCCCGGTGCGGACCATAAAAAGAGGTATCTTGCCTCACGAATCCCGGTTGACCCGCCGCGGAACAGCCGTCTACCGGGCCTAGCTCTTCCGCCCCGGCCTTCGCCAGTCGGGCGGTTTTCACTCACCCCTCAGATCAGGAGATTGGATCCCATGTCGGAGATCAACACCTACCCCGTACCCGCGGATATCGCCGCCAAGGCCCACATCAACGCCGAGCAGTATGAGGCCATGTACAAGCGGTCGATCGACGACCCCAACGGCTTCTGGGCGGAGCAGGCGACCCAGTTCATCACCTGGAGCAAGCCCTTCGACAAGGTGATGGACTACAGCTACAACCCCGAGAATCTCTACATCAAGTGGTTCGAGGGTGGCCAACTCAACGTCTCCTACAACTGCCTGGACCGGCACCTGGACAGCCGTGGCGATCAGGTCGCCATCATCTGGGAGGCCGACGATCCCAACGTCGACAAGAAGATCACCTACCGTGAACTCCATGCCGACGTCTGCAAGCTGGCCAATGTCCTCAAGGCCAAGGGCGTCAAGAAGGGCGACCGGGTCTGCATCTACCTGCCCATGATCCCCGAGGCGGCGGTGGCCATGCTCGCCTGCACCCGCATCGGCGCCGTTCATTCCATCGTCTTCGGCGGCTTCTCCCCCGACTCCCTGCGCGACCGCGTCCTCGACGCCGACTGCCGCGTCATCATCACCGCCGACGAGAGCGTGCGCGGCGGCCGTAACGTGCCCCTGAAGAAGAACGCCGACACCGCCCTCAACGAGTGCCCCAACGTCCACACCCTCCTCGTCGTCCAGCGCACCGGCGGCAACGTCGCCTGGACCGAGGGCCGCGACGTCTGGTACCACGAGGCCATGGCCGCCGCCGACCCGGTCTGCGCGCCCGAGGCCATGGACGCCGAGGACCCGCTGTTCATCCTCTACACCTCCGGCTCCACCGGCAAGCCCAAGGGCGCCCTGCACACCACGGGTGGCTACCTGGTCTACGCCGCCGCCACCCACAAGTACGTCTTCGACTATCAGGAAGGCGAGATCTACTGGTGCACGGCCGACGTCGGCTGGGTCACGGGCCACACCTACATCGTCTACGGCCCCCTGGCCAACGGCGCCACCTCGATCATGTTCGAGGGCATCCCCAACTACCCGGACATGTCCCGCTTCTGGCAGGTGGTCGACAAGCACCAGGTCAACATCTTCTACACCGCCCCCACCGCCATCCGCTCCCTGATGCGCGCCGGCGAGGGCCCGGTCAAGTCCACCTCCCGCAAGAGCCTGCGCATCCTGGGTTCCGTGGGCGAGCCCATCAATCCCGAGGCCTGGGAGTGGTATCACCGCGTGGTCGGCGACGAGCGCTGCCCCATCGTCGATACCTGGTGGCAGACCGAGACCGGTGGCCACCTCATCACCCCCCTGCCCGGCGCCACCCCCCTGAAGCCTGGCTCGGCCACCCGTCCCTTCTTCGGCGTGGTCCCCGGTCTGGTGGACCCGGCGGAGGGCACCCCGGTCAATGGCCCCGGCGAGGGCGCCCTGGTCATCACCCAGCCCTGGCCGGCGCAGATGCGCACCGTCTACGGCGACCATCAGCGCTATATCGACACCTACTTCAAGCAGTACCCCGGCAAGTACTTCACCGGTGACGGCGCCCGCCGCGACGAGGACGGTTACTACTGGATCACCGGCCGCATCGACGACGTGCTCAACGTCTCCGGCCACCGCCTGGGCACCGCCGAGATCGAGTCCGCCCTGGTCCTGCACCCGCAGGTCGCCGAGGCGGCGGTGGTCGGTTACCCCCACGACATCAAGGGCCAGGGCATTTATGCCTATGTCACGCCCATGGCCGGGGTCGAGGGTACCGACGAATTGAAGAAGGAATTGGTGGCCCTGGTGCGCGGCGAGATCGGCCCCATCGCCATCGTCGACCTGATCCAGTGGTCCCCTGGCCTGCCCAAGACCCGCTCCGGCAAGATCATGCGCCGCATCCTGCGCAAGATCGCCGCCAACGAGATCGACAGCCTGGGCGATACCTCGACCCTGGCCGACCCGACGGTGGTCAACGAGCTGATCGAGAACCGGGCCAATCGCTGACGGTCGCGCCCGGGACCAGGGCGGGCCTTGATCCGCACTGGTCCCCGGCCCATCATGGGCGCCGGTTATCGACAGGCAGAGGGAGCATCCGGCGGCCCCGTTGTCACCAACGCTTGACCAGGGAAGATGTCCTTACGTCCTATCGACGGGGATGCCACCGGCTCCCCGTCGCTTTTGTTTCATGAGGCTAATTTTGAACTCACACATGCGAATTGGCGTCTTCGTCGACGCCGAGAACGTCCGCTACAACGGCGGCTATCAAATGCGCTACGACGTCCTGCGCCGCTTCGCCGCGCGCGATCAGGGCATGATCCAGCGCCTCAACACCTACCTGGCTTTCGACCTGGAGCGCGCCCGCGAAGACCCGGAATACGCCAAAAAATCCCGCGCCTACCAGCAGATGGTGCGCGACTTTGGCTGGAAGATCACCGTCAAATACGTGCGCCGCTACACCGATGACAGCGGCAATGTCACCACCAAGGCCAACGCCGATCTCGACATGGCGGTGGACGCCATGCTCCAGGCCGGCAAGCTCGACCAGGTCCTGCTGGTCACCGGCGATGGCGACTTCCTGCAGGTGGTCAACGCCCTGCAGAACACCGGCTGCCGCGTGGAGCTCATCGGCTTCAAGAATGTCTCCCGCCAGCTCCAGCAGGAAGTGGACGCCTATTACTCCGGCTACATGATCCCGGACCTGCTGCCCATCTCCTACGAGCCCCGCAACGAGTGGGGCAAGCCCGGCTCCTGCGTCCGCGGTGTCTGCACCAAGTGGTTCCCGGAAAAGGGTTATGGCTTCCTGCGCTTCATGAACCAGATCTCTTCCAACCTGTGGATCACCGACCCCCGCGACGAGGGCTCGCCCTTCACCAGCGTCTTCTGTCATGCCAACGAGGTGGCGGACGAGGTGACCGAGGACATGCTCATGAATCGGGAGACGGTCCTGGAGTTCTATCTCAACGAGAGCGAGCAAAAGGACAACGGCCTGGTGGCCAACAACGTGCGCCTGGCCTTTTCGGTCAATCGCTGAGGTGCCTCCTTCCCCCGCATGCAGGACGGAGTGAATCCTGGCCCCGGTGCCAGCCCTGGCCCTGGCGCCGGGGCCTGACGCCCGCGGCCAGCTCCCAACCCCATGGCCAGCCCCGCCCCCCCGCCCCTCTCCGGTCTCGCCTCCAGCCTCGTCCGTGAAAAGCTGCTGACGGAGGCCCGCGCCCAGGGCGCCTTCGCCGACGCTGCCCGCCGGGGCAAGCCCTTCGTGCAGTACCTGGTCGAGGAGAAGATCCTCGACAGCCGTCGCATCGCCCTGGTGACCTGCGAGGAGCTGGGCGTGCCCCTCCTGGACCTCAAGGCGATCGATGTCGCCAACCTCCCCCTGGACCTGGTGAACGAGAGGCTGGTGCTCAAGCACCGGGCCCTGCCGATCCACCGCCGGGGGACCCGCCTCTTCGTCGCCCTCTCCGACCCGACCAACCACGAGGCCCTGGACGAGATCCGTTTCAACACCGGCCTCACCACCGAGGCGGTGCTGGTGGAGGAGGACAAGCTGGCGCGGGCCATGGAGAAGGCCATCAACCGCCTCCATGAATCCGAGCATTCGGTCATGGGCCAGATCATGGCCTCCGACCTGGTCAACCTCGACCTGGCCGCGGCCGAGGAGCATGTGAGCGCGGAAGAGGAGCTCAACGTCGATGAGGCGCCGGTGGTGCGCTACATCAACAAGATCCTCGTCGACGCCATCTCCGGCGGCGCCTCCGACATCCACTTCGAGCCCTACGAGAAGACCTTCCGCATCCGCTTCCGCCAGGATGGCATGCTGCACGAGGTGGCCTCGCCGCCGGTCAACATCTCCCATCGCCTGGTGGCGCGGCTCAAGGTCATGTCGCGCATGAACATCGCCGAGCGCCGGGTGCCCCAGGACGGGCGCATCAAGCTCAAACTCAGCCGGACCCGGGACATCGACTTCCGCGTCAATACCCTGCCCACCCTCCATGGCGAGAAGGTGGTGCTGCGTATCCTCGAGACCGGGGCCACCCTGGTGGGCGTCGAGGAACTCGGTTTTGACGAAGAGCAGAAGACCGCCTTTCTCCGCGCCATCCACAAGCCTTACGGCATGATCCTGGTCACGGGCCCCACCGGCTCGGGCAAGACCGTCACCCTCTACACCGGCCTGAACATCCTCAACCAGCCGGACGTGAATATCTCCACCGTCGAGGACCCGGTGGAGATCCAGGTGCCGGGGATCAACCAGGTCAACATGAATCCCAAGGCAGGCCTGACCTTCGCCGCCGCCTTGCGCGCCTTCTTGCGCCAGGACCCGGACATCATCATGGTGGGTGAGATTCGCGACCTGGAGACGGCGGAGATCGCGGTCAAGGCGGCGCAGACCGGCCACCTGGTGCTGTCCACCCTGCACACCAACGACGCCCCCCAGACCCTGACCCGCCTGGCCAACATGGGCGTGCCGCCCTTCAACATCGCCTCCTCAGTCCTGCTGATCATGGCCCAGCGCCTGGTCCGGCGCCTCTGCCGCAAATGCCGCAAGCCGGACAAGATCCCCCGCAATGCCTTGCAGGAGGAGGGTTTCACCCCGGCGGAGATCGAGGAAGGCCTCACGATCTTCAAGCCAGTGGGTTGCGAACACTGCCACCAGGGCTATCGCGGGCGTATCGGTATCTATCAGGTGATGCCCGTCTCCGATGCCATGGGGCGCCTGATCATGGAGGGGGGCAACGCCATCCAACTGGCCGAACAGGCCCGGGCCGAGGGCGTCCTCGACCTGCGGCAATCCGGGCTGCGAAAGGTCAAGGCCGGCATCACCAGTCTCGATGAAGTCAACCGCGTGACCAAGGAATGAGTCCCTCCCGGCCATGACGCCCCGCAAGATGACGGTCAGCCCCTGAGGATCTCCCATGTCAGCCCTCGAACTCCTCACCCAGACCCCGCCCTTGCTGTATGCCGTCGTCGCCCTCTTCGCCCTGGCGGTGGGCAGTTTCCTCAACGTCGTCATCCATCGCCTACCGTTGATGATGGAGGCGGAGTGGCGGCGGGAATGCGCGCAGCTGGCCGAGGCCGAGACGGAGGCCAAGGCACGGGCCGAAGCCGAAGCGGCGGCGGTGGGGCAAACGACCAACGGCCCCTCCGCGGCCATATCTACCGCCTCACCCTCCGCCCCTCCCCCGGCCTCAACGGCGGAACCGTCGTCACCCTTGTCCCTGGCCAGGCCCGGTTCCCATTGCCCCCATTGCGGCCACCGGATCCGGGCCACGGAAAACATCCCCCTGCTGAGCTATCTCCTGCTCCGCGGGCGCTGCTCGGCCTGCCAGCAGCCCATCAGCCCACGCTACCCCCTGGTGGAGGCCCTCACGGCCCTGCTCTCGGTGCTGGTCGTCTGGCGCCTGGGCCTCACCTGGGAGGCGGCCGCCGCCCTGCTGCTAACCTGGGGCCTGATCGCCCTGGCCTTCATCGACCTCGACACCCAGCTGCTTCCGGACAGCATCACCCTGCCCCTGCTCTGGCTGGGACTGCTGATCAGCCTGGACCACTGGTTCGTCACACCCAGCGAGGCGATCCTGGGCGCCGCCCTGGCCTATCTCTTTCTCTGGATGGTCTACCAGCTCTTCAAACTGGCGACCGGTCGGGAGGGCATGGGCTATGGCGACTTCAAGCTCCTCGCCGTCTTTGGCGCCTGGCTCGGCTGGCAGGCCCTGCCCCTGATCCTGATCCTGTCCAGCGTCGTCGGCGCCGTGATCGGGATGATCCTGCTCGCCCGCAGCGGCCGAGATCGCCATACCCCCCTGCCCTTCGGCCCCTATCTGGCCGCCGCCGGCTGGATCAGCCTGCTCTGGGGTGAGTCCATTAGCGGGGCCTATCTGCACTGGTCGGGACTGGGCTGAGCGATGCCGGGCCCCGGCGTGGAAGACGGCCTGTTGGGACACCGGCTGCCTTTACTCCACAGCGAGTGCGGCGGGCCCACCCATGCGAGTTAGCCGCCCACCCCTGGTGGTTGCCCTGACCGGCGGGATCGGCAGCGGCAAGACCAGTGTTTCGACCCGCCTGGCGGAACTGGGCGCCGCAGTCATCGACACCGACCTGATCGCCCATGCCCTCACCCAGCCGGAGGGCGAGGCCATGTCCGCCCTCGCCGCCGCCTTCGGCCCCGGGGTGATCGCCGCGGACGGTAGCCTGGACCGCCCCGCCATGCGCCGCCTGGCCTTCGCCGACCCTCCGGCGCGCCGCCGGCTGGAGGCCATCCTTCATCCCCTCATCCGCGCCCGCCTGGCGGAGGAACTGCGCCAGGTCGATGCCCCCTACGCCGTGCTGGTGATTCCCCTGCTGTTCGAGACCGGCTGGACGGCTATCGCCAATCGCATCCTGGTGGTGGACCTTCCCGAGGCGCAGCAGATCGCCCGCGTCATGCGGCGCAATGGTCTCAGCGCGGCCGAGGTGCGCCAGATCCTCGCCACCCAGGTCAGTGGCGCCACCCGGCGCGCCGGGGCGGACGATCTGATCGAGAACGATGGCGACCTGGAGGCCTTGTGGCGGCAAACGGACCGTCTGCACCGTAACTATCTGCGCCTGTCGACCGGGCTGAAGGCTACCAGCACCAGTCCGGATAAATAATAATTATTGGATTAAGGGGGGGCTATTCCCTTAACCTTGACGCGGTGGGAAAACGTAGTACTCACTGAACAAGGTTGTATCTACTTATTTTTTTGAGAGTTATGTCATGATGCGCACCACTTGTCCCGCTGTTTTGGCCGCTGTTTTCGCCCTCTCTTCCATGACGGTCCAGGCAGCATCGGATTGTAAAGGACTCGAAGAAACCGCCTGTGCCGGCAACCCCGCCTGCACCTGGACCAAGGGCTACACCCGTTCCGACGGCAAGACCATAGCCGCTTACTGCAAGGCCAAGGCCGGCAACAAGGCCAGTGCCGAGACCGCCGCCACCCCGGCGCCGGCCACCGCCACGGGGGGCACCGCCAAATAACCGCCGTCCCCTGAACCCCATCAGATCCTGTAGCATCTCCCGGGGCGGCCCATTGGCCGCCCCGGCCTTTTCATAGCCGTCTCATATCTGCTGAAGTTTTGCACTTTTAGAGGGGTTCTGCGGCCAGGTGGGGGGAGTTTCCGGGGGTTTTGCCCAGGTTGGCGCAAACGCCACCGAAACCCTGAGGCCCTAAGTCATTGCCAGGGGAGACCCTTCAAAACCACTAAACTTCAGATTTCTGTTCAGCATGGCTGGGGGCCGGGAAAACCGAAAATTGCGGTGCGATGACCGTACCCCTCGACCAACTTCCCCCAGGATCGCCCCAAGACCGTCCCCCAGGACTGCCCTCAACCCCGCCCGCTCACTTACCGCCTCGCTTCCCTGCCATCCCCATGACCGACATCCTCACCCTCACGCGCCCGGACGACTGGCACCTGCACCTGCGTGACGGGGCCGGAATGGCCGCGGTGCTGCCGCACACGGCGCGCCGTTTCGCCCGGGCCATCGTCATGCCCAATCTCAAACCGCCGGTGGTGACCACGGCCCAGGCCCGCGCCTACCGGGAGCGGATCCTCGCGGCCCTGCCAGCGGGGCTGGACTTCACCCCCCTCATGACCCTCTATCTGACGGACAGCCTGGCAAGCGCCGAGATTCGGGAGGCCAAGGAGTCAGGAATCGTGATGGCCGCCAAGCTCTACCCGGCCGGGGCCACGACCAACGCCGAGAACGGCGTCAACCGGCTGGAGAACCTCTACCCCGTCCTAGCCGCCATGGAGGAGGTGGGGATGCCCCTGCTGGTGCATGGCGAGGCGACGGCGGCGGAGGTCGACGTCTTCGACCGCGAGCGGCGCTTCATCGACGACGCCTTGCTCCCCCTGCTCCGGGATTTTCCCGGGCTCCGCCTGGTCTTCGAACACATCACCACGGCGGATGCCGCCGACCTGGTCCGGGAGGGGCCGCCGACCCTGGCCGCCACCATCACCCCCCAGCACCTGCTCTACAACCGCAACGCCATCCTGGTCGGCGGCATTCACCCCCACTTCTACTGCCTCCCGGTCCTCAAACGCGAGCGCCACCGGCAGGCCCTGGTGGTGGCCGCCACCAGCGGGCATCCCCGGTTCTTTCTCGGTACGGATAGCGCCCCCCATGCCATCGGGGCCAAGGAAAGCGCCTGCGGTTGCGCCGGCATCTACAGCGCCCACGCCGCCATCGAACTCTACGCCGAGGTCTTCGATCAGGCGGGGGCGATGGACAAACTGGAGGGCTTCGCCAGTTTTCATGGCGCGGACTTCTATGGCCTGCCCCGCAACACCGAGCGGATCCGTCTGCGGCGGGAGCCCTGGCAGGTCCCGGAAAGCTACGCCTTTGGTGGCAGCCAGGTCAGGCCCCTGCGTGCCGGGGAAACCATCGGATGGCGCCTGCTTGCGAAGGAGGAAGCCCCGGCCGCTGCGTAAAGCCTTACAGACGCCACATTGCATTTTGGGCATGGAAGGGGGGGAGGATCGGGTAGCGTCTGGCGGGGGTGTCGACCGCAGGGAGGCGGTCGTCAAGCCTACAGGGAGGTATCCAGGTTGGCCCCGGCAGACGCCAGCCGATCCAGCGACACCGTGAATTGAGGTGCGATGGCTGAAGCAATGCGTCAGCCCTATCCCCCCGATTCGCCCCTCTCCCCACCCCACTCTCCCAGGTGGGGAGAGGGGCTAGAGAATGCCTGATTTTGTAGCCTTCTAGTGTGACTGATATCAGCCCAGCGTCAGGATTTCCTGCCCGGCTTCGGGGCCGTGGAGTCCTCCTCGGCCCAGATGTCCTCCTCCTCCGCGGTCGGCGGGGGATTGCCATCGAAAATGGCGTTGCGCCGCTTCTGCAGATAGGCATCGCGCACGAAGGCATAGGGATCGGTGGCCGCCGTGTCCAACAGGTCCGTGGCACTCAACAAATCGGCACGGGTGTCGATGACATCGAGGCCGATCATGGTCCAGTTGGCGGGCTTGCTGGTATTCCAGACGTGGAAGAAAGGATTGGCCATGATATTCCCGGGGATGCCCATGGTGTCGCGCAAGGTGCTGGGTCCCAGGAAAGGCAGCACCAGATAGGGGCTGTCCACGTCGCCCCAATAGCCAAAGGTCTGGCCGAAGTCCTCCTTGTAACTGGGCAGGCCCATGTTGGTGGCGACGTCGATGAGGCCGCCCACGCCAACGGTGGTATTGACCACCACCCGCCCGACATCCGTGCCGAAGCGAGAGACCTTGACCTGTAACAGGTTGTTGACCGCCGAATTCACATCATCGATGTTGTTGAAGAAATTCGTGACGCCCTGATCCACGGGTTCGGGCACGACCGCCTTGTAGCCCTTGGCGATGGGCTTGACGAAGGCATTGTCGAAGTCCGTGTTGAACTTGAACATCGCCCGATTGTAGGGCTCGAGAGGATCCTTGGGATCGCGCTGATCCTCGGGGATGGAGGAACAACCCAGGGCCAAGGCGGCGAGGACCAACCCTCCCGCCCGGAGCATGTTTCTCGTCATGACATTACGTCTTTCCATCGCCTTGATGCACCTTGTTCCGCCGACCGCGTCGGATGGGTGGATACTAGCACAAGCAACCCAGGCCCTTCCGGCGGATTCGGCGCGGCGGATCAGTCGAGGGCCCGGAGCGAAAATCCGGCCTGCGTCAACCGGGCCAGCACCCCGCCCTCGCCGGGCAGGTGCAGGGCCCCGATGGCGATGAAACAACCGCCAGCCCGCAGATAGGCTAGCATCCGCGCCGTCATGTGCTGATTGCGCGCCTCCAGTGCGGCATGCCGGAACCGCGCGGCCAACTGGGGATCGCCCCGGCGCAAGTACTCTTCGCCAAGGCGTTCGAGACGGGCCAGATCCCGGCTCAGATAGGCCTCCAGCAGGCGGGCGAAGACCTCCGGCAGGTCGGAACGGGCGTCGAGGGTTTCCCGCAACAGGGCAATCTGGTCCTCCTCGCTGAGGGTATCGAACACCGCCAGTTGCTCCTCGATCGATTCCAGACCCTGGACCTGCTTTCCGGCCGTCAGGGCCGCCTTATAGAGCCGAATATCGAGGAATTCGCCCGTGCTCGCCTCGGGCATGCCCAGCAGGGTGGCGGCCGCCCAGGGCTTGTAGTCCTTGATCGCCTCCTCGGCCATGCCCCGTTCAGCCAGGGCCTGGACCGTCCGCTCATAGAGGGGCCGGCCGGCCACCTGGGCCAGCCCCCGACCATCCGTGTAGACCATGGCCATCATGGCGCGAATCACCGCCTGGGCATCGGGAATGGCCTCCATGATGAAGACGGTGCTGCGTTCAAAGGCGGCCTGGGTCGGGGCGGTCAGGGACAGCACCCGGGGGTCCTCGCTGTGGATGGTGCCGAAGAGATAGCAGGGCGACTCATCCGACTCGGGGGCGTCGATTGCGTACAGGAAACCCCGCTCGGCGGCGACAGCCCCCGGTACCAGGCCGACCAGCAGCCAATAAACGAGCCAGGCCAACCGGTTGGCGACCGGTATCAAGATGCGCATGCTCACTCCAATCCTCACTGCCCGCCTCACCTCGCAGGAGGCCGGTCAAGATGGCACTATAGCAGTCCCGGCCACCCGCCCCCAATCGTCGCAACGATCGCTTTGCAATTAGGAACGCGGCTCTTATCCTGTGCCCATGATGGAACCAGCCCAGATACCCTACATCGCTCGGCGCTTTCGCGGCTTCCTGCCAGTGGTCGTGGACGTGGAAACCGCCGGTTTCGACCCCCAGCGCCATGCCCTGCTGGAGATCGCCGCCAGCATCATCCGCATGGACGAGGAGGGCCGGGTCTTCCCTGGCGCCACCCTGCACTGTCACGTCCTGCCCTTCCTCGGCGCGGAGATCGATCCCCGGGCCCTCGCCTTCACCGGTATCGACCCCCACCACCCCTTCCGCGATGCCCTGCCGGAAAAGGAGGCCCTCGCCCGGCTCCTGGTGCCGATCCGCAAGGCGGTCAAGAGCAGCGGCTGTAACCGGGCCATCCTGGTGGGTCATAACGCCGCCTTCGATCTGGGCTTTCTCAAGGCCGCCGTGGAGCGCACCGGTTTCAAGAACAGCCCCTTCCACTCCTTCAGCGTCTTCGACACCGTCTCCCTGGCGGGGCTGGTCTACGGGCAGACGGTGCTGGCCCGCGCCGCCCAGATGGCCGGACTGGGCTGGAACAGCAACGAGGCCCACAGCGCCCTCTATGACGTGGAGCAGACCGCCCGGCTCTTCTGCCAGATCGTCAACCGCTGGCGTGAGCTGGACCCACTGCGCGTCTGGGAGGGTACGCCGCCGGAGGCGCGGGATGAGCCGGAGGATTTCAGCCAGTGAGCACCCGTACCCCCGATCCCACTTCCCCTGTCACTCCCCCTGACACTTCACCTCTTCCTTCCCCTTTGCGCCCCGCGGTCGCATCCTCCCCGGCTGCCGATGCCTGGCGCACCCCGGGACCCGCGCCCTTGGGCAGCGAGCAATCTCCCCCTTTGCAGGCCCCGAGCATCGATCCCGCCGAGGTAGCTTACTTTGAGGCCCTGGCCCACCGCTGGTGGGATACGGAAGGACCCTTCTGGCCCCTGCACAAACTCAACGCCTTCCGCGTCGGCTACCTGCGCGACCGGCTGAGCCAGGCCTTCGGCCGCGACCCCGCCGCGGACCGTCCCCTGGACGGGCTGCGCCTGCTCGACATCGGCTGTGGGGGTGGCATCCTCAGCGAATCCCTGGCGGGCCTCGGGGCCCGGGTCACGGGCATCGACGTCGTCCCCAAGAACCTGCGCGTCGCCGAACTCCACGCCCAGGGCCTCGGGCTGGACCTGGACTACCGCCTGATCAGCGCCGAGGCCCTGGCGCAAGAGGGCGCCCAGTTCGACGCGGTGCTCAACATGGAGGTCGTGGAGCATGTGGAAAATCTGCCCGCCTTTCTCGCTGCCTGCGGCGCCCTGGTCCGACCCGGCGGGGTCATGGCGGTGGCCACCATCAACCGCACCCTGGCGGCCCTGGTGATCGCCATCTTCGGCGCGGAATATGTCCTGCGCTGGCTGCCCAAGGGGACCCATCACTGGCGCAAACTGGTCAAGCCGGCGGAGGTCCTGGCCGGCCTGGGCGAGGCCTTCGACCTGATCCACCACACCGGCGTGCGCGTCAATCCCTTCGACCGCAGCTTCCATTTCACCCCCTACCTGGGGGTGAACTACCTGCTGCTGGTGCAAAAGCGCCCGCGAGCCGCATAGGGTCATCGCCGATCAATTCCGGTCTCCCTGGACTGGTTTGGGAAACGGCATGGGCGGCAAATTCCACACGGGCTCCCCTTTGCGCTGCGGATGGGGTGGGCTGGGCTGGGCTGGGCTGGGCTGGGAATGCCCAACGGTTATTGGTGAGGGGTGAAACCGGGCAGCAGGAGAGCGTCCTGGTGCCCGACCCGTAACCGCAGCCGCCCGGCCGCGTTCTGCGCCAGGCGCGTCTCACGCCAAGACTCGATCGCGAGCATCAACGCTGGGGCGTCGCTCCCCGTCTCCGCCTGATCCCTGGCGGCCGCCGCGTACCCCTCGATCAGCGTCGTGTTCAGCGCCACGTCCTCCGGGCCCAGGACCCAATCACTGGCGCCGAACTCCCGGGCGAAACCCCATTCATCCGCCAGGTCGGCCAACCGCTCCGGGGCGGTGGGCCCCAGGGCAGGCCCCAGGCCCTTGTCACGGCGCTGGTGGGCATTGAAGAGACCGAGCAGGGTCCCATCCAGGGGATGAGCGGGTGAGATCTCCAACCGACCGTCGTAGGTCAGGACCAGCAAGAGGGGGGAGCGCGACCCGACACACACCCGCAACAGACCCGCCAGCCAGTCCGCCGAGACTAGGTCCAGGAGGGCGGAGGCAGTCACCAGGGTGCGGGGGCCAAGGGGTGGTGGGAGCGGGTACCCGGCGCCGAAGACGTATGCCTGATCGACCCCGATGACCCGCTCCATGTGGATCCCGAGGATCGGATCTCGATCGCCTTCAGGAGCCAGATTTTGATCCACTCCAAGGGCCGGATTCCTGTCAACTCGGAGGAACATATCTCGATCAAAATGACGGACTGGATCCCGGTCCACTCCAGGGGCTGGATCCCGGTTAATTCCATGGGCCGGATCTCGGTCAAACCCAAGGAACAGATCGCGATCGACACCGATGGCCAGATCACGACGCTGGGTCTGCACCACCAGGTCCAGCTCAGCCGCCCAGGCGGCCGTTGGCCGGGTACGCCGCTCCAATTCGGCCAGCAGCCGGGGGTCCTTATCCAGGCACCACCACCGTTGGTGTCGACAGGCCTTCTCCTCCGGGCCGGCACCCAGCCGGGGGGCGAGGTAGCGGAGATTGCTTCCCGTACCGCAGCCCAGATCGAGGATGTGCCAGGGCGGACGGAGTGCGGGATGGGCTTGGGCTTGGGCTTGGGCTTGGGCCAGTGTCTTTGTCTTTGTCTTTGTCTTTGGCTGTATCTGTGCCAGTGTATTTGGCTGAGCCTGAGCCTGTGATTGTGCCTGCACCTGTGCCTGGACCCGGGGACCGAGCGTGGTGCCATAGGCCAGGAGGCGATCCACCAGATGGCCGGCCCGCGACCGGGCATCCACCGGTTCCCGCAACGCCAGCCAGTCAGCGCTGAAATCACCCATCATCCGGCCCTCCCAATGCCATTCACCGCCATCTGACCGCCATCTCTCAGCCATTCACCCCCATTCACCCCCGTCACAACACCATCAAGGCGGCCGAGAAGGCGCTGGCGCTTTGCTCCCAGGTGGGCAGGCGCAAGGCAGCGGCCCGCGCCCCGGCGGTCAGGCGGCGACGCAGGGCCTCGTCTGTCAGCAAGCGCCTTAGGGCCTCTTGCAGGGCGGGCAGATCATCCGGGGGCACCAGGAGACCGGCCTCGGGCGGCACCGTATCCACCAGGGCGCCAGCACGGGTAGTGAGGATCGGCAGCCCATGAGCCAGGGCCTCGGCGCAGACCATGCCGTAACCCTCGAAGCGGGAGGGCAGGACGAAGAGATCGGCGGCCCCATAGTGCCGGCCAAGGTCCTCGGCGGCGAGGGGGCCATGGAAGGACACCCGTTCCGCCAGTCCCCAGGTGTCACGCCAGCGGAACAGCTCCCGGGCCCAGGCCGGATCTAGGTCGAGGGAGCCGATGCAGTCCAGGTGCCAGGGAGAGGCGCTCAGCCCCGCCAAGGCCCGCAGCAGGAGGTCATGCCCTTTCCGGGGGGTGAGGGAGGCGACGCATAGGAGCCGCAAGGGCCTTGGCGTCGGCGGCAAACCGCCGGAGATCATCGTGATTCCAGACCCTCTCCCCAAGGCGGATGAAACCGCTTGCCCACCATTCCCTAAGGCGGGTGAAACCGCTTGCCCACCATCAGGATGGGGCGAGCCACCGCCCGGGGCCAGGACCGGCTCCACGCCGGGTTGCACCACCCGCACCCAGTCCGGGGCCACCCCCCAGCCCTCCGCCCCGGTGAGCAGACGGGCGGTGAAGGGGCTGGTGACCAGGATCAGCCGCGCCTGGGCCAGGGCGCGGATCTCACTGTGACGCAGGGCCGCGGCCCGTTCCGGGGACAGGCCGGTTTCCAGGGCCAAGGGATGGTGGACCAGGGCCACCAGGCGCAGGCGCCGACCCTCGGCCTCCGCCAGATCTGGCATGGCGCCATAGGCCAGACCATCCACCAGTACCAGGCCACCGTCCGGAATGGCCGCCAGCACCCGCCCCGCCTCGGCCAGGGCCGCGGGGGTGGGCAGGGGGAAACTGGCATCCAGGGGGCAATACCGAACCCGCCAGCCCAGGGCGGTAAGCCCCGCCAGGATGCGGCGGTCATAACGATAGCCGCCGGTCGGGCTGTCCAGGTCCCCGGGGATCAGGGCCCATAGGGGGCCCGGACCCGCCTCCCCATGAGGGTGACCCTCCCCAGGTGCTGGAGGGCTCGCTGGACCCGCCTCCTCGCGCGCGGCGCGGGGGATCTGTGCTGACGGCGCGGCAGGGTTCATGCGGCACCCGGTTCCAGTTCGCCCTCGAAGGCGGCCCAGGCGACATGGGACTCGTGCAGCTTCACCCGCAGGGAGCGGATACCCAGGGCCGCCGCCCCTAGATCCCCGGCGGCGATCCGGGCCACCATCCGGTCGAAGACCCAGCGCGCCAGGAACTCGGTGGTGGTGTTCTGCCCCGCCAGGGCGGGATGCTCGTCGAGGTTGCGGTAATCCAGATCGGCCAGGACGGCGCGCAGGGCCTTGCTGGCCAGACCGATGTCCACCACCAGTTGGTCGGCATCGAGGCTGGGGCGGCGAAATTCCACATCGACCACATAGGTGGCCCCATGCAGGCGCTGGGCGGGGCCGAAGACCTCGCCGCGGAAGCTGTGGGCAATCATGACGTGGTCACGGACGCAGAGGCTGTACATGGGCGGGTTCCTCAGTCATAGCGAATGCGGTTCATCAGGGTATCGCCCGGCTCCCGGGCCAGCCGCGCCTGGACCCGCGGCAAGTCGGCGAAGGCATCCTCGCCGGTGATCAGGCGATCCAGGGCCGGCGCGGTCAGCAAGGACAGGGCCAGAGTCAGCCGCCGCCGATGGTCCCAGCGGGCCCGCTGGGCGCTGGCGACGCTGCCGACCTGGGACGAGCGCAAGGTCAGCCGGCGCGGATGGAAGGCATGTCCCAGGGGCACGGCTACCTCCCGGCTGCCGTACCAGGACAGCTCCAGCACCGTCGCCTCGAAGCCAGCCAGACGCAGGGCCAGGGCCAGCCCGGCGGCACTGCCACTGGCATGAATCACGCAATCGGCCTCGGGCGTCGCCGCTGCGGGGAGGGCGAAGTCCACCCCCAGGGCGACAGCCACCGCGGCCCGCCGCGGATTGGTGTCGATGAGTTCGACCTGGCAGCCCGGGATGTGGCCGGCCATCCAGGCGGTCAGGCACCCCACCACGCCCGCGCCGATGACGGCGATGCGATCGCCGATGCGTGGCGCGGCGTCCCAGAGGCCGTTGACGGCGGTCTCCAGATTGGCTGCCAGGACCGCCCGGCCCGGAGGGACCTCGTCCGGCAGAAGGTGCAGGGCCGCTACTGGCACCACGAAGCGTGTCTGGTGGGGGTAGAGACAGAACACCAGCCGCCCGCGCAGATCCTCCGGCCCCTCCTCCACCCGCCCCACATTGCAATAACCATACTTGACCGGCCCCGGAAAATCCCCAGCCTGAAACGGGGCGCGCATGGCGCGGTACTCGCTGGGTGGCACCTCACCACGAAAGACCAGGGACTCGGTGCCGCGGCTGATGCCGCTGTAGAGGGTACGCACCAGCGCCTCCCCGGCCTGGGGCGCGGGCAAGGGCTCGGCGCGGATCTCCCCTTGGCCGGGCTCCAGGAGCCAGTAGGCCTCCGCCTGACAGGGGCGATGCCCCGAGGCTTCCTGGGCCAAGGCCGGGGTGACGACGGGGATGACGGCCGCGGTGGCGAGCGTGGCGGCGCCAGGGGCCAGGCCAGAGGAGGTATCAGGGCTGGCAGCAAGGGGGACCTCGGGTGAGGCATCTGCCTCGGATGCTGGGCCACCGTCAGAAGCCGGGGCTGACGCGAAGACCATGCCATGACGGACAGTGATCCGCTTCATGGACCAAAGGCCCTTAGAACCAGGTGGCTCAGGTCCGCCATGCCGCCCAGCACCCGGGTCCCGGGGTCTAGGCCGGGGACGAAACCCGCCGCCAGGAAGGCCTCCCGCAGGTCCGGCCGTGCCGTGATCAGGTGGACCGGCACCTCCCAGTTCGCCCCCTCGCCACTGACGGCGGCCAGGGGCTGGTGATCGCCGATGATCAGCAGCACCAGGTCCAGGTCCGCCCGCAGCCGCAGCCAACCGGCCAGGACCCGCAGGAAGTAATCGAAGGTCCTGGCATAGGCCCCGGCGGGGTCCGCAAGCAAGGCCTCCCGGACCTGGGTCTCGTCTTCCGGATCCCCGGGCGGGACCGGACCGAAGGGCTCGGCGCTGAGGAGCCTGGCCCAGTCCGGCTGGTAGGGCGGTGGCGGGTGGAAGGGGGCATGGGTGCTGATGTTGCCCATAACCACCAAACGCGGGGGATTGGAGACTGCGCCGGTGCCGGTGCCGGTGCCGGTGCCGGTGCCAGTGCTCATGCTCGTGCCGGTGCTAGGGCCAGTACCGGTGCTGGCGGCGAACTCCGTCTCGTCCAGCCGGGCCAGGGTGAACTGGTCCGGGATGCGCCACCAGCCGAAGTCCGGGCCACGGTAGTCCAGGGCTTGGGCGTCCAGCACGGTGTCGAAACCGTAGAAGGCGGCCTCGGGCCAGCCCTCGTATTTCAGCCCTGGCATCACCGCCAGGGTCCGGTAACCGGCCCGGGCAAAACGGTGGACTAGGGTCTCGCGCTTCTCATCCAGGAGTCGTTCGTAGGCGTCATATTCACTGACCTCGACCCCGGTGAGGAAACTGGCATGGGCGAGCTTGGAGACGCCGGCAAAGGTGGGCGAACGCACCCGGGTCGAAACCACGGTGCGCCCGGTCGCTGCTAGGGCGGAGGCAAGTTCCTCCCGCGCCGGCGCCAGGGCCACCACCAACCCTGGCCGGTCGAGAGTCACGGCGCCATAGGCCTCGGCGAAGAGGATGATCACCTGGGTGCCCCGGACCCGCGCAAACGAAGCCTCCCCTGCTTGCGCCTCCCCGGCTGAGGGGATGGTGGTAGGGACACCCTGTACCCGATCAGGCGCCGTCGCCAGTGGCACAGGCCCCTCCGTCGAGGCCATGGCCTGCTCTTCGGTAGCCATGGCCTGCCCCGCCCAAGCCCCGGCTTGCTCTTCCTGAGCCATGGCCTGCCCCGCCCTGGCCACAGCCTGGTCCTCCATGGCCCCCACCTGGTCCTCCGCGACCGCCGTGGGTAATTTCACGCTCAGGAGGGGGGCGGCCAGCCGGATCTGCGCGGCCAGGTCCAGGGTCAGAGGGCGCGCGAAGCCCCCTTCCCACCCCAGGCGCGGGCTGATCGTCCCGGCGAGATAGACCACGCAAGCCGTCCCGGCGGCCAGGATCAAGATTCGGCGGGGTCCAGGGAAGTCAAGGGCCTGCCTGAGCCGCATCAGGGCCCAGCGCAGGGCGGTAAAGACCAGCCCCAGCCCGGCCAGCAGGGCCAGGGGCAGGCCTAGCAGCCATTGCCAGGGCGCCGAGGTCAGGATCATGGGCACCACATCGGACAGGAAACGCGCATCCGCCACCAGATTGACCGGGCGGCCATAGAGGGCCGGTGCCATCACCGCGAAGTAACGCCCCAGGACCAGCAGAGTGAGTAGACCAGCGAGAAGGCTGATCAGGACCGGCGCCGGGCGGGCCCGCGTGCGGCCCGGCGGGCGGTACCGTGGGCTGCCCCGCAGCGCGGTCGCCAGACCAAGCGCCAGGACCAGCAGGGCGAATTCGGGAGACAGTTCCCAGCGCCATTCGACCCCCAGGCCGGGCCAGCGGGCCTGAAAGCTCAGGGCGGCGTTGAGCAGCGCCAGCGCGGCGAGGAGCCCCAGAACCCCCCAAAACCCCAGGCCTTCCGTCTGGCCGACCCGGTCCCCGGGAAGTCCCTGGTCCCTACCTCGATTCCGGCCATCCCAGCGATTCCGACTATCCCAGTGATCCTGGCTATCCCGGCTATCCCGGCTATCCCGGCTATCCCGGCTATCCCGGCTATCCCGGCTATCCCGGCTATCCTGGCGACCCTGGCGAGCCAGCCAGGCGATATCCAGGCCAAAGGACCACAGCAGCAGAACCAGCCCGATGGCCGCCACCCGGCTCGCCCATACCGGGGGTAGGACGGGGACCAAGGCCAGGGTCAGGGTGAGAATCTGCACCACGCAGACCGTCTGGCGGCGCTTGCTGGGCGGCAGGGGCTGGCGCAGCCAGGGCCAGAAGGCGCCCGCGGCCACGAAGAGATAGCGCAGGGCCCCGGCGGCCAGCACCCAGGGGCCAGCCCGGTCCAGGGTCCAGATCAGCAGCGCCAGCCCGGCGATAAGCAGGGCGTCCACCTCCATGTCGAAGCGGGCCCCCAGGGGACTGGCCCAGCCCAGGCGGCGGGCCAAGTGGCCGTCGACGCCATCCAGCAGCGTCCCCAATAGAGCCAGGGCCAGGGCGGTCCAGGCCAGGACGGCGCCCGAGCCCATCCCCTCCCCCGCTTCGATCCCCGCCGTATCGATCCCCATCGCTTCGACACCCAGGGCGATGACCAGGGCCGTCAGCACCCCCCGGCCCAGGGTCACCTGATTGGCAGGACCCAGCCGGGTCCGGGGCCAGTGGAGCGGCAGGAACCACCAGAGGATGAGCAAAACCAGCCCATAGGCGGCAAGGGCCTGGAGGATGAAGGCCGCCCCCAGCCCCAGGTCCGCCACCAGGCCAAGTCCCAAACCGAGGACGAGGGTCAGCGCGAGACCGGCCAGACCGTTGGCGCGGGCGCTGCGCCGCAGGGCGGGGTCGATGACCCTGGCCAGGGTGGGAGGAGTAACTGGATGAGTGGTGCCCATGGATGGAGGTGGTTTGGAGGTGGCGGTAATGATGAGCCCTCAGAGGCTGTGAAAAAAATCCTGATCGGGCTTCTCGGCATCTTGAATAGCAACGAGATAGCACGTCCGTGACTGACCAGGAACGGAATTTTTCACAAGCTCCGGAGTTCGACGTGGCACAGGCGATGCGAGACGAGATGAAGGGAAAGGCCGGCAATGATCGCCCTTTATACCAACATCCTCGCCCGCTTCTACGTAGATGACACCAGCGACCCCGAGGAGCAGAAGCAGCGCCCCATCGCCTGCCGTCTGTTGGACGGACAGGGGAGGGCGAGCTACAAGCCGTCCAACGGGCTCCGCACCCCCTAGCCACCGCGGTTGAGCACGTGGGTGTAGATCATGGTGGTGGATACATCCGCATGGCCCAGCAATTCCTGCAAGGTGCGGATGTCGTACCCCGACTCCAACAGATGGGTGGCGAAGCTATGGCGCAGGGCATGGCAATTCGCCGGCTTGATCAGGCGCGCATCGGTGGCCGCCTGTTTCACGGCCTTCTGTAGGCTGTTTTCATGCAGATGGTGACGCCGGGTCGTCCCATCGCGTGGGTCCACCGACAGCTTGCCGCTGGGGAACAGGTTTTGCCAGCCCCACTCCCTGGGCGCGCTCGGATATTTCCTGGCCAGTGCAAACGTCAGATAGACCTCTCCATAGCCCGCCAGCACATCCGCCTCGTGCAGCGCCTTGACCCGCTCCAGATGCGCCCGCAGGGGATCGGTCAGCCGGTCGGGTAAAGGCACCACCCGATCCTTCTGCCCCTTCCCGTCGCGCAACAGGATTTGCCGATACTCGAAATCCACATCCTTTACCCGCAGCCGCAGACACTCCATCAGGCGCATCCCCGTGCCATACAACAGCGACGCCATCAGGCGATAGGTCCCATCCAGATGCTCCAACAACCGCCCCACCTCCCCGCGCGTCAGCACCACCGGTAACCGTCTGGGCCGCGACAGCCCGCCGAAAGGTGCCCATCTCGCCCAAGGGTTGCTCCAGCACCTGCCCGTAGAGGAACACCAAGGCGTTTAACGCCTGATTCTGCGTGCTTGCCGCCACATTGCCCTGCAGCGCCAGCGTCTCCAAAAAGTTGGCCACCTCCGCCGCACCCGCATCCCGCGGATCCCGATCACCGATAGAGGCCAGGAACCGTATCGTCCAAGACCGATAGGCCTCCTCGGTGCGAATCGAATAATTTCTTTGGCGGATAACCGCCACCAGACGCTCGAGCACCAGGGCGGCGCCCCCACTGTCCCCTGGTCTGGCTGGCGACACCTGACCGACGACAGCAGTCGCTCCTTGGCGCAGGGAGGGTGAACGGGCGATGGTTGGATGATCGGCCGGCAGCGAACGTGCCGACTCCAGCCAATACTGCCAATCCACCTCCTGCAGCCAGGACACCCCGACCAGCTCCAACAGCTTCTGTATAGCATCGACAGCCTGGCGAAACTGCCAGTCTTCCAGTCTGCCTAGCCTGCCAAGCTCGGCAAGATAGCCGCTCACGTCCGCTGGTCGGTGCTCGGTCAACCGCCGCCCCTGCACCGACTCAATATAGAGCTCCGCCCGTCGCACATACCATCGCTCCGCGCGCGGATCGATCCCATAACGGCGCAGCAATGCCAGATATTTGCCCCAAAATCGCTGGATGGTTTCGGGTTGGGCGGTGCTTGATATTTCGCTTGACACGGGTTCTGGTACGGAATAGTTTCCTGCTTGGGTAGGCAAAAGTCCGTGGCCCTGTAGGTCGCGGGCGATATGCTACACGGAATTGCAGACATGCTACGCAGAACATCGACAAGCTGCAATATGCAGATTTTGTGTAGCACACTATTGGCCTATTCTGTCTACTCCACTGTTAGATTTATTATCGGAAGTAATTGGTGAATCGTTTCTTGCGTTGGTTGTTTATTACTGGATTTGCGGCAAGAGCAGTAAATCATAGGTTTTCTCAGTTCCTGTTGCCAACCGTCGCTGGATCATACTTTCTCATCTTGGACGTTTGGGGTACAGAATGGCAATTTATAGCTAATAATATAGCCACGCATGAAATCATATTTACTGTGTTGTTGCTAGCAACGTTATTTGCTCAAGCATTCAAAGAAGTCGGCGCTTCATTTTCGCGTATGGTTGAGGAATCGTATCTGCGTTTTCTAGAAGAATTTATGATTCTCACCGCTAGCGTTGTCGATTTCAAGCTTAAACGATTTCGTAACTACGCAAAGAATCTAAAGCCGACAAGCAATACATTCAAGGCGATAACAAGGCCGAAGGATCAAATTGAATATATTATTGATCAATCTGTAAAATGGCTTAGAGATTCCTTTTCATTAGCTGAAAATGAAATTTCAGTAACAGTCATTTGCATCAGTAATAAAACGGATTCACCATACTATCTTTTTGATAGCCAAAAGTCATGGACAAGAACGAAGGCAAAAACCATAATAAATGAACAATCTTCTGCTTCGTATTGTTTAAAAAAAGGAGAGCCTGTATTCAAAGCAGATAAGTTGATTGCATCTAAGGCCGGCCAATATTATTTATCTGATCGTGATGACAGAATGAAAACTGGAAGCGTTTACTGCTTTCCTGTGTTTGTGAATCTTCCTAACCATAAAGATGAATATGTAATAACCATCGTCACGTACAATAAAAGGCTTTGCACGCCAAACGACGAAGATGCATCGCGGATAGCGGCTAGCATTCTCAGAGAGATTTGTCGTAGAATTGAATTAGAATTAACGCTCCTTTCAATGCGTAGCTGGCAATTCAACGATTAAGCGGAGAGAGACGGCATGAGAAAAATTATTCGGGCACTATGTGCCGATGAATCCTGCTTCATCCAAGACAACAAAAAGCGCTTAAATAACCTGGCAGCGAGACTTAATAATATTAACGAAAAGCAGCCAGCAAGTAAATCTAACAAAATGCTCAAGGCGACGCCAAACCGCACGCCGAGCTAGTGGGTTAATTCAGCGTCCGTGCTAAGCGCGGTTTGGCGCGCCTTAGCTTTGCGTTAGGCTCCACAAGAAGGAGAAAAAACTTTGAGTTCGAGCATTGAGGATAAGAAGAAAAATAGCCTTTATCGAAAGGCTATTATCGCTATCGAATACAGGCCTGAAGCCAAAGTAGCGTTCGAATCTTTGCGGAAGTTGCCTAAAAAGTTCAAGATCCGATTTCTTGAACTGCTTAATGAGAACCCAAAGGGAATTGTCGAGGAGTATGTTAGCGTTGTCCAAAATGAATATACAACTTGGCTAAATCCATATGATCGAAAAGAATTAAATGAGGCACTGCAAAAGGTTCGCGCAATTGGGCCGAATGCAGAAGAAGAGTTCAAAAGTGTAATAGATATATTAGGAGAATCTGCAAATCCAGATACTGTTGTCAAAAAAATTATAAGCACGACACCATCTGCATTAGTCGAAGACGAAAATAGTGCTTTATATGAATTGTGCAGAAAGTACAATGATAACACCATCGGCCTGATGAACCGTCTAGGTGTTTCTTATAATAAAGGAGGTTATTACTACAATGAAAAACGCTATGACAAATTTGTTGATGCGCTAGCGAACGCAGATAGAGATCAAGCAGGTTCTAATTTTGCAATGGCTGAAAATGCCGAAGGAATATTAAAAGAGAACACTGATCTTAATAGAGAATCCCCCAAGAGCTTAACTGATAACAAGGGTTTTTTTCAAAATTAGCCAGAGGTGAATTTGGCCTAGCCAAAACTTATTGGCTTTACGGTGTAATTTTTGGGTAGTGCCCTGATTAGCAGGGCGACATCCCATCCAAAGTTTGATTCTGATTGACTGGACGTGTCGAATTGTAATGGTGAATAAAATACCATATTGCTCCGATATGATTTTCGAGCTTCTTTGAGAATGAAAGGGCT
>JAHDND010000255.1 GCA_018435665.1 Candidatus Thiosymbion sp. | reverse complement strand
GACCATCGTCCCGGCCCTGACCATCCCCGTCTCCCTGATCGGCGTCTTCATCGTCCTGCTGGCGGCGGGTTTCTCCGCCAATACCATCAGCCTGTTCGCGGTGGTGCTGGCCATCGGCCTGGTGGTGGACGACGCCATCGTGGTGGTGGAGAACGTCCAGCGCGTCATGCTGGAGGAGGGGCTCGACCGGCGGGCGGCCACCCTCAGGGCCATGGAGCAGGTCACCGGGCCCATCATCTCCACTACCCTGGTGCTGTTCGCCATCTTCGCCCCGGTAGCCTTCCTGCCGGGTATCAGTGGCGGCCTCTTCCAGCAATTCTCCCTGACCATCGCCACCGCGGTGGCGATCTCGGCGCTGAATGCCCTCACCCTCTCGCCCATGCTCTGCGCCCTGTTCCTGGGGACCCCCAAGGAGGCCAAGCGCGGGCCCTTCGCCTGGTTCAATGCCGGACTGGACGCCACCCGCAACGGCTATGTCCGGGTGGTGGGTCTGATCGCCCGGCGCTCCATCGTCGCCGGCCTGATCATCGTCCTGGTCGGCGGCGGGGCGCTGTGGATCCTGGACCGCCTGCCCACGGGCTTCATCCCCAACGAGGATCAGGGCGTCCTGTTCGCCGACATCAAGCTGCCCACCGGCGCGGCCCTGCCCCGGGCCACGGAGGTCCTGAACCAGGTGGCGGAGATCGCCCGCAGCACGCCGGGTGTGGCCAATGTCCTCACCGTCACCGGCTACAGCATGCTCACCGGCGCCGCCTCGTCCAACTCCGGTCTGGGGGTCTTCGTGCTGGAGCCCTGGGATGACCGCAAGACGGCGGAGACCCAGATCCGCGGCCTGATCGGGGCCATGGACGAACGCTTCGCCGCCATCGCCGACGCCGAGGTGTTGGTTTTCCCGCCCCCGCCCATCCCGGGTCTGGGCAACGCCGGCGGCTTTACCTACCAGCTCGAAGGCCTGGGGGGGCAGTCCTCCCAGGAGTTGACCCAGGTGCTTAATGGCCTGATCGCCACGGCGCGCCAGGATCCGAGCATCGCCTCGGCCTATTCCACCTTCGACGCCGACGTGCCCCAACTCTTTCTGGACCTGGACCGCACCCAGGCGGAATACCTCCAGGTGCCGGTGTCGGATGTCTTCTCGACCCTGCAATCGGTCTTTGGCAGTACCTTCGTCAACAATTTCACCTATCTGGGCCAGACCTACCAGGTCAATGTCCAGGCGGATCAGGCGTCCCGGACCCGGGTGGACCAGATCGGGGAGACCTATGTCCGATCCGCCACGGGCGCCATGGTGCCCATCGGGGTCCTGGCGGAGGTGCGTGACGACCTGGGCGCCGATCTGGTGTTCCGCTACAACCAGTTCCCCACGGCCGCCATCAACGGCAGCACCGCCCGCGGCTTCACCAGCGGCGAGTCCATGGCGGCCATGGAGGCGGCCTCCACCAAGTCCCTGCCCCAGGGCTTCGGCTTCGAGTGGACGGGCATGTCCTTCCAGGAGGCGCAACAGAGCGCGGGTACCCAGGCGGCCATCTTCGGGCTGGCGGTGCTCTTCGGCTATCTCTTCCTGGTGGCCCTTTACGAGAGCTGGACCATCCCCTTCTCGGTCCTGACCTCGGTGGCGGTGGCGGTCCTCGGCGCCGCGGGGGGCCTGCTGCTGACCCATCTGGAGAACGATCTTTACGCCCAGATCGGTCTGGTGCTGCTTATCGGCCTGGCGGCCAAGAACGCCATCCTGATCGTCGAGTTCGCCAAGGAACAGCACGAGGCGGGCAAGGGCCTCTACGACGCCGCCCTGGCCGGGGCGCGGATGCGCTTCCGCGCCGTGCTCATGACCGCCCTGGCCTTCATCATCGGCCTGCTGCCCCTGGTGATCGCCACCGGCGCCGGGGCCAACTCCCGGGTTCACCTGGGCACCACGGTCCTGAGCGGCATGCTGGCGGCCACCCTGTTCGGCATCCTGGTCATCCCGGGGCTCTATGTCATGTTCCAGGGCATGGCGGAAGGTTCGGGACGCTGGGTCCGGCGACTGCGTGGCCAGCCCAAGGGGATTGATCCCTCGCATTGAGCCAACAAAAGGGGCTCCCCTATAATGCCCTGAACTATACACATCACACTTCAGCTTTCGGCCTCGCTAGGGAGGGTCGGGTGGCGTCTGGCGGGGGTGTCGACCGCAGGGATGCGGTCGTCAAGCCTACAGGGACGTATTCACGGCGTCCCCCGCCAGACGCCACCCGACCCGGAAAAACCGAAATAGTGATGTGCGAAGACTATATTCAGGTGCCTGAAACTGTTCGGAAGATCGGCGCCGATCTTCCGGATGAGCCTATTCGGCGCCATTCTCACGGGGAATGAGCCCATGCGTAGATGTATTTTGACCCTCGGTCTGACCCTGGCCCTCGCGGGTGCCGGACCGGCCTTGGCCGAGGACCTGCTCCAGATTTACGACCTGGCGGTGCTGAGCGATCCGGTGCTCAAGCAGTCCGAGCAAAAACTGCTGGCGACCAAGGAAGTCAAGCCCCAGTCCTTGGCCCTCCTACTTCCCAACATTGGCGTCAGTGGCAGCGGCACCTATCAGAATGTCAAGGCCTATGATGTCCAGACCGGCCTCACGACGCGCAACATGCGCGAGGACTTTTCCAGCGGCACCGCCACGGCTCAGTTGAACCAGACGGTCTACAACCGCGCCCAATGGATTGGACTCCAGAAGTCGGACGATGTCATCTCCCAGGCCGAGGCCGAGTACAAGACCAGTGAGATCCAGTTGATGGCGCGGACCGCGGAGGCCTATTTCAACGTCCTGCGCGCCGCGGACCTGGTGCGGTCCTCGGAGGCCCTGATGCGCGCCAACGAGCGCCAATTGGAGCAATCCAAGCAGCGCTTCGAGGTGGGCCTGGTGGCGATCACCGATGTGAACGACAACCAAGCCGCCTACGACCGGTCTCGAGCCCAGGTCATCGCCAACAAGAACGCCTTGGACAACTCCTGGGAGGCCCTGCGGGTCATCATTGGCCCCGTGAGTGTCCCCCTGGCGCGCCTGGGCGACAACCTGCCCCTGGCGCCACCCGAGCCTAACGACATCGAACAGTGGACCAAGGTTGCCCTGGAGAACAATTACGACATCCGGGCCGCGTCCATGGCGGTCGCGGCGGCCAAGAAGGAGGTCGAGATCCAGCGCTCCGGCCACTATCCGACCCTGGGCCTCCAGGCGGGTTACAACCTCGATCGCAGCGGTTCGGAGATGTTCGGCGGTTACGACACCGATACCTCCTACATCGGGCTGAACCTGAGCATCCCCATCTATCAGGGCGGGGCCGTGGTCTCCCGTACCCGCCAGGCGGGGCATAATCTGGGCGCGTCCCAGGAACAACTGGATCAGATCCGGCGCAAGGTGAACCAGGCGGTCACCGATGCCTTCCGCGGCGTCCTCTCCAGCATCAGCGAGGTCGAGGCGCGCAAGGCGGCCATTGTCTCCGCCACCAGCACCCTGGAATCCACCCAGGCCGGCCTGGAGGTCGGTACCCGTACCCAGGTGGACGTCCTCACCGCCCAACGGCAACTCTTCGAGAACGAGTACCTCTACCTCTCGGCGCGTTACGACTACATCATCCAAGGGATCAAGCTCTATCAGGCCACCAGCGGCCTGAATCGCGAGGCGATCGAGCGGGCCAATACCTGGCTGAATCCTGGGGACCTCCTGACCACGTCGACTCTTTGACGCACCATGTCCGGAAACAGCTTCGGCAAGTGCTTCGTCACCACCAGCTTCGGCGAGAGCCATGGTCCGGCCATCGGCGGGATCGTCGACGGCTGCCCGCCCGGGCTGGAACTGAGCGAGGCGGACCTGCAAGTCGATCTGGACCGGCGGCGTCCCGGCCAGTCCCGTCACACCACCCAGCGGCGGGAATCGGACCGGGTGCGGATCCTCTCCGGCGTCTTCGAGGGCCGGACCACCGGCACCCCCATCGCCCTGCTGATCGAAAACGAGGATCAGCGCTCGAAGGACTACACCGAGATCGCGGCCAAATTCCGGCCTGGGCACGCGGACTACCCCTATAGCTATAAATTCGGCTTCCGGGATTACCGGGGAGGCGGGCGGTCCTCGGCCCGGGAGACGGCCATCCGCGTCGCCGCCGGGGGGATCGCCAAGAAGTATCTGCGCGAGCGCCTCGGGGTCCGGGTGCGGGGCTATCTCTCCCAACTCGGGCCCATCCGGCCCCAGGGCTTCGACTGGGAGGAGGTGGAGCGCAACCCCTTCTTTTGCCCCGATGCCGCGGCGGTCGCCGAGCTCGAGGCCTACATGGATGCCCTGCGCAAGTCCGGTGACTCCATCGGTGCCGAGGTGACCGTGGTCGCGGAGGGGGTGCCGCCGGGCCTGGGGGAACCCATCTTCGACCGGCTGGACGCGGACATCGCCCACGCCCTGATGAGCATCAATGCCGTCAAGGGGGTGGAGATCGGCGCCGGTTTCGCCTGCGTGACCCAGAAGGGCAGCGAGCACCGGGACTTGCTGACGCCGGAGGGTTTTCTCAGCAATCAGGCCGGTGGCATCCTCGGCGGCATCTCCAGCGGCCAGGATATCGTCGCCCGCCTGGCCCTCAAGCCGACCTCCAGCATCCGCCTGCCGGGCCAGACCGTCGATATCTACGGCCAGGCCACCGAGATCGTCACCAAGGGCCGGCACGACCCCTGTGTTGGCATCCGCGCCACCCCCATCGCCGAGGCCATGCTGGCCCTGGTGCTCATGGACCACTGGCTGCGCCACCGGGCGCAGAACGCCGACGTCCGGCCGGGCGCGCCCTTGCTGCCGCCCCGGGCCGGGACCTGATTCCGGTGGGCCTGGCCAGGGGCCAGGCCGCCAGCATGCCCTACTGGCGTCTCTCCAGCTTCTATTTCTTCTACTTCGCCTCCCTGGGGGCCATGCTGCCCTTCTGGGGGCTCTATCTCCAGGACCTGGGCTATTCCGCCCTGGCCATCGGCCAGTTGATGGCCATCCTGCAAGCCACCAAGATCGTCGCCCCCAACCTCTGGGGTTGGCTGGCCGACCGTACCGGCCGCGGCATGGGCATCGTGCGCCTGGCCTCCCTGCTGTCCTGGCTGGCCTTCGCGACCATTTTCGTCGTGCGAGGCTTTTGGGACATGGCCCTCGTGATGATCGTCTTCAGCTTCTTCTGGAATGCCTCCCTGCCGCAGATGGAGGTGGTGACCATCAATCACCTCGGATCACGGCTACGGCGCTATGCCAGCATCCGCCTCTGGGGTTCCATCGGTTTCATCCTGGCGGTGCTGGTACTGGGGGCGCTGGTGGAGCGTGAGGGCAGTCTGGTGGTGCCGGTCGTGACCCTGGGGCTCCAGGTGGCCATCTGGCTTGCCAGCCTGCTGGTCTTCGAACGCCCGGTGGAGGCCCGTGCGATTCATGAGGGCGCGTCCGTGCGGGGGATCCTGCGTCGTCCCGAGGTCGCCGCCTTTCTCCTGGCCGGTTTCCTGATGCAGACCAGTCATGGCGTCTACTATGCCTTCTTCTCAATCCACCTGACCCAGGCCGGGTATGCCAGTGACCTCATCGGCGGGCTCTGGGCCTGGGGGGTGGTGGTGGAGGTGCTGGTCTTCGCCGTCATGCACCGGCTGCTGGAACGATTCGGCGCCCGCCGCATCCTGCTGGTGAGCCTGGCCCTGGCGGCGCTGCGTTGGTTGCTGATCGGCGCCTTTGTCACGGAACCCGCTGTCCTGATCCTGGCCCAGGTCTTCCATGCCGCCACCTTCGGCGCCTTCCACGCCGGGGCCATCCATCTGACGCATCATTACTTTACAGGCCGGTTGCAGGGCCGCGGCCAGGCCCTCTTCAACAGCCTGGTCTACGGGGCCGGGGGGGCCTGCGGCAGCCTGGGCAGTGGGTGGCTGTGGAGCGAGGTGGGGCCCCTGGCCACCTTCGGCGCCTCCGCCCTGGTGGCCGCCCTGGGCCTGGGCATCGCCTGGCGCTGGGTGGATCGGGAACGACGCTTCTGAGTCTGAGGCTCGACTGGAGCAGGTGCTTCAATTCATATGAGCCGCTCGCAATGATCAAAATTCGCTCAGAAACCCGAAGATACTCTCAATCCAACGGCATCCTCGGTAAGAAAAGGGTCGCCGGCAGGCTTTAACGTCCCTCAACGCCAGCCTTCCTCCCCTTCCATCTCCGTAACATCGGCGGACCGTCGGACCCTGACGGGCTCATCCGGCTCCATGGTGCGACCATTGCTGGCCAGGAAGGCGCGGCGGGCATTGAGGCGGTGGTTGATGCAGGCGGTGATGTCCACCCCGGCCTGGGTGTCCAGCCCCGCGCAACCGGCGGGAGGGACGTATTTGGCCTCGAAGGCGTCTTCCAGTTCATAGATGGAGCGGTAGAGTTCCACTGGCTCCTGCCGGATCAGGGCGGGGGCGGGGAGGGCGGATGGGGTGTCGGTGATCACCACCGTCCCCCCGAAATCGAACTGGCCGATGGGTGGCAGGGCCTTGGCGGGTTCCGTCCCCTGCGTCCCCCGCGGCGTGGCCGGGGTCTCCTGACGGGCGCTACCGAGCAGTGCCCAGGGTGACTGGGTCTGGGTCTCGGGCAAGGCCAGAAAGGCCTGGTAGCTGATCCAGATGAGCAGCAAGGCCAGCGTCATGCCCAGCAGATCTAGGAGGCGACGGAAGCTCAGCCAGGCGCCGCCGGCGCGCGGCTGGTTCGGGCGGGGAGGTTCATCCCACCAGGGGTCGGCGGGGCCCGCCGGCGCCAGCGTCGGCAATGGCTGACCGCCAGCCGTTGCCAGCGGCCACCCTGCATCGGTACCGGAGCCGGTGCTGGTGGCGGCGGGCGGCCGGGTCGCTCCCCCCTCCCGGATCAAGGCCCCCAGGGCCTGGGCCAGGAGGCGCTCTTCGGTCTCCGCATCCGGTCGGGGGGGGGGCGGGGGAATGGGCGACGGCCCCTCAGCCTCCCGCCCCAACCAGGGTCCCGACCGCTCCTCCGCCAATTCAGTGGGACTCAGGTTGCCGATGACGGGCTCGGCGCCGGGCCGAAGGGTCGGGGATTCCAGGTCCTGGCGGATCATTGACAATCCTCTGTGAGTAGGTTAGAAAAATTAAAAAACAACTTGTTAGCTCTTCCAGGCCGCGGAGCGGAGGATGACCTCAGTAATCCGGAGACTTATGCCCCATCTGCCGCGGGGTCTGTTGTTGGCCCTGCTGCTGGCCCTGGCCGGTTGCGGCAGTATCGGCGACAAGTATGGCATCAAGATCCCGTCCGGTCCCCGCGGCAAGGCCGTGACCGCGGCCCTGGAGGAGATTGGCACCCCCTATGTCTACGGCGGCAGCAAGCCGGGCAGGGCCCTGGATTGCAGCGGCCTGACCCAGTATGTCCATCGCAAGGCGGGGATCAAGATCCCCCGGGTCTCCACCGATCAGAAGGTCAAGGCCCAGCCGGTCAAGCTGTCCAAGGTCAAACCCGGGGATCTGATCTTCTTCCGCGTCAAGGGCGACAGTCACGTGGGGGTGGTGGTCGATCGCACCCGCTTCGTGCATGCCTCCTCCGGGGCCGACGAGGTCCAATTGGCCCGCTTTACCGATGCCTTCTGGCGCCAGCACACGACTGGCGCTGGGACCTATTTCCGCTGACCGGGCTGACGAACCCGGGTCTCGATGGCCCGGACCTAGTCGACCAAGATGAAAAAATCATGGTTACGCCGGAACCTTGCATTGCCAGGGTGGAGTTTCCCGGGCGCTTGGTGCAAAATCCGCCTTGACCCCCCAACGAATGGCCGGCGGGTCTCAACCCCCCACAATCTCATAGAGGAGAAGAGCGAATGTCCGAGATGAACAAGAGCCGTCGCGACGCCGTCAAACTCATGCTCGGTGGCCTGGCCGCCGTGCCGGTGCTGAACCTGGTCGGCATGACCAGCGTCCAGGCCGCTGATCTGCCCCATGTGGACCCGGCCGCCGACCCGACCGCCAAGGCCCTCAAGTATGTCCATGACGCGGCCACCGCTACCCGTCCCGACAAGGCTGGCACCCCCGGCGCCAATCAGCACTGCGCCAACTGCCAGTTCATCCAGGCTGCCGAAGGCGAGTGGCGTCCCTGCTCCCTCTTCCCCGGCAAGGCCGTCAACCAGAATGGCTGGTGCGCCTCCTGGACCCTGAAGGCCGGCTAGTCTCAAGCCTCGCCTGGCGCGAAAGGGGGCCTCCTTCGAGGCCCCTTTTTTTATGGTCGCGGCATCTTTTTTGTTAGGCGCCGACGAGGAGGCTCCTCTCCCCGACCAGGCCGAAAAACGAGACGCGTCGTCTGCATCCATCCAAGGTAGATCAGAGCGGCAACCCAAGAATCTGGGCTGTTTAGCGATTACTGATAAAACCAGTTGCCGCCCCTCCGCCGCGGGAGGAAAATACCGCCATCCGACAGTCCCCAGGCTCTTGCCTGACGCCACCGACAGTAGTATCCGTTCGGTATCCTCATGTCCACCTCCCTCGCCACCTCCCGGACCTCACTAGTCCTTTTTCGGGGGCTCGTCTGGGCCATCATCGGCCTCATCTACGCCCCACTGTTCACCGCCCTGTACGTACTTTTCCAGGCCCTGGGAATGGAGCACGGGTCATTCGCCCCCGCCGCCGCCATTGCCGGGGCCGTCGGCGCCGCCTTTTACAGCGCTCGCGAGGTGGCGCTGGTGGGCACCGTCATCGGTCTGCTCATGGCTAGCCTGCTGTTCATGTTGCTGCCCGGCACCGTCGCCCTCTGGCAGGTGGCCCTGGCGGCCGCCCTGGTCGGCGCCCTGTTCGGACGACTGCTGCGCTTTCCGGATCAGTGCGCCCTGCAGGCGCCGGGCAAGGCCATGGCGGGTCTGGTCTCCGGCCTGGCCTGTGGCGCCCTGCTGGGTCTGGTCGAGTCCCTGCATCCCATCACCTTTAACGTGACAGCCATCGTCGCCTTTCTGGTTTCGGTCAACGGCACCCTCTATTCCGCCACCGTGGGTTGGTGGCTAAGCCTGGCCAAGGTCAGAAAGGGGGCTTCATGCCAAATCATCGAGGGGTTGGTGATTGGGATGGTGGCCGCCGTGGTGGCCGCCAGCTTGTGGGTCTTCGGTGGCCCCCTCATCGGTGCCGTGGATGGCGGTTATTATGCCCTGCTGGACTCTATCCAAACCGTCCTGCCCGGCGCCTTGTTTGGGGGTTTTGCCGCCGGCGCCGTCACGGGTGCCCTGCTCGAGGCCTTCGATTTCGATTGGGTGATCTGAAATAAGCCGCGATCAGTTCCGCTCGGGTGCCAGGGCGGGACGATCCCCGGCGAATTCCCGGACCCAGAGGGCCGTCGCTCCGGCCACGGCGCTGGGCATGGCAATGAAATTCACCACCGGGATCAGGGTCAGCACGGCGGTCGCCGCGCCAAAGCTCAGACTCAGCACCGGTCGGTCGCGCAGTCGCTGACGAATCTCCCGCGCCCCCAGCCCCTGATTGCCCAGCGGGTAATCCAGATATTCCAGGGCCAGGATCCAGGCGGTAAAGACAAACCACAACAGGGGGCCAATCAGGGGCAGGATCAGGGAGAGCACGAAGAAGGGGATGGCCCAGAGGAGCACGTGCAACAGCTTGCGGGCCTCGTCCAGGATCGCCGCGCCGATGCCCAACAGGGTCTGGCCAGGTCCGGGGCCATTGTCCGGCGCGCCACCCTGGAGCAGGTTCGCCACCTTTTCCGCCAGCAGGCCATTGAAGGGGGCGGCGATCAGATTGGCGACCAGGGTGAAGCCTTGAAAGATCAGCACCACCGCCAGGAGCACGAATAGGGGCCAGAGGAGCCAGGCCAGGCCCTGTTCCAGCCAGGCCAGCCAGTCCGGCAAGGTCGGCAACTGGGACTGAAGCCAGGCAATCAAGGCCTGAAACCAGCCGATCCCCCAGTAGAGGGCGGCACTGAAGACCAGGATGTTGATCCCCAGGGGCAGGGCCACGAACCGCCGCAAGCCCGGACGGGTGATGAGGCGCATGCCTTCGAGGAGATAGGTGGGACCGGCAAGGGGGTTGGTGGTCGTCATGGTACTGCGCAGCGGGATGAGTGGTGGGGAGGGGCAAGTATAGTGGATAAGAAATGGCGTTTTTCACCAGCCCTCTTGTGGTGAGCGGAGGGTACCGGCAATGGGCCGGGAAAGACTTACCAGGAGGGGAAGGGGCGACTATGCTTAGGGACAGATTTCCGCCCGGAGGTTGGCCCCATGCTCCCCCTCAGCTTTTTCCTTGGTATCGTCCTCTATGTGTTGTTTCGGGTCCTGATCCAGGGCTTTTACACCGTCAAGCCCGACGAGCGGGCGGTGGTGACCAGCTTTGGCCGTGCCCAGCGCCTGGGACAAGTCCTGGTCACCGATCCTTCCCTGAACGAGGAGGAGCAGGCCAGGTATCAGTTCCCGGTGGTGCGGGTCATCCGCCCGGGAGGGCCTTACTTCAAGTGGCCCTGGCAGGAGGTGCACAAGGTCAGCGTCGCCACCCGTTCCCTGCCCATCACCTGGGACCCGACCAAGGTCCAGTCCACGGTGGAGGCAGTGACCAAGGACAACCTCACCACCGGGGTGGACGGCCAGATCCGCTTCCGGGTCGCCGAGCGTAACCTCTATGCCTACCTGTTCGGCGTCGCCCAGCCCCTGGAGCACGTCATGGGCTATTTCATCTCGGTCTTGCGGGAGCGGGTGGCGAATTTCGTCGACCCCCGCGGGGCCTCCCTGTTAGACAGCAGTGAAGTCGCCGCGGGCCAACGCGAGGAGGAGGCCGCCGTGGCCCCGGAATTGTCCGAGGGGGTCTCGATCAACGATCTGCGCAAGAACCTGCCCCTGCTCAACGACTACATGGAGCAACAGTGCGGCTCCACGGCGGCCCGCTATGGCCTGGAACTGGATGCCGCCCTCATCACCCAGATCGACCCCCCGCCCGAGGTCGATCGAGCCCTGTCCGCCATCAACTCCACCCGTAATCAGGTCGCCGCCGACATCAGCACCGCCCGTGCCGACGCCGAGCAGCAGATCACCATGAGCAAGCGCGCGGTGGACATCGCCATGAACAATGCCCAGGCCGAGGTGGCGCCCCTTCAGGAACTCGCCGCGACCCTGGTGGCCATCAAGGCGGAGGGTGGCCCCGCGGCCCTGCGGGCCTATGTGCGGAATATGGGCCTGCCGCTGCTGGGCCGGGCGCGGCGCATCGTCCGGTTGCAAAGCTCGCCCTTATGAACCGGATTTCAGACCTGGCCGACGATTGTCGGGACCCAAACGACCCTGGAGCGCACTGCCATGACCGGTGACCTGTACCTCGAAAACTTCATCGTCCTCCTCGCCGGCTTTGCGTTTCTGCCCCTGATCCTGGTGCTGAGTAGCCGGCTTGGCCTCTTCACCCTCGTCAGGGAGCGTGAGGCCCAGGTCTTTACCCTCTTTGGCAAGGTCCTGGGTACCCTGGAGGAACCGGGGATCCGTTTTCCCTTGTTCCAGTTCGGCCTCAAGGCCCTGCTGGTACCCCTGTTCGGCGAGATGCACCGGGTCGATACCCGGCTGCGCCAGAACTACCTACGGGACCAGATGGTGAACTCGGGGGAAGGGACGCCCATGGGGGTGGGGATCTGGTACGAGATGCAGGTCAACGACGCCGTCGCCTACCTCTTCGCCAACGCCAATCCCGAGGGCTCGCTGGAGGCCAACGTCTCCAGCGCCACCATCTCCACCCTCAGCAACCTGGAGATGGACAAGATGCTGGAGGATCGCCATCAGCTCAGCCAGCAGGTGCGTCACACCGTCTCCCCTCTGTCGGAGAAGTGGGGCTACCGGCTGGGCTCGGTCTATATCCGCAAGGTGGCCTTCACCGACCGGCAGATGGTGGACAACATCACGGAAAAGGTCGTCAAGCGCCTGGTCCAGGTGACCAGCGCCATGAAGCAGGACGGGGAGAACCGGGTGGGCCTGATCAAGAGCCAGACCGCCTACAAGGTCTCGCAGAAGATGGCCGAGGCCAGCGCCGCCCGTCCCGCCGTGGTCGGCGACGCCCTCAATGCCATCGCCAAACAGGACCCGGAGGTCCTGGAGGCGGTGTTGGAGGTGTTGGAAACGGAGCGCCTCATCGCCTCCGGCGCCACGGTGGAGTTGATCCCGCCCGGGGCCCAGGTGCTGGTATCCCTGGGCAAGAATCAGCATGATGAAGGGGATACCTCCCGGCAGGCTTGATGACTGCCTCCCCGAGCCCGTCACCCCGCCAGAACCATCGCAGGCCACTTTTCGGCATGGATGGGCCCTTGGTCAGCAGTGTAGGCAAGGCTTTTGACTAGCCGCCGTCGCCCTCTCCATTCAGGACGCAGGACTCGCCGGAGCCCAGCCAGAAGGCCAGGCTTTTATGCAGGAACTCGCCCCAGGGCATGTAGTGGGAGCCATCGCAGGAGAAATTCAGGCCGACGATGCCGTTGAAGATGTTGAGGGAGCCAGAGCGCAGGTAGATGGTCTCGTCCATGAGCCGCAGGGCCTTGAAGGTGGCGAAGACCTCCCGCACCCGCTCCAGGGGGATGTCCGCGTCGGTGGGGTAAGGGCGGCGGGGAAAGGCCAGGCAGATACCCGGATCGGCCAGGTCCTCGTAAGCCAGCAGGCGGAAACGATAGGGATCATCCATCAGCCACAGGGTGGCCCGGGAGCTGGAAAAATGCAGCTTGGCGTGGAAGACCCCATGAGCGGCAATGAGCTCAACCATCAGATCCAGGATCGGGTCGATGCGCTGATCCATGAGGCTCTCCACCCGCTGCTGCTGAAAGAGCCCCCCGCGGATAGCCGGATCGCCCTTGAGTTGCACCCACTGGCCGGGCTGCTCATAGAGCTCCCGGGTCAGGGGCAGGTCACGCAGGTCGAAATCCGCGCCCAGAAAACCCAGGAGCCGACCCCGGCCGTCCTCCAGGCGCTGGACGGCGGTCAGTGACGGCCGCCGGGCATTGCGGCTGATGTAGACCGCGGAGAGGGAGAAGCGCTCCCCGGCCAGGGCCTCCGCCAGGTAGGGGCGATCATGGCGGTCACGTCCCAGGTGCTCGGGCAGTGGGCCCTGGGGCGAGATGTTCGCTGTGATCTGGCGCGCGGCCGCATCCAGGATGTAGAGATATTTGCAGGAGGCCAGGGCCGGCAGGGCCTGGATCAGGATGGCCTCCAGGGCCTGACGTTCCGGCCAGGCGGAGCGGCAGGGGGCCTCCAGCCGACCGAGGGCGGCCTCCAAGCGTCCCTGCAGCAACATGCGCTGACGGGCCACGATCGTTTTGAGCGCCTGGCTCATGTAGGTTTCTCCATCGCCGTCAGGGCGGGGCGCCAGACGGGGTTTGCTCGATCTCTGAGGGAAATCATTATTCTGGTATATTATGTTATTAATAGATATATGGAAGTGTTGTTAACCTCAAGAGTTTTTTAACCTCAAGACCCGATGGCGGATTTCAAAACCCACCTCTATGGCGCCGCCGCGGCCAGCGGCCTGGCGGCCCTCGGGGTGTACAGCCTGGGCTGGACCACGACCACGCAGACGCAACTGCTGTTCGTCTACGGCGTCGCGGGGGGGGTGCTGCCCGATATCGACGCCCCCAAGTCTACGCCGATCCGGGGCTTTTTTGGCCTCCTGGGTGTGGCCCTGGCCTTCGCCATGACCTTTCCCTTTGCCGGGCGCTACCCCCTGAATGGCCTGGCACTCATCTGGCTGCTGGTGTTCGTGACCGTACGCTTTGGCCTTTTCGCACTCTTTGTCCGCTACACGATCCATCGCGGCATCTGGCACTCTGGGCTGGCGGCCATCGCTGTCGGCCTGGGGGGCGTGGTCATCAGCCACCAGGTCCTGGGAAGGACTGCCTGGGAGTCCTGGCTGGCGGGTGCCTTCGTGACCCTGGGGTATCTTACCCACCTGATCCTGGACGAACTCGCCAGCGTCAACCTGCTGGGTAAGCGGATCAAGCGTTCACTCGGCACGGCCCTCAAGCCGTTCAGCCTGGCCTACCCGGGCGCCAGCCTGGCGATGCTGCTGGCCATCCTTGGCCTTGCCGCCCTGACCCCGCCCCTGACCCCCGTTCTGGCCGTGGCCCACCATTACGGGCTGACGCCCCCTGACCTCAGCCTGGGCTTGCGGGTGGCGGAGGACTGGTTCACCCTGGACCTTTATCGCCTGTTGGGGGGCCGTCCGCGGGGCTCCTTGCCGACGACGGACGCGGGGCACGGCACCGGGGGTTGAGGGGCTTCAGAGCGAGGAATCAGGAAGCAGTCATGCACAAGCAGGAATTGGATCGGCTGGCCATCGGGCTCATGGTGGTGCTCTGCGCCATCTGGGGCTTGCAGCAGGTGGCGATCAAGGTTGCCAACGCCGGCATTTCCCCGATCTGGCAGGCCGGGCTGCGTTCCCTGGGGGCAACCGCGGTCATCACCCTCTGGGCCCTGCTGCGGGGGGTGAGGCTCTTCGAGCGGGACGGCACCGGTTGGCCCGGTCTGGCGGTCGGCCTGATGTTCGCCGGGGAATTCGCGCTCATCTTCATCGGGCTGGAGTACACCCCGGCCTCCCGGGGGGTGATCTTCCTCTATACCGCGCCCTTCTTCGTCGCCCTCGGCGCCCGGTGGTTTTTACCGGGGGAACGGCTGCGGGCCGCCCAATGGTGGGGGATGAGCCTGGCCTTTCTGGGGGTGGTGCTCCTCTTCGGCGAGCACCTCTGGCAGCCCAGCGATGAGGCTTGGCGGGGGGATCTCATGATCCTGGGCGGGGCGGTCCTCTGGGCGGCCACGACCCTGACGATCAAGGCCAGCGCCCTGGCGCGGGCCTCCGCGGAGAAGATGCTGCTCTATCAACTGGCGATCTCGGCCCTCTTGTTGCCGCTTCTGTCCCTGGCCCTGGGGGAGCCCGGCGTCTTCGCGCCCACGGCCCTGGTCTGGGCGAATGTCGCCTTTCAGGCGGTGATCGTGGCCGGGATCTCCTACCTGGCCTGGTTCTGGCTGATCCGCCACTATCCGGCCACGCGCCTATCCTCCTTCTCCTTCCTGACCCCGGTGATGGGGGTGCTGATGGGCGGCTTCATCCTTGATGAACCCCTGACGGCCATGGTCTTCACCGCCCTGTTCCTGGTCGGGACCGGCATCTGGATCGCCAATCGGCCGATGAGGTAGACAGACTCGCTTTGCTGTTTCCGGCCTCGATAGGGAGGGTCGGGGAAACCGAAAATTGAGGTGCGGTGACTATAAAGGGGGCAGTCTTGGCGCTCCCGGGTCGGGTTTAGTCGAAGGTGCCTCGATCCAGCTTGGCGGGAAGATCCGGGGTCACCTCATGGAAGCGGAGGATGCGTTTGCCGGCGTGGTCCCGCATGAATTCCCTGGCGTCCCCCTCGGTCGCCAGGGGCACAAACTCGTGGCCCATGGGACCCGGGACGTCGGAGCCGATGACATACCAGGCCTCCCGGGCGGGGATGCGACTGAGGCCGTAATACTCCGTCACCGCGATGGTGGTCATATCCTCGGCCCGGTGGCCGGGGGCCCAGCGTGGAAGATCGAAGAGGTATTTGAACAGATCCTTGGCCCCATCGAAGTGATGGGCGTGGCCATCCCGGTAGAGGACGGTGGCAACCCAGGCCGGATATTTGGCGACGAACATCCCGCACACCGGACAGGTATCCTTGGGGCCAGGGTCGGGCACCTGGAGTTTTTCGGCCCCGGCGGCCAGGCTCAGGGAACACCAGAGCATCAGGGCCAGGATGCTGAATGGCTTGGAAACGGCTGACATCGGCGAAATCCTCGGTGGGAGGGGTGGCGGGACGCCGGACTTTTCCCGGCCCGCCACCCAGGGGCAGGCTGGTCGCTAACCCTTCTTCATCATGGACTGGCGTTTTTCCGCCCGGTTCTTCCGCACCCGGGCGGTGTCCGCGGCCATGTCCAGATAGGTTTGCTTGAGGGCCTCATCGAAGTTGGCCAGCTTGCCACCCTCCTGGGCCATCGCCGCCTCGGCCTTGGCCTTCTCGGCGAAGGCGACCTTGGAGTTGGCGGTCATGGTGCCCTTGAGCTTGCTGCCAATCACATAGGTGGCCTGGTCCACCGGGGTCAGCGGCTTGACCTCCGCCGTGGCGCCGAAATCCGCCGCGTAGATGGCCTTGGGGCCGCGGTCCATGTTGAGGCTGAGGCTGATGGCCAGGCAATGGATGGAGCAGGTGCCGTCCACCAGGTTGTCGTCATACTGGACTAGGTGACGACTGTAGTTGTACATGGTCCGGTCCATGCCGCAGTAGGGGCATTTGGGGTATTTCTTCAGCTCGTCGGTGAGGGGGTCGGCGTCCGGCGCGGTGCGGGGGATGAACTGGAGTGGGGTGCCATCGCCCTCGCAGGTCGCGCCGCTGGCGGGCATCCAACCCTTGCCGGGCATGAAGGCGCCAATGGTGGCGGCATCGGCGGCCAGGACCGGCGTTCCCAGGCTGGCGAGCCCCAGGGCCCCGCCCAGGGTGCCCAGGGTCTTGAGGACGTCACGGCGACGCTGATCGTGGTGCTGGTCGTGTTGTTCACACATGGATTTGCTCCTGTCTGTGTTACGGTTGAGACGACCTGGTCACTGCCAGGCCGGGGGAAAAGCCGAAAATATGGCAATGGGCCAAGGGAAAAAAACGCGGATCGCACGGTAGGGTGGAACGGAGTGGGTCTGGTTGCCAGGCGAGCATGAGGGGGCACCAAGGGTTTGGCAAGGGTTTGGGGCTAGGGCTGGGGAGTAACGCTCAGCCATTGGCGAGGCCCCGCATGATGTCGAAGAAAATGTAGCCCTCATACAGGGTCCAGAGGCCCATCAGGACCACCAAGCCCCCGGCGAGGCGGGCGAAGATGCCGCTGACGCGAGCACCGCTGGCGGCACCGGCCCAGGTCACTGCCACCATCATGGGCAGGGTGCCGAGGCCGAAGACGAACATGAAGAGGGCGGCCTGAACGGGATCGGGGAGGGTGGCGGCCTTGATGGCCACGGAAAAGACCAGGCTGCAAGGGACCAGGCCATTCAGGGTGCCCATGATCAGGGGCGCCCAGGGACGCCGTGAGAGAACCCGCCGCTCCAGCCTTACCGACTGGGATGCGGGGGGTGAGAGTATCTCCCGCGATGATCGGGCGGGTGCGGCTATCCCCCGGGATGATGCGGTAGGTGCGGCTATCTCCGGGGATTCGACAACTGCGGGTAACTTCCGAGAATCGGTGCTTGCTGGCAATTCCCGTGGGCGGACCCCCAGTGCCAGGCGTAGCCCCAATCCCAGGATCAGCAGGCCCGCGGCCATCATCAGCAGCCCCTGGCCCTTGCCGACCAGGCCGGATTGGGCCAGGACGCGCCCCGCCAATGCCCCCGCCAGGCCGAGGAAGCTGTACGTGGCCAGGCGGCTGGCGTGGTAACCGATCTGGGTCGCCAGGGTGGCCGCCTGCCGGCGCTGGATGAAATAGCCGCCGGCCAGACCACCGCACATCCCCAGACAGTGTCCGGCGCCAAAGAGGCCGGTGGCGAAGGCCATCAACAGGGTCAGATCACTAGGCATCTTGACTCCTCCCTATACCGGGAGTGACCCGTTTCATAGCATCTCCCGGACGATCTTGGCGAAGAGTTCCGGCGCTGCTTCACCGAGGATGCGGGTGTGGATCTTGCCGGCGCGATCGATGAAATAGGTGGTCGGCAGGCCGGAGACCCCGTACTGGCGGGCGACGGCGCCGTCCTCGTCGAGCAGGGTCGCGTAGGAGATGCCCAGTTCGGCGACGAAGCGGGCGGCGGTCTCCCGGTCCTGGCGCACGTTGACGGCCAGGACCCGCAGTCCCTGGGCCTGCAACTCCTGGTAGAGAGGTTCGATGGCGCGCATCTCCGGGGCACAGAAGGGGCACCAGTCCGCCCAAAAGCGCAGGGCCACGACCTGACCCTGAAGGTCTTCGGGGAAGTGCCAGGTCTTGCCCGTCAGATCGGTCAGGGCAAAGGCCGGGGCCGCCTGCCCGTTTTCCAGCTTGGGCGTCTCTTCGCCGCACCCCGCCAGCAGGAGGATGATCAGCAGGGCGATGATCAGCGGGAGGATGCTTAGCGGCAGGGCGGGAAGAGGGCGGGCGCAGCGTAATGGCCCCGGCTTTGACCAGGCGGGCGAAGCTGTCAATGGGGCCAGGCGGCCATGACGCGACCTGTCCTGGCGATCCTGAAATGCGATGAAGGCGTCGTGGTGATTCATGTGAGGTTTGAGGTTGGTCATCCAGGGCCGGTGATGCTATGTGGTCATCCCGACCCCAGCAGCACGAGGTTCGAGCGCAGGATCAGCCAGGTCGCCACGCCATAGAAGAGGCCGAAAAACATCAGGGCCAGACCCACCAGCCGCCGGCCCTCGGTGGCGATGACCCCTGCCAGGCTCGGTACCCGATGCCAGATCCGGATCAGGCCGATCCCCAGGGCCAGGGCGGTGGCGGTGAAGAGGGGCGGATAGAGGAGATAGCCGACCAGGTCATGCCCGGTCTTGAGCAGACAGAAGGGGCAATGGTGGTGGGGGTGCTCGTAGACATAGAGGGCCACGCTGGAGACGATGGCGGCCAGGGCGATGACGAAGCCCAGGGCGGCGAGCAGGGCAAAGAGCCGGCCGCCCCAGCCTCGATAGCGATAGAGCAGGCCGACGACCAGGATCGCCAGCCCGCTGAGATAGAGAGCGGCCAGGCTGGTGGCCGGTTCCAGCCCCACCAGTTCCGCCGCCACCCCTTGGGCGTCGGGTCCGAACAGGGCCCCGCAGCAGGAGGTGATGAGGTCCGGCTTCAGGCCGGAAAAAAATTGCCACTGGATGAGGGCCTCGGCCAGGGCCAGGGGGGCGATGAGCAGCAGCAGGGCATACTTGGGCCGCACCAGGGGGTAATCCGGGGCCTGGTTGTCCACCCGATTAAGCAGCAGCCAGGTGGCGCCGGCGAAGAACAGGGCCATCTTGAGGTACAGGGCGGGCCAGCCCCAGGCGTTGGCGTTCAGCACCCCGGTGGCGCACATGGCGCCGACGAACTGGGTCGAAAGCTGCTCGGCGTTGTAGACGAAGAGCAGCAAGGACAGCAGGTTGGCGCCGAAGACCCAGGCCACCAGGGTGGCGACCAGGTAGGTGCGCCGCTCCAGATCGAGCTGCCGCTCGCTGCCGCTGTTCAGGTCCCAGTGGCGCAGGATGCGCAGGGCAAAACCCGCCGCCACCAACAAGAGTCCGGCTTGGGTCAAGGAGGCCAGGGTCAGGGCGAGGAGGGCGGGGGAGAGGGGCATGAAAGGCTCAGATCGGACGCCAGGAGGTCAGGACAAAAGGGCATGGGGCGGTTCGCAAATCAGGTGCCGAATGGGTAGGTGCCTCTGGCTTGTGGCCGCACACGTGGGTTTGCCGGCCAGAGCCAGACATTCATGCCAGGCCCCCGTCACGCAGTTCGACGACCCGCGAGACCTGGGCATGGTCGAAGACCAGGGGGTCATGGGAGCTAATGAGGACCCCCTTGCCCTGCTCCGCCAGCTCGCCGATCAGGGCCAGCAGCTCCCGGGAGAGCTGGCTGTCGAGATTGGCGGTGGGCTCGTCGGCGATGAGGATGCGCGGGCGGTTGATCAGGGCGCGGCAGATGGCGGTGCGCTGGGCCTCGCCGCCGGACAACCACTCGGCCTGGTTGTGGGCCCGCTCCGCCAGGCGGAACTGGCGCAGCAGGTCCAGGGCCTGGTCACGCAGTTCCCGGGGATCCGGGGCCAGGGGATAGGCCGGCAGCATGACGTTTTCCAGCACTGTCAGGCCGCGGATCAGGTTGAAGCGCTGGAAGATGAAGCCGAAGGTGGCCCGCCGCACCTCGGTCATGAAGCGTTCCGGTAGGTTGGAGATGAGGCGGCCCTCCAGGTGGATGCGCCCGCTGGTGGGTCGGGACAGGCAGCCGATCATGGCCAGCAGACTGGTCTTGCCCGAACCGCTCGGCCCCTTGAGGACGGTGACGCCGCGGGTGTCCAGTTCCAGGCTCAAGTTCCGCACCGCCCGGACCTCGTTGTGCCGGCCCTGGTTGAAGACCTTGCTGACCTGTTCAAGACGGATCATCGCAACACCCGGTTCCGGCCTGCCTGATCGAGACCCTTCATTGCACCACCTGGCATGGGTTGGCCTGGTTGAGAGGGATTATCTCGTCACCCTGGTCCGCGCTGACATGATCGGAACGGCTCATCGCATCACCTGATCCGGGTCGGTGATGGCGGCGCGCCAGATGGGGACGATGGTCGCCACCGTGTAGGGAAAGACGGTGAAGAAAAAGAGGGTGGCCACTTGGAGGCCGTCAACGAAGGGCAGGGGGCGGAAGTCGGGGTAGAGCACCGCCCAGCCCTTGAGCACCGGGGCGAAGAGGGCGGCGGCGAAGAAAAAGACATGGGCGTAGGCGAGCAGATAGCCCGCCAGGAAGGCGGTCAGGGACAGGGCCGCCCCCTCCCAGAATTTCATCCGCAGCACGTCGCCGGTCTCCCAGCCGATGGCTTTGAGGATGCCGATCTCCCGCCGCTCCTCGGCGCTCAGCCCCGCCGCCCGGTCGAAGGCGAAGATGACGAAGGCCAGCAGGGCGCCGCCGAGGAGAACGATGATCAGCCCCTGGCGCCAGCCGAAGAGGGCATCGTAGGTGCGCAGGATCTCGTCCCGGAGGATGGGCCGGGTGTCGGGGAGGGCCAGGGCGATCTTTTCCGCCACCTTGCGCACCTCACTGGGGTTGCGTACCCGCAGGACGAGATCGGTGAAGCGGTCGGCAGGGAAGGCGAAGAAGCGGCGGAAGTCCTCGGCATTGAGGAGCAGCAGGTCGCTCGACACCAGCTCGGTCTCCGCCTCCAGCAGGCCCGCGATGCGGAAGGAGAAGGGCTCCCCCCGGGCGGACCTCAGGCTCAGGTAATCCCCCACGCCCAGCCCCCGGGTCCGCGCCACCCCGGCGCCCAGCCGGACCTCCCCCGGGACCGGCGGCTCCTGGCGCGGCACCAGCAAGGTGTAATTGGCCTTGACCGCCGGGTCGTAGAAATAGCCCCACAGCCGACCGTAGGCGTCGCTGACACCGCGAAGCTGGCCCAGGCGGTCGAGGTAGTCCGCGGGCATGAGATCGTGCCGCCCGGCCACCAGGCGCTGGACGATTAATTCCGGGGCGTCCGCCAGGATCAGGGCCGCCTCCCGCCGCAGGGACTGGGTAAAGAGCAGGGTCGAGGCGAGCAGGAAGACCACCAGGCTGTAGACCAGGAGCAGGGCCAGGTGCTTGCCCGGCCGCCGGGCCAGGGAGGAGAGGCTGTAATCCAGCAGATAGCGCTGGCGCCGAAGCAAAGCCCTCATGACCGCATCCCCTGGGATCCCACGGGAGAGTTTTTCACTGTCATTCCGGTGATGACGCCGCCGGCGCTTCCAGCCAGCCTGTCCAGGAGGGTCCGGCCGAGGCTGGCACCAGGGAGCCGGTGGGGAAGTGCTCCAGGGCCAGGGGGTGATCCTGGAAAGGGCTGTGCAGGTCCGCCTGGCTGGGGTGACGGGTATAGCGGGCCTCGGTGAACAGGGCGAAATCCGTCAGATCCAACTGGCTCACCAGTGCCCCTCTCCGGTGCAGGTCATCGGCCGCCGCCCGCGTCGTCAGGGTGGCATGCACGAAGGTCAGTGCCCACAGCACGGTGGCCAGGCCGATGGTCCAGAGGAAGGCCCCTGACTTGCGCCAGGGCGCGGGGAGAGGTCCAGGTGCTTTCACGTACTGAAGGCGAGGGTCCTGATGGGGGGCATTTCATGGAAAGTAAGACAACGTTGTCATTTTAGCCCTCCGGCCAGATAGCCAAATGGACCTGGATCAAGGCCGGTGGCGAATGGGGCAGATGGCGCTGGACCTGAGTCTTTTGCCACACCGTGCCAGGCAGAAGGGTATCGAGGCCCCTGAGCGCAGTGGCCGCCAGCGCACCCAACCATGATCTTACTCACCTAACTTCTTGAGTAACTTGCTCTAATCGAACCATCTGGCTATAATTTCCGTTCCCCAGTCCCCCCGTCCAGTCCGCAGTAGCCCTTGACTGGCCCCCACGTGGCTTGTCGGTCAGGTAGCCCGTGCCACCCCACCCCGGCCGCGACAGGTAACCGCGCACAGCGCCTATCACCATGCACGAGATGTCGATCTGCGAGGGCATCCTCCAGGTTTTGGAGACGACCGCCCGCCAGCAGGGCTTCACGCACGTCAGGACGGTCTGGGTGGAGATCGGTCCCCTGGCCGGGGTGGAGGTGGAGGCACTGCGCTTCTGCTTCGATGCCGTGATGCGCGGCAGCCTGGCCGAGGCGGCGCGGCTGGAGATCATCGAGACCCCGGGGGAGGGGGTCTGCCTGCAATGCGGCGCCACCGTCCCGGTGCGCCAGCGGTATGACCCTTGTCCGGCCTGCGATGGCTACGGCGTCCGCCTCACCCGGGGCGAAGAAATGCGAATCAAAGAGTTAGAGGTCGAATAGATGTGTACCGTGTGCGGCTGCGGCCAGGGTGAAACCCGTATCGATGGTCAGGAACTGGCCCCGGAAGTAGATCACCATCCGGAGCATGATCACGGCCATGGCCACGATCATAGCCACGACCACCACCACGGTCATGATCATAGCCATGACCACCACCACGATCATGACCTTGATCATCTCCATGTCCATTCCCATCGCCACAGCCACGGCCCGGGCCACGAACATCACTATGGCCTAGGTCCGGCCCACGCTCATGCCCCGGGCCTCAGCCAGGGCCGCATGGTGCAAATCGAACAGGACATCCTCGGCAAGAATGACCAGTACGCCGGCGCCAATCGCTCCTGGTTCCAGGCCCAGGGCATCCTGGCCCTGAACCTGGTCTCCAGCCCCGGCTCCGGCAAGACCAGCCTGCTGACCCGCAGCATCCAGGACCTCAAGGACCGCTATCCCCTGGCGGTGATCGAGGGCGATCAGCAGACCAGTCATGACGCCGACCGCATCCGCGCCACGGGCGTCCCGGCCCTGCAGATCAATACTGGCAAGGGCTGTCACCTGGACGCCCACATGATCGGCCATGCCATCGAGAGCCTCCCCCTGGCTCCGCGCAGCCTGCTGTTCATCGAGAACGTCGGCAATCTGGTCTGCCCGGCGGCCTTCGACCTGGGCGAGGCCCACAAGGTCGCCATCCTCTCGGTCACCGAGGGCGAGGACAAGCCCCTCAAGTACCCGGACATGTTCCATGCCGCGGACCTGATGCTCCTCAACAAGATTGACCTGCTCCCCTACCTGGATTTCGATGTCGAGCAGTGCATCGGCTATGCCCGTCGCGTCAATCCCAGTATCCAGGTCTTGCAGGTCTCCGCCCGCAGCGGGGAGGGGCTGGAGGCCTGGTATGCCTGGCTTGGAGAGCGGATGGCCGGCTGAAGGGGCACGCCGTCGCCCGCCGCGGGGGCATGACCCTCAGGCGGGCCGGGGGTCCGGGTACTCCCGGGCGATGCGGACGAATTCGTCGAAACAATCGGTGAAGGCGGCCACTACCTGGGGATCGAACTGCTTCCCGCCCTGGGACAGGATGTAGTCCCGGGTCACCGCCAGGCCCAGGGCGGGTTTGTAGACCCGGCGGGTGGTGAAGGCGTCGAAGACATCGGCCAGGGCCATGAGCCGCGCGGGCAGGGGGATGTCCTCCGCTTTCAGGCCCTCGGGATAGCCAGTGCCGTCCCAGCGTTCGTGATGGCTGGTGGCGATGGTCCGGGCGAGGTCGAGGTAGGCGAGGGCGGCCTGGCGTTCCTCCGCGGGACAATCCGCCAGGCCGGCCTCCGCCTGACGCATGGCGCGGGTCAGGATCTCGCCTCCCAGCCGGCTGTGGGTCTTGACGACCTCAAATTCCGTGGCATCCAGTCTTCCGGGCTTGAGCAGGATGCGTTCGGGAATGGCGATCTTGCCGATGTCATGAAGTTGGGAGGCCTTGCCAAGGAGAGCGATCCGGGCCGGGGACAGCTCGGCGGCGAACCGCGGCTGAGCGGCCAACCGGGTCGCCAGGGCCTCGACATAGCGGCGCGTGCGGGGAATATGCTGGCTCGCCTCCGGTTCCCGCGTCTCCACCAAGCCCGCCAGGGTCCCGAGGATGGCATACAGCATCACCTGGCTGCTCCGCTCCCATTGGCTGGGATTGGGCCGGGCCTGGTCGTCGTCGACGATGAGGAGGGTCTGATGGGTCATGAGGGTCGGAAAGGGGGCGGAAGGCCCGGCACCGGCAATCGGGATGAACGCCGGGCACCGGTGAGAAGCTTAGCCCAGGCCCAGGATGTGGTAGCCCGTGTCGACATAGATGATCTCGCCGGTGATACCGGAGGCGAGGTCCGAACAGAGGAAGGCGGCGGCGTTGCCGACCTCCTCGATGGTCACGTTGCGGCGCATGGGGGTCTTCTCCTCCACCTGCTTGAGCATGGAGCGGAAGTCGGAGATGCCCGAGGCGGCGAGGGTGCGGATGGGACCGGCGGAGATGCCATTGACCCGGGTCCCCTTGGGCCCCAGGGAGGCGGCCAGGTAACGGACGTTGGCCTCCAGGCTGGCCTTGGCCAGGCCCATGACGTTGTAGTGGGGCACGGCGCGCTCGGCGCCCAGGTAGCTGAGGGTGAGGAGGGCGCCATTGCGGCCCGCCATCATCTCCCGCCCGGCCTTGGCCAGGGCGGCGAAGCTGTAGGAGCTGATGTCGTGGGCGATGGCGAAGCCCTCGCGGGTCACGGCGTCCACATAATCGCCCTCCAGTTGCTCCCGGGGGGCGAAACCGATGGAGTGGACGATGCCATCCAGGCCGTCCCAGCGCGCGCCCAGCTCCCGGAAGCAGGCGGCGATCTGGTCGTCACGCGCCACGTCCAGGGGCAGCACCAGGTCCGAGCCACACTTGGCCGCCACCTCCTCGACCCGACCCTGGAGCTTGTCGCCCTGGAAGGTGAAGGCCAGGGACGCCCCCTGCGCGTGCATCGCCTGGGCGATGCCCCAGGCGATGGAGCGGTTGCTGGCGACGCCGGTGATGAGAATTTTTTTGTCTTGCAGGAAGCCCATGACGCGTGAACCTCGTTGGTTGGCGATAAATCCGGGGTTGACGGAGGACGGCCCCGGCGGCGGATCGGAATGGCCGCCCCTTCAGGCCGGCAACATTACCTAATCGCTCCCTTGGGCGAAAGGGTGGGGGAAAAATCGTCATGCCGTCGCCTTTCCCGGGGGTGATGCTGATGGTTGCCCCTCCCGGGCATAGAGCCCTGGCGCGGGACCTGTGGCGCGGGACCTGAGGTGTACTCGACAGCAGGGTCTGGTGTAAGGTTGAACCTTCCTTCCCGAGGAGACTGGCATGACTGTAACCCTATCGCCGCGCTCAGCCTGGCAATCCGCACGCAGGACGCTCAGCGGCCTGGGAGGGGCTGCCCGGGCCCTGATCCTCCCGGCCGCGGTCGCCCTGACGCTGGGCCCGGTGGCCTTGGGGGTGCGGGCCGATGATCAGGCCCTGGCCGTCCTGCCCGCCCAGAGCTTCATCAACATCGGTACCGGCGGCGTGACCGGCGTCTACTATCCGGCTGGCGGTGCCATCTGCCGACTGGTGAACAAGGGCCGCGCCACCCATGGCATGCGCTGTTCCGCGGAGAGCACCGGCGGCTCAGTCTACAACCTCAACAGCCTGCGCGCCGGCGAACTCGATTTCGGGGTGGTCCAGTCCGACTGGCAATATCATGCCTATCACGGGACCAGCCAGTTTGCGGAGCAGGGGGCCTTCCCGGAACTCAGGGCCGTCTTTTCGCTCCATCCCGAGCCCTTCACCCTGGTGGCCCGGAGCGACGCCGGCATCGCCCGGTTAGCCGATCTCCCGGGCAAGCGGATCAACATCGGCAATCCTGGATCCGGCCAGCGCGGCACGATGGAGGTGGTGATGGCGGCCCTGGGCTGGAGCCGGGAGGATTTCGCCCTCACCGCGGAGCTCAAGGCCGCGGAGCAGTCAAAGGCCCTGTGCGACAATAAGATCGACGCCATGGTCTACACCGTGGGTCATCCCAGCGGCTCCATTCAGGAGGCAACCACCGCGTGTGATAGCGTCCTGGTGCCGGTCGACGGCCCCTCTGTCGAGCGGCTGGTAGCGGAGCACGACTATTACCGCAAGGCGGTGATCCCGGGCGGCCTTTACCGGGGTAACTCAGCGGATATCCCTACCTTCGGGGTCGGCGCCACCCTGGTCAGTTCCACCCGCGTGAGTGAGGAACAGGTCTACCAGCTGGTCAAGGCCGTGTTCGACAACTTCGACGACTTCCGCAGGCTCCATCCCGCCCTCTCCAGTCTGCGCAAGGAGGAGATGGTCGGGGATGCCCTCTCGGCGCCCCTGCACCTCGGCGCGCTGCGCTACTATCGCGAGGCCGGCCTGCTCTGAAGCCCCTCCAGCTCCACGCCGCCTCCGAGGCCGGTAGCCGCCGGCCCGGCCCGGTCGCCGGCTGGGTGTTGACCGGGGTGGCCCTGGCCTGGTCACTCTTCCAGCTCTGGCAGGCCTCGCCACTGCCTTTCGTCTTCAAGGCCGGCGTCTTCAACGACACCCAGGCCCGGGCCATCCACCTGGCCTTTGCCCTCTTTCTTGCCTTTACCGCCTTCCCGGCACGGCGGGCCTCCCCCCGCCACCGCATCCCCCTCCAGGACTGGTTGCTGGCCCTCGCCGGGGCCTTCAGCGCCGCTTATCTCGTGCTCTTCCATGAGGAACTGGCGGGACGCGCCGGCGCGCCCACCCCCCTGGATCTGGCGGTGGCACTGGTCGGCATGGCGCTGTTGCTGGAGGCGACCCGCCGGGCCCTGGGACCGCCGTTGCTCGTGGTGGCGGCGGGGTTTCTGGTCTACACCTTTGCCGGCCCGCTCATGCCGGATGTCATCGCCCACAAGGGCGCCAGCCTGGCCAAGACCCTGTCTCATCAATGGCTGAGTACCGAGGGGGTCTTCGGTGTCGCCCTCGGGGTTTCCACCAGTTTCGTCTTTCTCTTTGTCCTCTTCGGCGCCCTGTTGGAGCGGGCCGGCGCCGGTAACTACTTCATCCAGGTCGCCTTTGCCTTGCTGGGGCACCTGCGCGGCGGCCCGGCCAAGGCAGCGGTGGTGTCCTCCGCCATGACCGGGGTCATTTCCGGCTCCTCCATCGCCAATGTCGTCACGACTGGCACCTTTACCATCCCGCTGATGAAGCGGGTCGGCTTCCCCGCCCACAAGGCCGGCGCCGTGGAGGTGGCCGCCAGCACCAATGGCCAACTGACGCCCCCCATCATGGGGGCTGCGGCCTTCCTCATGGTGGAGTACGTGGGCATCTCCTACCTGGAGGTGATCCGGCATGCCCTGCTACCGGCCCTGCTTTCCTACATCGCGCTGATTTATATCGTTCATCTCGAGGCCCTCAAGGCGGGCATGGAGGGCTTGCCGCGGCGCCAACCGCGATCCCTGGCTCAGGTCCTGCTCACTTGGCTGACCCTGTTGCTCGGCCTCGGCGCCCTGACCGTCGCCGTCTATTTCGGCATCGGCTGGCTGAAGACGGTTTTCGGCGACGCCTCCCTCTGGGTCATCGGGGCCCTGGTACTGGCCGCCTACCTGGGGCTGCTGGCCTATGCCACCCGCTTCCCGGAACTGGTGCCGGACGACGCCAGGCCGAGGGAATTGCCCGACCCGGGGCCGACGGTGAAGTCCGGGCTCTATTTCCTGTTGCCGGTGGTGATCCTGCTCTGGTGCCTGACGGTGGAGCGCTTCTCGCCGGAGCTCTCAGCCTTCTATGCGACCCTCTTCCTGATCTTCATCGTCATCACCCAGTGGCCTCTGCGGGCCCTGTTCCAAGGTCATGGGTGGCTGGACGCGGCCTTGCGTCGGGGCCTGGATGACTTGGGGCAGGGGCTGGTCAAGGGTGCTCGCAACATGATCGGCATCGGTGTCGCCACCGCCGCGGCAGGAATCGTTGTCGGCACCGTCACCCTGACCGGCATCGGCCTGGTGATGACTGACTTTGTCGAGTTCGTCTCCGGGGGTAATCTCCTGCTGATGCTGTTGTTGACCGCCGTCATCAGCCTGGTGCTGGGCATGGGGCTGCCGACCACAGCCAACTACATCGTGGTCGCCACCCTGATGGCACCCGTCATCGTCGCCCTGGGGGCCCAGCAAGGGTTGGTGGTGCCCCTCATCGCCGTGCATCTCTTTGTCTTTTACTTCGGTATCCTCGCCGACGATACCCCGCCGGTGGGCCTGGCGGCGTTCGCTGCCGCGGCCATCGCCCGCAGCGATCCCATCCGCACCGGCCTGCAGGGCTTTGCCTACGACATCCGCACCGCCATCCTGCCCTTTATGTTCATCTTCAACCCCGAACTGCTGCTCATTGGCGTCGAGGACTGGGTCCAGTTACTGCTGATCCTGACCAGTGCAGTGGTGGCCATGCTGGCCTTCGCCGCTGCCACCCAGCACTTCCTGCTGGTCAGGAACCGGCTATGGGAGGGGGCAGTCCTGCTGCTGGTCGCCCTCACCCTCTTCCACCCCGGTTTCTGGTGGGACCGGCTCTTCCCGCCCCTGGAGGCGGTGGCCCCGGCGCGTCTTCATGCCCTGGCCGCCGCCCTGCCGGACGGGGCCAGCCTGGAGTTGAACCTTGCGGGGGAAACCCTCGACGGCGACTGGGTCCACCGACAGGTCCGGCTGCCCCTAGGGCCAGCGGCGGCTACCCCCGAGCAGCGCCTCGGCCACGCGGGCATCGTCTTGCGTCACCAGGGCGAGCGGGTGTTCCTGGAACAGATCTTCTTTGGCAGCCCCGCCGCCGCGGCCGGGGTGGATGTCGATTGGGAGATCCTGCAACTCTGGCAGCCCACCGCCGTACCGCCCAAGCAACTCATGATCCTGCCGGCCCTGTTCCTGCTGGCAATGGTCGTCCACAGCCAGCGGCGGCGTGCCCCTGCTTCGCGGATAACGCCATCCCCTGACCCCTGACGCTACCTGTCATGAGGCGGCGCGACACGTCCCTGAAAACGAAGGACTGTGCCGTGACTTTCACATGAACCTGAACCTGAACCTGAACCTGAAAGACTGTACCGTGACTTTCACGTGAATCTGAACCTGAACCTGAACCGATGAAGACGACGAGAGCGCGCCGTGCCACCGGCCTGGCGCTATGGCTAACCCTGCTGGCCGGCTGCGGGGATGGTGTCTGGAATAATCCCTGGCCCCGGGACGAGGCGCGCGCGAACGTTCTCTATTCCTCCTTCGAGGAACGACCCAAGCATCTGGATCCGGCACGCGCCTACAGTTCCAACGAGTACGCCTTCCTCGCCCAGATCTACGAAGCACCCCTGCAATACCACTTCCTGCTGCGACCCTACAAGCTGGTCCCGCTCACGGCGCAAGCCCTGCCGGAGCCGGCCTATTTCTCGGCCGACGGCCAACCCCTGCCCGCCGACGCCGAGGCGGAGCGCATCGCCTGGACCGACTATGTCATCGCGATCCGCCCTGGTCTCCGCTATCAGCCCCACCCCGCCCTGGCCCGGGACGAGCAGGGGGCCTATCGCTACCACGCCCTGACCCGGGCCGATCTTCAGAGGATCAGGCAGTTGGCGGATTTTCCCGCGACCGGCACACGGGAGTTGACGGCGGCGGACTATGTGTACCAGATCAAACGACTGGCGACCCCCTGGCGGCATTCGCCCATCGCCGGGCTTCTGGGGGAGCATATCCATGACTTCCGGGAGCTGACGGCCCGTATCGAGGCCGCGGCCGCCGATCTCTCCGCGGACATCTCCGGCGGGCGCGGTGAACGGCCCTTTCTTGACCTGCGCACTTTCCCCTTCGCTGGGGCCGAGGTCCTGGACCGCTATCGCTATCGCATCCGGATCAAGGGCAAATATCCCCAGTTCCTCTACTGGCTGGCCATGCCCTTCTTCGCCCCCATGCCCTGGGAGGCGGAGAAGTTCTACGACCAGCCCGGCATGCAGGGGCGCAATCTGACCCTGGACTGGTACCCCATCGGTACCGGGCCCTACTATCTCAGCGAGAATAATCCTAATCTGCGCATGGTCTTGGCGCGCAATCCTCACTTCCATGGTGAGCTGTATCCCACTGAAGGCATGCCGGAAGACCAGGCCGCCGGCCTACTGGCGGACGCCGGCCAGCCACTGCCCTTCATCGATCGTGCCGTCTATGCCCTGGAAAAGGAGAGCATCCCCTACTGGAACAAGTTTCTCCAGGGCTGGTATGACAGCTCCGGCATCAGTTCGGATGCCTTCGATCAGGCCATCCGCTTCGATTCCCAGGGGGGCGCCGGCCTGACGGAGGCCATGGCGGACAAGGGCATCGGCCTGCTCACCGCAGTGGAGACCTCCACCTTCTACCTGGGGTTCAACATGCGCGACCCGGTGGTCGGCGGCGACTCGGAACGGGCCCGACTGCTGCGCCGGGCCATCGCCATCGCCGTGGATTACGAGGAATACATCGCCATCTTCGCCAATGGCCGCGGCCTGCCAGCCCAAGGCCCCTTGCCACCGGGGATCTTCGGCCACCGGGAGGGGGAGGCGGGGATCAATCCCTACGTCTACCGTTGGGAGCCGGACTCGGCGGAAAGCGTGCGCCGGGGATTGGAAGAGGCCCGCGCCCTGCTGACCCAGGCGGGCTACCCCGGCGGGCGGGACCCGGCCACCGGCCAGGCCCTCAATCTCTATTACGAGGCGGTGGCCAGCGGCCCGGACGACAAGGCCCGGCTCGCCTGGCTGCGCAAGCAGTTCGCCAAGCTGGGGCTGGAACTGGTCGTGCGCGCCACCGACTACAACCGCTTCCAGGAGAAGATGCGCCTGGGTACCGGCCAGCTCTTCACCTGGGGCTGGCACGCGGACTACCCGGACCCGGAGAACTTTCTCTTCCTGCTCCATGGCCCCAACGGCAAGGCGGAAAGCGGCGGCGAGAACGCCGCCAATTACGCCAACCCGGAGTTCGACCGGCTGTTCGAGCAGATGAAGAACCTGGACGACGGACCGGAGCGCCAGGCGCTCATCGACGAGATGATCGCGATCGCTCGCCGCGACGGCCCCTGGGTCTGGGGCTACTACCCCCAGGCCTTCAGCCTGCACCATGGTTGGCTGAGCAACCTCAAGCCCAACGACATGGCCAATAACACCCTCAAATACCGCCGCCTGGACCCGGATCGCCGTCAGCGGCGGCGGGAGGAATGGAACCAGCCGGTGCTCTGGCCCCTGTGGCTGGGGGCGGGCCTCCTGATCCTGGCGGTGATGCCTGCCATCTTCAGCTATCACCGGCGGCAACGACGCCGGGGCCTGTCATGCTCTCACCCACCTTGACAGCTCACCAGACCCAACTAGTCTCATTCACTGAGACCAGGCTCAATTTGCCCTGAGCCGATCGGATGCTCATTCACCTTCCGCCGCCGGTGCAAAACGCATGAATCGCCTCGGCCCCGTCTTTCTGGCGCTGCTTGGTTTGCTCCTCAGCACCATGCTGGTGGCGAGCGATGCAGACCAGCCGAGCAGCTACCTCTACCAGGACAACCGGGAGCTTGTCGCCCTGGTGCATGACGCCGCGGCCCTGATAGAACAGCGTGGGACCCAGGCCTTCAACACCCTGGCAATCAAAGGATCGCGGTGGCTGGATGAGGAGCGCTACCTGTTCGTCTACGACGACCAGGGAACCGTGTTGTTCCACCCCATCGAGCCAGACTTGCAGGGGCAAAATCTGGCCCACCTCGAGGACATGCAAGGCAGACCCATCGTCGCTCGCTTGTTGGAGATAGGCCGTAGACCCGATCCCGATGCCAGTGGCTGGATGTTCTATCTCTGGGAAGGGCCATGGCATGCCAAGCCGCAATGGAAAGCCTCCTTCGTGCGCAAGGCCATCTCGCCCGACGGCCGGGTGCTGCTGGTGGGCAGCGGTCTCTACAACATCAAGATTGAAAAGACCTTCGTAAAGGACAGCGTCGACCAGGCGGCCGAGCTGATACGAACCCAGGGCCGGGAGGCCGCCTTCGCCGAGCTCGGGGACATCTCCTGTCCCCTGCATATCCTCGACTCCTACATCCAGGTCACCGACGAGGAGGGCAATGTCCTGGTCGATCCGCTCTTCCCCAACCTGAAGAAGAAACGCAATATCTCCCATGTGGTTGACCTGATCGGCAAGAACGCCTTTCAGGATACCAAAACGGCCCTCCAGCACAGCGAAGCCACCTGGACCCGCTTTACCGAGCCCAAGCCAGGTTCCGGACTCCCCGAAAAGCGCCTGATCTACACCCGGAAGGTCAGCGCTGGCGCCGAGACCTTCTATGTCTCGGCGAGTTATGTCCCCGCATCCCCCATCTGGCTCAAGTGAATGGGCACGCCATGGCCACCAAGCCCCATGATCTGATCTACGGTCTGGACGACAAGCCACCCTTCGGCGCCCTGCTGATCCTCGGCTGTCAGCACATCTTCCTGATGTCCAGCACCCTCGTGCTGCCGATCGTCCTGGTGACGGAGATCGGCGGGACCTTCGATGAGGTCCGCTCGGTCATTGCCCTGACGATGATCGCCTGTGGGATCGGCACCATCGTGCAGGCTTGGCGCTGGCGCTTCATCGGCTCGGGCTTTGTCTGCCCGAATCTCTGCGGACCCAACTTCTTCATCGCGTCCATGGAGGCGGCCTGGCTGGGTGGGCTGCCCCTGATGCGGGGCATGACCATCGTCGCGGGCCTGGTCGAGGCCGTCTTTTCGCGCTTCCTGCATCGGCTCGCCTTCCTCTTCCCCCCCGAGATCACCGGCCTGGTGGTGCTCATGGTCGCCGAAGGGCTGGTCACCCTCGGCGTCTCGAAGTTTCTCGGCATCAATTTCTCGGGCGAGCCGATTCAGCACAACAGTGTCCTGATTGCCTCCGCCAGTCTGCTGATCATGATCGGCATCAATCTCTGGGGCCGGGGCAACCTGCGGTTGTACAGCGTCTTTCTTGGCTTTGCCTGCGGATACCTCCTGTCCCTGGCCCTCGGCGTTATTCCCTGGGGCACCTTGCAGCTCGTGCTTAGCTCACCCTGGTTGGCCTTGCCCCTCCTCGATAACAGCCTCGATCTGGCCTTCGACTGGTCGCTGGTGCCGGTCTTCGTCATCGTCTCCATCACCGGCGCCCTGAAATCCTTCGGCAACCTGATCCTGTGCGAAAAGGTCAACGACGAGGCCTGGCAGGCACCGAACATGCGCCGCATCTCCAATGGCCTGCTGGCGGATTCGGTGTCCGTGACCGTCTCCGGACTGCTCGGCGGAATGGCCTCGGACACCTCCGCGAGCAATGTCGCCCTGAGCAAGGCGTCCGGCGCCACCAGCCGAACCATCGCCTACATGGCCGGCGGTCTGTTCATCCTGCTGGCCTTCGTCCCCAAGATCGCGGGCCTGCTGTCGGCGATGCCCCCACCGGTCATGGGTGCTATCCTGATTTATGTGTCCAGCTTCATGATCGTTTCCGGCATCCAGATCATCCTGGGCGGGGGAATGGACACCCGCAAGACCTTCGTCATTGGCATTCCGCTGATCTTCGGGCTGAGCCTCGACATCACCCCCGCCCTGTTCGCGGATGTTCCGGATCTACTCCGGCCGCTGTTCGAATCATCCCTGACCCTCAGCACCGTCCTGGCGGTCCTGTTGCACCAGTTGCTGCGTCTTGGCAGCACCAGCCGCTGAAACCCCGGTCATGCATGGTATCCATGCGCACGACCTTGCGATCCTTCTCAACGCTTACCCGCGACGGCTCCCGGTCGATCAGGCGTCCACGCGGGCACTGAAGCGGCGGCGGGAGGATTTGGAACCCGCCGGTATCTGGCCCCTGTGGCTGGGGGCCGGCCTCCTGATCCTGGCGGTGATGCCCGCCATCTTCAGCTATCGCCAGCGGCAACGACGCCGGGGCTTGTCATGAGACCTGATGAAGCGGCAAAGCGGCTGAGCAAAATGGGTTCGTTTCGCAATTCTGTCTTTTTACTTCACTTTAGGTAAAAAGTATCATCCATAACCTACTGTATGGCTGTTAGGCGTACCTCTACAGTTGAGGTTCAGCGGCTCGCTGACAAAGGCCAGGGCCTGGAGCACCTGATTGACCAGGCCGTTATCGCCCAGGATGATCTGGAAGGAGTAGAGACGCACCAGCAGGTTCGTCCAGAGCGGCAGAAACACCAGGAACAGCAGCCAGACCTGCCGGCGGGGTGGTGAGCTGGCGATAAAGTAAGCCGCGGGAAAGGCGATCAACAGCGTCAACAGCGTAGCCAAGGCCGCATAGCCGAGGGAACGATGACCCGCTCATGGGTCTCGGCGGCCGGGGTCTTCCTGACCTTGAGCCCGTAAGCCACGTTATCGAAGACCTGGTAATGCGGAAACAAGGCGTAGTTCTGGAACACCATGTTCAGGTCCCGCTGGTTCGGGGCACGGCGGTGAGCTCTCATCCTGATGGCCATCGCAGGATGGAACCGCTACCCGACCGGTTCACGCGCGTCACCCGCTGCCTCGTCAAACGACCCGGCCAGATAACCCAGACTCATGGGCAGACCCAATTCGACCAAGGAGATGAACTGCACGCGGGCCCGCACGCGGCGCGGACGGCATGACAGCATACGGCCGCCTTGCCGCCGATCCTCGGTAATGAAATACAACTGCAAACCCGGCCGGTTAAGCGATTTGAGGAAAGCCGGGGTGTAATAACCCGCAAGGGTACCGCTGACCTCGGACATGCGGGGCTGCGTTACGTAGCTCAGGGCCTCGCCCTCGCCCGGCTTGGCGAGGGAGCAAATCTCGACCGCGGCAAAGCTGCCCTCGATGCGCAGCGCGTAACACAGATTCGGCGAGGGCAGCAGGTCATGCAGCCAGTCCCGGAAGGCCGGGTAATCAAGCTCCAGTTCCAGGTCGTCATGACTGATGGGCTCAAAGTCGGTCACGCAGGCAAAGGGCGTCATCGCCTCAAGGTTCACCTCCTTGACCTGGCCGTCGCTCAGCAACTGGAAACTGTGGCCGTCGAGCATCACCCAATCCCCTTCCAGGTCGTCAAAGGTGCCGATGCCGAAATCGCCCCGCGCGCGCAGGGTCTTGAAGGGAATCGCCTGGCGGTAAATACCCTGCTCGAGGGCATTGATGGGGGCGCACAGGAAGGCGGAACTGGCCTTGCGTCGCCGCTCCATCGTGCCAAGCGCCCGCTTGATCGACGGGAAAAAGCGTTCGCCCTCCAGCGAGTCACAGAGACCGTAAGCGAGCATGAGGGCCTTGAGACGGCTGCGCATCTGGACAAAGGCCAGGCGGATGTCCTTGCCCGCGAGTTCGCCGTCCAACTCTTGGAGCATGGCCGCGGCCGTCACGTCGATATCGGTGATGGCGCCACACTCCAGCAAGAGCCATCGCGGCTGGCGCTCATGCACCAGCCCGCGGATTTGCTGGCGGAAAATGCCGGCATTGGCAAAAAACAGCGGTGCCTCCCAGCGATACACCAGGATGCCCTGGGCCTGGCTGCCAGTCTCCCGGAGGCGTTTTGCCGAGTGCCAGTCATCCAGGGTGCTGTCATAAGCCAGCACCTCGCCCGGCGGCCACCAACTGCGGCGGAAAAACAACATCACCGCCATGGCCACCGCGATCAGGATCCCCTCCAGCACCCCAAACAGAATCACGCCCACCGAGGCCACCAGCGAGATGGCCAGCGAGGATTTGCGCACCCGCCAATAGGTACGCAGCACGCCGGGGTCCGCCAGTCCCAGCGCGGCGACAATCACCACCGCGGCTAGTGCCGGCTGGGGCAGATGCTCGAGCAGGCCTGGGGTGAGCATCAGCAGGGCCAGCAGCAGACCGGCCCCCACCAGATTGCTAAGTTGGGTTTTGGCGCCGGACTGCATCAGCACCGCCGAGCGCGAACCGCTGACCGAGATGGGGAAGCCCTGAAACACGCCAGTGACGACATTGGCCAGGCCCACCCCCAGCAGTTCGCGGTTGGCGTCCACCTCATCACCCCGCCGGGAGGCGAAACTGGCGGAGGTGGCCATGGTATCGGCCAAGGAAACCAACACGATACCGAAGGCCGCCACGACCAGTTTGGTGAGGGTCTCCAGCGGCACCAGGGGCAAGGAGGGGGCGGGGATGCCGGTGGGCAGCACGCCGATGGTCTTGACCCCGAACTGGTCCAGGCGAAAGACCGCCGTGATCAGCAGCGCCACGCCCACGCCGACCACCACCGCGGGGATTTTCCGGGTCAGGCGCGGCATGAGCAGCAAAATCAGTAAGGTGCCTACCCCGATGGCCAGCGATACCGGATTGGTGTTCGCAATACCCTGAGTAAAAGCGACCAGCTTGTCGAGGGTGTCAGTGGCATCGACGGAGATGCCGAACAACTTGGGGAGCATGCCGACGATGATCAGCACCGCCAACCCGTTCATGTACCCGGCCTGAACCTCTTGCGACAGCAGGTCTGCCACAAATCCCAGTTTGCCCAGGCCGAGGCCGATTTCGATCACCCCAACCATCAACGCCAGCATGCCGGCCAGGGCGATGGCCTGGCCGGGATCGGGAACCGACAGCAGCGGGATGATGGCGGCAAAAATCAGTGGCGACAGGGAGGAATCAGGCCCCAAGGCCAGTACGCGGGAGGGACCGATCAGGGCATAGGCCACCAGACAGGCGATGCTGGCGTAGAGACCCGTGACGGCCGGCAACCCCGCCAGCTCGGCGTAGGCAATGCCGACCGGGACCAGGATTGCTCCCAGCGCCAGGCCCGCGGCAACATCGAAAACCAGCCAGTGGGGCTGATAGCCGCGCATCTGCGCCATCAGCGGCAGCCAGTGCATCAGAGAGGCAATCTTAGCGGTTGCGGACGGCCGCACCGGCTGCTGGTTTGGGGCGGCTTTAGCAAACATGCCCATGCCCCCCGAGGCGGAGTTCCTCAACAGCAACGGTGTCCGGTTAACGTCATAGGTAAGCCTTCAACATTGGCCCTAGCTCGCGTTCGTAGAGCCCTGGCGAGGCAGGTTTGAGAAAGCAATGTTTGAAGAAGCGCAGGACCTGGCGGCTCACCTTAGCGCTATAGCG
>JAHDND010000063.1 GCA_018435665.1 Candidatus Thiosymbion sp. | reverse complement strand
GCGCCGACATCACCGAGCGGCGGCGGGCCGAACGGCAATTGGAGGAGAGCGAGAGCCGTTTTCGCACCCTCTTCGAGGAGAGCCAGCAGGCCACCCTGCTGATCGAGGATGGCCGCTTCAGCGCCGCCAACCGCGCCGCCCTGCGGATGCTGCGCCTGGAGAACCCGGAGCGCTTGCTCGGCCGCTCACCCGCCGAGCTCTCCCCGCCCCAGCAACCGGATGGCCGCTCCTCCGCCGAAAAGGCGGCCGAATTGATCCGCCTCGCCTATGCGCAGGGCACCTGTGCCTTCGAGTGGCAGCATCTGCGTGCCGATGGCGTGGCCTTCCCCACCCTGGTGGTGGTCACGGTCCTCCGCCACCATGGCAAGGACCTGCTGCACAATGTCTGGCAGGATCTCACCGAGCAGAAGCAAGCCCTGGAGCGGATCGACTATCTCGTCTACCGCGACGCCCTGACGGGGCTGCCCAACCGGGTGCTGGGTCAGGACCAGTTACGCCATGCCCTGGCCGCCGCCAGCCGCCATCACGCCGGGCTGGCCGTGCTTTACCTGGATCTGGAGAAGTTCAAATACGTCAACGACACCCATGGCCATGCGGTGGGGGATCGCCTGTTGCAGGCCGTGGCCCAGCGCCTGACGAGGGAGTTGCGCGCCGCGGATCGCCTCTGTCGCCTGTCCGGCGACGAGTTCATGCTGATCCTGACCGATTTGCCCGCCGCCGAGCCGGTGAAGCTGATCACGGCGATCTGCGAACGCCTCCAGGCCCTAATCGCCGAGCCCTTTGACCTCAGGAGTCTGCAACTCTTCACCACCTGCGCCATTGGGGTGGCGGTCTATCCCCAGGACGGCCGCGACGGCGAGACCCTGATGCGCCACGCCGACACCGCGCTCCATGCCGCCAAGCAGGCCGGCGGCCATGGCTATTGCCTCTTCGAGCCCCACATGAACCAGGCGGTCACCCGCTACGTGCGGATCCGCGATGCCCTGCACACCGCCCTGGAACGGCATCAGCTCGAGTTGCACTACCAGCCGCAAATCGACCTGCGCAGCGGCCGCACGGTCGGCGTGGAGGCCCTGATCCGCTGCCAGAACCCGGGCTCCGACCTGCTGTTGCCGGAGGCCTTCATCGGCCCGGCGGAGGAGAGCGGCCTCATCCTCCCCATCGGCCGGTGGGTCATCGAGGAGGCCTGCCGCCAGGCCGCCGCCTGGCACGCCGCCGGCTGGTCCGACCTGACGGTGGCGGTCAATCTCTCGGCGGTGCAGTTTCGCCACCCCCGGATCATGACCGACGTCCTCGATGCCTTGGCCGCCAGCGGCCTGGCGCCGGAGCATCTGGAACTGGAATTGACCGAATCGCTGCTGCTGCAGAACGAGGCGATCGTCCAGCAGACGGTGAGGGGCTGGAAGGCCAAGGGGATCAAACTGGCCATCGACGACTTCGGCACCGGTTATTCCAGTCTCAGTTATCTGAAACACTTCAAGGTCGACAAGCTCAAGATCGACCGCTCCTTCATCATCGATATTTGCCAGGACGAAGAGGCTCGCGCCATCGTCCAGGCCATGATCCAGATGGCCCGCAGCCTCAACCTCCGGACCATCGCCGAGGGGGTGGAGGCGGCGGCCATGGCGGAGCAACTCCAGGTCATGGGGTGCGACGAGGCCCAGGGTTACCTCTACGCCAAGCCGCTGCGAGCGGAGGATCTGTTCCGCTGGCCGCAAGGCCGACACCTGGACCCGCCGGAGCGCACCAGCGGCGCGCGCCGCGGGGATCCGGTCGAGCATGAAAGCTGACACCCCTGGCGCAAGCGCTCCGCTGCCGTCTCCGTCGCTCCAGGATCTGGCAGTTTGCACGGGGGAGAATCTGCACCCTGGGTATTGGTCTGCCTGGCTGATCCTGGGCCTTGCCGGGCTCTTCGCGGCCATCCACTTCCTCTATTTGCCTCCCATCCCGGTGATCGATGTCTCCGGCCTGGTGGCGGAAACGCTCATCTGTCTGATCCCGATGGGCGGCTTGTTTGTGGTCCAGCACCTGCGTCCCTGCCCCGCGGTCTATTGGCCGATGATGGCGGGCTTGTCTCTGCTGCTGCTGTCCCACCTCGCCGATGCCCTCGACGAGGTGCTCGTCCAGCCGGTACTTATCGGCATCCTCGTCGAGGATGGCCTGGGTGTCGTGGGTTTTGCCCTGCTGATCCTGGGATTGATGCGCTGGGTGCGCTTCAACCAACGAATGCTGATGGAAATTCAGGCCTTGAACGCCAGTCTGGAGGAGCGGGTCGCGGCGCGTACCGCCACCCTGGAGGCGGAGGTGGCCGAGCGCCAGCAGGCCGAAGGGCGCCTGCGCGACAGCGAGCGGCGCTACCGCGAACTCAATGCCGCCCTCGAACAGCGGGTGGCGGCGCGCACCGCCGAGATCGAGGCCGCCAACGCCTTGATGCGGGAGCGGGAGGAGGGTCTGGAGTTCATCCTGGATGGGAGTCGCCTGGGGACCTGGGACTGGCATATTCCCAGCGGCGAGGTGAGACGCAACGACTACTGGGCGGCGATGCTGGGCTACACCCCCCAGGAAGTCGATGACGCCACCGCCGAGGGTTGGCTCGCCCTTATCCATCCCGCGGACCAGGAGCGGGCCTGGCGGTCGATCGATGAGCACCTGGCCGGCCGGTCCCCGCTGCACGAGGTGGAGTACCGGATGCGGACGCGGGAGGGGGATTATCGCTGGATCCTGGACCGGGCGCGGATCGTCAGCCGGGACGCGACGGGCAAGCCCCTACGAATGTCCGGCACCCACCAGGACATCACCGACCGCAAGCGCAATGAAGCCCAACTGCAACAGGCGCGGGAGGCCGCCGAAACCGCCAATCGCGACCTCCAGGCGGCTAACCGCGCCCTTCAGGACGCCAACAGCGAACTGCAACGCCTCGCCACGACCGACCGCCTCACCGGGGTCTGGAACCGGCATCACTTCGAGGAGGCCTTGACCGCCGAGATCCACCGGGTGGCACGCTATCGCGAGCAACCCCCGTCCCTGGTGCTGTTCGATCTCGATCATTTCAAGGAGATCAACGACACCCATGGCCATCAGGTTGGCGACCAGGTCCTGATCGAACTGACCCGACGCATCCATGACCATCTGCGTAGCGTTGACGTGCTCGCCCGTTGGGGCGGCGAGGAATTCATGGTGTTGTTGCCGCACACGCGCGGCGAGGACGCCGTCAAGCTGGCGGAGAAGTTGCGGCAACTGGTCGCCGGGGAACCCTTCCCCGAGGTCGGTCAGGTCACCTCCAGCTTTGGCGTGGCGGAATATCGCCCCCAGGAGACATCCGCCCAGTGGCTCAAGCGGGTGGACGATGCCCTCTATGCCGCTAAGGCCGGGGGCCGGAACCGGGTCTGTCGGGCGGAAGCGGCCGCCGAATAGTCGTTTCCTCTTGGCCTATGGTTCTTTCACCGGACGGGGTCGGGCCAGACCTTGTAATCCGCGGCCCAAGTAAGAAATCTGCGTTCCAAGGGCCGATCGCCGCAGGGCGCACCGTGTAGGGTCGGTCGTATTCCCCCCCCTCAACTTAGCCGCTGACGAGGACGATACGATGCTTTCCGCAACCATGGCGACCAAACTGAACGAACAGATCAACCGTGAATTCTTTTCCGCCTATTTGTACCTCGCCCTGTCCACCGAGGCCGAGGAGAGCAATATGCGCGGCACGCCAGTTGGTTTCTGGCCAAGCATGGGGAGGAAATGGCCCACGCCATGAAGATGGTGCGCTATCTCCTTGACCAGGGTTCCAGCGTCAAGCTGGGGGCCATCGAGGCGCCGCCGTCCCAGGCGGGCGCCATCCTGGCGATGTTCGAGCGTACCCTCGAACATGAGCGTCTGGTGACCGCCGCCATCAACGACCTGGTGGATCATGCCCTCACGGAAAAGGACCATGCGACCAACATCTTTCTCCATTGGTTCGTCACCGAGCAGATCGAGGAGGAGGCCACTGTCAACGACATCCTGGGCCGCCTGCGGCTCTTCGGCGACAGGGGTGAGGGACTCCTGATGATCGACAACGAGCTGGGCGCCGCGGCCAAGGTCATGGCCCAGGCGCTGGCTCAGGCGAGCGCGGCCGCGATGGCATGACCAATACCGGCGCCATTGCTAACTGGCCGGCCTTGGCGCTCCAGTCCGGCGCGTAAGCGGGGCGTAATGGCGGCTGGCCTCCAGTGGCCAGGGTTGGCAAGAGAAGCTAACCGCTCTGGCGACATCACCTCTTTGACCGCATCTAGTTGATCTGCAAGTGGCCCTCCCGTGGTGGGGGTGGGGCCAACCATGTTTACACATGAAGAACTGCCTCAGCCTAGGGTCTCCACCTCGAACCCCACCAGCGAGCGCCGTTCCCGGCTGAACTCGATCCCGATCAGATGGATCGGCAGCCCCTCGGC
>JAHDND010000031.1 GCA_018435665.1 Candidatus Thiosymbion sp. | reverse complement strand
CTCCTCGCCGATGGACCGCAGGGCGGGCTCGGGGTGGGTCAGGGCGCCGATGAGCTGGCCTAACTGGCGGACCAGGGCGGCGTCGTCGAGGGTGATGGAGATGGAGGTGCCGGCCATTAGGCGACGGCGCCATCGGGGATGGCTTCCGCCTCGGGTAACATGGCAGCCAGGTCCTTGGGCAAAATATAGCCATTGGTCGCCAGCATGGCGGCGAAGTCATGCAGGCTGCCAAGTGGGTCGGGGGCCTTGACCGGCTGGGTCCCGCCATAGAGCAGGCCGACCCCGGGCCAGCCAATCAGCATGGCACGGGCGGCGTCGGCATCGGGACCGGAGATCGCGCGGGCGGCCACGTCCAGGCTGACCCGCAGCGGCGGGCCGTATGTCTTTCTGGCAATGATCTCCATGGACCTAAAGCTCACGGCAAATAGTGGAACAGGGCGCCCAGGGTTAAGCGCAACATCTCGCGGTCATCCCACAGCATGTCGGCCAACATGGCGTTAGCCCGATAGTCTTCACCCAGGACCGCCTGCAGGGCCATGGTGATGACCTCCATGGCGCCGCCGTATTTATATTCCTTCCCCTGATAAGCATCAATATAGCCGTCTTTACGGGTCAGCTCGTCTTTTTTGTAGCCTGGCCCCAGCCATTCCAGGGCCTCGCCGATGGTGCGGCGCTGATGCTCGTCCTGAAATAGCTTGTCGAGGATGGGGTCGGCATGCTGCACCGCGTGCGCCCATTCATGCTCGGCGGTGCTGCCGCTTCTGAGTTGGATTTTACGCTGCCAGCCGGAGCACCAGCCGCGGCTTTTTTCCGCCACCGTGACTTTATAGGGATCGCCGGCAGCGTTGACCTTGTCCACCCAGGCATCGGGCAGCTTGGAGGTGACGCGATTGGAAATCTCGACACCCTTGCCGCTTTTGTTGATCAGGTTGAAGGTCTGACCGCCTACCGGCCGGGCGCCTTTCAGCAGGCGCAGCATCTCGGAACGGAGCCAGCCCGCGGCGGCGTTGGACAGGCCACCGCGGTTGATCATGTCCTCGACCCGGATGCCCCGGTCGCTCATGGCGGGGAAGAGGTTGCTGTCATCCGGCGTCACCAGGTCCAGCAATTCCTGCAACCGTTCGCCGCCCAGGCGCTTGATGTCGTCCAGAGTGGCGGATGTACCTTGCAACAGTGGCCATGGCGCCGGCTTGTTAGGGTCGACGCCCGCCACTGCATCCACAAACTGCTGCGCAATCCCCCCCGGCAACTTGGCTGCCTTGTCGGCGATGAACTCCTGGAGGTTGAGACTGGCCCCCGGCGCATAGTCCCACCCCGGGTCGATGCCCTTGGGGATATCGCGCCGGGTGACGCCGCTGGTCTTGTTGAAGTAGTCGTAGGTCCCGTCGTCCGGCGCCGGGTCCGGCCCGGCCTTGCCCAGCTTGCGCAGATAGGCATCATCCACCGCATGGACGCGACACTGACAGCCCCAGCCGTTGGGCGGAAAGTGGGTCCGCCACCAGGGGTCATCGGCGGCGATGACCTTGCCGTCCCAGGCCACGTGCAGGGGGCGCGGGTGGAGGACGTTGTCGTTATGGCGGTAGAGGAGATAGGGCCGCTCGGCCTTGACCTGCTGGATCTGCGCCCAACGCCCGGCGGCGTAGGAGGCGCGCAGGTTGGTTTCGTAGATGATGCGCGTGCGCCAGGCACGCCCGGCCGCGGTGCCCTCCCCCGTCCAGCCGGTCCAGCCGTGGCGCGCCACCAGGGCATCGAAGTCCTTGCGGAACTCGGCCAGGGTGGTGCCTTGCTTGATGGCCTTGGTGACGGCCGCCCGCAGGTCCGCCAGCAGGTCGGCCTTGGCCGCCCCGGCCACCACAAAGCCGCGATCGTGGGCGGCGCCGAGGAGGTCGTCCCAGCGCGCGGTGCCGAGGTTGACCTTCTGGCGGAAGAAGGCGATCTGCTCGGCGAAAGACAGGCTGCCGTAGGCGGGCGTGGCCATGGGTCAGGGTCCGTCAGTCAGGCGCCTGTGCGCGGGCCGCGGCGGGTCAGAGGGTCGCCGCCAGGGTGAACAGCTCATCCACGTCCGCCGCGCTCATGCCCAGGGTGGTGGCGGCACTGAGCAGGGTGGCGTCGTCCCGCGCCCAATGGCCGGCGCGCTGGATAAAGGCGCGCTCCGCGAAGGTGCGGTCCGGGGCGGTTGCCCAGGCTTCGTAAGCCGCCGCCAGGCCGGCGGCATCCAGGGCCAGCAGGCCCTGCATGGCGGTGACGCCCGCCACGGGCGGGGCGGGCAAGGGCGTCCAGTCGGGGAGGTCGGGCTTGGGCGCGTTGGGGAAGTCGTCGACCGTGAAGCCAAAGCGTTCAATCGCGCGGGGGTCTTCCACCGCGATCCAGCGCTGGTGGGCATCATCGCGCTCCAGGCGCCACAGCGAACGGGCCAGCCGCTCCAGGAAGGCGGCGCGGGCGGCGGGATCGAGGGCGTCGAGGTCGGCGCGGTCGTTAACG
>JAHDND010000104.1 GCA_018435665.1 Candidatus Thiosymbion sp. | reverse complement strand
TGCCCCCACCTTGCCCACACTCGCGCGCCTCTCGCCCACAACTCCACAGGCCCCACCACCAATTTATTCTGGGTCCTTAGATGAGGCCTTGTGGGTGGTGGATAAAGCTGCTACCCACACCAAACGTAACAGAGGCAAAAATTTTCCCGCGATGACCGGGTAGCCCCTGACCCTGGTTGGAGCACAATCTGGAAGGAGGCACGGTGGTGTCGCTTCGAGTTGATGGAGGGGGTGGGCTCACATGCGAAAGGTCGCCGGTGTGGTCTCCCCTGACAGGGAACGCTCCACCTGGGTGCACAGATCCACAAGGGTATGGGTCAGCCAGGACCAGAAAGCTGCTTTCCCCACCGTCTCGGCGACCAGGTTCGGGGGTAAAAAGCGGCTGATTTCCCGGGTGAACCCTTGGTGGATGTCCTCGTCCTCCAGTAACTGCCGCTTCCGCTCGTCCAGTCGTTGTTGAAACGCGCTCAGGGTCCAGCGGTGATCGGCGATTTTGACCGGAATGAGCCCCAGCGGCGGCTGGATGCCTTGCTGCACCAGCCAGCCGATATCCCACAAGTCCCGATACTTGAGCCGGTTCGGCCGTAGCGCCAGGGCCAAGAGTTTATCGGCCAGGATTTCCTCACGACTCTCGGCCTGAAGAATGAGCCCGGCGGTCCCCAGGTCAACGCCATAAGGGTTGCGCAGAAGTTGAGGGCGACGATCATGGCTGGGCACGGCGCAGATGTCGATATTGATGCGCTGGGCGGGCAAGTCGCGACGCTCGGGATGGGTAAGGACACGAATCATCCAGGTATCGACCAGGCCTTCCTCGCGCTCGGGCTCGCTCACGCTCACCACCAGGCCATATTTCGCCGCCAATCGCTCGACGAGCAGGGGACCCAGCCCGTTGAGGGTGGCGCGGTCGAAATCCGCGCCACCGGTGAAGTCCAGGTCCTCGCTCAGGCGAAGGGAGCCATAACAGGCGCGCAGACAGGTGCCGCCGATGAAGGTCAGCCGGTGCAGCAGACCGGCTTCGGCCAGCTCCCGCAGGATGTCATGATGCAGCAGTTCCTTCTCCACCACGGGCCGCAGGGGCGCCAGACCGGTTTGCGCCCGCAGCGCCTCATCCACCAGACGGTCAAAGAGCGTCATCGGCCACCTCCTCCTGCACCAGATCCAGATCGCGCCGCGCCGCCTTCATGTCGCGCAGGGCCAGGGCGACGGTGGCGCGCCAGAGATGGCAACACGGGTCATAGACCAGTTGATCGGCCAACTCGGCGGGGCCTTTTTTGGTATGGACGAATTCGATGGTCCCATAACGGCCACAGGAGAGGGTCACGCTGCGCCCGGAGGACATGAGGGTGACCCGGTTCATCGGGATCTGCGAGATCAGGCCCGCATCGCTGAGGGCGGACTCCAGGCTGATGTAATTGAACGCCCCGGCGCGTAGTCGGGCGGCGGCATGGTAGAGCAGCAGCCCGTCATCCTGACCGGTGGCGGGGTACCGATAGAGGCCACGGCAGGGACGTTCCAGTAGCCCTTCCTTTTCCGCGCGCGCCACCACCGCCCGGAAGGCCCCGGCAGTATGCTCGGGCAAGGCCGCCCGCAGGTCGGTCAGTGAAAACAGGGCCCGGCCCTGGGGGGCAAGGCTTGCGAGCACGCGGCTAAGCTGCTTGATCGGCTGCATGGAAGCCCAGGTCTGCGGAAAGTTACACAAAGCGTAACAAAGCGAAGACCTTACGTCAGCCAGAAAGACCTCGATCCATCCTCCTTCAAGACCAGATGGCCGACAGTGGCCTGGCCTGCCATTACGCCCAGATCTCCTCACCCCAGGCCCTGACGAGCCATTCCCTCTTCGGTCATCTGTTCGAGACCGCCATGGCCGGAGAGATCCTCAAGCAGTCCGGCGCCTTGCCTCAGCGACCCGCTTGCTATCACTGGCGCACCGCTGGGGGCGCCGAGGTGGATCTGCTGCTGGAGCGCGACGGCATCCTCTACCCTGTCGAGATGAAATTGACCGCGGCGCCAACCCGCCGCATGGCCTCCGGCATCGAGGCCTTCCACCAGGCCCAACTCCGGGTAGCCAAGGGCCTGCTGCTTTGCGCCATCGACCAGCCACGATGGCTCAGCGAGACCGTTCTGGCCGTACCCTGGAACCTGGTGTGAGGGCTGACTCTCTGGCCTCGAACATCGATTGGCCAGATTCGATCGCTTCGACACTTTAAAAATCGGGTCGCAGGGGAAAGTTTAGTCGCCTCCAACCAGATGATCCCTCCTCAACCTAGCCAATTTAAGGGCCTGGACCCCTGCGCTTAGGTTTAAAATTCCTAACATTCATTAGGGACTGCACCTACCCAGTTGAGATCCCTGACCGCCCCTTTCCTCTACCAGCCTGACACCGCGATGACTCAGCCTACGGAACCAGCAGCCTCTTCGTCCTCCTCTCCATACTCCGGACACGCCTCCACGCCTTCCGCTTGTGACGCCGCCGCCGGCACCTTCAAACCCTGGGCCGGGCGCTTCAACGAGCCCACCGATGCCTTCGTCGAGGCCTTTACCGCCTCGGTGGACTTCGACCGCCGGCTCTATGCCTATGACATCCAGGGCTCCATTGCCCACGCCACCATGCTGGCGCGCCAGGGCATCCTGACCGACGCGGAGCGGAAGGCCATCGTCGCCGGGCTGGAGCGGGTCCGGGCGCGGATCGAGGCCGGGGATTTCACCTGGTCCATCCCCCTGGAAGACGTGCACATGAACTTGGAGACCGCCCTGACCGCCGACATCGGCGCGGCGGGTAAGAAACTCCACACCGGGCGCTCGCGCAACGATCAGGTGGCGACCGACGTGCGCCTGTGGCTGCGCGCCGAGATCGAGACCATCGACCTGGCGATCGCCCGCTTGCAGACCGCCCTGCTGGACCTGGCGGAGCGGGAGGTGGACACCATCCTGCCCGGCTTTACCCATCTCCAGGTCGCTCAGCCGGTCAGCTTTGGCCATCACCTGCTGGCCTGGTTCGAGATGCTGGCGCGCGATCGGGAGCGCCTGGCGGATTGCCGTAAGCGGGTCAACGTCATGCCCCTGGGCGCCGCCGCCCTGGCTGGGACCACCTATCCCATCGACCGCCAGCTCACCGCCGAACTCCTGGGCTTCGACCGCCCAGCGGAGAATTCCCTGGACGCCGTCTCCGATCGCGACTTCGCCATCGAGTTCGCCGCCGCCGCCAGCATCCTCATGATGCACCTGTCGCGCTTCTCCGAGGAGCTGATCCTCTGGTCCTCGGCCCAGTTCGGTTTCGTCGACCTGGCGGACAGCTTCTGCACCGGCTCCTCCATCATGCCGCAGAAGAAGAACCCGGACGTACCTGAGCTGGTGCGCGGCAAGACCGGGCGCATCTTCGGCCACCTCATGGCCCTGCTGACCCTGATGAAAGGCCAGCCCCTGGCCTACAACAAGGACAACCAGGAGGACAAGGAGCCCCTGTTCGATACCGTCGACAACCTCAAGGGTTGCCTCAAGGTCTTCGCCGACATGATGGCGCGCCTGACCTGCAACCGGGAGCGCATGCGCGCCGCCGCCCGCCAGGGCTTCGCCACCGCCACCGACCTGGCGGACTACCTGGTGCGGCGCGGGGTGCCCTTCCGCGATGCCCACGAGATCGTCGGCAAGGCGGTGGCCCTGGGGGTGCGCGAGGGCCGCGACCTGGCCGAGCTGAGCCTGGCGGAATTG
>JAHDND010000161.1 GCA_018435665.1 Candidatus Thiosymbion sp. | reverse complement strand
TCGCCGCATCGACGACGGTGGCCTGGATGACCTGGGGCCGGATGGCCTCTTCCTGCCCCCAATCCAGCCAGGCCGCCCCGGTCAGGGCGAGGACCCCGAGGAGCAGGTGCAAGGATAAGGAGGCGACTAGGGCGCCAGGGTGTTGGCGGGCCGTTTGCCACATGTCAGGGCCGGGGAAACTGGGGGAGGTTCATATCGGGGGCGATCGTGACGGGGGAGGTTGGGCGTCGGGGCCTGGGTGCCCCGGACCCGATCAGGGCGCCGGGCGTTCCGGCGGCACCGTGATCAGCCCCACGCTCGCCGCGCCGGCGCCCTGGGCCAGCACCATGGCCTGCACCACCTTGCCATAATCCACGGCGGCGTCGCCCTTGACCAGGATCGGCGCGCGCGGATTGTGCCGCAACAGGGTGCGCAGCCGACCCTGGAGGGTGACGGCGTCCACCGGCAGGTTGCGTTCCTCGCCCAGATCCAGATAGAGGTCGCCGAACTGGTCGACGGTGATGATCACCGGGTCGGTGCTCTCACCGGTGATCACCTCCGCCTCCGCCTGGGGGAGTTCGACGTTCACGCCCTGGGTGATGAGGGGGGCCGTGACCATGAAGATCACCAGCAACACCAGCATGACGTCGATGTAGGGGACGACGTTGATCTCCGCCAGGGGGCGGCGACGGACACGGGTCCTTCTCATTAGCGTCAGCCCCGGCCCTGGCGCTGGAGCAGGGTCGAGAACTCCTCCATGAATTCCTCGTAACGGTTGTTGAGCCGCTCCGCGCGGTCGGCGAAGCGGTTGTAGGCGATGACCGCCGGGATGGCGGCGAAGAGACCGATGGCGGTCGCCACCAGGGCCTCGGAGATACCGGGGGCCACCAGCGCCAGGGTTGCCTGCTTGACGTTACCCAGGGCATGGAAGGAGTGCATGATGCCCCAGACGGTACCGAAGAGGCCGATGTAGGGACTGGTGGACCCGACGGTGGCGAGAAAGGAGAGGTTGGTTTCCAGCCGGTCCATCTCCCGGCTCAGGGCAACGCGCATGGAACGTTCGGCGCCCTGGATGATGGCCATGGGGTCCAGGTCCTCGCCCTTGCGCAGGCGGACGAATTCCTTGAAACCGGAGCGGAAGATGGCGGCCAGGCCGGTGAGGGTCTTCGGGTTCTGGCCGAGATCGCGGTAGAGGGCACTGAGGTCGCCGCCAGACCAGAAACGCCGCTCGAAGTCATCCGCCGCCCGCCCCGCCTTGCGCAGGACCCGGGAGCGCTCGAAGATCAGGGTCCAGGACAGGATCGAGGCCAGCACCAGCACCGCCAGCACCAGTTGCACGACGAAACTGGCATGGAGGACCAGATCCAGGAGGGAAAGCTCAGCATACATCGGCGATCTCCGCCAGCAGTTGTTCAGGCAGGGGCCTGGGCTTGAGACTGTCGGCCCACACGCAGGCGACCTTTACCAAGCCGCGGCAACAGAGGACCCCATCGTCGGCGCGCCGCACCTCCTGGGCAAGATTCAGGCTGGCGCCGCCGCGGCGAACGATGGTCACGCTGACTTCCAGCAGATCGTCCAGCCGCGCGCCCTTGACGTAGTCCAGGGTAAGGGAATGGACGATGAACCCCAGGTTATGCCGCTCGCGGGCACCCCGCTGCTCGTAGCCCAGACTGCGCAGCCACTCGGTACGGGCGCGCTCCATAAATTGAAGATAGGTGGCATGGTAGACTACGCCCATGGCATCCGTGTCTTCGTAATAGACGCGCACCTTCAACAGAAAAGATGGGGTTTGTGCTTTACTGGACAAGGAGTTGGACTAATCGCTGAATGAGCCACGGAGCGGCATATTAGCAAAAACCCTCAGTTCCTCGCCATTCGGGACACCCTCGGCGAAGACGGCTAAACCTTCATCGTCTTCACCGGCAGCGTGCGCCCCCCCCAAAACCTCGACCCGATCATGACTGGTCACACGCCCCCCTCCCCGCCCAAAGCCCCTTGGCCACCGCCCGATCATCGCGTCGAGCCGCACTTTCGTATCCTCTTTGACCAGGCTCCCCTCGGGATTCTCCTGGTCGAGGCGCGGACGGGGCGGATCATCCTCGCCAACCACTGCTTCGCGCGCATCGTCGGTCGCACCCCCGCGGAGCTGGAACAGCTCGACTGGATGAGCATCACCCACCCCGAGGATCTCGTCGCGAACCGCTTGGGCATGGAACAGCTCAACGCCCGGGAAATCTCCACCTATCACGCGGTCAAACGCTACCTTCGCCCCAATGGCAGCGCCGTTTGGACCAACATGACCACCTCCCGGGTCCACGCCAACGGCCGCGACCAACTGCAGAATCTGACCATGGTGGAGGACATCACCGCACAGAGAAAGGCGGAGCAAAAATCCAAGAGCTCACCGCCCGACTGGAGGAACGGGTCAGGGACCGCACCGCCGCCCTGGAGGCCGAGATCGCCGTGCGACGCAGGACCGAACGGGAGCTGATGGCCATCAAGGCCAATCTGGAGGCGACCCTGGCCGGCATGAACGATGCCCTCTTCATTGCGGATACCCAGGGGCATTTTTCCTATTTCAACGAGGCCGCGGCCCGTTTCCATAAGTTCTCCAGCCGGGCGGAATTGAGCGAAACCCTGCTGGATTACCCGGACATCATCCAAGTCTTCACGCCAGCGGGAAAACTACTCTCCGTCGAACAATGGCCGATTTCCCGGGGACTTCAAGGCGATCAGGGCGATAGTGAGGAGTACCACCTGAGGCGCGCCGATACCGGCGAGACCTGGATCGGCAGCTATAGCTACGCGCCCATTCGCGACGGCAACGGCAAGATCTCCGCTGCCGTCGTCGTCGCCCGTGACATCAGTTCCCAGCGGGAGGCCGAGGAACGACTCCGCGCCAGCGAACAAGCCTTTCGCGAACTCAGCAACCACCTGGAAAAGCGAGTGGCGGAACGCACCGCGGAATTGAAGCAGGCCAACGCCGCCAAGACCGAATTCCTCACGCGCATGAGCCACGAGATCCGCACCCCGCTCTATTCCATCCTCGGCCTGGCCCAGATGATCAACCGCGAGCCCCTGAGCCAGCACCAGGAGGACATGCTGCGGCGGATCCAGGAGGCCGGCCAATCCCTCATGGGTATCCTCAATGACATCCTCGACCTGTCCAAGATCGAATCCGGCTATCTGCGACTCGAGAGCCATCCCATCGATCTGGCGGAACTGCTGACCAAGCTCACCGACTTCTTCGGTCCCCTGGCGCGATCCGAGGGGGTCGAGTTGCACATCGCCCCCCCTGAGGCCCCTCTGGGCCGGCTGCTGGGAGACGGCCTGCGCCTGGAACAGGTCCTCAACAACCTGATCGGGAACGCCATCAAATTCACCGACCAGGGAGAGATCGTCCTTCAGGTCGGCGTCCTTGAAGCCACCCCGTCGGCGGTGCGCCTGCGCTTTACGGTCAAGGATACCGGCATCGGCATCAGCGCCGAGACCCTGACCCACCTCTTCACTCCCTTCACGCAGGGCGAGCAGGGCAATAGCCGCCGTTTCGGCGGCACCGGGCTGGGCCTGGCGATCTGCAAGCGTCTGGTAGAAATCATGGGAGGTGAGATCGGCGCGGAGAGCCAACCTGGCCAGGGGAGCACCTTCTGGTTCGAACTCCCCCTGGAATATACGCCGGTCTTCAGTAGGGAATTGGCGGTCAGACCTCCCTCCGCTGAAGCGGTGCAGCCGCACCTGACTGGGATGCGCGTCTTGGTGGTTGACGATAGCGCCGAGCACCGCGACCTGATGGCCCAGGCCCTGATCGCGGAAGGGGCGAGCGTGGCCCAAGCCAGTGATGGGGCCCAGGCCCTCGATCATCTCCGGACCCATCCCGAGGCTTGTGATCTGGTCCTGATGGACCTGCAAATGCCGGTCATCGATGGCTTCACCGCCACCCACCGGATCCGCGAGGAACTGGGCCTCCTCATGCTGCCGGTGATCGCCCTTACCGCCGGGGTCCTGCCTGAACAGCGACGCGCGGCCCTGGAGGCTGGGGTCGACGACATCCTGACCAAGCCCGTCGACCTCGACCAGATCGGGATCAAACTCTGGCCCTGGGCCCAACATCTCACCAGTGACGTGACACCAGTTGCGCTCCCCGCCGCGGCGCAAATGGACGGCTTCACGCCGCCGGTGGGGGCTCCCGCCGCCAAGGGCCCTGCCGAGCGCTTTCCAGACATCCCCGGCATCAATTCTTCCAAGGCGTCGAAGGTGCTGGCGGGCGACCGCGCCCTGTTCCTGAAGCTCCTGCGCGGCTTTGTCGAGGAGTACGCGGACCTGATCCCGGCCCTCCGCGGGGATCTAAACCAGGACCTGCGGGACAGCGCCGCCCGGCGACTGCACAAGCTCAGCGGTCGATGCGGCTACATCGGCGCCATGAGCATCCTGCGCCAGTCCCAGTCCCTGGAGGAGGCCCTGCTCGCTGGCGAGACGGACCTCAATGAGAGGCTCGCGGACCTTGAAGGCCAGATAGAGTCCCTGATCGCGGCCAGTTCACCCTGGACCACCACCGGGCATGGCATGGAGGAGGCACGGAACTACAAACCGCTGCGGTCGTAGATCTCCTCGAACCCCATCTCAGCGTTCACCGGACCGCAGGCCAGGCCGAGCCGTTCCCCTTCCCCCAGAATCCGCTCCAGCCAGCCCCCGTCCTGACGGCTGAGGAGCCTGACCCGGCGGGACTCCGAATCGACCAGCAGGTAATGCCGCAGGGTCGGAATGTCCCGGTAATGGTGCCACTTCTCGCGCTCGTCGATACCGGCGGTGGAGGGGGAGAGGACCTCGACGATCAGACAAGGGCTGGTGCGAAACAGGGGGTCGTCGTCCCCGGGTTCGCAGGCCAGCATGACATCCGGGTAGTAGAAGGCGCGGTGGGCCTCGACCTTGACCTTCATGTCGGCCATGAAGACCTCGCAGGGTGTGCCCCGCGTTGCGGCATCGAGCCGGGTCGCAATGTTGAGGGAGATGCGGTTATGACGCGCCGTGCCGCCAGCCATCGCATAGACCTCGCCGGCGACGAACTCCCGCTTGCCGGCGGAATAGATTTCGCTCCGCAGATAGTCTGACTCGGTGTAGAGCTCGATCCTCACCGCATGACCCATGGCAACCTCCAGATGATGCTTGCCTGACGCTGACCTTCCAAGGCACCCCGACCCAGCCGCGCTTCGCGTAAACGAGGGGCGCTCCTGGGTGGGGATACCTGAGTAGTTATGCCTAACGCGTTTATAAGGATGGGGCTGGCTCCCGGCCGGGAGAGCGATGCCTCAACCGTCGACGGCGGCCTGGCCCGCGCGCGCCGATGCCAATGCCTTTCGCAACGCCGGCAGCAAGATGGCCTTGGCGGTCGACTTGAATACCTGGAAATCAGGGTGCGCTGGACCACCACGCCCATGGATGGCCGTGCTACCCTCCACCAGGGTTCCGAGGACGGCCATCACCGCTTGCAGCTCGCTCGTCGCCGGATGCTCCGGATCCAACCCCAGCGCCTCAAGCGCCGCCACCAACGCCTTCCCATAAAACCGGTCGAGTTCGCCGGCGATGCGGACATCCTGGTTGCCGAGATCCCAAAGCGCCGGAAAGAGCCGCGCCGTCAGGGGGCTGACGGCGTCCTCCAAGAGCCAGTCGATCAGGGCATCGAGACCTCCACCATCGAGCGCCCGCGTGACCACCCGCGTGAATTCCGCGGCATAGTCCGACAGCAGGCGATCCACCAGGGCATGCAGAAGCAACTCCCGGCTCGGGAAGTGATAGGTCAGGTGGCTCTGGCGGATACCCAGGGACTTGGCCACCTTCAGGGCCGAGAAACCGCTGGCCCCCTCCTCGGTGAGGATCGCCACGGCGTGGTCGATGATCGCTTCACGCAGGGGCCGATCCTTGGACAATTGGCGGTAGGATGGCAAGCGAGTTTTCAAGTCAGTTGTGGTCATCATGACAATTGCCGTGCCGGGTTTTATATCCAACTGATACGCAATATTTTTCTTTATCTTCCAATTCATTATGATAGCTGACGAGAGACGCCGTGCCTACGTCCCTGACGTCGTGACCACCGCGTCCTGATGATCCTTGCCCTCGTCAGACAGCCCCAAGCGTCTCATCGCGGCCGAACCACCCAAAGCAGGCAGGGCGGATCCCGTCAACCTCGCGGCATTACCTTTGGTCCTTGACATCAACGGCTGTGGCTGGAGATCATGACTTGGTCTTGGTAGTCTCACCAATACTCCAGAGTATCCCCCCATGCAAGCCTATGCAAAAGATGGCCTCACCCGCCGGGAGTTTCTTGTCACCAGCGCCACGGCCAGCCTGGCGCTGGGTTTGTCGCCCTACTTACAGGGCTGCGCCAATGATTCGGCCGATCCCACCCCGACCCCGAAGGAAACCCTCTTTCTCAACGGCGCCATCTATGTCGACGCGGACCACAAGGTCGCCAATCTCCTCGTCCGCGATGGCATCGTCGCGGGGATCGACGTCGATCCGGATCATTATCCCCGGGCGGAACGGGTCGATCTCGGCGGTGCCGCCGCCTATCCCGGTTTCAACGATAGCCACGTCCATCTCATCACCATGGCCGTGGCGGGCAGCATCCTGGAGCCCACCCTTGGCCTGGAAGATCCCCTGGCGATCGCGGCGGTCGTCGGTAACCGGTGCAAAAAGGAAGCCCCCGGCACTCCCGTGATGGGACACGGCTTCAAGCTCGAGGACTACAACGACTGGACTCTCGCGGACCTGGCGAAGATCGACGAGTTAACCGGCGATACCTGCCCCGTCATGATCGCCGATCAACTGGGGCATAGCTACATCGTCAACTCGGTAGCCATGCAGATGAGTGGAATTGACGATGACACTCCCGATCCGCCCGGGGGCGTCATCGTCCGCAAAGAGGGCAAGGCCACCGGCATGCTGCGGGAGACCGCCGGGGCCATCGTCGGCAACGCCGCCATCTTTTCCCGGGTACGGGACGATCGGGTCAAACCCTACGCCATGCAGTTGCTGAACCTGTGGGCGAAGATGGGTTACACCTCGATCCTGGACCTGATGGGCGGGCCCATGGGTCGCACCATGAAACCGGAGTTGTGCCGGGAACTCGACCGTGAAGGCTTGCTCCCGCTGCGCATCAACTACGCCTATACCTTTTTCAGCCTCGATGACATGCTGGACTTTGACCAGACGCAGGAGGATAGCCCCTGGGTCCACTTCGCCGGTCTGAAACTGTTCGTGGACGGGGCCGCCGGGCAAGGCGGTGCCTGGACCAGCTGGCTGAACACCCTGGGCAACCAGGGTCTGCATGCGATCAACACCAACGACGAGGAAGACCAGAAATATGGCGAGCAATACAACATCTATCGGATGCTGGAAAAGTCCGAGGAGTTGGGGCTCGACATGCATTATCACGTCGGTGGCGACCTCGCCATTGATGCCGTGCTGAGCGCCATCGAGGCCGTTCAGCACCAAAATGGCGCATTGCGCTGCAAGCACACCCTGTATCACCTCGGGCTGATTACGGACGGGCAAATCGCGCGCATGAGCGCGCTGGGTGACCACGTGATCGCCGGCGTCCAGCCCTCCCTGCATTGGGAGTTTCAAAAGGACGAAACCGCTTACTACTATGGCGAGCATGCCCGGGGGTCCTACCCCTACCGCAAGCTGCGCGATGCCGGCGTCACCCTGGCGTTCTCGACGGATTATGCCTCGAACATCGTACCTCTCTGCTGGCCGACGGAGATCATGCGCATCGCCCTGACCGGCGCGGGTGATCCCGCGGCCAACCCACCCCTGACTATGCGGGATATGATCGAGGGCTTCACCGTCGGCGGCTATGCCACGACGCGCGAGGCGCGGGTTGGCAAGCTCCACCTGGGTTACAAGGCCGATATCGTCGTCTACGCCAAGGACCTGTACACCCTAAAGCCCGATGAACTGGGGCCGAATGAGCCTGCCGTCCTCTCCACCTGGGTGGAGGGCCGGCAGATTCTCCCCCTGTGACGCACTGACCTTCCCGCCGTTTTCGTTCCCGCCACCAAGGATCCTCCTCCTCCCCGGACGGATTGCCCGCGGCTGGCTTGCCCGCCAGCCCCCGCCGGCCCACAATGCCCCTCAAATGGCCCGGTCCCGCTTCCCCAGCGGAACACCGGGCCTGCCACTCCTGACCCCCCCACCTGACCCGTCGGGGATGACCGCCGCACGAGGGCCGCGCCGCCATGCCATGGGAAACCGTCATCGGGCTGGAGATCCACACCCAGCTCGCCACCCAGTCCAAGATCTTCTCCGGCGCCGCCACCGCCTTCGGCGCCCCCCCCAACACCCAGGCCTGCGCCATCGACCTGGGCCTGCCCGGGGTACTGCCGGTCCTCAATGAGGAGGCGGTCCGGCTGGCGGTGCGCTTCGGCACGGCCATCGAGGCCGAGATCGCCGAGCGCTCGGTCTTCGCCCGCAAGAACTACTTCTACCCCGACCTGCCCAAGGGCTACCAGATCAGCCAGTACGAGCAGCCCGTGGTGGGCCGGGGCCAGGTGAGCATCCAGCTCGAGGATGGCCGCCAGAAGGCGATTGGCGTCACCCGCGCCCATCTGGAGGAGGACGCCGGCAAGTCCCTGCACGAGGACTTCCACGGCCTGACCGGCATCGACCTCAACCGCGCCGGCACCCCCCTACTGGAGATCGTCTCCGAGCCGGACATGCGCTCCCCAGAGGAGGCGGTGGCCTATGCCCGCAAGATCCACCAGATCGTGCGCTGGATCGGCATCAGCGACGGCAACATGCAGGAGGGCTCCTTCCGCATGGACGCCAACATCTCCATCCGCCCCCAGGGCCAGGAAACCTTCGGCACCCGCGCCGAGATCAAGAACATCAACTCCTTCCGCTTCCTGGAACGCGCCCTGCGCTTCGAGATCGAGCGCCAGATCGACGTCATCGAGGGCGGCGGCCAGGTGGTCCAGGAGACCCGCCTCTACGACGCGGAGCGGGACGAGACCCGTTCCATGCGCTCCAAGGAGGAGGCCAACGACTACCGTTACTTCCCCGACCCGGACCTGCTGCCCCTGGTGATCGACGCCGACTTTCTGGCCGCCGCCACCGCGGACCTGCCGGAACTGCCCGACGCCATGCGCGAGCGCTTCCGTCGCGACCATGGCCTGTCGGATTACGATGCCAACCTGCTCACCGCCAGCCGCGCCCTGGCCGCCTATTTCGAGCAGGTCGCCGCCGCCTGCGGTGACGCCAAGCTCGCCGCCAACTGGATCGGCGGCGACCTGTCCGCGGCGCTGAACAAGGCCGGTCTGGAGATCGGCGACTCCCCCATCAGTGCCTCCGGGCTCGCCGGCCTCCTCGCCCGCATCCAGGACCGGACCCTGTCCGGCAAGCTCGCCAAGCAGGTCTTCGAGGCCATGTGGGGCGGAGAGGGGGACGCCGATGCCGTCATCGCCGCCAAGGGCCTGAGGCAGATCACCGACACCAGCGCCATCGAGACCCTCATCGACGCCATCATCGCCGCCAACCCCGGCCAGGTTGAGCAATACCGCGCCGGCAAGGACAAGCTCTTCGGCTTCTTCGTCGGCCAGGTGATGCGGGCCAGCAAGGGCCAGGCCAATCCCGAGCAGGTCAACGAACTGTTGAAGGCCAAACTCGCGGGTTAGGCATGAACCGAGCAGCCCCCGCTCAACCTCTGGCACGCACAAGCCTCAACCCAGGAATCACGCCCATGACCAGCCCCGCCCCCTTGCGCCTGAACAAAGATCAGGATCGCCGTCTCCTCGCCGGCCACTGCTGGGTCTACAGCAACGAGATCGATACCCAGGCGACCCCCCTGAAGGGCCTGGAGCCGGGTCAGCCGGTTCAGATCTTCACTCATGGGGGCCATCCCCTGGGGCATGGCTACGTCAACCCCCAGTCCCTGATCTGCGCCCGGCTGGTGACCCATGACCCCCGCCGGCCCCTGGGGCCGGCCCTGTGGGACGAACGGCTGCGCCAAGCCCTGGACCTGCGCGAGCGGCTCTATGACCAGCCCTTCTACCGCCTGGTCCATGGGGAAAGCGACGGACTGCCCGGCCTGGTGGTGGACCGTTACGCCGACCTGCTGGTGGTCCAGATCACCACCGCGGGCATGGAGCGGGCCCGCACCGACCTGCTCACCGCCCTGGACCAGTTGCTGCGCCCGACCACCATCCTGCTGCGCAACGACAGCCCCGTCCGGGAACTGGAGGGCCTGCCCCTGAGCAACGAGGTGGTCCGGGGGAGCGACCCCGGGGAGATCGAGGTCCCGGAGCACGGCAATCGGTTCCAGGTATCGCCCCTGACCGGCCAGAAGACCGGCTGGTTCTTCGATCAGGCGGAAAACCGCGGTCGTCTGGCCCGCTTCGGCCGGCCGCGCCGCGCCCTGGATGTCTGTAGCTACGTTGGGGCCTGGGGGCTGCGGGCCGCCCGACTCGGGGCCGAGGAGGTCGTCTGCGTCGACAGCTCGGCCACCGCCCTGGAGGCGGTGGGGGTCAACGCCGAGCGCAACGGTCTGCTGGAGCGGGTCACCGGCCTCCAGGGCGACGCCTTCGACGCCCTGCGCCAGCTCAAGGAGGAGGGAGAACGCTTCGACTTGGTGATGCTCGATCCCCCGGCCTTCATCAAGCGGCGCAAGGACGAGCGCGAGGGCCTCCAGGCCTATCAGCGCCTCAACCGCCTCGGCCTGGAGGTGCTGGAGCCCGGCGGCCTGCTGGTGACCTCCTCCTGCTCCTTCCACCTGGGCCGGGACGAGTTCCTGCGCCAGGTCCAGCAGGCGGCCCGCCGCGCCCATGTCAGCCTGCAACTACTGGAGTCTGGCGGTCAGGGACCGGACCATCCGATCCATCCCGCCATCCCCGAGACGGCCTATCTCAAGACCTTCTTCCTTCGGGCACTGCCGGGCTTTTAGCCGCCGGGCTTTTAGCCTACCCGTCGCGGCGCCAGGTCCAGCGCCGCGCGACCAAGACCCTGACAACCGAGTCTGGCGCCGCTACCCTGCCCCGGCGGCATCAGCCTGAGCCTGGCGGCCTCGATTCTGACCTGGCGAGCTCTATCCTGAGCCCCACGAGAGGCCAAACGGACCCTGCGGCTTTATCCAACACCCGGCACAGCTGTCCTGACCCCTTTTCCCGGGAGAGGTCTGTTTCCCCTCCTGCAATGCCTCTATCCAACACCCGGCAGCACAATTTCCTGACCCAGGCGGCGCTGCGGGCGCCTGGGTCATCAGATGCGGGGGTTGGGTTACCGCGCCGGCGTTGCCCAATCATCGCCAGTGGGTGAAGCGGCCGGCTGGCCTATGCCAACCTCGCCGGGCCGGCCGCCATCCTCCACCGCCGGCTGATCCCGGCCAGCATCTTCCGGCTGCCCTCCCGCAGGCTGTTCTCCCGCCGGCTGGCTCCAGGAGTCCGCAGCCGGCGTGCCCCAGCCAGCATCTCGCGAACCTTCGTCCCCCGATTGGCCCCAACCTGCTTCGGCGGGCGGTCCCCTGCCGGCATCCGCGGACGGGTCTGCCGCTGGCTGCCCCCAACCCGTCTCGGCGGGCGTGCCCCAGCCAGACTCACCTACCTGGCTGGCATTCTCCGCCCCCGGTTGGTCCTGACCAGCGTCCCCCGGCTGGCCCCAGCCACTGTCCTGCTGGCCCCAGCCACCCCCGCTCTCGACCTCGATGTGGATGCTGTCTAGATCCACCTTTTCCGCCTTGTTCAGGCCCATGGTCACGATGCCCGGGAAGGCGATGATTGTCACCACCATGGCGATCTGGAGCAGGACGAAGGGGATCGCGCCGCGGTAGATATCCAGGGTCTTCACCCCCTCCACCCGCTTGCGGGTGACCCGGTCGACGAAGGCCTGAGCCGGCGCCACGCTGCGCAGATAGAAGAGGGCGAAGCCGAAGGGCGGGGTCAGGAACGAGGTCTGAAGGTTCATGGCCAGCAGGATGCCGAACCAGACCAGATCGATCCCCAGCTTGTCCGCCACCGGGGCCAGCAAGGGCACCAGGATGAAGGCGATCTCGAAGAAGTCGATGAAGAAGCCCAGGCAAAAGATGACAAAGTTGACGAAGATCAGGAAGCCGATCTGGCCGCCCGGCAGCTTGTCGAACAGATGCTCCACCCACAGTTGGCCGTCGACGGCGGTGAAGGTAAAACTGAAGACCGTCGAGCCGATGAGGATGAACAGCACGAAGGTCGAGAGGCGGGCCGTCGCCTCCAGGGCATGGGTGAGCAACTGCCGATTGAGCCTGCGGCGGGCCAGGGCCATGATCATGGCCCCGGTGGCCCCCATGGCCCCGCCCTCGGTCGGGGTCGCCACCCCCAGGAAGATGGTCCCCAGGACCAGAAAGATCAGGATCAGCGGCGGGATCAGGACGAAGGTCACCCGCTCGGTAAGCCGCGACAGCAGCCCCAGGCCCAGGGCCTTGTTGACCAGGGCCCCGACCAAGGCCAGGAGGGTGGCGCCAGTCAGGGCGACGACGATGGTCTCGTCCAGGGCCGGCTTGACTTCGGTACCCTGCAAGGCACTGAGGATCTCACCGTAATGCTGGCCGAAGGCCACCGCCCCAATGGCGATGATCAGGGTGAAGATCCCCAGGGAACGCAGACCCGAGCGCCCGTCGGGCTCGGCGTAGGTGCGCGCCTCGGGCGGCAGGGCGGGGACCATCAGGGGCCTGAAGATGGCCAGGAGGATGATGAAGACCGCGAACAAGCCCACCAGGGTAAAGGCCGGGATAAAGGCACCCAGGTAAAGGTCACCCACGCTGCGGCCCAGCTGATCGGCCAGAACGATCAGGACCAGGGAAGGGGGAATGATCTGCGCCAGGGTGCCGGAGGCGGTGATGGCCCCCGCGGCGATCGCCGGGCTGTAGCCATAGCGCAGCATGATCGGCAAGGAGATCAGCCCCATGGAGATCACCGAGGCCGCCACCACGCCGGTGGTCGCCGCCAGCAGGGCGCCGACGAACAGCACGGCCAGGGCCACGCCGCCGCGGATGGGACCGAAGACCTGGCCGACGGTGTCGAGCAGGTCCTCGGCCATGCCGCTGCGCTCCAGGATCAACCCCATGAGGGTGAAGAAGGGAATGGCCAGCAGGGTCTCGTTCTGCATGATGCCGAAGACCCGCAGCGGCAGGGCCTGGAAGAGGCTCGGCGGCAATAGGCCGATCTCCATGCCGATGAAGCCCCAGGTCAGGCCGACGGCCGCGAGGGAGAAGGCCACCGGGAAACCGGTAAGGAGAAAGATCAACAGGGAGCCGAACATAAGTTCGGGGATGTGGGCGGCGAGGAGGGTGGTCATTTGGTGCTCCCTCCCTGGCGCCTGGCGCCCCTGGTCCCCTCAGCGAGGGCGGGCGCGGCATCGGTCCCCCCGCCGGGTGCCGGTCCGACAATGGCAGGCTCCCCGAGGTGACTCTGTTCGCTGACCTCCTCCTCACCGCCCGCATGAAGGGGATCGGGCCCAACCCCGCTAAGGAAGGCCAGGCGCTTGATCAGTTCGGACAGGGCCTGGAGCCCGAGCAGGCCGAAGCCGAGGGGCACCAGGGCATAGACCGGCCAGCGGATGAGGCCTCCATAATTCTGGGAGATCTCCCCGGAGACATAGGCCTGCCAGACATAGGGCCAGGACAGGGTGATCATGAAACCGCACAGGGGCAGCAGGAAGACCAGGATGCCGATGACATCGATGAGGTTGCGGGTGCGCATGGACAGCTTGCCGGCCAGGACATCGATGCGGACGTGGGCGTTTTCCAGCAGGACATAGCCGGCCCCGAGGAGGAACACGGCGGCGAAGAGGTACCACTGGACCTCAAGGAAGGCGTTGGAGCTGAGATTCAGTGCCTTACGCGCCACGGCATTGCTGGCGCTGATCAACACGGCGGCAAGGACCAGCCAGGGGATCAGCCTACCCAGCAGGCCACTGGTGGCATCGATGAGACGGGATAGGCGCAGCAGGATCTTCATGGGATGGCCCCAGGACCGCCCGGAGGGGAAAACGCCGAGGCCAACATGACGGCGCTCGGCGTTCTGGGAATCCGCGGTCGCGGCAAGGTGGACAGAACCGCTGCCCCGGGCGGGGATCCCGGGGAGCGGACCGGGGACTAGAGTTTCTGCGCGGCGAGGTACTGGGTGTAGTTGGCCTCCGCCACGGATTGCCATTGCACCTGCTGGGCGAGGAAGCTCTTGTAGTCAGGATAGACCTTGTTCCAGTTGGGATTCTTCTCCTCCAGTTCCTTGTAGACCTCTTGCGCGGCCTTGTAGGCGGCGTCCATGACATCCTTGGGGAAACGGCTCAGCTTGGCGCCCTCGGCGACCAACTGCTTGAGGGCGGCGGGGTTGCGGGCATCATAACGCGCCTGACACTGGACATGGGCGGCGGCGGCGGCCTGGGCGACGATGGCCTGGTAGTCCTTGGACAGGCTGTTCCACTTATCGCTGTTGATATAGACAGAGAACTGGGTGCTGCCCTCCCACCAGGCGGGATAGTAGTAGTAGGGCGCCACCTTGTGCAGCCCCAGCTTGAGGTCGTCGTAGGGGCCGATCCACTCGGAGGCGTCGATGGTGCCCTTCTCCAAGGCCTGGTAGATCTCGCCGGCGGGCAGGGTCTGGGCCACCAGACCCAGCTTGGCCAGCACGCGCCCGGCGAAGGCCGAGATGCGCATCTTCATGCCATCCAGGTCCTTGACCGACTTGATCTCCTTGCGATACCAGCCCCCCATCTGGGCACCGGTGTTGCCGCAGGGGAAGTTGACGATGTTGAACTGGGCATAGAAATCGCGCAGCAATTTCATGCCATTGCCGTCATACATCCACGCCGTCATGGGGCGGGAGGTCATGCCGAAGGGCACGGAGCAGTCGAGGGCGAAGGTCTCGTCCTTGCCGAAGAAATAGTAGGGCGCGGTATGGGCGCACTCGACGGTGCCCTGCTGGATGGCATCGACGACGCCGAAGGCGGGGACGATCTCCCCCGCGGGGTGGACCGAGATCTGGAAATTACCCCCGGTGGCGTCGGCGACATACTGGGCGAAGGACTCGCTGGCGCCGTAGACGGTGTCGAGGGATTTCGGGAAGCTGGACGCCAGGCGCCAACGGATGGGTTCCTGGGCCCGGATAATGGCCGGGGCGATACCGGTGGCGAGAATACCGGCCATGCCGGCGCCCTGCAGAAAGGAACGACGTTCCATAAAGCCCCCTCAAATATGCTGTTTATTGACAATGGCCAACCTTGATTGTAGGAGAGCGGGGGCGGTCCGGACAACCGCTTACCCCTTTATTAGGCATCGCACAGCAATTTTCGGGTCGGGTGGCGGTGAGTATGACGCCGGCTGGCCAAGCTGCGACAATAGACGCGCGCAAAGATTTGCCCCATCCCCTGAAGGACCCCAGTTGACCGTCTCCCAGTGTAACCCTATGAAATCTCGCCGCTCCGCGCTGCTCGGCCTGCTGGCGACCCTGATGGTGGCGCCAGCCCATGCCGTCGACCTTGTGCCCCTAGATGTCCTTCCCCCACCGCCGGGTCTCTCGGCGGTCTCGCTGGCCTATATCTCCAGTCACCGCGGCAATCTCTACCGGGAGGGTGAGCGCCTGGAACTCGACTCCCGCCTGCACCTGGACCAGTTGCAGCTCCGGCTGGGACATGCCTTCGAGCTGATCAACCGTCCCGCCTATTTTTACGCGCAGCTCGCCAACCTTCGGATCCGGACCAGCGGCGACCTCGGGGCGATCGAGGATAACGGCGGGCTCGGCGATCTGGGCATGATGCTGGCGATCTGGCCTTATGTGGACCGGGAGGCCGGTCGTTATGTCGGGCTCGCCGCCTATCTCAGCCTGCCCACCGGCCAATACGACGCCGACCGGACGCGGGTGCTCAACACCAACCCCGGGGAAAACCGCATCCGCGGCGCCCTCCAGGCCGGTTTTAGCCAGCGCCTGCTCGACCGTCTCGACTGGCTGGTCGCGGGGGATGTGTCCTGGTTTGGCGACAACGACAACTATTTCGGCCCCAATCCCGAGATCGGTACCCTGAGCCAGCAGCCCCTCTACAGCGCCCAGACCGCGCTCAGTTATCAATTCAACCGGATGTTTGCCCTGAGCCTGAGTTACTTCTACAACGCCGGCGGCGCGACCCGGACCGATTTCACCCCCTGGGCCAATGACATCAGCGTGCACCGCTACGGATTGGTCGGCTACCTCAACCTACCCGTCGGCCGCCTGACCCTGGAGTACGGTGGCGACCTGGAGACCGAAAGCGGCTTTTTCGAAAACCACCGTTGGGTGGTGCGCTTCGCCCACTTTTTCTGATGGGTCTTGCTCAATAACATAGTCATCGCATATCAATTTCCGGTTTTTCCGGGTCAGGTGGCGTCTGGCGGGGGACGCCGTGAATACGTCCCTGTAGGCTTGACGACCGCCTCCCTGCGGTCGACACCCCCGCCAGACGCCACCCGACCCTCCCTAGCGAGGCCGAAAACCGAAATGCGATGTGTATACCTAAGCGATTCTTTGGTTTTCGATCAATAATCCTGAATTGTGTTTATGGATCGAATGCTTATACTGTTTTCTGACCGGGATGCAAGGCCCTTGTGACCCACCTCGCCTCCCGGCCGCCCTGAAGACCATCAAGAACCCAGGGCTGGCCAAGATCCGGCCCCAGGGCGCATCGCCCATCACTCAATTATGTAGCGGAGACTAGGCATGGCAAAGACTTACAACGCGGGCGTGAAGGAATACCGCGAGACCTACTGGATGCCGGATTACGTGCCCAAGGACACGGACCTGCTGGCATGCTTCAAGATCACCCCGCAGCCGGGCGTGCCCCGCGAGGAGGCCGCCGCCGCCGTCGCCGCCGAGTCCTCCACCGGTACCTGGACCACGGTGTGGACCGACCTGCTGACCGATCTTGACCACTACAAGGGCCGCGCCTACCGCATCGAGGACGTCCCCGGCGACGACACCTGCTACTACGCCTTCATCGCCTACCCCATCGATCTGTTCGAGGAAGGCTCGGTCGTCAACGTCTTCACCTCCCTGGTCGGCAACGTCTTCGGCTTCAAGGCCGTGCGTGCCCTGCGCCTGGAGGATGTGCGCTTCCCCATCGCCTACGTCATGACCTGCGGCGGCCCGCCCCAGGGCATCCAGGTCGAGCGCGACATCATGAACAAGTACGGCCGGCCCCTGCTCGGCTGCACCATCAAGCCCAAGCTCGGCCTGTCCGCCAAGAACTACGGCCGCGCCGTCTACGAGTGCCTGCGCGGCGGCCTGGACTTCACCAAGGACGACGAGAACGTCAACTCCCAGCCCTTCATGCGTTGGCGCGCCCGGTTCGATTTCGTCATGGACGCCATCCGCAAGGCCGAGGACGAGACCGGCGAGCGCAAGGGTCACTACCTGAACGTCACCGCGCCCACCCCCGAGGAGATGTACAAGCGTGCCGAGTACGCCAAGGAGATTGGCGCCCCGATCATCATGCACGACTACATCACCGGCGGTTTCTGCGCCAACACCGGCCTGGCCAACTGGTGCCGCGATAACGGCATGCTGCTGCACATCCACCGCGCCATGCACGCCGTTCTCGACCGCAACCCCCACCACGGCATCCACTTCCGCGTCCTGACCAAGATCCTGCGCCTGTCCGGCGGTGATCACCTGCACACCGGCACCGTCGTCGGCAAGCTGGAGGGCGACCGCGAGGCCACCCTGGGCTGGATCGACCTGCTGCGTGACTCCTACGTCAAGGAAGACCGCAGCCGCGGCATCTTCTTCGACCAGGACTGGGGTTCCATGCCCGGCGCCTTCGCCGTCGCCTCCGGCGGTATCCATGTCTGGCACATGCCGGCCCTGGTCACCATCTTCGGCGACGACTCCGTCCTCCAGTTCGGCGGTGGTACCCTGGGGCATCCCTGGGGCAACGCCGCCGGTGCCGCGGCCAACCGCGTCGCCCTGGAGGCCTGCGTCGAGGCCCGCAACCAGGGCGTCGCCATCGAGAAGGAAGGTAAGGAGGTCCTCACCAAGGCGGCCGCCAGCAGCCCCGAGCTCAAGATCGCCATGGAGACCTGGAAAGAAATCAAGTTCGAGTTCGACACCGTCGACAAGCTGGACGTGGCCCACAAGTAAGCCCCGTCCCCTGAACCGCCCCGGCCACTCGCCGGGGCCGACCCCGAACCAGAGCGAACCGAACCACTTATTCAGAGGAATGCACCCATGAGCGACATGCAGGACTACAAGTCCAGTCTCAGCGACGTCAACAGCCGCAAGTTCGAGACCTTCTCCTACCTCCCCGAGATGGATCAGGCCCGCATCCGCAGGCAGGTCGAGTACATCGTCAAGAAGGGCTGGAACCCGGCCATCGAGCACACCGAGCCCGAGAACGCCTTCGACTACTACTGGTACATGTGGAAGCTGCCCATGTTCGGCGAGACCGACGTGGACAAGATCCTGGCCGAGGCCGAGGCCTGCCACAAGGCCCATCCCAACAACCACGTCCGGCTGATCGGCTTCGACAACTACGCACAGTCCAAGGGCGCCGAGATGGTGGTCTTCCGCGGCAAGCCGGTCTGACGCCAGATCGGCACCGGCGACTCGCCGCGATTCCCCACAGCCTTGCCACCGTTCATCCCGGTAGTGAGGCCTGGGTTCCGAAATCGCGGTGATTTTGCCGGGGGTACTGCCCGTTAAGGCCCCTGTCTCGGCTCGCACGAGGCAGGGGCTTTTTGTTGGGCCTCGGCCAAGGGTGGCGGGGGGCAGTCGGCGGGGGCGTGCATGGCAGGGATGCCATGCCCGAGCCTCCAGGGACGGATTCACGGCGCCCCCCGCCGGCTGCCACCCGGCACCCGACCGCGACAGACGAGACGAGCCCAAGCGCCCGATGCCACAGATTCACGATTCCAGAGGTAAGCTGAGATGAGCGATCCCATCGACCGCGACCAATACCTGGTCAAGACCGAACCCTACTACCGCCCCGTAGCCCAGGAAGTGACCCTCTACGAGGCCGCCTATGGCGCCCGCATGCCCGTCATGCTCAAGGGCCCCACCGGCTGCGGCAAGTCCCGCTTCGTCGAATACATGGCCTGGCGCCTCGGCCGGCCCCTGATCACCGTCGCCTGCAACGAGGACATGACCGCCTCCGACCTGGTCGGCCGCTTCCTCCTCGATGTCAACGGCACCCGCTGGCAGGACGGTCCCCTCACCGTCGCCGCCCGCATCGGCGCCATCTGCTACCTGGACGAGGTAGTCGAGGCCCGTCAGGACACCACCGTCATCATTCACCCCCTCACCGACCACCGCCGCGTCCTGCCCCTGGAAAAGAAGGGCGAACTGGTCGCCGCCCACCCCGACTTCCAGATCGTCATCTCCTACAACCCCGGCTACCAAAGCCTGATGAAGGACCTCAAGCAGTCCACCAAGCAGCGCTTCGGCGCCCTGGACTTCAACTATCCATCCCCGGAGATCGAGACCGAGATCCTCGCCCACGAGGCCGGTATCGACCCGGCCATCGCCGACAAGCTGGTCCAGGTCGCCCAGCGCAGTCGCAACCTCAAGGGCCATGGCCTGGACGAGGGCATGTCCACCCGCCTGCTGGTCTACGCCGGCCAGTTGATCCGTCAGGGCATCGAGCCCCAGGCCGCCTGTCAGATGGCCCTGGTCCGTCCCCTGACCGATGACCCCGACATGCGCGACACCCTGGACGCGGCGGTTACAACCTATTTCTGATCCGTCGCCCTGGCCGCTCCCGACCCCGCCGACCGGCGCGGAACGGCTGGACCAGGTTCCCACCGAGCTCCCCAGACGGAGGCAAGCCCCATGAGCATCGACTTCAGCCAATACGTCAGTTGCCTGGACGCGGGGGATCATGACCACCGCGCGGCCCTGGAATCCAGCTATCAGGAGGCGGCACGGGTCATGTCGCCCCGGGGCCTGCAGAACTATCTGGAGGGCATGCGCGCCATGTGCGGCATGGGCCGGGGCCAAGACCTGGTCCTGGCCTACGTCCAGGAACTGCCCCGGGTGGTGAAGGAGGTGGGCGAGGATGTCATCGTCGACATCGTCACCAGCATGATGAAGCTCGCCTCCCATACCTCCGGCACCGTCATCGCCCTGCTGCTCTCCAACCTGCCCCTGGCCGCCCAGCGCCTGGGGGACACGGAGCTGTTGCGCGGCTTCCTCGGCCTGATCCATCAACTCGCCGGCAAGGCCCCCCGGGGCCTGCGGCCCATGATGGAGAACATGGACGAGCTCTTGTCGAAACTCACCCTGGGGGGCCTGCGCCGCTGGGCCCTGTGGGGCGCCCAGGCCCACGCCCGCGACCTGGACGGCCAGATGGCCTACTTCGGTCTGGCCACCGAGTCCTCCCGCGCCGTGCTGCAAAAGGAGCGCCGCGGCAGCCTGCTGGTGGACAACCAGCGCAAGCTCAACTTCTACCTGCGGGCCCTCTGGGCGCGGGCCTTCTTCATGCGCCCCACCTCCGGCGACTATGAGAACCGCCAGGGCCTGCGGCCCTTCATCGAGGACGGCTTTTTCCACCTGCCCGACGCCTTCGACGCCTATCGCGGCATCCCCGGCGGCGAGGTCTACCGCGCCAGCGCCGCCCACTGCGCCGCGCACCTCGTATATACGCGCAAGGAATTGAGCGCCGAGGCCCTCAACCCCTTCCAGCGCTGGCTGATCGAGCTGTTCGAGGACGCCCGCGTCGAGTACCTGGCCATCCAGAAATTCCCCGGCCTGCGCAAGTTGTGGCTGCCCTTCTTCACCCGCCCCGCCGAAGAGGGCGCTTCCCTACCCCACCCCACCCTCGACCTGCTGCTGCGCCTGGCCCAGTCCCTCCTCGATCCCGCCTACTGGGCCGAGGAGGAGGACGAACGAATCCTCGCCGCCGCCCGCGCCTTCCATGCCGAGCTGGCCGTCCGCCCCGAGGACAACCAGATCAGTTGGGAGGCCGGCGTCGCCTTCCACAACGCCCTGGGCCGGGACGCCGCCCTGCCCAGCCTGCGCCTGCTGGAGGACTGGCCCCTGCCCTACCGGGACGACAATCGCTTTCTCTGGGACTTCGACGAGGCGGAGTTCCTCAGCCGCGGCGTCGATTACATCCCCCTCAGCCAGCGTCAGGTGCGCAAGCACGTCAACCTCATGGAGTTCGTCAACGAGGTGGACGTGGAGACCGCCGGCGACGACGCCCAGGAGATCTGGGTCCTGGGCACCGAGCTCTTCCCCTATGAGGACCTGGGCATCAGCTATAACCAGTCGGAGGGCAAGGAGCCGGTGTCCGATCCCTTCCACTATCAGGAATGGGACCATCAGGTGCAGCTCTTCCGCCCCGACTGGGCCACGGTGCTGGAGCGTCGCCAGGGCCTGGGGGACCCGGGGGAGATGGATGCCCTGCTGACCCGCTATCGCCCCCTGGCCTCCCGCATCCGGCACCTGATCGACGCCCTCCAGCCCCAGGGGGTGGTGCGCCGCCGCGGCTACGAGGAGGGCGAGGAGCTGGACCTCAATGCCGCGGTGCGGGCCATGATCGACATCCGTCGCGGCGTCATGCCCGACCCGCGTATCAGCATCCGCATCACCCGCCATGTGCGCGACCTGGCGGTGCTGATCCTGCTCGACCTGTCCGAGTCCACCAACGAGCGGGTCAACAAGGACGACGAGACCAGCCCCAGCATCCTCACCCTGACCCGCGAGGCCACCGGCCTGCTGGCCTGGGCCATCGACGCCATCGGCGACCCCTTCGCCATCCATGGCTTTGCCTCCGACGGCCGTCACGATGTCCAGTACTTCCGCTTCAAGGACTTCAACCAGCCCTACGACGACCTACCCAAGGCGCGCCTGGCGGGTATGAAGGGGGGCTTGAGCACCCGCATGGGCGCCGCCCTGCGCCACGCCGGCCATCACCTGCGCCAGCAGCCAGCCCAGAAGCGCCTGGTGTTGCTCATCACCGACGGCGAGCCGGCGGACATCGACGAGCGCGATCCCCAGTACCTGCGCCACGACGCCAAGAAGGCGGTGGAGGACCTGGCCATGCAGGGCATCTACAGCTACTGCCTGACCCTGGACCCCCTGGCCGACCGCTACGTGGCGCGCATCTTCGGCGAGAACCGCTACGCCATCGTCGACCACGTCGAGCGCCTGCCCGAGCGGCTACCGGCGGTGTTTGCCACCATTACGGCCTAGCTGCTGGCCTCCGCGCCAATGGCTGGGTTGTGCCCCGGGTGATGGCCGCGATCCCAGGGCGAAAAAAATGGGTTCGTTTCGCAAAACGGGCTTTTCAGCCTGGTCGGCAAAATAATGGGTTCGTTTCGCAATTTTGCCCTTTTCAGGACCCTGGTTGCCCCAGCCCAAATGTCTGCCTATCCCATGAAGTCCCATCAACCGAATGGCTAACACCTTGGCAACTGGGTAGCTGATCGCCAGCTTCGAGGAATTACAACGATGAATCGCCCCGACCCCATGCAGCTAACTGCCGTCACCGCCCTGCCTGATCAGCGTTTGACGTTGACCTTCGCCGATGGCTAAGTCGCCACGGTGGACCTGAGCGGCTAAGAAGAACGGTGCCCAGCAAGCACTTCGAGCTCTCGGCCTGCATCGTGGACCCGGATCTGAACCGCCAGGCGGAGGCCCTGTTTTCGCAACGCTGGAAGCTGGCCAGTGATCCGGACCCGAACACCTGGGAGCTGGTCACGCCGCTGGATTTGCCCTTTGTGCCCTGAGCGCCGCCTTCCCTGCCATCCTCCTACCCTGGCTCTCAGGCCCAAGGAGTATTCACTTCACCTCAAGCCCGGAAGATGTCGACCTTGGTCTCCAGGCACTTGCGCAAGTTCAGGTCATTGGCCCCCACCTCAAACCAACTCAGGGGCCTCTGGTAAAAATCCAGCCCCCGGCCGATCTTGATGATCCAACCGTTATCGAGGCGGATTTCCCGGTCATGCAGATTGGGATTGAGCTGGATGTCCAGTTGCACATCCAGTTCCAACAGGCTCTGCTTCAGATCCCCCAGCTTATCCGTCAGGTCGGCCATCTGGGTATGGTCATCGTAACTGGTGATCAGGGTGACGTGCTTGATCGCCCCCACCCGGAGCAGGGTCTCGCAAAAGCGCACGAAGTTCTGGATCTGGTGCGGCAGACGGATGTAGGGATCCTCGATGACCACCTTACTGGCCCCGCGCAGGTAAGGCCCCAGGATCGACTCATAGCTATAGCCCGTGGCGCCGTAGGTGATGGTGAAGTGCTGTTCTCTCAGGGGCGCAGCGGCCGACGCCTCCGGCACTCCGGCTACCGCCTCAACCGCAGAGGCGACGGGCAGGGTCTCGGCTGCCTCGTCCCCGGTCGCCTGCCCGGGTTTCCCCCCTGCGGGCGCGGCCCGGTCCAGCGCCACCAGTCCCGTGGCCGACTCCCCTCCCAAGCCCGTGGCCGCCCCCCCTCCCCTGCCCCCGGCCGTCTCCTCGTCCCAGCCCGCAGTCGGCGCGGCCTCCCCTGCCGTGGCGGCCGCCAACCCCGCCACCAACTGCCGGCGTACCGGCTGCTGGGTCGCCTGGGCATCCCGGGACTCCGGACAATAGACCACCACCTCGCGACCGCTGGCGTCGAAGTAAGACAGATTGATCAGGGCAAACTCATCGTCCGGCTTGCGCTTGTTCATCTGCTCCTTGACCCGCCGGCGGCCCTCCAGGGCATAGGCGGCGTACTCCTCAAACTCGGCGTCGCTCGGCGGCCCATTGGGGTGCAGGATCTTCAGAAAGGCGCACAGGGTCTTCTTGATGCCCTTCTCGTCGCGGCCCTCGCAGGCCCGCCCCAGGCGCAGGCGCCGGTTCACCTCCTCGTAGCGGTTGCTGTGCTTGAACTGGTGATGGAAGGCCTCCGCCAGGTAGTCGGTGATGAAGCCGTAATGGCCGGTCAGAAACTCGCTGCTGGTCTTCGGCATCTCCCAGCCGGGCAGATAGGCAGCGAAGCGGTCCTGAATGGCGTAATCGAACTCCGCCGGCAGGGGCAGAAAGAGGTCATGGCGCGGGGAGTTGACCACCTGGCGCACCGACTCGTCGAAGTTGCCGACAAAGCTCAGGCTGGCGTCGGCGATGACCTCGACCCCACGGGAGAAGCGCCCGTTGGCCATGAAGTCCTTCATGATCTGGATGGTGTCCGGGTCGCGGATCTTGATCCCCCCCACCTCGTCGAAGGCCACCGTGTCCCAGAAGCCCACCAGTCCCACCTTGCGCCGCTGGCTGTTGTAGAACAGGGTCGCCTTGGTGGTCTGCCCCCCGGAGATCAGGGTGGCGTAGGGGGAGAACTCGCTGAAGAAGTAGGACTTGCCGGTCCCCCGTGGCCCCAGTTCGATGTAGTTGTAATTGGGCTCCACCAGGGGCGCGAGGCGGGCGATGAAGTGCAGCTTGACGCGGTGGCTCAGCCGGGCGGGCTCCAGGCCCACCGCGCGCAGGATCAGGTCCAGCCACTCGTCCCGGCTGAAGGCGGCGCGGCCCTCGGCATAGCGGGCGAAATCGAAGCGCGAGAGCTGGATGGGCCGCAGGTCCTCGAGGAAGAAGGCGTAATCGTCGTCCTCGATCTCGTTATGGGCCACCGTCACCTCGGCCCAGATGCCGCCCTCCAGCAACCGGTCGTTGTCGCGGTAGAACTTCTCGCTGAGGGCGATGCGCTGGGAATTGAAGTTCTCCAGCGCCGCCCAGTGGCGCTTCTCCTTCTCCACGTAGCGCACATGGACCTTGTCGATGAAGCGGTGCTTGCCCTTGGTCGCCACCCGCGACTGGGCGGCGTTGGCCTCGTCCGGGCGCACATAGTTGTCCTGCAAGGTCGCCAGCACCGCCTCCATGCCGGCCGCCATCTCCGCCGGGTCATCGCTGGCGCAGTAGCGGGCCAGCAGAAACTCCAGGACGAAGGTCGGCACATTGGTGCCCTTCTTGATGCGGTGGAGCAGGTCCTTGCGCACCACCTTGCCGTCGAAGGTCGCCAGCAGTTTCTCGTCCAGGGCGTCGCGGTCGTTCATACCGTGTAATCCGTCTCCAGTTTCAGTTGCCCGTAGCTGGCCAGGGTCACCGGGTTGAGGGCCTTGACGGTGAATTTGCCCTCAAAGTCGGGGTCCATGCCCAGGGCGATCTGCTTGGTCTGGCCGGGGGCCAGCAGCAGGGTACGGGTGGCGGGGTTGACCTCCGCCCCCGGCCGCGGCTCGCCCACCACCTGGCCCTTAGCATCCTGGGCCTCCAGCAGGATCTCCACCCCCACCACCTCGGCTAGGGGCGCGCCGGCGAAGAGGTCGCCGGTGTGGCGGTCGCGCCCTTCCAGGCCCACCGCGATGACCGGGATGCGGGTGGTGATGCGGCTGGCGCCCTGGCGGTAGCTCAGGACCACCTTGACCTTGGGCGGCGTGGCGCCGGTCTGGGTGTCGAGCCGGGCGATGAGCACCGGCACCACCACCTCCGCCAGGGAGGCCCCGCCGTGGAAGTAGCGATACCCGGCGCGATAGGGCGCCATGCTGCGCGGCAGGGCCGCCTGGGCAAAGTCTCCGCGGATGCCGAGCTTGTCGGCCCGGATCACCAGGCTATGACCGTCGGCCACGCCGTCCCCCAGCAGCAGGCGGTCATGGGCGTTCACCGGCCAGGTGCCCGCGGGCTTGCGGCAGACATCGCCGGCCTCGGCCTGGGCGTTGAGGAAGAAGCCGTGGTCGGTGACGATGATCGCCTCCTTGAAGCCCAGGCCGCGCAGCTTATGCAGCGCCACCCGGATCAGCTTGAGGGTGCCGGGGATCAGCCCCAGCGTCGTCTCGGGGTTGTTTTCCAGTTGGCTGTCGATTTCCGTCGACCGCAGCACCAGCAGGTCGAGGGTCGGCGCGAGCGCCGGTTTGCCGCGCACGAAGTCGTTGAGCGGCAGCTCGGCGAAGCGGTCGCCATAGCGCCGGGCCAGGGCCTGCATGCGCTGGGCGACGGTGCCCACCGGTACCCCCGCCAGCGTGGGCACCAGGGCCTCGTTCTCCAGCGTCAAGGTCAAGCCGGTCCGGGCGCCGGGTAGCAGGCTGGCCATGCCCACCAGGGTGATGCTCGGCAGTTGGGCATAGGCGGCTTGCAGCTCGACCGGTCCGTCCTCCGCCAGCAGCTTTTCCAGGGCCACGCCCAGCTCGTAGCGCAGGGCGTCCACCAGCAGGTAGGCCACCTTGTGGCCCCGCTCCTGGAGGCGATCCGCCACCAGCCGATCAAAGCTCTCGGCGTTGGCCAGGCGGCCCGGGGGCGGCCAACCGGCGGTCTCGAGGTGCCGGACGAACAGACCCTGGACCTTTTCCGCCAGGCGCCGATAGCGGCCCCGTGCCTGGTCGATCACCTCCGCCAGCACGCCGTGCTGATCGAGGAAGTCGCCCGCCGCCTGCTCGAACTCGCGTTGCAGGCGGTCCGCCTCGCGCAGGCTGCCCAGGTAGAAATCGATCAGGTCCGCCTGGGAACGGGCGTGGTCGGGCAACTGGCGCTCATAATCCTCGCAGGCCTCGACCAGGCTCAGGCCGGCGCGGACCAGGTCCCACTGCGCCTGGCTTTCGCCCTTGCCCAGCCACACCGAGCCCTTCTGCCGCGTCAATACCCGGCGGGTGGCGTCGGCGTCGCCGGTGACGATGCCCCGGATCGCCGCGTGCAGGAAGGTCCGCTCCTCGAAGGGGAAGGTGTCGCGCTCGCCCAGATCGTCCAGCGCGCCGCAGAGCTCGCGCAGATTGAGCTCGGCCTCGATCGCCTCCGCCCGTTCGATGTAGCGCGTGGCGGTCTTGGGGTCGCTCCGCAGGCGGTCGCACACATCCTCGACGATGGGCCGGGCCTCCCGGGGGGCGTGGGGCACCCCCCGCAGGGTGTCCGGCAGGGCCACCGGCAAATCGAAGACGAACTCGCTGAACAGCACGTAGCGCCACAGCTCATCCGCCAGGGCGGACCAGGTCTTGCCGCGGGTCTTCAGCGTCAGGCCCAGGGTGGCGCGGAGGAAGTCACGGGCCTCCTGGTCCCAGCCGTTTTGCTCCTTCAGGGCTTGGGTCTGGGTGGCGCTCGGCGCCAGCAAGGCGGCCAGGATCTCCCGGCCCGACTCGACCCGCAGCGTGGCCCGGAGCTGGGGCCAGCTCACCCCGGCGCCGATGGCGTCGATGACGGCGAACGTCGGGTTGCCCGCCGCGGTGGCGAACACCTGGCGGATCTCGGTGGCGTGATCCGGTCGGGCGCGCAGGCACAGATCCAGGTACGCGTCACCATCGTCCTTGGGAAACACCGCCCCGCAGGCGGCATAGAGGGCGAAGGGGTCGGCCTGCTTCTGCTCCTCAGTTTCAGGTCGCTGACAGGGGACGTAGATCAGGACGCCATCGAGTGGCCCCTGGGGCTGCCCGACCTCACGCAGGGCCCGCAGGGCCGCCTCGCGGCTCTCGATGCTGCTCGCGGAGGCGTCCACGACCCGCACCCTGTCGGTGGCCAGGGCAAAGCACAGCTCCCGGTAACGCTGGTCGGCGTCGTACACCACCAGGGCGCCCGCCTGGGTCAGGCGGGGGCGCAGCACGCTTTCGCGGATGAATTCGGCGATGCTCATTGCACCTCCTCCTTATCTAGGCCGCGGCACCGGCAATGAAAGATCATCCTTGCATTCAAAGGGAATGTTTTTGAAAACGCCCTCAATTGTCCGCACCCTCCCCCGCTCGTTCCAAAACAGCGCGACGAACGGCCTCCGAATACCAGCGCCCTCTGGAGACCATCTGGTCGATCAGGGGCTTGACCTGATCGATGTAGCCCTTTTCCTTGGCTCGCAACAAGATTGACAGGGTGCGGACAACGGTAAGACCCGCACTCGTCGCGAGGCGGTAGCCGATATTCTCATCGATGATGACGAAGTCAGCGTCGATCTCCATGGCTAGAATGATCGTCTCAGCTTCGCCGGCATCGAGTTGGTTGAGCAACAGTCGCTTGTATAGCTCACCTTGGATGGAGCGAACCTCGATGAAATCCTGATCAATCTGATCATAGCCATAACCTGGCTTGGCCTTGATTTCACGATAAACGGCCTCGGTGATCAGGACCCGACCAAATAGGCGCTCAAGCAGATCAAGTCGTCCAATGGATGCCAGAGAAATGATCGGGGTCGTGTTCACAACGACTTTCATGGCAATTTGGCCACATCAGCAAACACTTCAGCCATCTCTTCATCGTCGTAAGCAAAGATGGATTCCCGCTCCAGCTTCATGCGTTCGATGAACTCCAATTTGCTGTACCCCGCCAATTCCGCTGCCTTCCCCAGTGTCAGTTTATTCTTGCGGTACCACATCAGGGCCGACAAAAATCGGACATCCAAAATAAACTCCTCCGCGGATTCCTTCAGCGCAAGCGGGATGTCATCGGCGACAGTAAATGACACATTCATCGGTTTTATATCCTTTTTGTTAATTAAACATGAGAGGGTTACCCGTTATCCACCGCGATCCACACCATAAGCCGTCGTCACACCCTGGCATCGGTCATCACGCCAAGATATGTCATCCCGCCTTCTTTTTCCCGCGGGTCTTTTTCGCCGCGGCTTCGGGCTCGACGTACAGGTCCTCCAGCCCATGGGCGATGGCCAGTGACTTGTCAATCCTGCACTTCTCGCGCACGCGCTCGGGCCAGTAGTTCATGGCCAGGTGCGCCCAGTCGTAGTCGCCTTTCTCCAGCTTGGCCCAGGTATCCTTGAGCACCTTCTGCCAGGGCTTGTGGCGGAACAGCGGCCATAGCGGCGCGGCGTTGATTTGCACGCCGTCGTCATGGTTGGGGTGGTAGCTAGGCGCGAGCTTGAGCAGGGTGTCGCGCAACTCGATAAGCTCGGAATCAAAGGCTTGCAGGGCTTCGAACCGCCTTTCATCGTCACGGGTGCGGGCCGTGCCCTTGTTGCGCAGTGCCGTCAGGTCAGCGGCGACTTGCTTGAGCTTGGGCTCGACAAAATCGTTGAGGGCGGTGTAGAGCGTCTGGCTGGTCAGGCGGGGATAGAAGAGCCACAGGGTGTAACTGCCGGAGGCGGTGGCGAGGGGCCAGTAGATCGGCGCCTTGCGGCGGCTTTTCGAGTAACGCTGGAGGTGGAAGGGGAAGAAGTCCTTCCGTTGCCAGCGGCGCACCTCGTCTGGCACGGTGACATCGACAGCGGCCAGCACTTCCTCGACCAGGCGCGTCAGGTCATGCGGATGGCCGGGATCGTCAACCAGGAGGCCGGGGTGGACATGGAAGGGTGCGTTGCCGTCGGGCAACATGCCGGGGCTTTTGGCGGGGAGTGGGTCGAAGGGTTCGGGTTCGGGCGGCGCGACGCGTTCACCGGTGGCCAGGTGCCAGTCGAAGCGGCCAAAGGCCACGCCCGCGGCCCAGCTCAGCAGGCCAGCGGTCTGGTCGATGGGTGTAGCCCGGTCTTCCTCGTCGTGGTCGGCGTCTGCGTCGCTGGCCTCGGCATCGCCTTCCGTCGTCAAGACCTGGCTGGGCTGAGCTGCCGCGCGGTCGGTCGCGGAAAAGCCATAGAGATCGAAGGCGATGGCGTCGATCTGGGCCTGGATGCGGGTCAGCTCCGCCCCGATGGCGGGCGGATCATAGTCGCCCAGGCGATGGCGCAGGGCGGCGGGGAGCAGGAAGGCGTGGGAGGTTTCCTCGATGGTGTCCAGGGTGCGTTTCAGTGACCAGGCGCGCTGGGCCAGGGCGGCCAGGGTGGCTTGCCGTTCGGCGCTGAGAGCCGGGACGGGGGTTTTCTGGATGACGCCGACTTCGTAGGAACGGGCGGCGGCATCGGCGGCGGCCAGTTGCAGCGAGACCAGCAGGCCGTAGGCGCTGCTATTGGTCAGGGCCAGCAGCGCCAGCAAGCTGTTGGGATCGTCGACGGCGACGAAGGCCGCCGGGCCTTTATCAGCAAAGATGCATCCGACCGGCATGACGCGCAGGCCTAGGCCGCTTGTGGTGCGCCGAGGCCAGGTGAGGCCGGGGCGGAGGTATGGGTGATTACGATGCAGGACAAAGTCAGCGCTATCCCCGAGATACGGAAATTTCATGAGAAGCTCTGCTTCAATTTCCCTCGCATTACTCAGCCAATTCACCACCAGATAAACATCGGCAAAGAAAGGAGAAAAGGCACCTCCTTTAGCGAAGGGGAACCACTTCTTGCCACTAACCACTGGCAACTGACCACTGATCTCCCACCATACGCGTAAAAACCGAAAATCGTTCTTTGTAGACCCTCCCAAGCGGGCGGTCCGCCCCTCCCCCTCGAACGCCGGCAGTCGCGCAAAGGTCTCACGCAGCGCCTCGCTCACCCAATACGCAAATGGCTTCCCCGGCACGGTGTCAAAGGCGGTCGGCGCGACACTAAACAGCCGTGGATCGCTGGAACCGGAACGTAGTCGGGAGCAGCTTTCGGCCAGTGCGGTGGCCTTGTCCGGTTCGGCCAGCAGACGTAGGAAGGTGGTCATGCGTGCTCCAGGGCTTGTTCTGGCGTCACAATGCCATCCGCCAGACCCAGAAAATCATCGCCATTCAGCGTGATCAAGTAATCGATTTCATAAAGATTCTTGAAGGCGGCAATACGCGCGTCATGGGCACGCTTACCGACAATGGAACCTTCCAGCACGAGCATGCGCCAGACCTCGAACAGTTCGGGTGCCTCCGGATACAACTGAAAGCTCATCAACAAATGATCCAGGGCGCTCTCCGTCCGTGTGGTGGTCCAACCAAAACCACGGGCATCCCGGGGACGGGTCGCCACCACCCAGAATTCATACAGCACTTGCGGCGCCAGCAAGAGGGTATGTCCGGCAACGGTCATTCGGGTCGTGGCACGACGACAGACCCCATGCTCCTGCTCTCGCGGATTCATAAGCCGGAGCAGGATGTTGGTATCCAGAAGGTAGGTCGCCATCAGTAGATCTCACCACGATCCATGGCATCGAGTGGCACGGGAGGGGGTGGCGCTTCCTCGTCCACCCAGGCCAACAATGCTTGCAACGCCTGGGTGCGTGCTTGCCGTTGGAGTCGTGCATGCTGGACGCGCAATTCGCGTAATCGTTGTTCCAAATCCTTTCCGGGCTGCGGCGGGATGGCCTGGTCAATGTCCCCGCTCTGTTCCGCAGGATTAGCCGCCAGTGATGGCTCGCCAACCGTCATGCCCGGTGTAGTAACCACCGGTAACGTTTCATCGAGTAACGTCACCAGCACCGTCACCGGCTGATTAAGCTCCACAGCCTCCTCGAACCGAATGGTGCCGTGAGGCGAAAGGGTGGCGCGTACAGTGTTCAACATGGTGGGTCTCCCCCGGATTCGCGTCGATTCTGGTGCCTTTGGTCATCGGCAACGCCTCCTCGACGCTCATGCATTTCGGCATCGATTTCGTCCCAACTCATCCGATTGCCGTCACTTTCAGGATACGCCCGGCGTAATTCCATGAGCCGGCGGCCCAGTTCGGTGCGTGGCTGATAGCCGTCGACAACGTCATTGCCAGTCGACGCCCAGGAGGGTTCGTTTTCCGCCGGCGCCTCATCCAGGATGGGTTCGATGACCACGCGCAACCGGCAACCGGTCGGCCATGAGGTTGGCAAATTGCGGTTGAACTGGTGATCATCGGTCACAACGGTTTCAAAAATGACGGCATTCACCCTTGTCTCCTCAATGTTTCACCAGGCAATAGGCGGCGGCTTCGACCATGGCATCGTCCATGACGCCATGCCCCAGATCGGCCATCACCTCGGGTTCGGCAATGCCCAACACCACCTGTTCCCGCCACTTCTGAAAGCTGGAGAGGAAAAAGCAGGTGCGCGAAGTAATGGCGCCGAGGCGCCCGCCGGGGCGCAGCAGTTCCAGCCCGCGCTCGACCATGATGGCCAGCAGGTCGTTCTTGCCGCGCGGATAGGCCTTGGCGAGCTGATCCTTGGTGTTGGCCGCCAGTGCGCCGAAGGGCGGGTTCATGACCACCACGTCAAACACCTCGCGACACAGGTCGATCAGTCGCAACCCCTGCAAGGCATCCTGGGCAAACAGGCGCCCTTGGTAGCTCGATTGAGCGGCTTGGGCGTATGCAGTCAGGGCCTTGCGCAGGCGCACCTCCGCCTGCTGCCAGTTCTCTTGCTCCTGGCGGGCAAACAGCCCCGTGCCCTTGCCGACGTAAATCTGGCGTATCAAATGCGGCAACTCGCGTTCCGCTTGCAAGAGCACCCCCAGTTCCGGCAGTCCCTTGAGCAGTTGCAGGGTCTTGTCGAATAGCTCGGCGTCGCGCGGATCGAGGTTGGCCGCGAACTGTTGGCGCAGCTCCCGCTCCGCCGGCGGCGCAATGGCGGCGACGACATGGCCACGCCCGATCAAGGGGCGGTCCTTGGCTTTAACGCCGGCCTCGTGCCAGGCACGCTGGGCCCGCAACCACAGCGCCAGCGAGGCGATCTGTGCGGCGCGCGGGTCGATGTCCACGCCAAAAAGGTTGTGCTCGATGATCAGGCGCGGCACGTCGCGCAGAAAGGCTGCCTCATCCTCGTAAGTCAGGCTCAGGGGCTGGAGCGCAGGCCCCCTCTCCCCTGGTCCCTCGCCGGCGGGGGGAGCGGGGAAAGTCAGTGAGCCGGGACCCTGCCGTTGCTCCCAAGCCCAGGCCTCGCGGTAGATCTCGGCGAAGAGGTCGAAGGCATAGAGGCCGAAGTGCATGGAGCCACAGGCCGGGTCCAGCAGCTTCAGGGTGCGCGGGTCGCGCAGCCTGGTGGCGGCCCCTTTTTCCTGAAGCGCCGGCGCTTCGTCAGGACTCACCAGCAGGTACTGGCAGCGCTCGCGCAGGCCCGTCGCCCCACCGGTGGCATTGAACCAGAGACGCCCCAGGGTGTTGTCCACCAGAAACTCCACCACGTAGCGCGGGGTGAAGAACTGGTTGCGTACCGCCAGCTCGCGGCTGTTGCGCGGCGCCTGGCTGGCGTCCCGCATGGCCTTGCGCTCTTCCTTGGAGTTGAAGTACTGGTAAATCCAGCCGATGGTCTCGTCCTCGCTCCACAGCGGGGCAAGGTCAGCCGCGTTGATCAGATGCAGCACTTGCAGCAGGGCGGCCTCGCGGGGGAACAGCCGGCCCTGCGGTGAGTAGCGGTCGAACAGGCCCGGCAGGTCTTGCGCCAGGGCGTCGAACAGGCTGAACAGATACACGCGATAGGCATCGCCGGTCTCGCCCAGACCGGTGCCGGCCAGGCGCGCATAAAGCTGAAAGCCCTTGGCCTGGAAGCCGTTGTCCAGGGACTCCATCAGCAGGCCCCGCGCTTCGGCCATGCGCAAGGCGGCCAGACGGTTGAGCACGGTGAAGGCCTGCTCACGCACGATACGATCCAGCCCCTGGCGGTTGTTCATGTCGCCGCTGGCGGTGTAGTGCGCCAGGGTGTCGCGCAGGATGCGGGCGGTTTCGCGCTGGGCGTCGTGGATGTGTTGCAGGCCGGCCAGCTCGACGACAGTGCCCGAATTCGGGTCCATGCCGTAATCATTCTGAAGCTGGCGGGTGAATTCCTCCTCCAGCACCCGGCGCGTGTCGCTGACGAAGCGCTGGAGGCGGTTGCGGGTGGGTTGGTCAAAGGCCATGGCATATCACTCGATGCCGAAATATCGGACAGTTATCGGACAGTTATCGGACATGCCCTGATGCGTGTCCAAAAAGGGATTTCAATGCCCAGAAAGATGCAGCCACCCACGGCGTTGGCAAAGGCAACGCAGTCTTTGGCCAGCTCGCTCCAGTCGGCGGTCTTGCCGACCACAGTCCGCAACGATTTCTTGTCTTGCAGTTGCCCTTCCAGACTCATCAGACGCCTGCACTCTTGACGGTAAACGACACCTCAATCTCGGCGTACAGGCCCATTTGCGCCTTGATCTCGTGGAGTTGCTGGATGACCGCGTCGATGTCAGCCGCCGTGGTCAACTTTGCCGGCACGGCCACCTTCGTGATGAGCTTGGTAGGCCCCTTGTCAGCGTACCTGGCTCGTTTTTCCTCGATGCGCTGGCGCAAGCGCTCCTGACCTTGCCGCTGGATCGATCGCTTCAGCTCCTCCAGGGTGCCGTTGATGTCATAGTCCCGGGCCAGGAGCTTCTTCAGCCCGGCCAGGTCCGGGGTTGCGTCCAGCGCCAGCCCATCCAGCCGGTTCACGGCATTGCCGCACTCTTCCTGGGTCAGTTCGTCCCACTCGGGGATGCGCTGCAAGTCCTCGATGCCTTCCTTCAGGCGCCGCTGCTGCTGGTCGGACAGGGTGCTGACCGCGTCGCGCACCCGGCCCTTCAGGTGAGTGAGCAGGGAGTTGAAGTCGGCGCCGTGCAGGTGGAAGTCTTCCTTGCCCAGACGCTCGGTCAGGGTCCCCAAGTCCTCCGCCAGTTCGCGGCGCAGGTCGCCCGGCACGCCGGTATCGGGCAAGGCCTCGAGGTCACGGCGATGGGCTTGCAGGTCGCGCAGGGTGGTGTCGAGCCCCTGGTCGAGCGCGCGCTTCACGGCGTGCGCCCACTTCAGGTTGTCGTGGAGGGTCGAGGTCTCGGCGCCCAGGCGCTGGGGGGCATCCGAGGCATCCGTGAACAGGACATCGGCGAGGTCCTGGTTCAGGGTGCTCACCCGGTCGCTGCCGGCCAGCCCCAGGCCACTGAGTTTCTCGGCCAGGGCGCCATAGTCGTGCTGGAAGCGCGGGAAGTGCTTGGCGGCGGCCTTGCTGATCTCCTGCTCCAGGGGCAGCACCAGGTCGCCCACCAGGTCGGTGAGTCGGTCCGCCGCGCGGCCCAGGGTTTCGAGCGAGGGGCGCTCGTCGCGTAGCGAAACGCCAATCGGCTTGAAGGCGTTGTTGGTCTTCAGGGCGTCGATCGCCTGCTGGCCGGCGGCGGTCACTTCCCGCCCCGAGACCTTGAGCTTGATCTCCCCGGCCATGAGCATGGCCGCCAGGATGTAGCGCGTGGTGTCGGGTGACCAGCCGAAGGGATCGCTGCTGAAATGATCGAGCAGCCGCTTGCCGTCCAGGGTGCCGTGCCTGTCGATGGTGTCGCGGAGGCTGATCATCGCCTTGTGGTCGGTCTTGAACGTCGCCCGCCCGGCCACGGTCTGGACCAGACCCAGGGGGTCGAGACTGCTGCCGATGGCGGCGGGATTGGCGACCCTGAGGAATCGTTCGGCAATCTCGGTCCCCGCCCGCACCGGGGCCTCGCCATAGCGGTCGAACACCTGCTCGGCCACGTCGGCGAGCAGCTTCTTGGCAGCCTCCAGCAGGCTGGTGTCCAGGGCGGTGACCGCGGTGGCCTGGCCGCGGAAGACGAAGGAACCCGCTTGCAGGGTCTGCCTGATCTTGCTCTGGAGCTGGGTGGCTAGCTTGGCGGCGCGGTCGAGCTGGCCGGAACAGTAGTCCTTGACCTCCTGGTCGGGCTCGTTGCGGTGCAGTTCGGCGATGCGCTGGCAGCGGTAGATCTCGTTGGCCAGGTCATCGAGCTCGGGGTTGGCCCGGGCCAGTAGCCCAATGGTGTTGCGGCCCGCGCGGCTGCGGGAGTCGTCCAGCAGCCGCTGCTTGGCGGGCTCGTAGTCGCTGGCGGGGACCAGCTCCACCAGGGTCTGGATGGGGTTGGTATCACCGGCCAGACTGGTGATGGAACTCCCGGCCTGGACCTTCAGCCCGGTGGCGACGCTCATGGTGCCAAGAAGACTGACGCGGGGTAGCGGGTCGAAGGCCTCGCGCAGGGCCTCGTTGAAGATGCGCTTCACATCGACGGTCCGCAGGGCGATGGCGCCGCGCTCCTGCTCGATGTCGCGCAGCTTCTCGCTGAGGAAGACCAGACTGCCATCCTTCTCCCCCAGCGGCACATGCACGTCGTTGAGCAGGTCCTCGACCGCCTTCTGGACCCTGTCGAGCTGCGAGGGGGCGGTGATCGACGGGTGCATCAGGCTGGCGACGTTCCGCGCCGACACCGGCAGGTTGCCCAGGATCTGCAAGACGGCCACGGTCTTGGCGATGTCCTGGTGCGGCGGCGAGTCCGGGAAGCGGATCTGGACCTTGCCGACGGCTTGGTGCAGCGAGGGAAAGGCCCGGCGGATATCCTTCTCCAGTTCGTCGTAGAGCGTGACGGTGGTGGCCAGCCAACCCACCGGCTGATCCGCCATGGCCAGGGAACCCCCTTCCCCCTTGAGCACGTCCTGGATGACCTTGATCGCCGAGCGCAGGCCGAGGCCACCTGTGGACTTGGCCAAGGCCCCCAGCAGGTGCAGCAGGATGTCGAAGTGCGCCGGCAGGAAGGGGTAGAGGTTGGTGAAGCTCGCCGGGCTGAAGTCGGCGTCGTAAAACTTGGCGTCGTCCAGCTGGGTGTGGTGGCGCAGGGCCTGGCCATGGGCGTTGAACAGCTTGCCTAGCTCGGTCTCGCCGGCGGGGGACTTGCCCAGCAGGCGCCGATAGCAGATCTCCTTGATATCACTGGACTCCAGGTCAATCTGGATCGGGAAGCGGTCCTTGAGCTTGAAGAGTTTGTCCGAGTTCAGGGCCGCGCGGGGGTCGTCCTCGGTGAGCGTTTGCTGCGCCGTGGCGATGATCCAGACTTTGCCGTCGCCCAGCCGCTTGAGGTTCTTGGCCAGGCCATCGAGGTTGAGGATCAGGTTGTCACGCGCGGCGACGTACTGGCCGACCTCGTCGACGATGAAGAGGATGTTCTGCTTGCCGCTCTTCGCGCGGACGATGGCGAGCATCTCCTGGATCTGCTGGTCCTGCGACTTGGTCCAGCCCTTCATCTCGGCCATGAAGGCCGTGGGGGTGGTGAAGAGCTCCGGGTAGAACTCGTGGGCGATCCGGGGTAACAGGGCGGACACCAGGAGCGGGCTGTTGTGGACATCGGCCCAGGTCCTGCCCGGGAACTGACTGGCGATGCGCGTCTCCAGCTCCGCCAGGCGCCCGTCCCGTTCCAGGTGCCGCTCGAAGTCGGCCACGACCAGATTGTCCGAATAGCCCGCCCACTTGAGCACCTTGAAGTAGAGGACGGTGGTCACATCCTCCATCGTGGCGCCCGCCAGCATCTCGCTCGCCAGGTCGAGCATGACCACGGCGGCGGGAAAGCGCTGCGCCACGGTGCCGAGCAGGGCCTTGGTCTGCGGCTGGTGCAGCCGGTCTTGCAGGTGCTTGATAAAGGGCGTGCCGTCGATCGTACAGCGGTCATCGAAGGCCAGGCCCAGGTATTTGGTGAACGAGCTCTTGCCAGAGCCATAAAAGCCGGAGACCCAAACGCCGATCTCGTTCTCGCCCCCCGTCTCCATCGCCAGGTGCATGCGATCCAGGAGCTTGCGGAACTGCTCCTCGATGCTCTCGGTGACCACGTACTCGGAGATCTCGGCCTTGAGACGACGCTCTTGCGCGCTGTCGTAGGTGATGACCTTTTCGATGGTCCGGTAGATGTCCTTGCTGGGGTCGAACAGTGCGCGAATGGTCATGAGTGAATCCCTGCGTGCTTAAATCGGTTCAGCCGCCGACGTGGACGGAGCGGTAGTTGCCATCTTCCGGGTAGAAACCGAGAAACTTGAGATGGGACTTGCCGGTACGGACCCCGGGGTAAAGGAAGAGGGTCGGCACCTGAAACTTGCCCTGGAGCTGACCCTCGATGGTGCCGATGCGCAGGTACGGATGCAGGGCCTCCAGGTCGGTGACCAGCAGCAGGGCGTTGGGCCAACCTTCCAGCGGTTGGAGCGCTGCCTCAAAGCGCGGCAACAGGCCATTGGCGGAGGTCAGGATGTCGGCCAGCGCCTTGTTGGTGCGCGGCCAGTCCAGGGGCGCGGCCTGGTCTTCCCCCACCCACACCGGCCAGAAGGGGTCGGCCTTGAGCAAGGCCCAGATCTGCTCGGTCAGGGAAAAGGTCTCCACCTCCCAGCCGTCCTGGTGGAGCTTGGCCACCCAGGCGGGCGTTTGGCGCTTGACCTCCAGGATCTGCGCGGGGTCAAAGATGAGGTAGTAGATCGGCTCGAAACTGGCGTGACCCAGCTCCCGCCCGTGGCGGATGCGCTCGCGCAGTTCGTCGAAATCAGCCTTGAGCGAGGACATCGCACAGCCCCTCCAGGTTCGGTTGTCGCCAACTGATGCGGATCACCTCGCCCGCGGCCTGGACGATGAGCAACCCCTGCCGCGAGAGGCGTTTGATTTCCTCCAGCACCTCCTCCCGCGCCAGGCCAAAGAGCGACCAGTCCGGGTGGGTGAGCAGGGCGTTGTCACCGACGCCCGCGAAGTGCAGTTCGTGGGCCAGGTAGGCGGCCACCGCGGGGGCGATGCGGAACGGCAGGATGCGGCGGCTGGTCCGTGGCCCTGGTTCGAGCAGGCCGTAGTCGGCGCAGCAGCCGGTCAGGTAGGCGGCGACCCGCTGGACGGTGCTCTCGGACCAGCGCTTGACCGTCTTGCCGTCATCGATGCCGCGCTCGACGAAGGCTCGGGCATCCTCGTTGGTGACCTGGGGGTAGCCCCCGGCGTAACGCGCCCAGTAGACCTGGCGCACGAAGTCGCCAAGGATGGCCTGGGCGCGGCAGGTGTACAGCAGCAGCAGTTGGCGGAAATCCGCGGTGGTCAGGGCGGGGGCCAGGACCTTGAGGTGGGCCGCGGGCAAGTCCGGTGCCAATGGATCGTGGGGGCTCCGGTCCGGGGGGAGCTCCTGGGCAGGGGCCAGGGGAGACTGACGGGCATGGGCCAGGGGAGCACCCTTCGCCGTCAGGTAGCGGGGGCCGAAGCACTCAGTGACGATATTTTCCAGCCGCCGGGCACTAACGGTGGGGAAGCGGCCCGAGGCCAGGGCGGCGCGGGCGAGCGCGGCGGCGGACTGGCCCGGGGACCACAGCTCCAGCAGGGTTTTGGTCTCCGCCACCAGGCCCAGGCCGGCCTGCAATTGGGTGGTATAGGGCTTATCGGGCCGCCGCGGGGCCATGGCGACCTCAGCCGACCAGATAGGGATAGGACCGGGTCTGGGTGCTGAAGGCCGACCAGTAGGCCCCCGCCCATCGCGCCAGGGTGTGGGGGGCTTCGAGGTCCTGAAAGGGGCCGATGGCGAGGGGGCCTTCCGGGGGCGGGTTGCTCATCAGACTTCCCGGGGCGGCCGCGGGGTTGGCGGCCGAGGCATCGTCCGGCGCGGCGAGGCGTTTGAGCGCCGCCAGCAGGCCCTCGTCGTCCAGTCCGGGCTGGGGGTGCAGGGAGGCAACCGTGGGGCTGAGGATCAGCCCATGCAGGTCTTGCTCCACCTCCTCGGGCAGGCGGAACAAGTGGTAAGCACCGACGTTCAGGTGCTCGTCATGCACGCGGCGGGCGGCCTCGGAGACGCCATGGTACTGCGCCAAGCGGGTGGTAGCGCCGAAGACGGGTTCCAGGAAGCGCGGGCTCATCGCCTCGTAGAAGCTTGTCGGCCACCAGCCAAGGTGCGCCTTTTCCCCCAGCACGCAGACCAGAAGGCGCAGTTCCAGCAAGGTCGTTCGTCCGGATGCCGTCATCTCGTCCTCCTCGGTGCCGACGCAGGGTTGGGCTGGTGGCTGGATGGCAAAGCATCAGCCTTTTATTATTAACTTATTATTTTCACTGGAATTATTCCCTTTAGTCCTTTAACCCCAGTTCGGACATTATACCGCTACGGTTCTTCATCCCCCAATCCCCTCCAACAGGGCCGCAATCTTCTCCGGCTGGGGCAGTTGCCCCCTCCATTCCTTGGGCAGGGTCTTGGTGATTTCATAGGTTATGAGTCCAACCAATTTGTGCAACCAGTGGTTGCACTCGCTTGTCATCGCGGTAAAGAAGGTAAAACTCCCGCATGTAGAAGAGGTTGCGCCGAGAAAAACCACCGATTCCAGGAAACTCCATCCGCAGGTCGTTGGACAACTGTTCTGCGATGGCTGTGCCGTGTTCGGCATCCCTCTGTCGTTCCACGATCATCCGTCCGATATCCCAGTACAACCCCACCAGCTCGGCATTGACCGCTCTCAGCGCGGCATACTGCGCCGAACGGACGCGTTCCTTCACCTCGGCAAGGAGATGCGCGTAGTCTGGCTCGGGAATTTTTATTTTCAGCTTGCTCATTTCCCTTTTCCGTTTTCAATATCGAGGCATTCTTCAGCCGGTGGCCCATACCCTTTCTCTGCCGCCATGCACAAGCCCAGCCGCGCATATCGCAATCGCTACGCCATCGCGGCCAAGGCCTGGCGAAACCGCGCCAGCGAGAACATGAACAAGGCCGACCCGATCACGGCCAGGCTGAGCAGCTGAGGCCAGACCACCTCCAGGCCGGCCCCCCGGTAGAGGATGGCCTGGGACAGCATCACGAAGTGGGTGTTGGGCGCGGCTAGCATCACGGCCTGCACCATCTCCGGCATGCCTTCGCGCGGCGTACTGCCGCCGGAGAGCATCTGCAGCGGCAGCAGCACCAGGAGCAACAGCATGCCGAACTGCGGCATCGAGCGCGCCAACGTGGCGAGGAAAATGCCCAGCGAGGTGGTGGCGAACAGGTGCAGGGCGGTGCCAAAAAAGAACAGCGGCAGCGAGCCTTCGATGGGTACGCCCATCAGCCCGCGCACGACGACGTTGAGGGCGAAGCCCGAGGCGAACAGCACCACGGCCGCCATCGCCAACACCTTGGCGGCCATGATCTCGAACGGGGTGACCGGCATCACCAGCAGGTGCTCCAGGGTGCCGTGCTCGCGTTCGCGGATCAGGGCCGCGCCGGTGAGGATGATGGACAGCATGGTGATGTTGTTGATGATCTGCATCACCCCGCCGAACCAGGCCGGGTTGAGTTCCGGGTTGAAGCGCGCGCGCAAGGCCAGCTCCACCGGCACGCCGGTCACGGCGCGGTCGCGGCTGACGAAAGCGTTGACCTCATCCTGAACGATGCGCTGGAGGTAGCCGCTGCCGGTGAAGGCCTGGCTCATGCGCGTGGCATCCACACTCAACTGGATCACCGGGGCGCGCCTGGCCAGCACGTCGCGCTGGAAACCGGCGGGGATGTGCAGCGCGAAGGTGTCCAGCCCGGCGTCCATGCGCGCATCCAGCTCGGCCGGGGTGATCAACACCGGCGGCAGGAAGTGGGGCGGATACAGGGCGTCGAGGATGTGGCGGGACAACTGCGAATGGTCTTCGTCGATGATCGCGATGGGGGCCTTGTGCAGCGTTTCCGGCATCGCGGTGGCGGCGACATAGACCGACATGCTGAAGGCGTAGATGATCAGCACCAGCATGATCGGATCACGCCGCAGGCTGTGTAGCTCCTTGAGGGCCAGGTAGCGGACGTTGCGCAGGTGTTGACGGTTCATCGCTGCTGCTTCCTGAGCAAGGCGGCGGCCAGACCGATCAGCACGGGAATGCTGATCAGCAGCGGAATGAAAGAGGGCCACAGCTCGCCGAAGGTCAGCGCCTTGGAAAAAGCGCCGCGCGAAATGATGACGAAATGGGTGGTGGGATAGGCCTCGCCAATCAGGCGCCCCGCGCCTTCCAGCGAGCTGACCGGATCAATGATGCCCGAGAACTGAACCGCCGGCAGGATGGTGAGCAGTGCCGTACCGAACAGGGCCGCCACCTGGCTGCGCACGAAGGAGGAGATCAGCAGGCCGAAGGCGGTGGCGCTGATCACATACAGCAGTGCGCCAAGCGAGAGCGCCAGCAGGCTGCCGGTGACCGGCACGCGGAACAGCACCACGGCCATCAGCACCAGCAGCAGGAAACTGGCCAGCGCCAGGACGATATAGGGAAGCTGCTTGCCGAGCAGGAATTCGAGTCGGGTGGCCGGCGTGACGTAGAAGTTGATGATCGAGCCCAGTTCCTTTTCGCGCACCACCGACAGGGCGGCGAGGATGGCCGGGATCAGCATCAGCAGCAGCGGAATCACCGCCGGGACCATCGCCGGCAGGCTGCGCACGTCGGGGTTGTAGCGAAAGCGCGTTTCCACTGTCGCCAGCGGCGCCAGGGCGGCCTTGCCGAGTGCTTGGCCCATGCGCTCGTTCAACCAGTGCTGGTGGATGCCCTGCACATAGCCGCGTACCGTCTCGGCGCGCTGCGGCATGGCGCCGTCGATCCAGGCGCCGACCTGAACGGTCCGGCCGTGCAGCAGATCGCGCCCGAAGCCCGGCGGAATCTCGATGGCCAGACTGATTTCGCCGGCGCGCATGCGCTGGTCCAGTTCGGCGTAATCGGCGAGCGGCGCGCGCTCCTTGAAATAGCGCGATCCGGACAGGCTCAGGCTGTAATCGCGGCTGATGCTGGTCCGGTCGTGGTCGAGCACCGCATAGGACAGATCCTCAACATCCATGGTGATGCCGTAGCCGAGCACCAGCATCAGCACGATGCTGCCGAACGCGGCGAGGGCCAGGCGGATCGGGTCGCGCTTGAGTTCCAGGGTTTCCCGTTGCGTGAAGCTGAACAGCCGCCGCAGGCTGAAAGCGCGCCGGGCGGTGGGAACGGGTTTTGCCGCGGCGACGGGCAAGGCCGTTGGAACGGCTGTCGCTGTTGGCGCCCGCGGCGATTCCTCCACCGCCTCTAGCAGGTGGGCAATGAAGGCCTCTTCCAGTGTCGTCGCTCCACGCGCCGCGACGATGGCCCGCGGCGTATCGCTGACCAGCACGCGACCGGCGTGCATCAGCGAAATGCGGTCGCAGCGCTCGGCTTCGTTCATGAAGTGCGTGGAAATGAAGATGGTCACGCCATCGCGGCGCGAGAGCTCGATCAGCGCCCGCCAGAAAGCGTCGCGCGCCACCGGGTCCACGCCCGAGGTCGGCTCGTCCAGGATCAGCATTTCGGGGCCGTGGATCATCGCCACCGCCAGCGAAAGGCGCTGGCGGTCGCCCAGCGGCAGCGCATCGGGCAGCGCATCGAGGATGTCGACCAGGCCGAAACGTTCAGCCATGGTCTGCACGCGGGGGGCAATCTCCGCTTCCGGCAAGCCGAACAGGCGCGCGTGCAAAACCAGATTCTGGCGCACCGTCAGCTCGCCGTAGAGCGAAAAGCTCTGGGTCATGAAACCCACGCGGTGCCGGGTGGCCAGGTCGCGGGGATCCAGCGGCTTGCCGAACAGCAGCGCCTCGCCTTCGCTCGCGGGCAAGAGCCCGGTGAGCATCTTCATGGTGGTGGTCTTGCCGCAGCCGTTGGAACCGAGAAAACCGAAGATCTCGCCGCGCCGGATGCGGAAATTCACCCGGTCCACGGCCGTGAAATCGCCAAAGCGCATGGAGAGATCGCGCGCCTCGATGGCGACTTGCCCGTCGTTCCCCGCGGCGGCGTGAGGCACGATCTCCACCGGGCGGTAGCCGGCACTGCGGACCTCCGGCAGCAAGGCGATGAAGGCTTGCTCCAGCGTGTCGCTGCCGGTACGCGTCAGCAGTTCGCCGGGCGTGCCGGTGGCAAGCACGCGCCCGGCATCCATGGCCGCCAGCCAGTCGAAACGCGCGGCCTCCTCCATGTAGGCCGTGGCCACCAGCACGCTCATACCCGGCCGCTGGGCGCGAATGGCGTCGATCAGCGCCCAGAACTGGCGGCGCGAGAGCGGATCGACGCCGGTGGTGGGCTCGTCGAGGATCAGCAGGTCGGGGTCGTGGATCAGCGCGCAGCACAAGCCGAGCTTTTGCTTCATGCCGCCGGAGAGCTTGCCGGCTGGCCGCTCTGCAAACGGGGCGAGCCCGGTGGCGGCGAGCAGCGCGGCGCTACGCCGCTCGCGCTCGGCCCGGTCGTGACCGAAGAGGCGGCCGAAGAAATCGACGTGCTCGAACACGGACAGGGTCGGATAGAGGTTCTTGCCCAAGCCCTGCGGCATGTAGGCGATGCGCGGGCACACCTCGGCTCGAAAGCGCGCGCTGGCCATGTCGCCACCCAGCACCTCGATACGCCCGTCCTGAAGGGCCTGCGCGCCGGCCAGCAGGGCGAGCAGGCTGGACTTGCCGACCCCGTCCGGGCCGATCAGGCCCGCCATCACCCCCGTGGGGACGTCGAGGTCGATCTCGCGCAGGGCCTCTACCTTGCCGTAACGCAGCCCGACGCCATCCAGGCGCGCGAGCAAAATGGGCGCGGACGCGGTGGAAGGGGCGGCAACGCCGCTCATTCCGGTAGTTTCACCTGCAACCGTGGCGGCCAGGGCGCTTCGGGGTCAAGCTTGACATGGGCCACCCCGGGCAAGCCGGTCTTGACCTGGGCCAGATGCTTTTGCAGCAGTTCCGGTGGCACCTGCGCCCGCACGCGGAACATCAGCTTCTCGCGCTCGACCTTTGTCTCCACCGTCTTGGGCGTGAACTGCGCCACGTCGGCGACATAGGAGATACGCGCCGGGATGACGAACTCCGGCGCCGCGTCGATCACCAGGCGCGCCTCGCCGCCCAGTGCGACGCGGCCCACCTCGCTGGTGGGCAGGAAGAAGGTCATGTAAACGTCCTTCAGGTCCATCAGGTTGAGCACACGCCCGCCGGCGCCTACCACCTCGCCGGCACGGGCCACGATCAGCTGCACCCGGCCATCGCGCGGCGCCTTGAGCAGGCTGTCGTCGATGTCGGTACGGATGCGGTCGGCTTCCGCCCGCTCCGCCTCCACCGCCGACTCGCTGCCGCGGATCTGGTTGCGGGCGGCCGTGATCGCGGCCTCGCCGGCCGCCACCTGCGCCTGTGCGGCGGCCAGCGCGGCCGCGGCGCGATCAACCGCTTCGGTCTGGTCGTCGAGCTGCTGCTGCGAGATGAACGCTTGCCGGCGCAGGTCGGCCAGGCGCTGAGCACGCCGCTGCGCGGCCGTGAGCTCGGTCTGGCGCTGCACCACCACGGCCCGCGCGGCGGCCTTTTCGCTTTCACGTTGCGCCAACTGGCTGCGCGCCGTGTCCACCGCGTCCCTGGACTGCTGAAGGCGAGCCTCGGCTTGGCGCAGCTGCGCCTGCAGCGATTCGGTGTCCATGCGCACCAGCGGCTGGCCGGTGCGGACCAGTTCGCCTTCACGCACCTCGATGGCCGCGATGCGGCCGGGGTCGCGGGGAGCGATGTCGATCTCCACCGCTTCGATGCGACCGTTGCCGCTGGCAATGTGCTCCGGTGCCTGGTTGCCGTCGTGCTGCCACCAGTAGGCCACCGCAGCGACGGCGACGGCGGCGGCCATGCCCAATGGAAGCGC
>JAHDND010000207.1 GCA_018435665.1 Candidatus Thiosymbion sp. | reverse complement strand
GGTTGTGAAACCCGCGAGAGGTTTGCTACACTCAATTCCAGACAAAATTACTTGGGTATTGGGACCATGACTAAAGATCTTGCCTTGCTCCCGACTGGAAACATCGATTCCTACATCAGCGCCGCTTATCAGATCCCGATGCTGACCCCGGACGAGGAACGGGATTTGGCCGTTCGCTTGCGCGACCAGGGGGACATGGATGCCGCCAAACGCCTGGTCATGTCCCACCTGCGCTTCGTCATCCGGATCGCCCGCGGTTACCTCGGCTACGGTCTCCCCCTGCCGGACCTCATTCAGGAGGGCTCTGTCGGCCTGATGAAGGCCGTGAGGCGCTTCGAGCCCGACATGGGAGTGCGGCTGGTCTCCTTTGCCGTCCACTGGATCCGTGCCGAGATTCACGAATACATCCTCCGCAACTGGCGGATCGTCAAGGTTGCCACCACCAAGGCCCAGCGCAAGCTGTTCTTCAACCTGCGTAGCGCCAAGAAGCGTCTGGGCTGGTTCACCCGCGAAGAGGTGGAAAGCGTGGCCCGGGACCTTGACGTCAAGCCCGAGACTGTTCTGGAGATGGAGTCCCGGCTCTCCAATCAGGACCTGGCCTTCGATGGAGACGATAGCGACGAGGATGAAGGGCCCGCGGCCCCTTCCAGCTACCTGCCGGATATGCGCATGGAGCCCGCCAGCGCCCTGGAGCGTCAGGACACCATGATGGACCGCCATGACCGGTTGCATGCCGCCCTGGCGGGCCTGGACGAGCGCAGCAAAACCATTCTCCAGGCCCGCTGGCTGACGGAGAAGAAACAAACCCTCCACGAGTTGGCCGAACAATTTGGTGTTTCGGCGGAGCGTATCCGCCAGATTGAAAAAAATGCGATGAGAAAAATGCGCGTTCAACTCGAGGCGTGAGAGAACGCAGCTAAGAGAAAAGCGGGGGCCGGCGCAAGCCGGCCTTTGCTTTTCACAAACACCGCGTTTCAGTTTTCGGCATCGACGGGGGTGTTGTTGTGGCGAGGGTGTTGACCGTGGGTGCAGTCGTCAAGCCAACTGGGACATACTCATATTGTCCCCGCCAGAGACTTACGCCACCCGACCCGGATAAATCGAAACCTGCTGTGCTATGCCTATCGCAAGACGGTTTTCAGCTTTGGAGCAGGCATTCCCGGTTCAATAGTCGGCCGAGTGCCATGGCCAACCGCCACTGAAGATCTTCCATCGTCAGGTCTACCCCGAGATCGGTAAGGCGCGTGATGGCCAATCCTGGATATCCACAAGGGTTGATGCGGGAAAAGGGCGTCAGATCCAGATCGAGATTCAAGGCGAGACCATGGTAGCTACAATGGTGGCGGACCCTTAGTCCGAGTGAAGCGATCTTGGCCCCTTGAACATAAACCCCCGGCGCTCCAGGCCGGGCTTCGGCAGTGATGCCCAAGTCGGTGAGCAAATC
>JAHDND010000124.1 GCA_018435665.1 Candidatus Thiosymbion sp. | reverse complement strand
CCCCCCCCAACAGTACCACCTGAGGTCCCTCCTGATGCCCCTGGACCCATCGCAATCGGCCACGCTGGGCGACCTGGTTGTCGCGCTCCTGAAGGAGCGGCCAGGACAACTACTCACCTCCAAGGAAATCACGGCCTTGGTGATGGAGCACTATCCGGTGTGGTGCGAGAATAAACTATTGAAAAGTCAGCCGGGGGTGAAGCTGGAAAAGCAGTTGCCGGCTGAAATCAGTAGTCGGCGCCCGCAATGGCTGAAGAAGTATCCAGGGCTGCAATGCTCGGACACCTCTCCCCGCCAGTATGCCTGGGGCATGTTGGGTCCGGTCATGGGGGGAGACGCTATCCAAACGCTGTCATCGGTGACGACGGGGCCACATCTTTTAGAAGCTGACCTCTACCCGCTACTAGCACAATTCTTGTGGGTTGGTCCCATCCATACCCGGATTTACCCCAAGCGCATCAACGAGCAGACTTCCTCCAACAACCTTGGCCACCATGCCAACCAGTGGCTGCATCCGGATCTGGTCGGCCTTGAGGATCTGATGGCTGATTGGCACCCCCATATCCGGGAATGCGCTGAAAAGGCGGGGGATCAGCGGGCCAGGCTGTGGTCCTTTGAGGTCAAACTGAAAATTAGCCGGGCATCGGTGCGCCGGGATTACTTTCAGGCCGTCTCCAACTCGTCCTGGGCAAATTTTGGTTATCTCGTGGCGGCGGAAATTAATCCCGAGGCCGACCGTGAACTGCTCATGCTCCATGGGCTGCATGGTATTGGGGTGATCCTGCTGGACACCGATAACCCGGCAGAAAGCACCATCCGTATCCCGGCGCGCGAACGCGGCGCGGTGGATTGGTCAACCAGTAATCGGTTGGCAATGCAAAACAAGGACTTTAAGGCTTTCACTAAGCTCGTGGCCAACTTCTACAAAACCAGAGAGACCTCCGAGAAGGAGGGGGATAAGCCGGCTAGCGTACCCCCCGACGACTAGGCTCCTTTGGCATTGAGGCCGGATAAGCGATTTAGACCACGGGTGCCCAGGAGTTCGGCTGGCACCGCGAGGGATTTCCCCCTTAGTACCCGTGGGGGTTAGTGGCCTCGCACCCAAGTGCCTGATAGAAATGGCATCTCCTCAGCCTGACCAGAATCTTACCAAGACCGCAACGGGCCTTGTCTGACGCGGCATCTGGGGCATTCCCCCGGGCTTTTCGACACCCTTATCCACAGGAACTGGGGAAAACTGCCGCGAAGGCTTTCCATGCCGACTTTTCGCCGGGGGTGCTCCGCGTTAGCCATCCCATGGCATAAGACTCCCAGTGTGCTGCCACACCTGGCTCGTGAGGAGCTAAGCAACCAATTCGCAGAAGCGATCCCTGGACAGGCCCTGATCCAGGGCCGAAGGACGCGGGAAACGCCGTAAAACCGGACGTTAGGCCACTGGTCCGGTGGCTTGGGCGTCATGAGTCCTCAGGATCTCCCCGAGGTTGATGGAGATCATGTGGAAGTCGCCCGGCATGGGGAGGGGGCCAACTGGGTCAGCCTCCAACCGAGTTGGTGCCCTGGGGTTCGGAACGTGGCGAAAGGCGCCT
>JAHDND010000231.1 GCA_018435665.1 Candidatus Thiosymbion sp. | reverse complement strand
CGTGGACATGCCAGAAGTGGCTCACGCCCTCAAGGACCCCGGCATGCTGCGCCTCGCCTCCGCGATGGAAGACGCCCGCGCCCGGCTGGCGATCTGAGTTTATGGGCCTGGTCGGTATGCGCCGCCTTGTGTCTTGGCGTCCGGGAGCGGCGCTACCGGCCCGGCCCGCCCTATCATCGCCCCCCTGGTGGGCGCCCATCCGCCGCCGTTACACATGATTTACGCGCCGCATTACGCAATGCGCATCGCCCGGCTACCCCCCTTGCTGCTGGTTAGCGCCCGAAGTTAGCGCCCCCAACCAAAAAAGTTACCGCCAAAGTTACCGACTGCCACCCAAAAAGTTGCAAGGTTGCAGGCCGCAACCAAAAAGGGCCTGCAACCTAGAGGCCAAGCAAACGCAACGCAAACGCAACGCAAAACTCAGCACGAACTCAGCACTGCTAGACAACGCGCCGCACCACCACCCCCTGCAATCTCCCCACCCATAGCCGTACTGAGTCACCAGATCACCCTTGAGGTTCCACCATGACCACCACCCCCCGCCCCGCCCGCCGCAAGGCCGAAGACCCCCAACCCAGGCCCGCGGTCGGATCCCCTGAATTTTGGGAGACCCTCATCATGGCCGCGGCCTCTGCCTCGCAGTCCGGCAACCATCAGCCCCGGCGCCGCCTGGCCCGTCTCCTGGCCACCACCGAGGGCGCCGCCCTCCGGCTCCACTGAGAACCGACATGAACACCATCACCAAGTCCGCCGTCACCCTGGCCCTGGCTGATATCCGCGCCCGGGCCATTGCCGAGCAGAACCGCCTCAACGCCCTTGGCCGATTCAGCGAGGGCAGCGACGCAACCCGCGCCGTGGCCATGATCGAGCAGGGCATTCAGGCTGTGCTGAACAGCTCGACCAGTGAAGAACTCAACAACGACCAGGTAGGGAAAATTCGCGCCATCCTGGAACCCTATCAGAACGCCAACGACGTGACCCCAGCGGAAGAGCAGGCCGCCAACGAGATCGCGGAGCGACAGCGGAGGGCTTGGGGGCAGCGGTAATCCTGCCCAGGAAGGCATGATTGACGGTTGACAGGGAAGCAAGGAGGGAAGGAAGATAGAGCCGTCCACCGGGGATTGGCGTCCCCGATGGCAAAGCCCGACCGTTCTGAGCGATCCGGCACCGGCAGGAACATGATACCCGAATCACAGGGCTTAGCACGCCTGCCCATACCCGCCCTCACGCGGTCGGTCATCCATCCCATACTGGAGACCGATCATGTCCACATTCGCCAACATCATCAGCCAGCAAGGCCAGGTTCGACATGAACTGGATCTGTTGCGTTCGGCCATCAATACCCGACTGACCGCCATCCTCGCCAGTGGCGACACCCAGGGCGCCCGCGAGGCCGCTATCGTGGCCAAGTGGCTGGACGACGGCACCATACCTGCCAGACACCTCCTGTCCCGCGCCGAGGGCATCAACCGCTATCTGGGAGGGCGCCGCCATGACTGAGCGCGAAAACCTGATGAACCTCGCCGCCAGCCTGGAACATGCCTTGGATGCCGCCGTCTGGCTGTGCGATCACACCGACGACGACGAAGCCCGGCACGTCGCCACCCCGAAGCACATCACCGCCCTGGTGGAGGTATGCCGCACCGCCGCCGCCTGCCTGGCTGAGCGCCTGGTTGACGCCTGGAAAGTCACTGATGAGGAGGCCCGCGCCAATGTCTGAAACCCTCGCCCCCATCAGCCTCTTGGACGTGGTGAACGAGCTTGACCAGATCGCCCCGCAAATCGAGTTTTGCGCCTTTGGCGTCACCGCCGACGTGGTTGTGGGCACGGGCGCCTGCTACATCCTCTCGGGGATCGCTGAGCGCGTCCGGGAGCTGAGCAAGCTGGCTTATCAAGCCGTGCAACAGGGCATGGACGACGACACCAGCGAGGTGCAGGCCCATGGCTAACCCTACCCTCACTCTTGGTTGGGACGACCGGCTCGACTACGCCAGGAGTATCGTGGCCCTGCTGCGGGCCTCTCTTGGCCACCAACAAGATGTGTCGCTTGAGGGGGAGGCGGCATTTGGCCTGTTCAACCTGCTGAACGTGATTCAAGACCTGCTGACCGATGAGATCGCGGAGCGGGACGCAAAGCGCCAAGCCATCGCCCAGGAGGAGGCCCCCAGCGCCTGACCCTGATCTGATCTCACCCACCCAGCCCGGCCCCGAGCCGGGCTTTTTCATGCCCACCCCCGCCAGAGGCCCTAGGAGCCTCTAGGACACGCCGGCCCGGCTGGCAATGCTAGGAGATGGGTACAGGCCCGCCAGCGCGGCGTGGTGGCGCGTGGCGTGGCAGTTTCAGCCTCAAGGCTGAGCAGGAACGCGACCGACGGCTACCCCGCGCGCGCGGGCGAGAGCAAATTATCCAGACGTCTGGACATTTCAAAATCGGATGCCCCCCGCGGGCGCGGGCGAGAATTCGTCAAAATTTTGACGATTATCTATGCCAACGGGTGCCCCCCGCGCGCGCGGGCGAGAGGTTAGGATAGTCTGCCATCCGGTCTCTTTAAAATTTAAAGGGTGCCCCCCGCGCGCGCGGGCGAGAGGTTAGTTGCCGGAGTAGTTGCCACCGCCAACCCCAAAAAGG
>JAHDND010000004.1 GCA_018435665.1 Candidatus Thiosymbion sp. | reverse complement strand
GGGTGATCTTGCGCTTGGCGTCATACTCGGCTTGGGCAAAGGAGATCTGCTTGGACATGGGGCGACTCGCGGTCGGAGATAGCATGGGCAATATTTTATCACATACAATCCATGAGGTTGGAATAAATCAGTGTCTCCCTCATGCTTCTATCCCTACAATAAAAATAGACCCTCACCGCCCGTCCGGCAAGGTACCGAGAGATATTATTTTCTTATTAAACATAAGTTTATCTAATAGGCCGACGCCTTCCTGCCCCTGCGATGATCCCTAAGCATGCCCCCCACTCAAGAATCCCGTTGCGTGACTACGATCCAGGACCACCACCCTCAGCCCCGGCACTGCCATCGCCAGCGGCCCGGCCCTGACGGATACCTGGCATGACGCCGCAGGGAGGTAGCGTGTCAGGCGGCCGGACAGGACCCTCCTGGCCCGGGGCGCCCCTGGACCCCACGCAGCCCTCCTGGACAGCACCCTCACACCCCCCTGGACCTCAACCACCTCAGCGCCCCCGACGCCCCTTGGCCATCATCGGCCTGGATTGGCTCCTGCTAAAGGCGATCCGCCGCGGGCCCAATGTCCAGGTAACGTTCCGCTCCCCCTCCCTCAGCATTAGGCGCCCGGCGCGGGACAGCCGGGGTTCGCCCTGAGGATCGCCGTGATGGCCGCCGCCGTGGTCGGGCGACCGAGCAGGTAGCCCTGGACCAGGTCGCAGCCTGCGGCGGCCAGGTAGTCGAACTGCTCCTGGGTCTCCACCCCCTCGGCGATGACCTGGATGCCGAAATGGTGGGCCATGGCGATGGTGGACTGGACGATGGCCGCGTCCCCCGGGTCGCGGGTCAGGTTGCGGATGAAGCTCATGTCGATCTTGAGAAAGTCGAGGGGCAGGCGCTTGAGGTAGCTCAGACTGGAATAGCCCGTGCCAAAGTCGTCCAGGGCGATGGTGACGCCCAGGTCGTGGACCCGCTGCAATTCCGCCAGGGCCCGGTCCGGGTCCTGCATGAGGACGCGCTCGATCACCTCGATCTCCAGCCGCCGCGGGTCGAGACCGGTGCGCTTCAGGGTCTCCTCCAGATCGCGCGCCAGGGTGCCGCTGTCGATCTCCGGGCCGGAGATGTTGATGGACACCCGTGGTGGCTGGGGCAGGTCCTGCCAGTCCCGGGCCTGGGCGCCGGCCTCGGCGAGTACCCAGCGTCCCACCGGGTGCACCAGGTCCCCCTCCTCCACCACGTCGATGAATTCCTGGGGCCCGATCAGGCCCAGGAGGGGATGCTCCCAGCGCAGCAGGGCCTCGACGGCGACCAGGGCGCCGCTGGCGACGGCGACGATGGGCTGGTAGTGGAGCCGGAGCTCGCCCAACTCCAGGGCGCGCCGCAGCTCGTTTTCGACCTGTAGGCGGCGCCGGGCGGCCTGAGTCATCTCCGGTCGGTAGAAGGCGAGCCCCGCCCGCCCGGCCTCCTTGGCCCGCTTGAGGGCCACTTCCGCCTTGCGCAGCAGGCTGCTGGCGACCGCATCGTCCTGGGGATAGAGGGCGACGCCGAGGCTGGCGGTGAGGCGCAGATCGGGCAGTCCGTCCAGGTCCAGGGGCCGGTTGACCAGTTCCCGCAGGGCGTGGGCAGCCGCGGTGGCCTGGTGCCTGGGTGGTGGGGCCCCGGGCCCGGTGGCCAGGGGCCGGGCGAGGACGAAACTGTCGCCGGCGAGGCGCGCCAGAATGTCCCCCGGCGCGGCGCTGGCGGCGAGCCGCTGCCCGAGGATACGCAGGGCCTTGTCCCCCACCAGGTAGCCATGGCTGGCCACCAGGTCCTGAAAGCGATCCAGGTCGAGCACCAGCAGGGCCAGGTCGGGGGATGGCGCTTGGGCTCCCCCAGCAACGTCGGCCCCGGCCCCGGTCTCATCCGGCGCGTCACGGGGCTCCGACCCCGGGGGCGCCGCGGGCGCGAAGGGTGCCGGGCTGGCGGCCGGGAGGGCATCGACGCTGCTGGCCGCCCCGATCGGCGCCCCGGTCGCCGGTTCGCCCAGGGCGGCGAGCAGTAATTCCCGCAGGTGGGCGCCATTGGGCAGGCCGGTGAGGGGGTCGAAGTGACTCAGGTAGGCGATCTCCGCGGCGGAGCGCTGGGCGGCGCTCAGGTCGCTGAAGACCGCCACGTGCTGCGTCACCCGGCCCTCGGCGTCGAGGACGCGGTTGATCTGCAGCCACTCCGGGAAAATCTCGCCGTTCTTGCGCCGGTTCCAGATCTCGCCACTCCAGGCACCGGTGGCCTCCAGTTGGCGCCAGAGGTCGCGGAAGAAGGCGGCGTCGTGCCGCCCGGAATTGAGCAGGGACGGATCGCGCCCCAGGACCTCCGCCGCGGGGTAGCCGGTAAGGGTGGTGAAGGCGGGGTTGACCGCCAGGATGCGGTTGTGGGCATCGGTGATGAGGATGCCCTCGCTGGTGTTGTCGAACAGGGCGCTGATGAGCCGCTGCTGGGCCTGAGCGGCGTGCTCCTCGGTGATGTCGTGAACGGTGCCCAGGCTGCGGATCACCCGCCCGCTAGCGTCCGTGAGATGGACGGCACGCTCGCGTACCCAGCGTTCGCTACCGTCGGCCCGGCAGATGCGATGCTCGATCTGATAGGGGGCCACCACCGTCAGGGACTGCTGGTAAGCGGCGCTGACCGCCTCCCGGTCCTCGGGGTGGACCATTGCCAGGAAGTCCCCGAGATCCAGGGGGGTGCCGATGGGCTGGCCGAAGATCCGATAGGCCTCGTCGGACCATACCAGGCGATCCTCGACCGTGTCGTATTCCCAACTCCCCAGGTGAGCCAGGGCCTGGGCCTCGAGCAGGCGTTCCTGGGCACGGCTAAGGTCGCTGATATCGTTGATGATGGCCAGGGCCTCGGTCAGGTGGCCGGCCGCATCATGGATCGCCGAAACCGCCACGTCGGCCCAGATCAGCCGGCCATCCCGGCGCCGGTAACTACGTTCCACCTGGTAGCTGGGGATCTCCCCGGCCAGTAACCGCAGGAAGTTCGTGCGGGCGCGTTCCTGATCCTCGGGGCCGATGATGGCGACGAAGTGGCTGCCAAGCAGTTCCTGTGGATGGTCCGCGTAGCCCAGCAGGTCGAGGAAGGCCGGATTGGCCAGGCGCAGATGGCCCTGGAGGTCATAAAGCCCGATACCACTCGGGGCGTTGGCGCTGATGGCGCGCAGGCGCTCGGCGGCGGTATGTTCCTGGGTACGGTCCCGCAGGGTCAGGAGATAGCCATCGCAGGCCCCCCCGGCGTCACGGATGAGGGAGGCCGTCAGCCGCAACCAGCGTGCACCCTCCCCCGCCGGATGGTAGAGGTCGAGGGCCAGGCCCACGCCCGTTTCCAGGGCGGCCAGCCGCTCGGCCCAGTCGGGTATCGTCAACCCCGTCGCCAACAGGAATTCGCTCAGGCCCTGGCCCTCGGCCGCCAGGCTCTCGCAATCCAGGGCCCGCAGGGCCGCCTGATTGGCGAAGCGGACGACCCGCTGGGCATCGGCGGCAACGATGCCCAGGTCCGCGGAGTGCTCCAGCAAGGAGCGCAGCACGCTCTGGTCGCTCAACTGCCGGCGGGCATCATTGAGCGCCCGCCCCTGATCGGCGACGAGCTGCCGCAACAGGCGCAGATGGGTAGCCTGGAGGTCCTTGAGCAGGTCGCGGCGGGTGAGAATGCCCACCAGGCGGCCGCTATCGTCCGTCACCGCCAGGCGGCGCACCCCCAGGGCGCGCATCAGGGGACCGGCCTCATGGGCGGGCGCGTCCGGGTGGATGCAATAGACAGGTTGCGACATCTGGCTCCGGACGGGCGTCAGCCCCAGATCGAGGGTGGCCCCGGCCAGGCGGACGGCGTCGCGTTCGGTGATGATCCCCAGGACCCGGCCCCCCTCGACGACCAGCACCGAACTGATGCGCCGCTCGTTCATCAGGCGCAGGGCCTCGGCTAGCGTGGCCCGCGGGGGGAGGCTGACCGGATCCCGGGTCATGAGGTCACCGACGGCGCGCGGGATCAGCAACTCCTCGGTCCCCAGGGCCTGGGCGAAGTCGGTCTCGGAGAGGACCCCCAGCAGCCGGTCCGCCGCATCCACCACCACCAGGTGACGGATACCTTCCGCGGCCATGCGGGCATAGCCCTCGGCAAAGCTCAGTTCCGGCGGCACGGTGATGGGATTGGGGGTCATCAACCCGCCCAGGGGGGCGTCGGGATCGTAGGCCTCACGGACGATCAGGGCCAGGGCATCGCGTTCGGTGAAGATACCCACCGGCCGGTCGTCGACGACAATCACCACCGCACTCGTCCGCTGCCCTTTCATCACGGCCAGGGCCTCGGACAAGGGCGTTTCCGGAGCGAAGGCCAGGGGCGTCCGGGAGCGGCACAAATCGGCGAGGGTGAGCGTCTCGATCATGGGATGACATCAGGCCAGGAATGGCGGACGGGGTGAATCGCGGGTAGGTTCCAGGGACGGCGGGGCCTGCCATCGAGCAATCAATCGGTCAGATTTGCCGTGCCCCAAGGGTGGGTGGCCCGCAGCGCGTCGAGACTCAGCCACAAGAGCGGGGAGAGAAAAACGACCTCGATCAGGGCCATGCCGAGGATGGTCTTGAGGTGGACACTCACGGCGACGGGTGTTCGGGGTGCATCAAGGTTCGGGCATCTGGGACAAGCGCCGCAGCCGTTCGACATCCAGGGCGCGGATGTCGTCCCAATCAGTGTCCTTGGCCAGCGTCAGGGACCCTAGGGCAGCATCCTTGAGCAACTCCGGGGCCGCGCTGACCAGGGCGACGAGGGCCTGGCCCACGGCCTGGGCATCTCGAGCCGGGACCTGGGGACTGACAGCAATGGCATGGGGGGTGAAGTCCGGGGTCGCCCACAGGACCCGCAATTGCCCGCGCAGCTCCGGGTTGAGGGCCGCCAGGGTGCGGGGAATGCCACCGCCGGCGGTGAAATGGCCCCCCGCCACATTCAGGTAGACGGAGTCGTGGGAGGCGACGAAGCGAGCCTGAAAGGGAATGCCGCGTCGTTCGAGTTCGGCGCGGGTGAGGATGCTGGCGGCGAAGGCGCCGGGAGCGGGGAAGACCAGCTCCCGGTTCGCCAGGTCCTCCAGGGTAGTGAAGGGGGCCTCTTGGGCCACGACCATGATGCCCTGAATGCGCTGGTCGCGGTCACGGGCCAGGGCCCGATAGCCAGGTGCGGCGTTGAAGACCACGAAGTGATAAGGATTCATGTAGGCGAAGTCGTAACGCCCCGCCGCCAGGCCCTGCTCGAAGGTGGGGATATCCTTGGCGGTGTCGAATTTCAGGGGTACCCCGCTCAAGGCCTGGACCCGTTGCAGGAGGGGCACCCACATCCGCGCCAGCCGGGTAGCGGCCTGCTGGGGGACGACGCCAAAGCTGTAGACTCGCTCCGGTGGGGTTTTCACCGCAGGCGGCGGTGGTTCGCGTGGCTGCTCCTGGGTCAAGGCCGGGGTTGCCGACGGATCCGAGGTCTCGTCGCCCGCGGCCCAAAGGACCAGGCTGGTCAACAGCAGGCCCAACCCGAGAAGGAGGCGTAGGCAGGTAACCGGAACGTTTGCGTGCATGAAGTTCAATCCCCTGGCGATGATGGGTTGCCGGATGTCCCGAGTCCCGTGCTCCAAGCCAAATCGTGTCCCGAGCCTAATCCGGTTACCCATGAGATACCATAACAACTAATCAGTTGGGGATGCAGGGGGACAATGATGTTTCATGCGGGGAAGTCCGGTGACCAGCGGCTCGATGCCGCTCCGGGTGGGGGTCCCGGCGACGGTTGTCCCCTGGCGCCGGGCTTGGTCACGATTTCACCCAGGGGTCCGCGACAATGGTCGCACCCAGGCGACTGGCGACCTCGGGGGTGGACGCGGTGGCTAGTGCCAGGGCGACCCGGGTGGCGGACACGGCGGCAACCGATCTGGCGACCCGGGCGGACGCGGCGGCTGGCGGTATTCCTCTTGTGTTCGCTCGTCATCACCCCGGCCCTGGCAGGAAACTTCAAGGGCCAGGTGGTGAAGGTCCTCGACGGCGATACCATCGAGGTCCTGGGCCCCGCCAAGCGGACCCAGCGGGTCAGGCTCCAGGGCATCGACGCCCCTGAGAACAGTCAGCCCTTCGGCCCCCAGGCCCGGCATCGATTGCTCGCGCTTGTGGGGGGGAAGGTCGTGACCGTCACCACGGACAAGCGTGATCGCCATGGCCGGACCCTGGGGAAGGTGAGCCTGGCGGGACAAGACGTGGGCCTGACCCTGGTGAGGGAGGGTTACGCCTGGTGGTACCGCGACTATGCCGCGGATCAGAACTTGCTGGACCGAGTCCTGTATCCCCTGGCGGAAGTGCAGGCCCGCTGGGGCGACCAGGGCCTGTGGCGCGACCCCGATCCCGTACCGCCCTGGACGTTTCGGCGCCGCTAACGGGCTGGAGAGGCTGGCCCCGATCCCTGCCCCCCGACCAGCTACCCGGTCCCACCGAACGCGGACATTCACCCGGCAGGCATGCATGGAGCCCGGCCAGGGGATTCGGTAGGATGAGGGCACGGCAGAGGCCAAGCCGGCAACCATCGGCCAATATCAGCCACTACCGCCACTAACCGTCATGGGGCGGCGCGCCAACCTATTGATATTTTACACTTTCACGTGACTTTCACGTTAACGCCACTAACGGCCATCAACGTCCCTTGACGGCCACCAGGGGATAGTTCCGGCCAGGACCAGCCAGTTCAGGCCCGGGCACCCCAGTAAGGAGGACAGCATGACCCACCCCGACCTTCTTGGCCAGTTGAGCGGCCTTCAGACGATGATGGCGGACCTCCTCACCGGGGTCCCCGCCGCCGCGGCCAATGCCCGCTTTCACCCTCGCCTGGCCTCCCTGGGCTGGTATCTGGGCCGCTCCGTCTACCGGGAACTCTACTGGCTGCGGGAGATACTCAGCGGCGACGGGGACCTGGCCGGACGGGTGCGGCACCTTTTCGCCGTCGGCGCGGCGGAGGCCCCGGTCGAGCACCTGCCCCCCCGGGACCACCTGCTGGCCTGGGCGGGGGAGATCCAGGATGAACACCTGCGTCGCCTGGCGACCCCGGGGGCCCTGCCCGCCAGCCCCTTGCTGGCGGATGACCGGCTGGCCTGGTTCCTGTTGCAGGAACGGGCCCAGGATTACGAGTCCATGCTCTGGGTGCTCCTAGCACGGCGCCTGGAAGAGGCTGCGGGGGCGGGGGCACAGGACCGGCCTGATACCGGCCCGGTACCCGATGCCGTCACTGGTCAGGGCGTGCCGTCGCTGCGTGAGTCATCCGTCCCCCCTCCGCCCCCCTCTTTCGTCTCATCCGCCTTTGCCTCCTCTTCCTCCTCGACCTTCGCATTCACCTCTTCACCCTCTCCGTCCTATCCGGCCATGGGGCTGGAACCCTGCATGCCCAGCGCCGAGGCGGTCTTGGTCACCCAGGGCCACTACCGCGTCGGTTCCCGGGGCGAGCCCTTTGCCTATGACAACGAACTGCCACCCCAGGCGGTCGAACTGGCCAATTTCCGTATCGCCCGTCGCCCCGTGACCAACGCCGAGTACCTGGGCTTCATGAGCGCCGGCGGCTATGCCAGTCCGGAATTCTGGGACGCCGCCGGGCAGGACTGGCTGCGCGCCTGCCAGGCCCAAGGCCAAGCACTCGTTCAGGCCCAAGGCCAAGCACTCGTTCATGCCCAAGGCCAAGCACAAAGCCCAGTCCAGGCCCAGGGCCAAGCACAGGTCCCGGTCCAGGCACCGTGGCACTGGCGTCGGAACGACCGGGGAGACTGGCAGGCCCTGGGCCTGAACGGCCTCGTCCCCCTAGGCGCCGCGGACCCAGTGGCCGGCTTGAGCCGCCACGAGGCCCGGGCCTTTGCCGCCTGGGCGGCGAGCCTGGGTGGCGACCTGACCGGGGCCGTGGTCCAGCACGAGTATCAGTGGGAGGTCGCCGCCCGCGCCGGACTCATCGAGGGTACCGGCCGGGTGTGGGAGTGGTGCGCCAACCCCTTCCACCCCTATCCGGACTTCAGCCCCTTCCCCGACCCCCATTCTCAGACCGCCTTCGACGCCGGCCTCGGCGTATTGCGGGGCGCCAGCCTCCATACCCAGCGCTGTCTGCGCCGCGCCAGCTTCCGTCACCCCGCCGACCCCGCCGATCGATTTCGGGTCAGCGGCCTGCGGCTGGTCTTCCCCCCGGACTGAGGCCAGGGGACCACCTGCCCCTCGTCCCGACCCGGGAAACCGAAAATTGAGGTGCCATGACTCTCCATCCGGTTGGCGCCTGATCAGATCCGGGCGCGGGGGGCGATGCCGTCGCGTATGCCCCAGGATGCATCCAACGCCTATCCAACGCCTGTTTATGCTGCACCGCAATACAATGGATTTATATAATTTAATTCTTCAATGTTAAGCCGCGGTGTAGATTAGCGGATGCTCATCTAGCGACTGGTCTACCCCTGGTCGCCGGCCTGTCCGCCCCTCGCACCCTGAGGTTGGCGCCCCTGAGTCGTATCTCCTTTCGTACCGGTCAATGGCCGCCTCCAGTCCCGGGGGCGTGAAACATGGGTAGCCAACGATGCCGTCTATTTTCGTTGCCGTCGCCTTCATGAGCGCCCTGGGCCTGATGCTGGCCAGCATCCTGGTCCTGGCCAACAAGCGTCTCTTTGTCTTCGAAGACCCACGCATCGATCAGGTCGAGGACCTGCTGCCCAAGGCCAATTGCGGCGCCTGTGGCACGGCGGGCTGTCGCCCCTTCGCCGAAATGCTGGTCCAGGGGCGGATCGAGCCGGCCAAGTGCACCGTCAACTCCAAGGACATGAACCAGGTCATCGCCAACTTCCTCGGCGTCGACCTGGGCAAGGAGGAGAAGCGCGTCGCCCGCCTGGCCTGCGCCGGGGGCACCCACGTGGCCTACATCCGCGCCTCCTATGGCGGCGTCGAGTCCTGCCGGGCGGCGGCCCTGGTCTCCGGTGGCGGCAAGGGCTGCGCCTGGGGTTGCCTGGGCCTGGGCGACTGCGCCGAGGTATGCGATTTCGACGCCATCCACATGAACCGCCACGGCCTCCCGGTGGTGACCGAGGCCGACTGCACCGCCTGCGGCGACTGCGTCGATGTCTGCCCCAAGGACCTGTTCAGCCTCCACCCCGTCAGCCACCAGCTCTGGGTCGCCTGCAACAACCAGGCCTTCGGTGACGAGGCCGAGAAAGAGTGCGAGGTCATCTGCACCGCCTGTGGCCGCTGCGCCCAGGACTCCCCCGAAGGCCTGATCGAGATCCGCGACAACCTGGCGGTGGTCGATTACGCCAAGAACAGCCTCGCCTCCCGGATCGCCATCGAGCGCTGCCCCACCGGGGCCATCGTCTGGCTGGAGAAGGGCGGCCGGGTCGAGAAGGGGCGGGACGCGCGCAAGGTCGTGCGGAAGGAGGCCCTGCAACCCGAGCTGGCCCGCGCCGGCTCCCGATCGAGGGTCGCGGCCCGCGCCTAGCGGGCGTCCCCCATCCCAATATCTCCCCGGCGCCCCGCGCGCCCAAGCATCCGGTTCCCCGGCCCCAACCGCCACGGGATTCATCAAACCCAGACCGCTGAGTAGATCAAGGCCATGTTCGGAAAAAAAGACGAGAAGTCCTTCAAGTATCCTGGCGTTCGGCAGGCGATGGACGGCAATGCCGCCGTCATCCTCTGCGAGCGGGAGGCCTCGGATGCCGCGGGCGCCTACCCCATCACCCCCTCCACCCAGATGGGCGAGTTCTGGGCCGAGGAGGTCGCCAAGGGCCATCTCAACGTCTCCGGCAAGCCCCTGATCTTCGTCGAACCCGAATCCGAGCACGCGGCGGCGGCGGTCACCGCCGGCATGGCCATGACCGGGCTGCGCGCCACCAACTTCTCCTCGGCCCAGGGCGTGGCCTTCATGCACGAGTCGCTCTACGCCGCGGTCGGCAAGCGACTGCCCTACGTGCTCAACATCGGCTGCCGGGCCATCACCAAGGCCAGCCTCAACGTCCACTGCGCTCACGACGATTATCACTGCATCGACGACACCGGCTTCTTCCAGGTCTTCGGCAAGAACACCCAGGAGGCGGCGGACCTCAACCTCATCGGCCGCAAGATCGCCGAGCTGTCCCTGACCCCGGCGGCGGTGGCCCAGGATGGCTTTCTCACCACCCACCTCATCGAGCCCCTGCTGGTGCCGGAGCGGGAACTGGTCGCCGAGTTCCTCGGTCGCCCAGACGACCTCATCGACTGCCCGACCCCGGCCCAGAAGCTGGTCTATGGCCCGACCCGCCGCCGGATCCCCGAGGTCTGGGACGTGGACAAGCCCATGCAGTCCGGCACGGTGCAGAATCAGGACGCCTACATGCAGGCGGTGGCGGCCCAGCGGCCCTACTTCTTCCAGCACATCGCCCCCCTGGCCGACCAGGTGATGGCGGAGTATTACCAGCTCACCGGCCGCCGCTACCGCCGGCTCAGCGGCTACCGTACCGAGGACGCCGAGTATCTGATCCTCGGCCAGGGCAGCATGATCCTCCAGGCCGAGGCGGTGGCCGACTACCTGCGCGAGACCCGCAAGCTCAAGGTGGGCGTGGTCAATCTGACCATGTACCGCCCCTTCCCCGGTGACCTGCTGGGCCCCCTGCTCAAGGGCAAGCGCGGCGTGGCGGTGCTAGAGCGTACCGACCAGCCCCTGGCGGAGGACCTGCCGATCATGCGCGAGGTCCGCGCCGCCCTGACCAAGTGCCTGGAAAACGGCATGATCGAGCGGAACGAGGCCCTCCCCTACCCGGCCTACGACAACTACAAGGCCGGGGATCTGCCGCGCCTCTACTCCGGCTGCTACGGCCTGGGCTCCCGCGACCTCCAGCCCGAGGGGCTGATCGCCGCCATCGAAAACATGCTGCCCGGCGGCCGGCGCCAGAAGTTCTTCTATCTCTCCGTGGACTTCATGCGCGAGGCCACCGATCCCAAGGACGAGATCCGCCTCCATGCCCTCAAGGACGCCTATCCCGCCGCCGCCAACCTGGCCCTCAAGGGCAGCGAGAACCCCAACCTGCTGCCCAAGGGCGCCATCACCGTGCGCATGCACTCGGTGGGCGGCTGGGGGGCCGTGACCACGGGCAAGAACCTGGCCATGACCCTCTACGACCTGCTGGGCTTCGACATCCGCGCCAATCCCAAGTACGGCTCGGAGAAGAAGGGCCAGCCCACCACCTACTTCCTGTCCGCGGCCCCGGAGCCCATCCGCCTCAACTGCGAATACACCTACGTCGACGTGGTGATGTCGCCGGACCCCAACGTCTTCACCCACTCCAACCCCCTGTCGGGGCTGAAGAAGGGCGGCGTCTTCATCATCCAGTCCAGCCTTGGCGGCGCCGAGGCGGTGTGGGCCACCTTCCCCTTCGAGGCCCGGCGCTTCATCGTCGACAACGAGATCCACGTCTTCTACGTCGATGGCTTCAAGATCGCCCGGGACGAGGCCTCGGACCCGGAGCTCCAGTTCCGCATGCAGGGCAACGCCTTCCAGGGCGCCTTCTTCGCCGCCTCGCCTCTCATGGAGCGTGCTGGCCTCGACGAGAACGGCCTCTTCCAGGCCATCGAGGACCAGTTGCGGTCCAAGTTCGGCGGCAAGGGCGAGCGGGTGGTCCAGGACAACCTGCGGGTGGTGCGCCGCGGCTTTGACGAGATCGTCGAGATCAAGGACAAGCCCCTCACCGCCGGCCAGCTCATCCCCCACAAGGCCTCCAAGCTACCGATCATGCTCAAGCAGTTGCCGGAGGGTGACGGCTTCGTCGCCGATGTCCACCGCTTCTGGCGCCAGACCGGCTACTTCTACGCCACCGGCCGCGGCAACGCCAACCTGGCGGACCCCTACATGGCCATGAGCCTGATGCCGGCCTCCACCGGCGTCTACCGCGACATGACCCAGATCCGCTTCGAGTATCCCAAGTTCCTGCCGGAGAACTGCACCGCCTGCGGCGGCTGCTTCTCCACCTGCCCGGACTCCGCCATCCCCGGTCTGGTCAACACCGTCGCCGAGATCTTCAACACCGCCATCCTGCGGGTGGAGAAGGGCCTGCCCACCCAGTACCTGCGCCGCGAGACCCGTAAGGTCGAGAAGCGCCTGCGTGAGTTGCTGGACGGCGCCGGCGAGGGCGCCGACACCCGCACCCTCCTCGACCAGGCGGTGCTGGAGACCCTGGCTGCCTCCGAGCTGCAAGGCGACCAGAAGGCCGCCCTGGAGCAGGAGATGGGCCTCTTCCTGGAGGCCCTGGCCGGCTTCCAGTTGTCCGTCACCAAGCCCTACTGGACCAACCGCGAAAAGAAGGAGAAGGGCAGCGGCGGCCTGTTCAGCATCACCGTCAACCCCTACACCTGCAAGGGCTGCATGGAGTGCATCGAGGTCTGCGAGGACGGCGCCCTGGTGGCCGAGCCCCAATCCGACCAGGCCATCGCCGAGATGCGCGCCCAGTGGGCCTTCTGGCTCGACCTGCCGACCACCAATCCGGACTTCATCCGCATCGACGACCTCGACGAGAAGGTCGGCGCCCTGGAGACCCTGCTCCTGGACAAGGGCAACTATCAATCCATGGTCTCCGGCGACGGCGCCTGCATGGGTTGCGGCGAGAAGACCGTCATCCACCTCTTCACCGGCACCGTCACCGCCCTGATGCAGGGCCGGGTCCAGCGGCACCTGGCGGAACTGGACGACCTGATCAACCGCCTGGAGACCCATGTGCGCCTCAAGCTGGCGGCGGGGGTCGACCTCAGCAACCCGTCGGCCATCGCCCAGGTCTTGGGCCGTCACCAGGATGCCGACCTGACCCTAGGCGAACTCTCCAGCGAGCTCGACCAGGGCCGCAAGATCAACCCCGTCGATCCCGAGTGGCTCGGTTGGGTCACCGGCCTGCTGGGTGAGTTGCGCGCCCTCAAGGCCCGCTATCTGGACACCCAGCCCCGGGCCACCATGGGCATCATCAACGCCACCGGCTGCACCTCGGTATGGGGCTCGACCTTCCCCTACAACCCCTACCCCTTCCCCTGGACCAGTCACCTGTTCCAGGACTCCCCCTCGGTGGCCATGGGTATCTTCGAGGGTCACATGCGCAAGATGGCCGCGGGCTTCAAGGCCGTGCGCCAGGCCAGGATCGAGCTGGAGAAGGGCTACAAGGCCGCCGAGCACGAGGCCTTCTTCACCTTCTTCAACTGGAAGGACTTCAACGAGGAGGAGTGGCGCCTCTGCCCGCCCGTGGTGAGCATCGGCGGTGACGGGGCCATGTACGACATCGGTTTCCAGAACCTGTCCCGGGCCCTGATGTCCGGCATGCCGATCAAGGTCCTGGTCCTCGACACCCAGGTCTATTCCAACACCGGCGGCCAGGCCTGCACCTCTGGCTTCATCGGCCAGGTGGCGGACATGTCGCCCTACGGCAAGGCCTGGAAGGGCAAGACCGAGATCCGCAAGGAGATGGGCCTCATCGGCATGGCCCACCGCACCAGCTTCGTACTCCAGGGCAGCATGTCCCACATGAGTCACCTGCTGGAGGGCTACATCGACGGCCTCAACAGCCGCCGCCCGGCCCTATTCAACATCTACGCCGTCTGCCAGCCGGAGCATGGGGTCCCCGACGATCACTCCGAGCACCAGAGCCGCCTGGCGGTGGAGTCCCGCGCCTATCCCCTGTTCCGCTTCGACCCGGACGCCGGCACCACCTTTGAGGAGTGCTGCTCCATCGAGGGCAACCCCAACCTGGACGACGACTGGATTCATTGGGCCATCAAGTACCAGGACGAGGCCGGCAAGGAGCAGGAGATGTCCCTGCCCATGACCTTCGCCGACTTCGCCATGACCGAGGGCCGCTTCCGCAAGCACTTCCGCAAGGCCCCGCCGGAGACCTGGAACGACTCCATGGTCCCCCTGCACGAGTTCCTCGACCTGGACGCGGATGACCGCGAGGGCAAATTCCCCTTCGTCTGGGGGGTGGATGGCAAGAACCGCCTGATGCGCGCCCTGGTCTCCCAGGAACTGGTCCTCTCCTGCGAGGAGCGGCGCCAGTTCTGGCGGCAACTGCGCGGCATCGTCGGCCTGGACCGCCAGTTCGACGAGGAATCGGTGCGCAACCAGGCCAAGGCGGAGATGGCGCAGAAGCTCACCGCCGGCCTTTTCGCCCTCGCCACCGGTGGCGCCGGCGGCCTGGGGTCCGGGCTGCTCGCCGACTTCGCCCCAGCGGGCGGCGGCAACGGTTCCGGTCAGGCGGCGGGCGCCAGCGCGGGCGCGGTGGCCGCGGGCGGCTGGGAGCCGGTGTGGATCGAAAGCCCCGAGTGCACCGCCTGCGACGAGTGCATGAACATCAACCCCAAGATCTTCGCCTACAACGCCCAGAAACAGGCCGTGATCGTCGATCCCAAGGGGGGCCCCTTCAAGGACATCGTCAAGGCGGCGGAGAAGTGCACCGCGGGCTGCATCCATCCCGGCACCCCCTTCAACCCGGCGGAGAAGGATGTCGACAAGCTCGTCGCCAGGGCGGCCAAGTATCAGTAAATTAAGTGTAGCGACCATGGGCATTTTGAACTTCTTCAGCGCGACCAAGACCTTCGCCCACGGGATCCACCCCGTGGAGCACAAGGAGCAGACGGCGGACAAGCCGATCCGCCGCCTGGGCTTCGCCCCGGAACTGGTGCTGCCCCTGACGCAGCACCGGGGCAAGCCCTCCCGACCCCTGGTCAAGGTCGGTCAGGAGGTGGTGCGCGGCGAGCCCATCGCCGCGGCCGACGGCTTCCTGTCGGTGCCCATCCACGCCCCCGCGGACGGCGTCATTCGCGCCATCGACCTGGCGCCGACCGCGGAGGGACCCAGGGCCAAGGCCATCTTCCTCAAGGTCCACCGGGCCTCCACCCAGGAGGTGCTCTACGACCTGCCCCGGGACCTGAACGCCCTGTCGTCGGACGAGCTGATCCAGGCCGTGCAGGACGCCGGCCTGGTGGGCCTGGGGGGCGCCGCCTTCCCCAGCCACGTCAAGATGAAGCCCCCGGCGGGGCACCCCATCGCAACCCTGGTGGTCAACGGCTGCGAGTGCGAGCCCTACCTGACCTGTGACCACCGCCTCATGCTGGAACGGCCGGACAGCATCATGGCCGGCATCCGCATCGCCCTCCAGGCGACCGGCGCCACCCGGGCGGTGATCGGGGTCGAGGACAACAAGCCCGACGCCGTCGCCCGACTGCGGGAGCGCATCCCCGCCGATCTGCCCGTGACCGTCGAGGCGGTGGAGACCAAGTACCCCCAGGGCGCCGAGAAGATGCTCATCAAGAGCCTCTTCAACCGGGAAGTCCCGGTGGGTGGCCTGACCCTGGACCTGGGCATCGCCGTCTACAACGTCGGCACCCTGGCGCAGATGGGGGACCTGCTGCCCCGCGGCCGGGGCCTCATCGAGCGGGTGGTGACCGTCAGCGGACCCGCCGTCTTTCGCCCCGGCAACTACCTGGTCCCCATCGGCACCCCCCTGCGCTTCCTGCTGGAGCAGACGGGGATGAGCGAACAGGCCGGCGAGGTCATCCTCGGCGGGCCCATGATGGGCATGTCCGTGGCCTCCCTGGACGTGCCGGTGACCAAGGCCGTCTCCGGGGTGGTGGTCCTGGAGTCCCAGGACCCGGACCTGGCCCAGCGCCAGGTGCTGCCCTGTATCAAATGCGCGGCCTGCGTCGAGGCCTGCCCGGTCAAGCTCAACCCCTCCCTGCTGGGTGAACTGGCCCAGCATCGGGAGTACGAACGCATGGCCCGGGACTACTATCTGGACCAGTGTTTCGAGTGCGGCTGCTGCGCCTATGTCTGTCCCTCCAACATCCCCCTGACCCAGTACTTCCGCATCGCCAAGGCCATAAACCGGGACCAAACGCTCAAGCCGCACTGAGGGTTGGCCAGGAGAAGGCACCAGGCGCTGCCAGAGGCAATGCCAGCGCTGCCAGAGGCAATGCCAGCCCCGCCATCGTCAGTGCCCGCCCGTCCGACCCCGCGACCGCCAGCCCCGCAACCCTAAACCGCCGTCACCACCGAACCGAGCCCAGCCGCCGAGCCCCGCCATGTCGAGACCCATCGAGATCCGCACCTCCCCGCACCTGAAGCGGGCGCGCACCGTGCCGCAGATCATGCAGGGCGTGGTCTGGGCCTTGCTGCCCATCTGCGCCTTCGCGGTCTTCCAGTTCGGCCTCAGCGCCCTGCTGCTGCTGGTCACCACCACGGCGGTGGCCATGGCCACCGAGTACCTCTTCGCCCGCCTCTCCGACCGGGGCAACACCCTCAACGACTGGAGCGTGGTCATCACCGGCCTGCTTCTGGGCCTGACCCTGCCCCCGGGCTTCCCCCTGTGGATGGCGGCGGTGGCGGCCTTCGTCGGCGTCGCCCTGGGCAAGTCCCTATTCGGCGGGCTGGGCTTCAACGTCATGAACGCCGCCCTGGTGGGGCGCGCCTTCGCCCAGGCGGCCTTCCCGGTGGCCATCACCACCTGGACCCCGGGCTTCGCCCCGGGTCGCTTCTGGGAACTGATCCCCTCGACCCTGACCCCGCCCTTCCTGCAGCCGGTGGCGGTGAAGGACTGGATCGCCGGACTGAACGTCGACGGCTTCACCGGGGCCACGCCCCTGGCCCTGCAGAAATTCCAGCACATCGAGGTGAGCAGCCTGGACCTCTTCACCGGCATGGTCGCTGGCTCCGCCGGGGAGACCTCGGCCCTGCTGATCCTGGTCTGCGGCCTGTGGCTGGCCTTTCAGCGCCTGCTGGACTGGAAGATCCCGGTGGGGGTCATGCTCGGCGCCGTCCTGGTCGCCCTGCCCCTCTGGCTGATGGATGGCAACGTCTACCCCACGCCCTGGTTCGTGCTCTTCTCCGGGGGCCTGATGCTGGGGGCCTGGTTCATGGCCAGCGACATGGTCGGCTCGCCGGTCACCCCCTGGGGTGCCCTGGCCTATGGCCTCTTCATCGGCATCCTGACCGTGGTCATCCGCCTCTTCGGCGGCCTCACCGAGGGCATCATGTACGCCATCCTCCTGGCCAACGCCGCCGCCCCCCTGATCTCAGCGGTCACCCAGCCCCGGGTCTATGGCGCCCGCAAGGAGGGCCGGTCATGAGCGCATCACTGCCCTTGCCGGGCGCGGCGGCGGCAACCCCCGCGACGAGCTCCCCCGTGGCCCAGGCCCCCATCAACCCGGCGCCCCCCAGCGTCCTCCAGGTCGAGACTGGCACGCCCGCCCCAGCCTCGCCCGGTCTGGCTACGGCCGCCCCCGCTACGTCCGGCCTGGGCACGTCAGGCTCGGCCACACCCGCCCCGGCGACGCCCGGTCTGGCGATGCTGGCGACCCTGGGCCTCATCGCCGCCATCTCCGGGCTGCTGGTGGCGACGGCTTACGAATATACCGCGCCCATCATCGCCGAGAAGGAGCGCCTCGCCACCGAGGCGGCGGTGTTGCGCATCCTCCCCGGCGCCGTCGCCAAGCGCGATTTCCTCATCGACGCGGAGGGCCGCCTGACTCCCGTCGACCCGGCCGCCGCGGGTGGCGCGGGGGCCAGCGCGGCGGGTGGTGGCCTGGTCTATGCCGGCTACGACGCCCAGGGCCAGCTCCAGGGCCTGGCCTTCACCGGCGTCGGGACCGGCTACGCCGGCCCGGTGGAGGTCCTGTTCGCCTACGACCCCCAGCGCCAGCTCATCGTCCGCAGCAAGGTCCTCAAGTCCACCGAGACCCCGGGCTTCGGCGACAAGCTGGATACCGACCCGGTCTTCCTCAAGAACCTGGAGGCCCTGGACGCCCGCCTCGACGCCACGGGCCAGGCCCTGGCCAACCCCATCGTCACCGTCAAGAACGGCACCAAGACCCAGCCCTGGCAGATCGACGCCATCACCGGCGCCACCCTCTCCTCGCGGGCCATGGGCAAGGCGGCCAACCAGGCCGCCCAGCGCGCCGCCCCGGCGATCCAGCGCAGCCTGGGGCTGCTTACCCAACCTTCACCCTAAATCGGAAGGCATGAGACATGGCTGAAGCATCCCAGCCGGCGGCGGGCGCCAAGACGGCGGCCGACCCCTTCAACCGTCAGGAGACCCTGACCGCGGACACCTTCCTGCGCGGCCTGTGGGAGGAGAACCCGGTCTTCGTCATGCTGCTGGGCATGTGCCCGGTGCTGGCGGTGACCAACTCCGCCATCAACGCCCTGGGGATGGGCCTGGCCACGACCTTCGTCCTCCTCGGCTCCGGGGCCCTGGTTTCCCTGCTGCGCCACTGGATACCCAAGCAGGTGCGCATCGCCAGTTACATCGTCATCATCGCCACCTTCGTCACCGTGGTCGACTACGCCATCCACGCCATCAGCCTGGAGCTTTATGCCTCCCTGGGGGCCTTTATCCAGCTCATCGTCGTCAACTGCATCATTCTGGGACGCGCCGAGGCCTACGCCTCCAATCAGCGGCTGCTGCCGACCCTGGTCAACGGCCTGGGGATGGGCCTGGGCTTCACCCTGGCCCTGTTCAGCCTGGGGGCGGTGCGCGAGATCCTCGGCAACGGCACCCTCTTCGGCATGCAGCTCTTCGGTGACAGCTTTCAGCCCTGGCTGGTGATGATCCTGCCGCCCGGGGGCTTCTTCGTCCTCGGCGCCTGGCTGTTGCTGTTCGCCTGGCTCAAGCAGCGCCGCGAACGCCGTCTCCTCGCCGCCGCCGGAGCCGCCGCCCATGGCTAACCCCTCGCTACCCCTGATCTTTCTCGATGCCGCGGTGGTCAACAACTTCGTGCTGGCCCTGTTCCTGGGCATCTGCCCCTTCCTCGGTACCTCCGCCAAGAAGGAGACGGCCCTGAACATGGGCCTGGCCACCAGCTTCGTCATGGTCGTCAGCTCGCTGAGCGCCTACGGCGTCAACTGGCTGCTGGTCGAGCTCGAACTGGAATTCCTGCGCCTGATCTGCTTCATCGCCATCATAGCCTCGGCGGTGCAATTGGTGGAGATGTTCGTTAAGAAATACAGCCCGGCCCTGTTTCGCTCTCTGGGCATCTTCCTGCCCCTGATCACCACCAACTGCGCCATCCTCGGCCTAGCCCTGTTCCAGACCGCCAAGGAGTATGACTTTCTGCAGAGCCTGGTCTACGCACTGGGGGCCGGCACCGGTTTCATGCTGGCCCTGATGCTGATGGCCGGCCTGCGCGAAAAGCTGGAACTGGCCCGGCTGCCCACGGTCAGCCAGGGCGCGGCCATGACCCTGATGCTCGCCGGCCTCCTATCCCTGGCCTTCATGGGCTTCGCCGGGCTGGGAGGATCCCATGGTTAGAGCCCTGATCGCCAGCCTGGTGATCTTCGCCGTCCTCCTCGGCTGGATCTGGGTGCAGCAGCGCTACGCCGCCTTCGCCCGCCAGAACCCCCAGCTCGGCCCCTTCCGCAGCGCGGATGGCGGCTGCGGTGGGGGCTGTTCCTGCAAGGGTGGCCATTGCGACGTTCCGCGGCGATGATCCCAGACATATTGTCATCCCCGATCTCTTTTCGGTTTCTCCGGATCGGGTGGCCTCTGGCGGGGGACAACCTGAATCCATCCCTGGAGGCTTGACGACCGCATCCCCGCGGTCGACACCCCCGCCAGAGGCCACCCGATCCTCCCCAGCCATGTCGAGAACTGAAAAGCGACGCCTCTAACACGATTCCCACCCTGATTCTCGCCCCAGTTCTTCACCGCCAGAAGGGCGAGCCAGGGCGCCCTACCCGCTTCGACAACCCAAGGAACCCACAAGATGAGCGAACTCGAACCCCCCATCGGTCCCACGGTCGCGGCCCAGCTCCTCGAATCCCGGCGCATCACCCCGGAGAAGGCGGTCGAGGTGCGCCATCTCACCCTGCGGGTGGCGGACCCGGCCTTCCAGTTTGTCGAGGGCCAGAGCGTCGGCGTGGTCGTCCCCGGCCCCCACCCCTTTGGCAATCCCTATCACCTGCGCCGCTATTCCATCGCCAACGCCCGGCCCCGGCCCGAGGACGAGACCGTCGCCCTGGACATCCTGGTGCGCCGCTGCTTCTACATCGATGAGATCAGTGGCGAGCGCTACCCCGGCATCGCCTCCAACTTCCTCTGCGACGCTCGGCCCGGCCAGGACATCACCCTCAGCGGGCCCTATCGCAGCCCCTTCCAGATGCCCCAGGACAAGACCGCCAACCTGGTCATGATCGGTACCGGCACCGGCGTCGCCCCCTTCCGCGCCTTCGCCCAGCTCATCTACGAGCGCCGTGGCGGCTGGGACGGCCAGGTGCGCCTCTTCTACGGCGGTCGCACCGGCCTGGACCTAGCCTACGCCAACGACGAGGAGACCAACCTCGCCGACTACTACGACCAGGCCAGTTTCAAGGCCTTCAAGTCCCTGGCCAGCAATTCCCTGATGTCCTCCTCCGATGCCCTGCAGCGCGGCCTGCGGGAGAACCTGGACGAGGTCTGGGGACTGCTCCAGGCACCCAAGACCCACGTCTTCCTTGCCGGCCTGGGCAAGATCGCCCAGGTCCTCGACAAGGTCATGAGCGAACGCGCCGGCTCCGTCGAGGCCTGGCAGTCCCTGAAGCAGGGGATGATTCAGGAGGGTCGGTGGTCGGAGCTGATCTACTGACAGAGATGAAGCACCTGCTCTGAGTCCGCTTGTTTGGAGGGTGACTCGCAATACCGTGGCGCGGGGCCTTTGCCCCGCGGACTAGCGTAGCTGTCGCCGACTGTAAGGCCGGAAGCCTGAAATTCCCTAGTACGCTAGGCATGTTCCCCCATGCCAAAATCCGCAAGACAGACGGCAAAGAGCTCAGCTCGACTTTCGTCCTCCGGGCTGGAAGCGGCTGGTGCTATTAACCTTGGCATGCCACCGGAGTATCGCCGCCATGAGCGCGAAGCGGAGGAGCCATAACGGATTGGGCCTCACCCGGTAGGTTGCCGGGGCGAGGAGGGTGGGTAAAGAGGAGGAGCTTGTGACCTTTGATCATCCCACTCGGGAGTGGGAGGCTGACAGGCCGAGGAGTGGGAAGTGAACCGCAGTCGATCCTGCTCAGCCTCCCGCTGCGATGCGGGAGGCTGACAGGGTCTTTCAGTGCACGTCCTTCCAGTATTCCTTCTTGAGGAAGTAGGCGGCGACGAACAAGACCGCCAGGAACAGCAACACCCAGATGCCCAGGCGCTGACGCTCAAGCTTGATCGGCTCGCCCACGTAGGTGAGGAAGTTGGTGAGGTCGCGGGCGAAGGCGTCGTATTGCTCCGCGGTCATGGTGCCACCCTGGGCGGGTTCGACGCCGACCACCGTCTTGACCGGGGTGCCATCGGTACCGGGATGCTCCGCGAACTTGGGCTGCTGGATCCCTTGCAGACCGGCGAGCACATGGGGCATGCCGACGTTGGGGAAGACCAGGTTGTTGACCCCCAAGGGCCGGCTGGGATCGGCGTAGAAGCTCTTGAGATAGCTGTAGACCCAGTCGGGGCTGCGCCAACGGGTGGCCAGGGTCATGTCGGGAACGGCGGTGCCGAACCATTTCTCGGCGCTGACCGGGTTCATGTTCGAGATCATGAGGTCGCCGGGCTTGGCGCCGGTGAAGATGAGGCTCTGGCGCAGGGTGGCCTCGTCGATGCCCAGGTCATCGGCGAGGCGGTTGTATCGCATGTAGCCCAGGGAGTGGCAGCCCATGCAGTAGTTGACGAAGTAGCCGGCGCCGCGTTGCAGGGAGGCCTGGTCCGTGAGGTCGATGTCGGCGTCCTGCAAGGGGACGCCGCCGCCCGCGGCGGGGGCCAAGGCGGGGACGAGCAGGAACAGGGAGGCGAGGAGTAGCTTTCTCATTTCGTGACCCTCTCCGGGACCGGCTTGGTGGCTTCCAGCTTGGTGTAGATCGGCATCAAGAGGAAGAACAAGAAATAGAGGATGGTGAAGACCCGGGCGAAGAAGGTGCCCAGGTCGGAGGCGGGTTGCAGACCGAGGTAGGCCAGGACGACGAAGCTGACGGCGAAGATCCCGAGGGCGATCTTGGACAGCTGGCCTTTATAACGCATGGACTTGACCGGGCTGCGGTCGAGCCAGGGGAGGAAGAACATGATGATGATGGCGCCGAACATGACCACCACGCCAGGGAACTGGGAGCCGAACATGGGCGGGACGGCGCGCAACATGGCGTAGTAGGGGGTGAAGTACCACACCGGGGCGATGTGTTCGGGGGTCTTCAGCGGATCGGCCGGCTGGAAGTTGGGGGCTTCGAGGAAGAGGCCGCCAAGGTCGGGGGCGAAGAAGACGATGGCGCTGAAGATGGCCAGGAAGACGACCACGCCGACGATGTCCTTCACCGTGTAATAGGGATGGAAGGGGATGCCGTCGAGGGGGATGCCGTTGGCGTCTTTCTTGGCCTTGATCTCGATGCCGTCGGGGTTGTTGGAGCCGACCTTGTGCAGGGCGACGATGTGGACGAAGACCAGGGCCGCCAACAGGAAGGGCAACAGGAAGTGGAAGGCGAAGAAGCGGTTCAGGGTGGTGTCGGAGATGACATAGTCGCCGCGCACCCACACCGACAGGTCTTCACCGATGCCGGGGACGGCGGCGAAGAGGTTGACGATGACCTGGGCGCCCCAGTAGGACATCTGGCCCCAGGGCAGCAGGTAGCCGAAGAAGGCGGTGGCCATCATGGCGAGGTAGATGACGAGGCCGATGATCCACAGCAGTTCGCGCGGCTTGCGATAGGAGCCCCACAGCAGGGCGCGGAACATGTGCAGATAGATGACGATGAAGAAGGCGGAGGCGCCGGTGGAGTGCATGTAGCGGATCAGCCAGCCCCAGTTCACGTCGCGCATGATGAATTCGACGCTGGCGAAGGCGTCGGCGGCGGAGGGCTTGTAGTTCATCGCCAGCCAGATGCCGGTGAGGATCTGGATGACCAGGGCGAGGATGGCCAGGGAGCCGAAGAAGGACCAGGCGTTGAGGTTTTTCGGGGCGTAGTACTGGGCGAGGTGCTCGTTCCAGACCTTGGTCAGGGGGAAGCGGTAGTCGATCCAGCCGAGGAAGCCCGGGGTGGGGGTGTCGGTGCTCATCAGGCGACTCCTCCATCTTCGCCAATCTTGATGATGGCGTCGGTGACAAATTGGTATTTAGGGATGACGAGGTTGGTGGGGGCGGGGGAGCCCTTGAAGACCCGCCCGGCGAGGTCGAAGCGCGAGCCGTGGCAGGCGCAGAAGAAACCACCCTTCCAGTCGGGACCCAAATCATCGGGGGCGATGTCCGGGCGGTAGGTCGGCGAGCAGCCCAGGTGGGTGCAGATGCCGATGGCGACGAAATACTGGGGTTTGATGGCGCGGGTGGGATTCTGGGTGTAGGCCGGCTGATCGGAGGCGGCGGAGGCCGGATCGATCAGTTGCGGGTCGAGCCCCGGCAGGGCGGCGAGCATGGCCTCGGTGCGATTGACGACCCACACCGGCTTGCCACGCCATTTGACCCGCAGCAGGGCGCCGGGCTCGAGCTGACTAATGTCGGCCTCCACCGGGGCGCCGGCGGCACGGGCCTTGGCGCTGGGCTCCCAGTAACTCAAAAAGGGTACGGCGACGAAGCCGGCGCCTACGACCCCGATCGCGCTGGTGGCGGCGATCAGTACCCGCCGCCGATTTTTGTCAACGCCTGGTGCGCTCATAATTTTGTTTTTAACCCCTCTGTGTTTGGGCAGAGTCATCGCCTGGGTCGACGAACGGCTTCTGCCCGAAAAACTGGATTTCCTGAGTGGCCTGAACCGTGGCTCCGCCGGCAAGCAGGTGGACAAGGCGGTTGAGGCGACGGGTCACGCGGTACCTGCCAGGCCGAGGCTGAACTACCGGGATGGCAGCGCGGTACGGACCGGGAATCGGCGTCCGGGGCGCTACTGGCCCAGACCCTGGACGAACTGGGAGACCGCGGCGATCTCGGCATCCGTCAGGCGGTGCGCGACCTCGCGCATCATGGCGTTGGGATCGTTGGCCCGCGTGCCATCCCGGTAGAGCTTGAGCGTGGACTCGACGTAGGTCGCGTGCTGCCCGGCCAGCCGGGGATACTTGGCGGCCCCCACCCCCAGCCCCGCGGGGCCATGACAGCCGGTGCAGGCCGGCACGCCAGTCTCGGCGTTGCCCCCCCGGAACAGGCGCCCGCCTTGTTCGAGGGCCGCCGGATCGGTGGTGCCACCCGTCTGGGTCTGCGCGGCGTAGTAGGCGGCCAGATCGGCGAAGTCCTGCTCATTGAGCGCCAGGACCTGAGGGCTCATGCTCTCGTTCACCCGCGCCCCGGACTTGAAGTCCATGAGTTGCTTGTAGAGATACTCGGGGTGTTGACCGGCCAGCTTGGGCCAGGTCGGCACCAGGCTGTTGCCCGCGGGGCCGTGGCAGGCCATGCAGACCGCGGTCTTGGCCTCGCCGGCCTTGGCATCGCCGGCGGCCTGAACGCCATGGGAGAGGAAGGCCGCCGTGACGGCCACCGAGATCAGCCACGTCTTCATCATATTTTTGTCTCGCTTCCTGTTGGGGGAACCCGTCCCGGCCGTGCCAATGCCTTGCCGGCTGGCAAAGGCAACAAGTTGATTCATATAAAAGCCCGAAGATGGGACCTGGATGGAATCAGGCCCAGTCACATTACAGCCTGGGAAGTGCCCGAGTAACGTATCTGATTACTCGGATTCGTACCATGACATAAGTCAACAGGGACGGAGCTAGACCCGCGGATCGCACTCCAGGCACGGGGCCGCGCGCACCCGGTTACGGCCGGCGAGCTTCGCCTGGTAGAGCTGGGCGTCGGCGGCGGCGACCAGGGTATCGGGAGAGGAATGGGAGGAAGGAATGGTGGCGGCCACGCCAATGCTCAGGGTCACCCGGTCGCCGCTGGGCGAGGCGGCATGGGGGATTTCCAGGGCCGCCACCGCCGCCCGCAGGGCCTCGGCCTTGCTGATGGCCCCTTGCAGATCGCACTCCGGCAGCATGCAGATGAACTCCTCGCCCCCGTAGCGCGCCGCCAGGTCGTGGGCGCGCTGCATGTGGGCGCCGAGGGTGGTGGCCACCCGCCGCAGGCAATTATCCCCGGCCTGGTGGCCATAGTGATCGTTGTAGCCCTTGAAATGGTCGATATCGATCATGAGGATCGCCAGGGACCGATGGTAACGCTGGACATGCCGCCATTCCGCGAGCAGGCGCTCGTCAAAGAAGCGGCGATTGGCGATCCCGGTCAGGCCATCGACCATGGCCTGGGCCCGCAGAAGGTCCTTCTGCCGTTTCAGGGTCAGGTGGGTCTGGATACGCGCCCGCGCCGTGACGGGATTGACCGGCTTGGTGATGAAATCCACGGCGCCCGCGGCAAACGCCGCCATTTCCGCCTCGGGATCGTTCTTGGCGGTGATGAAAATGACGGGGATCTCCGCCGTGGCCGCCGTCGCCTTGAGGCAGGCGCAGACCTCGAAGCCATCCATGCCCGGCATCAGGACATCGAGGAGGATGAGATCCGGCAGCTCCGCCGCCAATTCCAAGGCCTCGGGGCCGGAAAAGGCGCACTGGAGGTCGAAATTGTCGGTCAGGATCTCCCCCAACACCTCGATATTCTCGGGGACGTCATCGACGATCAGAATCCGGGGACGATCTTTCACCGGCTATCCCCCTGGGGTCCGGTCTACGGTGGTGGTGAACAAGGGCAGGGCTTGTAAATACGTCAGGGCCTCCGGGAAACGCAAACGCCCGGTCGCCGCCGCCACGGGGGCGAAGGCCGCGGCCAGCGAGCCCCCCGCGACCAGTCGTTCGAGTGCCTGACTAGTGTGCTTGGCGTCGAAGCGTCGCAGTCTGAGCGCCTCCTCCAGCGCTGTCAGCAGGGGTTGAACTCGGGGGTCATCCCAGGCGAGGACGGTCCCGGTGACATGCCCCGGAGGTCCCGCGGTCAGGCCTGGCGGGGGAACACCCGCGGCGAGTGTCTGGGCGGAAGGAGGGAGAGGCGCGGCGGCGGAGTGAGGAGGGGCGGGGGCAGCGAAGCGGTCATCTTCCTGCCAGGTCGCGATGGCCGACCGCAAGGATTCGGCATGATGCAGGACCTCCGCCCTAAAACCCCCCAGGCGGTCCGGGTCACCCGCCTGAAGCGCCGCTTCCAGGTCCTGGATCCTGGACGCCAAGTCCCGGGCCCCGAGGTTGCTTGCGAGGCCCCGGAGTTGGTGGAGGGTCTCGGCCAGCGCCTGATCGCCAGGGGCGGAAGGGGTCTGCAATTGGACCAGGAACTCCCCTACCCGCTCGGCAAAGCGGCCGATGAGGCTCACATAGAAGGCCCGATCGCCGTCGAATTGCTGGCGTGCCCAGTCACCATCAAAGCCAGGGATGGCGGGCCAGGAAAGAGCAGAAGCCAGTGGCACCGGACTGTCGGCCGGCGGCGGGACGGAAATGGACCCGGGAGGCCCTGGGGAAACGTCTGGCGTAGCAGAATCTGATGATGCGTCCGGGGAGAAGGCTGGGGGCAGGAGGAGGTACTGCCGCAGCGCCTGAGCCAGGGAGTCCGGGTCCAAGGGCTTGGTCAGGAAGGCGGTCATGCCGGCCTCCAGGGCAACCTTGCGCTGGGTCACCAGGGCCCCGGCGGTAAGGGCGATCACCGGCAGACGGGTCAGACCGAGATCGCGGCGAATCCGCCGCGTCGCTTCGATACCATCCAGCACCGGCATCTGCACGTCCATCAGGACCAGATCGAAGTCCTCGGGATGGGTCCGTAGACAGGCCAGGGCCTCATCCCCGTTCTCGCACGGGGTGGTGCTGGCACCCGCGTTCTCCAGGACGCGACGACTGACCTCCAGATTGATATGGCTGTCGTCCACCACCAACACCCTCACCCCCAACAGGCACGGATAGGCGCCCTCCCGATCCGGGTCAGTGACCCGGCTCGGGAACCGGGGGATGGGCGCGTGGGACGGGTCGGCCATGGCGACGCGCAGGGGCAGGTCGACCCAGAAGGCGCTGCCACGACCGGGTTGGCTCTCCAGTCCAACCTGACCGTCCATGAGTTCCGTCAACTCGCGGACAATGGAGAGGCCCAGCCCCGTTCCGCCATGGCGGCGGGTAATGGAGTCATCGGCCTGGGTGAAGGGTTGGAAGAGCCGCGCCTGGTATTCGGGCGGGATGCCCTCCCCCGTATCGCGCACGGTGACGCGGATCTTGGCCTCCGTCTCGCGCCGCTCCAGGAGCCGCGTCTCCAGGGTGACCCCGCCCGCTTGGGTGAACTTGAGGGCGTTATTGACCAGATTGACCAGGATCTGCTTGATGCGCAGCGCATCCCCTTCCAAGAATGGGGGCAGATCCTCCTGGGGGGCCAGGCACTCCAGGTCGAGACGCTTCTCCGCCGCCAGGGGCCGGAACATTTGCTGGAGCTCCTCCAGCAACCCCGGGAGACTGAACGGCTGGAGCTCGAGCTGCATGGCCCCGGCCTGGATCTTCGACAGGTCGAGAATGTCGTTAATGATGGCCATGAGACTGCGGCTGGCGATCTCGATGGTGGCCAGTTGCTCGCGCTGATCGGCGGTCAGTTCCGTACGGCCCAGGAGATAGGCCATGCCGATGAGGGCATTGAGGGGGGTGCGCAGCTCATGGCTCATGTTGGCTAGGAACTGGCTCATGGCGCGGTGAGCGCGGCTGACCTCCTCCGAATGATGCTGAAGTTCGTCGAGCTGGCGGTGCATGCGGCTGATGCCGCTGGTGTCGACGTAGTTGATGACCACCCCCATCTGCCGACCCTGGACGTTCTGATAGGGCATGCAGCGCCTCAGGAAGCTGGTCTCCTCCCCCAGGTTGAGCTGGCGTTCAACCCCGGCGCCGCTGGCCAGCACCTCGCCAATGTCGCCGAACAGGTCGCGATCGGGGCGGATGGACTGAAAATGCCGTAGATCGCGGCCGATATCCTGCGGCATGAGGTTGAAGATCTCGACGGCGCGGGGGGTGAAGAGGCGAATGCGGTAGTCGCCATCGATGAAGATGGTCGCCGTATCGGTGGACTGCATCAGATTGCGCAGATCGCTGGTCGCCTTGTTCAGCTCCTCGATCTTGAGCTCGTGCTCGGCGTTGACGCTGTAGAGCTCCTCATTGACCGAATGCAGCTCCTCGTTGGTGCTTTGCAACTCTTCGTTGGCGGCAAGGAGTTCCTCGTTGGTGGCCTGGAGCTCCTCGTTGCTGGTTTCCAGCTCCTCGACCGTGGTCTGCACCGACTCCCGGGCGCGATGCAGTTCCAGTTCCAACTCGCGGATGTATTCCGCCACCTCGGCGCCGACGCTGAAATCATGCGGGACATGGGTGGGCTCGGTCACCCGTTCAGTGGGGCGTTCCGCGTTCAGCAGAACAACATAGCAGGGGCCGCCGGCGGCCCTATCCCCCAGGGGTTCGACCCGGACCTCCAGGCGTTCCTCCCGGCCCTCCCCCACCTTGATGATCACGCTCTGCATGGTGACCGACTTCTCCTGCTTGGCGCAGTTGCGCAGGGCGGAGGTGAGGGCGAGGCTGAGGGGATTGCTGGCCAGCAGGGAGATCAGGTCACCGCTGAAGCGTCCACGGCGGGGGGTGAGGAAGCGGGCGGCATCCCCGAAGACGTGCAGGATCTGGTGCTGGTCGTTGACCAGAAAGCCGGCGGGGATGAAGCGGTCGAGGAGGGCATCGTATAGCCGGTTGAGGAGCACCCCGGTGGAGGTCATGCCCCGGGGGCTAGGATAGAGGGCCTGATCCATCGGCGCCCGCAGACCGGTCAGTGCACGGCTCTCGCGGTGCTTGCGGTAGAGCTTCCACTGGCGGTCGAGGGTCTCGAACTCGTCGGTCAGGCTGCCGAGGGACTCGCTGGCGCCCAGGAGCAGGACGCCGTTGAGGCGCAGGGCGTAATGGAAATTGGCGATGGCCTTGGCCTGGGCATTGGGCAGCAGGTAGATGAGGAGATTGCGGCAACTGACCAGGTCGATCTTGGTGAAGGGCGGGTCCTTGAGGAGGTTGTGGACGGAAAAGACCAGGGACTGGCGCAGATGGGGCAGGACCTTCCAGCGGCCCTCGCCCTGGGGCTCGAAATAGGCGGCGCGCAGCCCCGCCGGGACCTCGGTCAGGGCCTCTTCGCGGTAGACGCCCTCGGAGGCGACCTGCACCGATTGTTCGTGGAGGTCGGTGGCCAGGACCTTGATCAGGGGGACGCGACCCTGCCGGGCGAAGGTCTCCAGGAACAGGATGGCCAGGCTGTAAGCCTCCTCGCCGGTGGAGCAACCGCAAATCCAGACCCGCACCTCCTGGCCGGTTGGGATCTGATCGAGAATGCCGGGGATGACCTGGTCCCGCACCAGATCGAAGGCCTCGGGATCTCGGAAGAAGCGGGTGACGCCGATCAGTAGGTCCCTATAGAGCAAGTTGAGCTCATTGGGATCGGTGGCGAGGCGCCGGGCATAGTCCTCGACGTTGGTGCCACTGAGGTCCAGGGACAGCCGCCGGGCGATGCGCCGGGTGATGGTCGTCGGCTTGTAGCTGGCGAAATCGATGTTGTAGGCCTTGTGGAGCAAGTCCAGGATCGCCGGCAGGCCACTGAGGGGCCCCTCGTCGTGGCGCAGGCGGAGCATGGCGCGCAGGGCCTCGGGATCGGCGGCGAATTCCGTCAGGGTTTCGGGGATATCCTCCGGCATGAGGACCGCGTCCACGCAGCGGGTATTGATGGCGCTCTGGGGCATGCCATCGAAGCGCGCCGACTCCGGGGACTCCACCAGCACCAGGCCGCCGGCATCGTGGATGTCGATCAGCCCGTTGCTGCCGTCCGATCCGGTGCCGGAGAGGACGATGGCCGCTGAATTTTCCCCCCATGCGGTGGCCAGGGAGCGGAAGAAGGTGTTGATGGGCAGGGCCAGGGACCCGTCCTTGGCGCGGTCGCGGGTGATGAGGCGGTCACCCTGGATGACGATGTCCTTGGCCGGCGGTAAGAGGTAGATGGTGTTGGGCCGCACCGCCTGGGTCTCGTGGACGGGGATGGCGGGCATGCGGGTGAAGCGCTCCATGAGCTCGTCCATGAGGCTCTTGAAGTCCGGTGACAGGTGCTGGATGACGACGAAGGCCATGCCGGTGTCGAGGGGCATGGCGCGGAAGAGGCGCTCCAGGGCCTCCAGCCCCCCCGCCGAGGCGCCAATGCCAACCACGTGGGTCGGCGACCGGCCCGGGGAAAGCCTTTTCTCCGACGGGTATTCTCCTACCGCGCGGGATGAGGTCTGTGGCGGGTTTGATTCTGGCGGGTCCATGACAGACTTCACTCCTCTGATTGGCTGGGGAACACCGGAAAGGCTCTCACAACCGGCGCGTCAGGTATGGCAAGCCTTTAAAGGCGACAATTGTAGCGTACAGACGGGCAAATCAAGGGGCGGCCACCCGGGCGGGACCGTGACAAGCTAAGGGCAAGTACCTCCGACGGGCAATGAATTATTGGCAGGTTTCTTCCGCACCCCGTCAGGAGTGGCCCTCAACCAGCGAGATTTAATGAACGGGGGCCAATGAATGCCGGCAGCAAAGCGTGATGATGGACCGGCGGTGGGATCGCGATGGAAGGGCCTGGCTGGGGTGTCAAACCCAGCCAGGCATCATCCCCTTCTCGGGTTGAGACGGCTTTGTCGGGGTCAGGGCCTTGCTTGCAGCATCGGAAAACATCGACCGGGTCGCCAATAGGGCGAGGTCATCAAGACTGCAAGCGGGTGCTCTTCCCAATCAGTGGGGATAACGACACCCACTACTTCTTGATGATGGGATCGTTCATGCCGGCATCGAAGAATGCCTTGTTGGCCTTCTCAAAGGCCACGCAGGCCTCGCCGCCCTTGTCAACGTTTTGCCGGGTGCATTTGCGCGTCCCCTTGGCCAGGTCCGCGCAGGCGCCACCAGAAGCAAACAAGGGGGCACAGGCCTCGGCCATTTGCTTTTTCAGCGCCGCCTCATCCTCGGCAGCCAGGGCCACGGATGAGATCAGGAGCAGGGCAATGCCCAGTATTTTTTTCATATTACCTCCAAGTCATTGTTTGTCTAATGAGACTAAGTGTCAGGAGCATTCAGCATATTCAGGTTTTATGAAGGTTTGGTTACCGTTCAATGACAATTGTCTCTCTCACCCGGCGCTACTCCCGACTAGGGGGAGCCAGGGGAAGGGGCTTCGGGGATTGGAGCGGTTGTGGTGCCTGGGTGGGCCTGGGGGCTGGAGTGGTTGGGGAACCTGACTGGGCCTGGAGGAACTGGGAGGAAGCGACCTGGGGGCGCCTGGGGGGGGCCGGCGATTTGCCCGCCATCCACCAGGCCCGTAGAATAAACGTTCATTCAAGACTGTCCTGCCCCCTCCCGCGAGGTTCTCCATGGGTTCTCGCCGTCATGCTTTCGCCATCCTGCCGTTGGCGGGTCTCTGCGCCACCTTTTTGATCGCCGGCTGTGGACAGGGCAAGGCCCCGGGGGGCGGCGGTCCGGGGGGACCCGGCGGACCCGGGGGCCAGATGCCACCGCCGGAGGTGGGGGTCATCACCCTGGCGACGGAGCCGGCAACCCTGACGGCGGAACTGGTCGGACGCACCACCCCCTTCCGCATCGCCGAGATCCGGCCCCAGGTCGGCGGCATCATCAAGTCGCGGGACTACCAGGAGGGCAGTCAGATCAAGGCCGGGGACCCGCTCTATCTCATCGATCCGGCACGCTTCGAGGCGGCCCGGGACAGCGCCGAGGCCGCCCTGCTCCGGGCCCGGGCCACCCTGGAACGGGCCGAGCAGAAGGCCGATCGCTACGCCGATCTCCTCAAGAGCAAGGGGACCAGCCGGGAGCAATTCGACGACGCCCAGGCCGCCATGAAGGAGGCCCAGGCCAACCTCAAGGTGGCCGAGGCCGACCTGGCCAAGGCGCGCATCGAGCTGGATTACACCCGCATCCTCGCCCCCATCGACGGCCACATCGGCCGCTCCGCCGTGACCCAGGGGGCCCTGGTGACCGCCAATCAGGAACTGGCCCTGGCGACGGTCCAGCAGCTCGATCCCATCTACGTCGACCTCACCCAGTCCGCGGCCCAGCTCCTGCGCCTGCGTCGTGACCTGGAGGATGGCCAGTTGCGGCGGACGCCGGGGGAGCTGCCCAAGGTGACCCTGACCCTGGAGGATGGCTCGCCCTACCCTCATGCCGGGCGCCTGGAATTCGCCGAGGTCAGCGTTGATCAGGGCACGGGGACCGTGACCCTGCGAGCGACCTTCCCCAATCCGGATGCCCTGCTCCTGCCGGGCATGTTCGTGCGCGCCCAGGTCGAGGAAGGGGTCCGGCCGGACGCCGTCCTGGTCCCCCAACAGGCCATTCAGCAGGACCGTCAGGGCCAGGCCCAGGCCATGATCCTGACCGCGGAGGGGGTGGTGGAACAGCGTCGGGTCGAGGTTGACCGCGCCCAGGGTAACCGCTGGCTGGTCTCCGCCGGTCTTCAGCCCGGCGAGCGCCTGATCGTCGATGGCCTGCAGAAGGCCCGCCCCGGCAGCCCGGCCAAGGCCGTCGACTGGGCGCCGGCGACCCAGGCCCCGGCGACGCAGGCCCCCTAGCCGCACCCCGCGCCGCCCCTCCGCCGCCCCTCACTGGGAGATTGCCCCATGGCCCGTTTCTTCATCGACCGCCCGGTCTTCGCCTGGGTGATCGCCATCCTCATCATGCTCGCGGGGGTCCTGGCGATCTGGACCCTGCCCATCAGCCAGTACCCGGCCATCGCCCCGCCGGCCATCGCCATCACCGCCAACTATCCCGGGGCCTCGGCGCAGACGGTGCAGGACTCGGTGACCCAGATCATCGAACAGCAGATGAACGGCCTCGATGGCCTGCGCTACATGTCCTCCACCAGCGAGTCCAACGGCCAGGCCACCATCACCCTGACCTTCGCCAACGGCGTCGATCCCGACACGGCGCAGATGCAGGTCCAGAACAAGCTGCAACTGGCCACCCCGTTGCTGCCGGAGGAGGTGCGCCAGCAGGGCCTCACCGTGGCCAAGTCGGTGCGCAACTTCCTCATGGTGGTGGCCTTCGTCTCCCGTGACGGACGTCTGAGCAAGGCCGACCTCGGCGACTACGCCAACTCCATGGTCAAGGACCCCCTCAGCCGACTCCCCGGGGTGGGCGAGGTGACCATGTTCGAGACCCAGTACGCCATGCGCATCTGGCTCGATCCCCACCGACTGAATCAGTTCGGCCTGACTCCGGGGGAGGCCTGGACCGCCATCGAGGCGGAGAATGCCCAGGTCTCCGCCGGCCAGCTCGGCGCCCGCCCGGCGGATGCCGGCCAGCAGTTCACCGCCACGGTCAACGTCCAGAGCCGCCTGAGCTCCCCGGAGGAGTTTGGCGCCATCCGCCTGCGCACCCAGGAGGACGGGGCCGTGGTCTATCTGCGCGACGTGGCGCGCATCGCCCTGGGCAGCGAGAGCTACAGCCGCAACGGCCGTCATCTGGGCAAGCCCTCCGCCGGCATGGCCATCCGCCTCGCCACCGGGGCCAACGCCCTAGAGACCGCCGATGCCATCAAACGTAAGGTCGAGGAACTGGCGGCCTATTTTCCTCCCGGAATGGAATACGTCTTCCCCTACGACACCACGCCCTTCGTGCGCATCTCCATCGGCAAGGTGGTGACCACCCTTTTCGAGGCCGTGGCCCTGGTCTTCCTGGTGATGTACCTCTTCCTGCAGAACTTCCGCGCCACCCTGATCCCGGCCATCGCCGTGCCGGTGGTCCTGCTGGGCACCTTCGGCGTGCTGGCGGCCTTTGGCTACAGCATCAACACCCTGACCCTCTTCGCCATGGTCCTGGCCATCGGCCTGCTGGTGGACGACGCCATCGTGGTGGTGGAGAACGTCGCCCGGGTCATGCACGAGGACCGGTTGCCGCCGCGGGAGGCGACGCGCAAGTCCATGGACCAGATCACCAGCGCCATCATCGGCATCGCCCTGGTCCTGTCGGCGGTCTTCGTGCCCATGGCCTTCTTCGGCGGCTCCACCGGCGTCATCTACCGTCAGTTCTCCATCACCATCGTCTCGGCCATGCTGTTGTCGGTGCTGGTGGCCCTGACCCTGACCCCAGCCCTGACGGCGAGCCTGCTCAAGCCCCTGGACCATGAGGGCCTCGAGCGGCGCACCGGCTTTCTGGGCTGGTTCAACCGCAACTTCAATCGCAGCGTCGGGCTCTACACCCGTGGCACCGGGTTCATGCTCAACCAACGCTGGGTCTTCTTCGCCGTCTATCTGCTGCTGGTGGGGGCCCTGGCCTGGCTCTATCCGCGCCTGCCGAGTTCCTTCCTGCCGGATGAGGACCAGGGCATCCTCATCATGCAGGCGGTGCTGCCCGCCGGGGCCACCCTGGAACGGACCGAGGCGGTCCTGGAGCAGATCGAGCGGCACTTCCTCGAGAATGAGCCGGAGGCGGTCCAGGAGTTCATCACCGTCGCCGGCTTCAGTTTCGCCGGCCAGGGCCAGAACATGGCCATCGGCTTCGTCAAGCTCAAGGACTGGTCCGAACGCCAGCGGCCGGACCTGGGGGTCAAGGCCGTCGCCGGGCGGGCCATGCAGGCCTTCGCCGGCATCCGCGACGCCATGGTCTTCGCCTTCCCGCCCCCGGCGGTGGTGGAACTGGGCACCGCCACCGGCTGGAACGTCCAGCTTCAGGATCGGGTCGGCCTGGGCCACGCGGCGATGATGGCGGCCAAGGGGCAATTCATGGGCATGGCCAGCCAGGACCCGCGGCTGATGGGGGTGCGCCCCAACGGCCGCGACGACGAGCCCCAGCTTCAGGTGGAGGTGGACCGCACCCGCGCCGGGGCCCTGGGCCTGTCCCTGGCGGACATCAACCGTACCCTGGCGGTGGCCTGGGGTAGCGCCTATGTCGACGACTTCGTCCACGAGGGGCGGGTCAAGCGCGTCTATCTCCAGGCCGACACCCCCTTCCGCATGCTGCCCGAGGACCTGGACGCCTGGTACGTCCGTAACAAACAGGGGGAGATGGTGCCCTTCTCCGCCTTCGCCGATATCAAGTGGGTCTATGGCTCGCCGCGGCTGGAGCGTTTCAACGGCCTGCCCTCGGCGGAGATCCTGGGCCAGGCCGCGCCCGGCCGGAGCACCGGCGAGGCCATGGCGGCGGTGGAGGAACTGGTGGCCAAGCTGCCACCCGGCATCGGCCTGGAATGGACCGGCATCTCCTACGAGGAGCGCGCCGCCGGGGCCCAGGCGCCCTTGCTCTATACCCTGTCCATCCTGGTGGTCTTCCTGACCCTGGCCGCCCTCTACGAGAGCTGGTCCGTGCCCTTCGCCGTCATCCTCGGCGTGCCCATCGGGGTCCTGGGCGCCGTCCTGGCCGCCCTGGGGCGGGGACTGCCGAGCGACATCTATTTTCAGGTAGGCCTGCTCGCCACCATCGGTCTGGCGGCCAAGAACGCCATCCTCATCGTCGAGTTCGCCCGCACCCTCCAGGAGGAGGGCCGCAGCGCCATGAGCGCCGCTCTGGAAGCGGCCAGGTTGCGTATCCGACCCATCGTCATGACCTCCCTGGCCTTTGGCTTCGGCGTCCTGCCCCTGGCCATCAGCACCGGGGCCGGCTCCGGCGGCCAGAACTCGGTGGGTACCGGCGTCCTGGGTGGCGTGGCCGCCAGCACCCTGCTGGGGGTCTTCTTCGTGCCGCTCTTCTTCGTCCTGATCCGGGGACGGTGGCGCCGGGGGCTAACCAGCCCCGCCAGCCGAGCCGCGGGCCAACGCGGGGAGGCGGGGCCGGGCGCATCTCCCGTGACGGCCGGCACGGAACGCTCTCCAGCCTTATCAGGCACCTCGAACCCTGGGCCTGGCCCCGCCTCCGGGCCCGCCCCCGGGAACAGCGCGGCCCCCGCCCATGGCTGAGTCCCCGGCGGCCCTGACGGACCCGGAGGAGCGGGGCCAGCTCCGGCGCCAGCAGATCCTGGACGCCGCCGCCGCCTGCTTCGTCCGCGAGGGCTTTCATGGCGCCAGCATTGCCCGCATCGCCAAGGCGGCGAGCATGAGCCCGGGCAACCTCTACCATTTCTTTCCCGGCAAGGAGGCGATGATCGCCGCCCTAGTGCAGCAGCGGCTGGACCAGTCGCTGGCCCTGTTCGCCGAGATCGAGGCCGCCGTGGACCCCCTTCAGGCCATGCTGGACCGGGTCGCGGTCACCCTGGAGCAACAAACGGACCCGGACCAGGCCGCCCTGGGCCTGGAGATCCTCGCCGAGGGGGGTCGCAATTCCGCGGTGGCCAGCATCGTGCGCGCCGCGGATGACGCCATCCGCGAGCACTTAGTCCGCCTTTATCATGACGCCCGTAAGACGCGGGGGCTGCCGGGCCAGGTTGCTGAGGCAGCGGCGGTGGGGGAGCCGGAGGCGGTGACCGAGGTGCTGGTGGCGATCTTTCAGGGCCTGCCTGCCCGGGCCATCAGCCACCCAGGACTCGACAAGGCGCGTCTGCTACCGGTCCTGCGCCGGGCGCTGGCATCCTTGTTCTAGAAACCTGATCGGTCAGCCCCCCTCTCCCCAACCCTCCCCCCACCATGGGGGAGGGAGCAAGAAAATCAGCGGCATGGGCGGTAGACGCTACCCCTCGGGGGTGAGGGTTGAACGGTTACCTCGGGACGCCGAAGCGCAATTTTCGGCAGCGACGAGAAGGCTCGGGATCAGAGATCGCCGCTGGCGCCGGCTTCCATGATCTCGCGCAGGGTGTCACGCACCTTGATCGCCTTTTCCATGAGCCCCGGCGAGAGGTCGGCGGTGCGGATGACCAGATCCAGGTCCAGGGTCACCAGCCAGTAATGGCCATCGCGGTCCTCGATCAGGGTGATGCGGCAAGGAAGATAAGCGGAGAAATCGATGTCATGGGCGATCATGTCATGGGCGATGGCCGCATCGCAGAACTGGAAGATCTCCACCCGCCTGCTGTCGATGCCCATGCTCTTCAATTGCTGCGAAAGGGGCAGGTGGGCAACCAGCTTGAAGTTCAGCGCGTTGGCACGGAGCTTCATCGACTCGATGGCATCGTCCGCGCTGACCCCCTCCGCCAGCGGCATCTTGAGCACGGTGTCGGCAATCTTGGGCATGGCGGCCGGCTCGGCAAACCCAACGGAGGTCATCAGCAGGGACAAGAGGGCCAGCAGGGCGGCAAGAGTCATTTTGCGCATTTCGAGGGGTCTCCAAGGCAAGGCGCGGTCCTCACGGGGCAGGACACGAAAACGGTTGAACAGGTCGCGTAAGCGGTTAAGGCGTGACATTTTGGACCTTTCGCCCCGTCCATGCCAGCGACGGCCGGCGTTCTCCCGCTGGGCCGGGTGCCACAGCAGCGATCAGGTCGTCTCACCGCTTGCCTACCGCGCCACCCCCCTAACTGTCATGGGGCGGCACGCCACACCCCTAATAAAAAGAGACTTTCCCGTGATTTTCACGCTAACGTCTATCTGCTTGCCTGCCACCATAGCGGCCGAATCACCCATCGGATCTCCCATAACCGCCCCCCGCGGCCCTGACCGTTGGGGGGATGATCACGAGCCCCGCCCCTCGCCCGCCTCCAGCCCCAGGGCGTAGAGGCGGTTCTTCTTGTCCCCGGTAATCTCCGCGGCGAGGGCCGCGGCCTGTTTGAGGGGCAGAGTCCCGGCCAGGATGCGCAGGACCCGTTCACCCTCCGCCGCCACCGTGTCCTGATCGCGACAACCCGCCACCAGCAGCACGAATTCGCCCTTCTGCTGATCGGGATCGCCAGCGATGCGCGGAGGCAGGTCCGCCAGGGTGCCGGCGAGGAAGGTTTCGAAGCGTTTGGTGAGTTCCCGGGCCACCACCGCCCGGCGCTCATCGCCCAGGACCTGGGCCAGGTCGGCGAGGGTCTCCAGGACCCGATTACCGGCCTCATAAAAGACCAGGGTCCCGGTTTCCCGGGCCAGGGCGGCGAACTGTTCCCGGCGCTTACCGGCGGTCCGGGGCGGGAAGCCGAGGAACAGAAAACGGTCACTAGGCAGGCCGGCGGCGGAGAGGGCGCAGATGGCGGCATTGGGGCCGGGGATCGGCACGACCCGAAACCCGGCGGCCCGGGCGGCAGCCACCAGCGGATAGCCGGGATCGCTGATCAGGGGGGTGCCGGCGTCCGAAACCAGGGCCAGGTCCTCCCCCGCCGCCAAACGCTCCAGGAGGCGAGGCGCCAGACTGGCCTCGTTATGCTCATGGCAGGCCATCAGCGGGGTGCGCAGGCCATAGTGCGCGAGGAGTACCGCGGTATGGCGGGTGTCCTCGGCGGCGATGAGGTCAACCCGCCCCAAGGTGTCCAGGGCGCGCTGACTGATATCCGCCAGATTGCCCATGGGCGTGGCCACCACGTATAGTACCCCAGGGGATTGGATCAAGGATTTACCTCCCGCTTAACCGTCATGAGGGGGCGCGCCACACCCCTGAAAATGAAAGTCTTTATCTTGACTTTCGCAAACCGATGTGGGGACGCCAGCCATGCCAACGCCGACTCTGCTCGTCACCGCCCCTGATCCGTCCGACACCGCGTCCCGGCCTTACCGGTCGGGAGAGGCGCCGCTTCGATCGCCCCAGGGCAGATCTGTGGGCCAGCGAGAACTCCCGACCGCGCCCTGGCCCCGGCATTGGACTTGCCACAGGCCTGAGCAATGGCTAAGGCTTTGGCCTGAGCACAGGCTTCGGCTTTCGCCTGAGTTCAGGATTGGGCGTTGGCCTGAGCTTGGGATTCGGCGTCGGTCTGAGCCTGGCCTACGACGCTGGCCGGGTCTCTGGCCTGAGGGCTTTTCTCCCGCCCTCATCACCCTCCTCCTTCTCCTGACCTTGACCCTGCCGCTGCTGGCCGGTTGCGCCGGGGCCCCGCGGGGGGAGGCGGGTCCCACCAGCGGGCGCGGTGGCCAGCCGGGGACGGCGGCACCGGCCAAACCGGCCCCCCGGGTCCAGATCGCCGTCCTCCTCCCGGAAACCGGCCGTTATGCCGACGCTGGCAGGGCCGTGCGGGCGGGCATTGTCGCCGCCCAGGGCCAGGGCGGACAAGACACCGAGCTGAAGTTCTACGCCAGCCGTGACCCGGGCCGGACCCCGGAACTGCTGCGTCAGGCCGCCGCGAATGGCGCCAGCCTGGCCATCGGCCCCCTGGAGAAGGAGGCGGTGGATGCCCTGGTCCGGGAACCGGCCCTGCCCATTCCCACCCTGGCCCTCAACCGGGCCACCGGCGAGGCCGCCCCCGTCAATCTCTATCAGTTCGCCCTGGACCCGGAGGACGAGGCCAGCGACGCCGCGCGCAAGGCCTGGGGCCGTGGCTTCCACAGCGCCCTGTTGCTCTATCCCGCCAACCCCTGGGGGGAGCGGCTGGCGGGAGGGTTCAGGCGCGAATGGCTGGGACGGGGTGGCAGCTTCGCCGCCACCCACGCCTTCGACCCGGAGCAACCGGACCTGCCCCAGGGGCTGCTGGCGGACGCCCTGGCCGGTTCCATCCACGCCGCCCCCGCCGAATGCCTCTTCCTCGTCGCCACCGCCGCCCAGGCCCGCCAGCTCTGGCTCCTGGTCCTCGCCAGCGCCCCCGGCCTGCCCCCGGTCTTCGCCACCTCGCATGTTTTTGAAGGCGCCCAGGACATCGAGGGGAATCAACTCCTGAGCGGGCTGCAATTCGTGGAGATCCCCTGGATGGTCGACACCGCACCGACCGACCCCCTGTCCCGCGCCAGCCTGGGCCGCACCCAGGGCGGGCTGGACCCGCGCTACATCCGGCTCTACGCCATGGGGATTGATGCCTATGGGTTGCTGCCCTACCTGGAGGGGCTCGCCACCCGCCCCGGCGCCTATGTCGACGGACGCACCGGGCGCCTGAGCCTCGATGACCGGCGACGGGTCCAGCGCGAGCTGGTCCTGGCGCGGATGGACACCCTGGGACCAACCCGCCTTGCCACCCTCAGCCCCTGAGACCCCCCGCGACCGAGGCGCCGACAAGGAGCGCCTGGCGCGGGCCTATCTGGAGGCCCAGGGCCTGCGGCTGGTGGCGAGCAATTACCGCTGCCGGCGCGGGGAGATCGATCTGGTAATGCGGGACGCCCGGACCCTGGTCTTCGTCGAGGTGCGCTATCGGGCCTCCGAGCGCTTCGGTGGCGCCGCGGCCTCGGTGGGCCTGGCCAAACAGCGCCGCCTGCAGGCCGCCGCCGGCCACTTCCTGCAGGGGCATGGCAACGACCTCCCCTGCCGTTTCGATGTCCTGGCCATTGGCGCCGGGGACCGGATCGACTGGATCAGGGACGCCTTTGGCGCCTGGTGACCCGGCGCTGAACCGCCAGGCGTGCTTTCCCGACCTTGGTTCCCGTCCTCCCAACTCTTTATTCCATCTTCCTGACCCAGGGGTTTTCAGCATCATGAAGCAATCTTTGGCATTTTCGGGAGGCACCACCGGCGTCAGGTTGGCGGCCCAGGTACTGGCCCTGATACTGACCCTGCCCCTCTTCCAGGGCTGCGCGGGCGCCCTGATCGCCGCCGGGGTGGGGGCGGCGGTCGGGGCCACCGTCGTCGTCCGTGACCGGCGTGGGGAGGAGGCAGTAGTCGCCGACAAGGAGATCGAATTCAAGGCCAAGGATTGGCCTGGTTCCGGCTCGGGCTGTCAGGTCGCGGCCACCAGTTACAACCGCGTCGTGCTCCTCACCGGTCAGTGTCAGGATCAGGCGGCGCGGCAACGCTATGCCGACCGCATCGCCAAGATCCCCGGGGTCAAGCAGGTGCTGGACGAGATCAGTATCGGCCCCTTCGCCAGCCTCCAGCAGCAGGCCGACGACACCCTGATCACCTCCCGGTTGAAGATCGAACTGGTCCAGGTCCGCATCTCCGGTTTCGATCCAACCCGCGTCACCATCGTCACCGAATCCGGTGTCGTCTATCTCATGGGACTGGTGACCCCGGCCGAGGCCGAGGCGACCATCGACAAGGCTCGCTATACCCCTGGGGTGGTGAGGGTGGTAAAGATCTTCGAGACCTGGAACGGGGAGAGCGCGAACAAGGCCTCTGGTCAGGGTGACTCCGGTAAGGTCCAGAACGCTAACGGCGTCAGCAACGGTACCGGGGCTGGAAACGGCACGGGAACTGGAACTAGGACTGGAAACGGAAGTGGAAATGGGGGGACTGGGACCGGGAGTGGAACGGAGCCAGGGCCCTTCACCACTGGGGCGTACCCGTACCGGAAGACCGCACCCGTCTCCCTCCAGGCGCCGGCCGGGTCCCAGCATGCCATCAGTTGAGCCCCTGAGCCGCCAGATCCTGGCCGACTTCCGGGCCATTGTCCGCCCGGGGACCCTACTGACCCAGCCCGCGGACTGCTGGGCCTATGGTTATGACAACAGCCGCCGTCAGGCCCTGCCCCAGGCGGTGGTGCTGGTGGAGGAGGTGGCACAGATCCAGCCCCTGGTCGCCCTATGCCATCGCGAGGGCCTGCCCCTCGTCACCCGCGGGCGCGGCACCGGCACCACCGGCGCCACGGTGCCGGACCGGGGGGGCCTGGTCCTGTCCTGCGAGCGCCTTGACCGCATCCTGGGCATCGATCCCGACAACCGGCTAGCGATGGTCGAGCCGGGCGTCACCAACCAGGCCCTGCAACAGGCCCTGGCGCCCAGAGGCTTCTTCTGGCCCCCGGACCCGACCAGCGCCGCCACCTGCACGGTGGGGGGCAATCTGGCCTGCAACGCCGCCGGCCCACGGGCGGTCAAGTACGGCACGCCCCGGGAGAACACCCTGGGGCTGCGGGTGGTGACCGGCGCCGGCGAGGCCTTGCGCACCGGCGTCCAGACCACCAAGGGGGTGGTGGGGTATGACCTGACCCGGCTGATCATCGGCTCCGAGGGCACCCTGGCCGTCATCACCCAGGCGACCCTCAAGCTGACGCCCCTGGCGGAGACCAAGCGCACCCTGCGCGCTAGTTACCGCGACATCCACGCCGCCGCCGCGGCGGTCGCCGCGATCATGGCCCAGCCGGTCACCCCCTGCGCCCTGGAGTTCCTCGACGGCTCCGCCATCGCCATGGCCCGTCACGTCGCCGATCTGGGTCTGCCGGCGGAGACCGGGGCGCTATTGATGATCGAGGTCGACGGCCCGGCCCATGGCATCGACGAGGCCGCCGATGCCGTGGCCACCGCCGCCCGACACCCGGACCTGCTGGAGCTGAGGACCGCCGCCAGCGCCGCCGAGGTGGCCGACCTGTGGCGAACACGCACCGCCCTCTCCCCCGCTCTGCGCCAGATCGCCCCGAAAAAGATCAACGAGGACGTGGTGGTGCCGGTCTCGCGCCTAGGCGCCTTCATCGAGGGGGTGGACCGCCTGGGACGTGAACACGCCATCCGCATCGTCAACTTCGGCCATGCCGGCAATGGCAACATCCACGTCAACCTGCTGGTCAACCCGGACGACCCGGCGGAGATGAGTCGCGCCACCACCTGCCTGGACGCGATCTTCAGCCTGGTCCTGGCCCTGGAGGGCACCCTCTCCGGCGAGCACGGCGTGGGACTGGCCAAGCGCGACTTCGTTCACCGGGAACTGGACCCGGTGGCCCTGCGGCTGATGCACGGCATCAAGCGTCAGTTCGACCCCAAGGGCATCCTTAACCCGGGCAAGACCCTGCCGCCCCTGCCATGAGAGGTAAGCGCGTGGAGTAGGAGGTAGGGAAGCCAAAAACCGGGCATAAAAAAAAAGGGGTTTGAACCCCCTTTTTTTCTTGATCTGGAGCGGGAAACGAGACTCGAACTCGCGACCCCAACCTTGGCAAGGTTGTGCTCTACCAACTGAGCTATTCCCGCTTAAATCCAACTTCGCCAGTGGCGCCGCGTTGGAAGTTGCGCATTTTACCGAGGAGCGCCGGGCTGTCAAGCGGCAAGGGAGAATTTCCCGGTCTCAAGGCCCGCGGCCAGCCCTGCCAAAACTGCCAGCCATGCCAACCCCACTCACCCTTCCAGCCTGTCCTACCCTGCCAGCACCGCTAACTGACAGGAGGGGACGCGCCACCCCTCTGTAAATGAAGACCTTTGCCATGAGTCTACGCTAACTGTCGTGAGGGGGTCTGCCACACCCCCTAAGATGACAGACTCCTCTTGCATGATTCACGCCAACCTTGCAAACCCCTGCCGGCGCGAATTGCGCCATCACCTTTGGGTCAGGGGTCGGCCGAAGGTCCGGTGAGACTGGGCCAGGCGGCGCGCAAATAGACGAACATGGACCAGAGGGTAAGGATGGCGGCGACATAGAGCAGCACCAGCGCCGGCACGTAGGTCGGCAGCCCCCAGGGGGAGGGGCCCAGGATGAGCACCAGGATGGCGATCATCTGCACCGTGGTCTTGAACTTGCCGATCCAGGAGACGGCGACCCGGGAGCGGACGCCGATTTCCGCCATCCATTCCCGCAGGGCGGAGACGGCGATCTCCCGGCCGATGATGACCGTCGCCGGCAGGGCCAGAAGGGGCCGCGGATCGGCCTCGACCAGCAAGACCAGGGCCGCGGCGACCATGAGTTTGTCGGCGACGGGATCGAGAAAGGCCCCCAGGGCGGAGGTCTGTCCCAAGCGCCGCGCCAGATAGCCGTCCACCAGGTCCGTGAGGGCGGCCAGGCCGAAGACCAGGGCGCAGCTCAGACGCGCCCAGGACACCGGGGTGTAGAAGAGGACGATAAAGACCGGGATCAGGAAAATCCGCAGCAAGGTCAGAAGATTGGGGATATTCCACATCTGGTGGGAACCCTGTGGGGCTAACGGCGGATGACCAGAGGCAGGGGAAATCATGCCGCAAGGTTCATCATGGCGTCATCGCCATCAGGTCCTGCTCCAGCAAGCGGGCGTTTTCGGCCTGCAACCGGCTTCGGAGGGCGGCATTGTCGCGCTCGATGGCCTGTTCGCGCTGGCGCCGCGTCTCCGGGCTCAGGGGCTGATCGTCGGGCAGCGGGATCGGCGGGGCCGCCCAGAAATCGTAGTCGGTCTTGCAGGCGTAATAGGTCTCGCCCAATCGCCGCGCCTGGTCGCGGTCACCGCCCTGCAAGGCCTGGTCATAGGCCGCCCGGGCCTGCTCCAGCCTGGTAACCAGGTCAGCCTCTTGCCGCCCGTTTTCCTGGACCAGGGCCTCGATCTCCCACCGGTCGCGCCGATTGACCCGCAGCACGAAGATCAGCATCGCCACCGCGGCGAGGACTACCACGCTAACCAGAATCATGCGCCCTCCCGTGTGTGCCCTGAGGGCACAAAGTCAGATATACACATCGCATTCAGTATTCGGCATCAATAAGGACGGTCGGGGGCATCTGGCGGGGGTAGCAGCCGCAGGGATGCGGTTATCAGGCCTACCGGGACCTATTCAGGTTGTCCCCCGCCAGACGCCACCCGACCCGGGAAAACCGAAAATGGAGGGGCGATGACAATATAAGGCCACCGCCACCTTCGGAAACCGTCCATCAAGGGCATTCCTGACTGTGCATATCCCCAGGTAACAAAGCGGGAACCAGAAAATGGACGCTTGGTCAGGGTAGCTGATTGTTGGGATGAAGGACCTCGAAGATCTGCTGGGCGAGCTGACGGCTGATGCCCTCGACCCGGGCTATGTCCTCCATCGCGGCATTCTCCAGGGTCTGGAGACCGCCGAATTCACGCAACAAGCGCTGACGCCGCCGCGGACCAATGCCCGGGATCTCTTCGAGGATGGAGGCGGTCCGCGCCTTGGCCCGGCGCTGGCGATGGGCGGTGATGGCAAAGCGGTGCGCTTCGTCCCGGATCTGCTGGACGAGGTGCATGGCAGGGGAGTCCGCGGGCAGTATAAGGGGCTGGTCCCGACCGGACAACCAGAGCTGCTCGGCCCCGGGACGCCGGTCCGGGCCCTTGGCGACCCCGACCAGGGTCGGCCCGCTCACCCCCAGTTCACGCAGGGCCGCCTCCACCTTGGCGAGCTGGCCCCGTCCCCCGTCAATGAAGAGGACATCCGGCGCCGGGTATTCCCCCTGCTTGACCCGGGCATAACGCCGGCTCAGGGCCTGGTGCATGGCGCCATAGTCGTCCCCGGGGGTCACGCCCTCGATATTGAAGCGCCGGTAGTCGGACTTGAGGGGCCCCTCGACGCCAAAGACCACGCAGGAGGCGACGGTCCGCTCCCCCTGGGTGTGGCTGACATCGAAGCATTCCAGCCGCTGGGGCAGGGCCTCCAGGCCCAGGGCCAGACGCAGGGCCTCCCGGCGCTGGGCATAGCCGGCCTGACTGCCGAGGCGGGCCTCCAGGGCCACCCGGGCATTGCCCAGGGCCAGGTCCAGCCAGTGGCGACGCTCCCCGCGGACCCGGTGGCGGATGGCGACCTTGTGGCCGGCGCGCTCGCCCAGGGCCCTTTCCAGCAGGGCGCGCTCCTCCGGTTCCTCATTGACCAGGATCTCGGTCGGCAGCCCCTTGTCGGCGTAGAACTGGGCGAGAAAGGCGGCCAGCACCCCGCCCGCCTCCATCCCCTCCGGCACCCGGGGGAAGAAGGCCTTGTTGCCCAGATTGCGCCCGGCGCGGATGTAGAAGACCTGGACGCAGGTCAGGCCACCGCCGCTGGCGCTGGCGACGATGTCCAGATCGCCGCCCTGACCGTTGACATACTGGCGCTGCTGGATGCCCCGCAGCATCTGGATCTGATCCCGCAGCACCGCGGCACGCTCGAAGTTCAGGGCGGCCGCGGCGGCCTCCATCCGGCCCGCCAGGTCGCCGATCACCTCATCGGTGCGGCCCTCCAGGAACTGGATGGTATGGCGCACGTCCTCGGCATAGTCCTCGGGGCTGATGAGATTGACGCAGGGCCCGCTACAGCGCTTGATCTGATACTCCAGACAAGGCCGGGAACGATTGTTGAAGACAGCATCCTCGCACTGACGCACCGGGAAGATCTTCTTCAGCAGGTGCAAGGTCTGGCGGACGGCGTAGCCGCTGATGAAGGGGCCGAAGAAACGATCCTTGCCCTTGGTCGAACCGCGATGGAAGGTCAGGCGCGGAAAGGTGTCGGGCACGGTGAGACGGATGTAGGGGTAGCTCTTGTCGTCACGCAGCAGGACGTTGAAGCGCGGCTGCAAGGCCTTGATGAGATTGTTTTCCAGCAGCAGGGCCTCGCCCTCGGTGCTGGTCACGGTGATCTCGATGTCCCGGATCAGGGACACCATGATCTCGATGCGCCGGTTGTGGGTCCGGCCGAAATAGCTGGAGACCCGTCGCTTGAGGTCCTTGGCCTTGCCGACATAGAGCACCTTGCCGGCGGCATCCAGCATGCGGTAGACGCCGGGAGACTCCGGGATGGTCTTCAGCAGGCGGCGGGGATCGCGCGGCTCCCCGGCTGCCTCCTCACCAGTCTCCACATCAGGCACGGATCGGACCGGGCCTCAGGCCGCCGGCAGCCAGTCCCGGGCCTGGGCGATCACGGCCTGGAACATCGCCGTCGTCAGACGACCGGTCTGGGTGTTATAGCGGCTGCAATGGTAGGAATCCAGCAGCCGCCGACCGGCCGGCAGGTCATGGCTGGCGCCATGGGCGAAGGGATAGGTGGAGGACTTGAGACCCAGGGCCATCAATACCGCCCCGTGGGCCACCCGACCCAGGGCCAGGATCAGGGAACCCACCCCCAGATCAGCCAGTTCGGCCCGTAGATAGGCGTTGCACTGGCGGGCCTCGCCACTGGTGGGCTTGTTCTGGGGTGGTAGGCACTTGACGGCATTGGTGATGCGGCAGCCGGTCAGCACCAGACCGTCCTCACGGGCCCGGGAGACCGGGGCGCTGCCAAAGCCGTAACGGTGCAGGGTCTCGTAGAGCAGGATCCCGGCATGATCGCCGGTAAAGGGCCGGCCGGTGGCATTGGCCCCATGCATCCCCGGCGCCAGGCCGACCACCAGCAGACGGGCCCGGGGATCGCCGAAGGGCGCCACCGGGGCGGCGTGATAGGTCGGGTAGAGCCCCCGCACCTCGTCCAGGAAGCCCGCCAGGCGCGGACAACGACGACAGTCAGGGTCGAACCAGCACGCAGGCCAGGGGTTATCAGGAGTATCCACGGTCAAGCCCTGTCAGTGAATCCGCGGACCCAGCGGCCATGTGCCCTGCTACCGCCACGCTTACCGCAGCCCCAGTTGCTGCGCCAGTTGTTGCGCCTTCAGGGTCAGCCCAATCTCGATCGCCACGCTGGAGGGGCGATTCATGTTTTTGGGGATGGCCGTGGCGGGGAACCAGCGGGAGAGACTATGCTCGGGACCGAGTTTGGGCTTCAGTTCCCGTTCCGTGAACATGACGAAGTAGTGGAATTCCCGCAATCCGGCGGCATAGCCCAGTTCCGAGAAGCGGGCAATACCCAAGGGCTGAAGCTCAGCCATGTCAGGGGAAAGGCCCGTTTCCTCGTCCAGCTCTCTCAGCACCGCCGCCCGCGGGGATTCATTAGGCTCCAGGTGACCACCGAAAAAGTTCCAGAGACCGGGCTTATGGACGAGTTGACTGCGCTTGCCGAGGAGGAACTTCCCGGTCCGGTAACAATAGATGAGGGACCAAGCCCCGGGGTCAGTATTCATGACCTGTACCTACCCGGAGGGCTCAGGATTGGACCAGACGGAGGGTCACATCAAGAAGGATTGGATGACAATCGCGGGGGAAAGTTGACATCAGGCAGTCCGGAATAATTCGCAACTGCTTGAATTTTAGGTTATCTGGCGGAGAGGGAGGGATTCGAACCCTCGATACGTTGCCGTATACACACTTTCCAGGCGTGCTCCTTAAGCCACTCGGACACCTCTCCGGGGGAACCACCAGACTGGCGCGGGGAACCATCCTGTTCTTACCGTGCCGGTGGAAGGGCGGCAAGATAAGGGAATCCCGACGGTCGTGCAAGCCCTTCGCCATCATTGCCTCGGGAAGAGGTGGAAACAGCCTGGCCAAGGGACCTCGCCAGCCGGCCGTCATCGGCCATCCAATTTTCGGCGGCTCGCGCTGACCATGGGGCTTCAGCGTTCACGGAAAGGCCTCCCGGTGACCCCGGGTGACCTCCCAGCGACCCCGCTTGACCACGGTTGACCCCGGGTCGCGGGAGTGACGCAGCTGTGGTACATAAGCGACCGCCCAGGTTTGCCATTCCCGTCAGCGACGACCATGACCCCCACCCCAGACCCCCCTAGCCTCGCCTCCCAAGCCGATCGCCACCGGCTCTATGAGCAATCGGTGCAGAGTCCCGAGGCCGAGGTGAACTTCATCGACCGCACCTACCGCGAACTGCGCTGCAAGACCGCCCGGCGTCTGCGCGAGGACTTTTGCGGCACGGCCGCCCTGTGCCGCGAATGGGTGCGGCGGCGGAAGACCAACCGGGCCGCCGGCGTCGACATCGACCCCGAGGTGCTTGCCTGGGGGCGGGCCCACAACCTCTCCCGGCTGGACGTGGGCCAGGCCCAGCGCCTGGACCTGCGCCAGGAAGACGTCCTGGGGGTCGATGCCGGGGGACAGGACGTCATCTGCGCCCTGAATTTCAGCTACTGGCTGCTCAAGGAGCGGGGCACCATGCTGCGCTACTTCCGCCAAGTGCGGGAGGCCCTGAAGCCGGACGGGATCTTCTTTCTCGATGCCTATGGCGGGTATGACTCCTATCGCGTGATCGTGGAAGAACGGGTGATTCAGGGTGACGCGGGGCCTTTCACCTACATCTGGGACCAGGACCAGTATGACCCCGTCAGCGGCCGCCTCCTGTGTTACATCCACTTCGCCTTCAGCGACGGCTCTCGTCTGGAGCGGGCCTTTACCTACGACTGGCGGCTCTGGTCCCTACCGGAGATCCGCGAATTACTGGCGGAGGCCGGCTTCGGCCGGGTCATCTGCTACTGGCAAGGCTGGGACGACGAGGGTCAGCCCGACGGGCGCTTCGTCCCCGTGGAGGAGGGGGAACCCGAGGCAGGCTGGATCGCCTACCTGACGGCGGAAAGGTCGACCCTGACCGGGGCGCGGGGCAAGCCGGACTGAGCGGGCGGGAGAGAGGAAGAAGGAAAGGAGAAGAAGGAGGGAGATAGTCACCACACCGCAATTTCTCGGTGTTTCCGGGTCGGCTGGCGTCTGGCGGGGGACAACCTGAATCCATCCCTGGAGGCTTGACGACCGCATCCTTGCGGTCGACACCCTCGCCAAACGCCACCCGACCCTCCCCAGCGATGCCTAAGACTGATAGGCGTCGCCTATAAGCAGGGAAAGAAGGTAATCGACGATGGCCGCCGGGTCACCCAAGGGCAGCAGGGGGGGATGCTCGCCCGCCGGCGGGGGGGCGTCGCTGATCAGGGCGCGGATGCTCGGATCCCCGGGAAAGAGGTAGGGCTTGGCCAGAGCGGCGCGGTGGACCTCCAGCTTGGGATAGGCGCTGAACTTGAAGCCCTCCACCAGGATGAGATCCACAAGTCGCGGGTCGAACAGGGCGAGCATCCCCGCCAGTTCCGGATCCGGGCCAGGCTGGCGCTGAACGCTCTGCATGATCCAGCGCTCGCCGGTGGCGAGGAGGACCTGGCTGGCCCCGGCCTCACGAAGTTCGAAGCTGTCCTTGCCGGGGCGGTCGACCTCGACCTGGTGGTGGCTGTGCTTGAGGTAACCCACCCCCAAGCCCCGCTGGCGCAGCAGGGGGACCAACTGGCGGATGAGGGTCGTCTTGCCTGTGCCGCTGGGGGCGACGAAACCGATGACCGGGATGGGGGCAAGGTTGGCTCTGGGTTCTGGCTCAGGGCTGGACTTAGGGTTAGGCTCAGGGTTGGACCCTGGGTCGGCATCAGGGTAGTGCCCGGGATTTGGGATGGGGCTGGAAGTGGGGGTGGGGAAGGGACGGGTGGCGCTAGGATCGGGCATGGGTATCCTCGGTCCGTCAGTCCGGCCGCGGACCGGAAGGGAGGGGGTATTTGTGGAATAATGTCGCCCAGTTTACGCCCAACGGCGCGCCCACCCAGGATTCAGAGTCAGGGCCGGCTCGCCCCGGTGCGGCATCCAACTGTCGGGCCCGCCCCTTCCGGCGCGCTCTGCCAGGTCCCGCGAGCCTCCTTCCGGGCACCGCCCCTAATCCCTTAACTCAACGCCCAGACGAGAGCCAGTATTCAGCCATGGCGCAGTACATCTTTACCATGAACCGGGTCGGCAAGGTGGTGCCGCCCAAGCGCGTCATCCTGCGCGACATCTCCCTATCCTTCTTTCCCGGTGCCAAGATCGGCGTGCTCGGCCTCAACGGCTCGGGCAAGTCCACCCTGCTGCGCATCATGGCCGGCATCGACACCGAGATCGAGGGCGAGGCCCGGCCCCAGCCCGGCATCAAGGTGGGCTATCTGCCCCAGGAACCCCAGCTCGATCCGGCCAAGGACGTGCGCGGCAACGTCGAGGAGGCCCTGGGCCACATCAAGACCGCCCTGGAGCGCCTGGACGCCGTCTATGCCGCCTACGCCGAGCCGGACGCCGACTTCGACGCCCTGGCCAAGGAGCAGGCGGAACTGGAGAACCTGATCGAGGCCAGCGACGGCCACAACCTGGAGCGCACCCTGGAGGTGGCCGCCGAGGCCCTGCGCCTGCCGCCCTGGGAGGCCGACGTCGGCACCCTGTCCGGCGGCGAGCGCCGGCGCGTCGCCCTGTGCCGGCTGCTCCTGTCCAAGCCCGACATGCTGCTGCTGGACGAGCCCACCAACCACCTGGACGCCGAGTCCGTGGCCTGGCTGGAGCGCTTCCTCCACGAATATCCCGGCACCGTGGTGGCCGTCACCCACGACCGCTACTTCCTCGACAACGTCGCCGGCTGGATCCTGGAACTGGACCGCGGCCATGGCATCCCCTGGGAGGGCAACTACTCCTCCTGGCTGGAGCAGAAGGAGGCCCGCCTGGAGCAGGAGCAGAAGCAGGAGGCCGCCCGCATCAAGACCATGAAGCAGGAACTGGAATGGGTGCGCGCCAATCCCAAGGGCCGCCACGCCAAGAGCAAGGCGCGCCTGGCGCGGTTCGACGAGCTCCAGTCCCAGGAATTCCAGGCGCGCAACGAGACCAACGAGATCTACATCCCGCCGGGCCCGCGCCTGGGCGATCTGGTGGTGGAGGCGGTGGGCCTGAGCAAGGCCTACGGCGACCGCCTGCTTTATGAAGACCTGTCCTTCAACCTGCCCAAGGGCGGCATCGTCGGCATCATCGGCCCCAACGGCGCCGGCAAGACCACCCTTTTCCGCCTGCTGACCGGCAAGGAGCAGCCCGACGCCGGCACCCTGCGCATCGGCGAGACGGTGGAGATCGGTTACGTGGACCAGAGCCGCGACGCCCTGGACGCCGACAAGACGGTGTGGGAGGAGATCTCCGGCGGGGCCGACCACATCATCGTCGGCCGCTACGAGATGCCCTCCCGCGCCTATTGCGGCCGCTTCAACTTCAAGGGCACCGATCAGCAGAAGCGTATCGGCGACCTGTCCGGGGGCGAGCGCAACCGCGTCCACCTGGCCAAGGTCCTCAAGAGCGGCGGCAACCTGCTGCTCCTGGACGAGCCCACCAACGACCTGGACGTGGAGACCCTGCGCGCCCTGGAAGAGGCCATCCTCGCCTTCCCCGGCTGCGCCGTGGTCATCAGCCATGACCGCTGGTTCCTGGACCGGGTCGCCACCCATATCCTGGCCTTCGAGGACGACTCCCGGATCACCTGGTTCGAGGGCAATTACGCCGACTACGAGGCCGACCGCCACCGCCGCCTGGGGGCCGAGGCGGATCAGCCCCATCGGCTCAAGTACCGGCGGATTCATGCCTGACGGAATTCAAGAAGTTCCATCGCCTAGCGTTTGGCGGCGTTCCCGGATCGGGTGGCGTCTGGCAGGGGACGCCGTGAATCCTTCCCTGGAGGCTCGGGCATGGCATCCCTGCCATGCACGCCCCTGCCAGTCGCCACCCGACCCTCCCTCATTCATCCGACCGGAAAGCGGCTTTGCCTTGGGTACCCTTGAAAGGCAGAACTGAACCCTGATGACCGACGTAACCGATCTACTGGGGCGCGCCGCGCGCCTGCTGGACCGCCTGGAGGCCCTGCTGCCATCTGCCCCCGTGGCCCCCGACTGGGACGCCCACGCCTTCCGCTGGCGCCGGGATGGCCGCGGCCAGGGCCGTCTGCACGCCCTGTCCCATCCCCAGCGGCTGGCCCTGAAGGACCTGCTGTGCTTGGATCGGCAGAAGGCGGAGATCCTGCGCAACAGCCAGCAGTTTCTTGCCGGGCGCGGGGCCAACAATGTCCTGCTTTGGGGCTCACGGGGTACCGGCAAGTCATCGCTGATCAAGGCCATCTTCAACGAGCTGCGCCACCAAGGGCTGCGCCTGATCGAGATGGACAAGGATGAACTTGTGGACCTGCCGGAGGTTCTGGACCTGATCCATGGCCAGCCGGAACGCTTCATCATCTTCTGCGACGACCTGTCCTTCGAGGCCAACGAGTCCAGTTACAAGGCCCTCAAGGCGGTGCTGGAGGGTTCCATCAGCGCCGCGCCGGACAACCTGCTGATCTACGCCACCTCCAACCGCCGCCACCTGCTGCCGGAATTCCAGCGCGAGAACCAAGAGGCGAGGCTGATTGACGGCGAGATCCATCCGGGGGAGAGTAGCGAGGAGAAGATCTCCCTGTCCGACCGCTTCGGCCTCTGGGTCTCCTTTCACCCCTTCACCCAGGACCAGTACCTGACCATCGTCCACCACTGGCTCGGGAGGCTCGGCGCCGAGGTCCGGGCACCGGAACGGGTCGATCCCGCCGCCCTGCGTTGGGCCCTGCAGCGCGGCTCCCGCAGCGGCCGCACCGCCTGGCAGTTCGCCCGGGACTGGGCCGGGCGCGGTGAGGAGGCCGGTGACGGCGTGACATGAAGCCCCGCCACACCGGCCGACTCTTGCTGACCCCCGCGGACCCCTGGCTGGCGGTGGACCCCCAGGTCTTGCGCGCCAACCTGGAGGACCTGGGTTTCATCGGCCAACCCCTGCCCGCGGACGCGGTCCCGGGCGGCGCCCTGACCCTGCCGCCGGCACCCAGCCGCGGTTTTCTGATTGGTGAGCGCTTTTTCAACCTGCTGACCTTCGCCGGCTGCGCGGTCAATCTTCGCTTGACCCCAGGGGCCAAGGGCGAGCCCTTTACTCATGTCCACCTGGTCGGTCCCCTGGCCAGCCCCCTCCTCCTGCGGGGTGGCAACACCCGGCCGCCGCGCTGTCCCAGTTGCCGCGCTCCCAACCCGGCGTTATCCGCCTTCGCGGACCAGTGCCCGGACCCGAGACCGGTCTTGGTAACCGACGGCGCCCAGGACTCGGACCGGGAACGGGACCTGGAACGGGAACGGCAGCGCGGCATGAACCCTCAGTATTTCTCCCTCTCGGGAACCGACGGAGCGCCAGACTCGTACCAGGACTTGGACGTGGACCCGTACGTGGACGTGGACCCAGGCCGGGAAATCCCCTGCCCCACCTGCGGCGCCCGCCATCCCCTCTGGACCTGGGACTGGAAAGGCAAGGCCGGCTTCGGCCGCAGTTTCGTCTGGGTGGAGGAGGTGTTCCCCGGTGAGGCGGAGCCGACGCCCAAATTCCAGGCCGCCCTGACCAGCCTCACCGCAAGCCCCTGGCGTCACTTTGGCGTCCAAGACTGAGCGGACTTAGGCAGGGTGGGGCGGAAAGACCGGGCCAGAACGATGTTTCAGACCAACCCCACCCCCTCTGGCAGGGCGATGGTCATGCTCAAGGGCAAATGATCGGACAAGGGATAGTCGATAACCTCGGCGTCCAGGATGCGCAGCCGGTTCGAGACCAGGATGTGATCCAGGCTGCGCCGCGGCTGCCAACTGGGGAAGGTCTTGAGTTCGCAGTCCAGGCCGCGCAGGTCGGAATCTCGGATCAATTGCCGCAGGGAGCGACTGCGGCAGCCACAATTGAAGTCCCCCATCACCACCAGATAAGGGTAGCGTTGCACCACTTGCGCGATGTGTCGCAACTGCCGCCCCCGCGCCCGCCAGCCCAGGGCCAGGTGGAGGATGCAGATGCCCAGAATGCCGCCATCGGAAAGGTCCAGTTCGACGATCACCGCCCCCCGCCCCGGCAGGCCGGGGAGCTTGAGCTCGCTGACCCGGGCCGGACGCAGGCGGCTGAGCACGCCATTGCCATGCTGGGCCCAGCGGCCCAGGTCGCGATTGACCTGCCGATACCAAAAGGGGAAGCGGGCCTCGTCGGCCAGGTATTCGATCTGATCGATAAAGCTGCTGCGCAGGCTGCCGCCGTCGATCTCCTGAAGCCCCACCAGATCGAAGTCCCGTAACAGGGCGGCGATGCGCCCCAGATTGACCTGGCGCTCCCGATGCGGGAGCAGGTGTTTCCAGCTTTTGGTCAGATATTCCCGATACTGACGGGTATGGATACCGGCCTGGATGTTGTAGCTGAGCAGTCGGATCGGCTGCATGAGTGATGGCCAAACCAAAGGTTAGGTGTGGAACGACCTGCTGGCCCCGTCCCGGGAGGTGAAAATTGTATAGCAGAACCCCGCCCAGGTGATCGCCCCAACCCGGGGACCAGGAGCAGGCGCCATGGGGCTAAAATGCTCGTCCGATCGCCGCTCGCCAGGAAACAGACCATGTTCACCTCAGGACCTGAACAGCCCCCACTCGCCGATGACAGTCCCTTCGAGGATATCCTCCTCCTCTGCCTGCAAAGGATTCTGACGGACGAACAGGCTCTGTCCTTCCTGCGCTGGGCGCAGCGGCAACTCGCCCCCCGCCTGCAAGAGGAGCAACCGGACCTGGAGGATCTGGAGGCGCGCCGCCTGGCCTTCCTGCTCGCCCGGGCCATCTGGGATGCCACGCCCTTGCCTGGCAGCGGCTTCCGCCCACGGCCGCTGAACGAACCCAATCCGGCCCTGCCCTGCCCCTGTGGCTCGGGCAGCGCCTATGGCCAGTGCTGCGGCGCCATTCACAATCTGCCATCCATACCGACGGAGCTGATGTGGGAGCTCCTTCTCGTGGAACTCTCCGAACCCCGCTTCAGGGCGGCCCTGGCCTCGGGTCAGGTACCCACACCGCTGCTGGGCCTGGCGGCGGAGCGCTGGCTGATGGCGGACCGGCCGGGGCGGGCCATCGCCCTCCTGGAGCCGCTCTTCACCCCGGAGGTCGCCACCCCGGCGGATGAGCACGGCGAGCACGCCCTAAATGTCCTTTGCGATGCTTACGATCGTCGCGATCACGGCAAGAAGAAACGCCAGTTCCTGGACCGCATGCGTCAGCACCCCTGCCGCGGCCTGCGGGCGGCCGCCTGGCGGCGGCTGTGCACCATCCACATCGACGAGGGGGCCTTCATCGAGGCGCAATGGGCCTACACCCAGGCGCAGCGCGAGGCGCCGGACAACCCCGGCACGGCCCTCCTGGAGATTGCCCTGCTGGCGACGCAGCACGAGAACGACCTGGCCCGTGACCGCGCCCTCTTCTGGCGCCACAAACTCCGCCGCGCCGAGGAGGCGGATCTCGGTATCCTGGACTTTCTCAAGCAGGCCAGCACCGATCCCCAGGATGCCTTGATGACCAGCCAGGCGGAGATCCTCGACCCCTGCCTCATGGATCTACGCGACTGGGTACGCGCCAGTACCCGGCGCCCCCTGCCCACCTATTCCCTGGTCCCGGCCTCCGCCCCGTCACCTGGTCTTGCGGCCGCGACGACAGTGGCAGGGGCCATCACGCCAGCTTCAACCTCCGGGTTGGTGGCCGGTCTCCCCCACCCCGCCCCGTCAGCCGAATGGGCGAAGTGCCCGCGGCCGCCCCTGGCCTGCACCGCCCTGGAAAGGGACTGGCGCCGGATCTACCCGGGGGCCAAACCCCTTGGCCTCCAGCTCATCCTCCCCGCGGGCTCGCTCCACCCCTGGGAGCGCGATGAGGATCTGGCGGAGGATTGGGTGGACTTTCTCAATGACCATCCGGAGGCGGCGGACAGCCTGGACATCCTCGATGACCTGGTCACCGTCCTCTATGTCCACCCGGATACCGCCCTGAGCTGGGTCCGACATACCCTCTTGACGCCCCTGCTCGCCCGCGCGGCGGCCATCCTGGGCCAGGCCCTGCCTGCCGCCACCCAGGCCACCCTCCCCTGGGAGGTCCCGGAAAACCGGCCGGCGCTCCGGCTCTTGTTTCGCCATTACCTCAGCCAGGTGGAGAGCGGGGCGGAGGCCGGGGCCATCGCCAGCCTCGAGACCCTGCTGCGCCTCAATCCCTGGGATCATCACGGCCTGCGTGCCGAGCTGATGAACCATCACCTGCGCCAGGGGGATGACGTCGCGGCGCTGGCCCTGGCTCACCGCTACCCCGAGGACCGGCTGGTGGACCTGGTCTACGGCGAGGTCCTGGCCCTTTACCGGGGCGGCGCCGCCAAGCAGGCCCGGCAGGCCCTGCGCCGCGCCCAGGATCAACTGCCCCTGATACCGCGCTACCTGACCCAGAAACGGGTCGCCCGCCCCCCTGCCCGGGAGCGGACCCCCAGTCCCACCAGCGCCGAGACCGCCTGGTCCTACCGCGAGTCCATGCGCGACGTCTGGTCCGCGGTCCCCGGCCTGCTGGACTGGCTGAAACGCCAGGTCGGTTGAGCTGGCACCCGGCCGGGAATTCCCACCCTCGGCCGTCAGGGCCGAAGGCTGGGATCAGCGAGCGATCAGGGCTGGGATCAGGGCCTGATTCCTGGTGGCGCGCCGGTGCGTAGCCACTGGATGACGGGTGCCGTGCTGGGCCGCACCCGGCGCCAGAGCCAGAAGGATTCCGCCGCCTGCTCCACCAGCATCCCCAGGCCATCCAGGGCGCGGGCGGCGCCCCGGGCCTGTCCCCAGATGCAGAAGGGGGTGGGCCGATCGCCGTAGAGCATGTCGTAGGTCCAGCCGCCAGGGGCCAGGCAATCGGCGGGGAGGTCCGGCACCGCCCCGTCCAGACCGGCGGCGGTGGCATTGATGATCAGATCGAACTGCTGTCCCGCTAGGTCTTCCAGACCAACCCCATTTACCGGGACAGTCCCTGCGACCAGAATGGTCCCATCCTGAGCGGTGGCGTCGGCGTTGACGCCGGGATCGAACCGGCGGCCGGCCAGGACCACCAGACCACCCGCATCCAGTGGTATTCCCTCCCCGGCTTGAATGCCAATTTCACTTCCTTCACCTATTTTGTCACCCCCGGTCGCCATGGCCCGCCCCGCCAGGCTGGCCAATTCCCGGGCCTTGGCCGCCGTGCGGTTGGCCAGGGTCAGGCTGGCCAGACCCGTCGCCAGCAGGGGGAGCAGCACGCCCCGGGCCGCGCCGCCGGCGCCCAGCAGCAGGACGCGGCCCCCCCGGAACGCGAAGCCGTGATTGACGACCAGATCCCGAACCAGCCCCACGCCGTCGGTGTTGTCGCCCCGTAGTCGGCCCCCCTCCAGCACCGTGAGGGTATTGACCGCCCCGGCGCTGGCCGCGGCGGGGCTCAGTTCATCCGCCAGGGCCCAAGCCGCCTCCTTGAAGGGCACCGTAACGTTGAGTCCCCGCCCCCCGGCGGCCAGGAAGCGGCGGACATCCCCGGCAAAGTCGACGCGGTCGCCCAGGATCCGCCCGTAGTCCAGATCCTGCCCGGTTTGCCGGGCGAAGGCGGCATGGATGAGGGGCGACTTGCTGTGGCCGATGGGGTTGCCGATGACGGCATAGCGGTCGGTCACGGGTCAGCCTTGCAGCCAGCGGGCGGCATCCTTGGCGTAGTAGGTGAGGATGGCGTCGGCCCCGGCGCGGCGGATGGAGAGCAGGGCCTCCAGCACCACGGCGCGCTCGTCCAACCAGCCGTTGAGGGCCGCCGCCTTGAGCATGGCGTATTCGCCGCTGACCTGATAGGCCATGGTCGGCACACCGAACCGCTCCTTGACCCGGCGGACTATGTCCAGATAGGGCAGCGCCGGTTTGACCATGACCATGTCGGCCCCCTCGGCCAGATCCAGGGCCACCTCCCGCAGGGCCTCATCGGAGTTGGCCGGGTCCATCTGGTAACTGTACTTGTTGCCGCCGCCCAGGTTGGCCGCCGAACCCACGGCATCCCGGAAGGGGCCATAGAAGCTGGAGGCATACTTGGCCGCATAGGCCAAGATGCGGGTGTGGATGTACCCCCCCTGCTCCAGGGCGGCGCGGATGGCGCCGACCCGGCCGTCCATCATGTCGGAGGGCGCGACCACGTCCGCCCCGGCGGCGGCATGGGACAGGGCCTGCTTGACCAGGACCGCCACCGTCTCGTCATTGAGGACATAGCCGGTGGCATCGATCAGGCCATCCTGACCGTGGGTGGTGAAGGGGTCGAGGGCAACGTCGGTGATGACGCCGAGGTCCGGCACGGCCTGCTTGAGCGCGCGCACCGCCCGTTGGGCCAGGCCGTCGGGGTTGTAGGCCTCCCGGGCGTCTTCGGTCTTGACCGCCAAGGGCGTGACCGGGAAGAGGGCGATGGCCGGGATGCCCAGGTCCAGGACCTCCCGCGCCTCCTCGACCAGCAGATCGATGCTCAAGCGGTCCACGCCGGGCATGGAGGCCACCGCCTCGCGTTGGCCCTCGCCCTCGAGCACGAAGACGGGGTAGATAAAGTCCTCGGGGCCCAGCCGGGTTTCGCGCATCAGTCGGCGCGAAAAGGGGTCGCGGCGCATCCGCCGCGGGCGCAGGGCGGGAAATCCGGGAGCGATCTGAGTATCTGAGGCCATGAAGAGGTCCTTAATCCTGTTGAAGTGGTTCATATCTGCCGCGGTCGCGCGCCAGTATGGGAAAATATCCTACCTTCGGCCGTTGCATAGCACTAGCCCCAGCGCCTCGCTCCCGACCGCTCGACCCGTCCCTTTCGCGGCGGCAGCCAGGGCGGGGCCTTGGTCAGTGCCCGTTTGGCGGCAGCGTCTCAGCCCCATCATCCCATCCAGGACCGCCACCCTCTATCGCCATGTTCCAGCACCACCGCCCCGATGAGCAGCGCCATGACCATCGGCATGACCATCCCCACGCCTACGAACCGCATGCCGAGCATTCCCTTACCTTTGCCGTCGACCGCCCGGATTTCGCGGAGAAGGTGATCGCCGCCTCAGGGGACCACCCCATGCTGGTGGACTTCTGGGCCGATTGGTGTTCGCCCTGCCACGCCCTGGCCCCTCACCTGGAGCGGGCGGTGGCGGAATGTCAGGGCCGGGTCCGCCTCGCCAAGGTCGAGGTCGATGAGGGTGACAACATGAAGCTGGCTGGCCACTATCGGCTGCGGGGCTTTCCCACCGTCATCCTCTTTCGCGACGGGGAGGAACGGGGCCGATTCAGCGGCGCGCGCTCCACGGCGCAGATCCGCGACTGGCTTCGGGAGCATCTGGAGTCCTGACAGGCGGTGGACATTGCGGCGAAAGGACATTAACGCCGCCAGGTCTGAAGCCGTCAGGTCTCGCCGGCCAGCCAATCCCGGGGCACCAGAAAGCGCTCATAGAGTTCCGCCTCCGGCGTCCCCGGGGTGGGATGCCAGTCATAGCGCCAGCTCACCTCCGGTGGCAGGGACATGAGGATGGATTCGGTCCGCCCGCCGGATTGGAGGCCGAAGAGGGTGCCGCGGTCGTAGACCAGGTTGAATTCCACGTAGCGGCCCCGGCGGTATTTCTGGAAGGCCCGTTCCCGCTCGCTCCAGGGCAAGCCCTTGCGCCGCTGGACGATGGGCAGATAAGCGGGTAGATAGTGGTCACCAACGCTCTTCAGGAAGTCGAAACAGCAGGCGAAGCCCCCGTCGTCCAAATCGTCGAAAAAGAGGCCACCGATACCCCGGGGCTCCTGGCGATGGCGGAGGAAGAAGTACTCATCGCACTGACGCTTGAGACGCGGATAGACCTCCGCCCCAAAGGGCCGGCAGGCGGCGCGGGCGACCCGATGCCAGTGCACCGCGTCCTCCACGAAGCCGTAGTAGGGCGTCAAGTCGAAACCACCGCCGAACCACCAGACCGGCGCCGCACCCTCCTTCTCCGCCAGAAAGAACCGCACATTGACATGGGAGGTGGGGACATAGGGGTTGCGGGGATGCACCACCAGCGACACGCCCAGGGCCTGAAAGGCCCGGCCCGCCAGTTCCGGGCGCCGCGCCGTCGCCGTGGACGGCAGATGGGACCCGTGGACGTGGGAAAAGTTGATCCCCCCCTGTTCGAAGAGGGCGCCCTCTTGCAGGATTCGTGTCCGGCCACCGCCGCCGGCGGGCCGCTCCCAGGCGTCCTCGTGGCAGTGGACGGCGCCATCCTCGGCCACCAGGGCCTGGGTGAGGCGATCCTGGAGCTCCAGGAGATAGCCCCGCACCGCCAGGATATTCGGTTGGTCCAACATCGGATCAGGTCTCCGGCAACCCGGCGCCCGGCGGGTCCGGGGGATAGAGGTGGATCGCCAGCCAGAGACATCGCGGCGCCGGCCGGGTCTCCAGCACCCGGTGCGGGGTGTGGGCGGGAATGAACAGATAGTCACCCGGCTTCAGGGTGACAGGCTCCCCGCCCAGTTCCAGCACCGCCCGCCCCTCTAGCAACAGCACCCATTCGTCCTGCTCCTGGTCATAAAGCAGGGGATCGGGGCTGGCACTGCTGAGGATGCGCTCGATACGTACCCGACCCTGGCGGCAGAGATCCTCGAAGAACTCACCCTCCTCCAGGGCGGGGAGACCGGTGAACAGATTGGCGGGGGTCATGGCGGTGGAGGAATAGCTGGCTAGGTCGTGATCTGTACCTCTCGGTTCTGTATGCGTCTGTTACAGAACCAACGGGCAACGATTGGGATCCTTGCGCATAAAAAAACCGGCTTTTGGCCGGTTTTCGCCCTGTTCCCAGAGGCAGATGTAATCCGGTCGCTCTGGGGACCGGCCGATCGAGAACCTCAGGCCATCGCCTTGATGCGGGCGTTGATCCGACTCTTGTGGCGGGCAGCCTTGTTGGCGTGGATCAGCCCCTTACCAGCCGCGCGGTCGATAAAGGGCATCGCCGTCTTAAAAGCCGCCATGGCCGCTTCCTTGTCACCCGCCGCGATTGCCTTGAGCGTGTTCTTGATATAGGTGCGCATGGCGCTGCGGCGAGAGGCATTGTGCTGGCGATGCTGCTCGGCCTGACGGGCGCGCTTGAGGGCTTGGGGGGAGTTGGCCAAGTGATTGCTCCTGAAATCCGGGATGAATCGCGGAAAAAAATTAAGACCGGGAATTTTCCTCAAGGCCCCAACCCCTGTCAACCAAGCGATGGTCTTTTTTTCGCGCGCTTCGAGGGCACCCGCCCCTTTCACACCGGCCCATCCCACCCCCAGGCAGCATGCAGGGTGCGGGCAATCCTTCGTGCTCCTCGGGCAGATCGGCGCTCAATATCCGCCAATCGCCGCCGTTGCTCCCTTTTCTAAGCAATTAATGCTGGTATCGACTTAGGGATGCTCTACTATTACGTTTTCATGACGACGCCCTGGCAGCTTCATGACGACGCCCTGGCGGCCCGCGTTGGGTCCGGCCGCCGGGATCGCCCCCTAGCCACAACAACGATGCAACCTGCACGCGGAGGCAGCACATGACTGAAAACGAGGTCAAGCCGACCACCGAAACGCCACCAGCGGGGCCAGCCCCGGCCCCGGCCAGCGCCAAGTCCACCCCCAACCCGGTGGCGACGGCCAGCCAGGGCAAAGCCCCGGCAGCCTCCAGTGGACCGGCCAAGGCCGCCGAGACCAAGGGCGGGGATAAACCCGAATCACCCGAGAAGGGGGCCAAGAGCGAAAAGGACGAAAAGAAGGAGAAGCCCGCCAACGTGCTGGTCAACATCCAGGTCGACGAAAAGCAACTCAAGCGCGAGGCCGAGGCCTACTATCCGTACAAGAAAAAGATGGCCATGACGGAGTACATGGACGTCCAGTATCAATTACAGATCGAGTTGCTCAAGTGGCAGAATTGGGTCAAGGAGTCGGGCGAACGCGTCATGGTGCTATGCGAGGGTCGCGACGCCGCCGGCAAGGGCGGGACCATCAAGCGCTTCATGGAGCACCTCAATCCCCGGGCCGCGCGCGTCGTCGCCCTGGAGAAACCCAACGATCGCGAACGCACCCAGTGGTACTATCAGCGTTACCTTCAGCATCTGCCGGCGGCCGGTGAGATCGTCTTCTTCGACCGATCCTGGTATAACCGTGCCGGGGTCGAGCGGGTGATGAGCTTCTGCACTCCCGCCGAGTACCTGGAATTCATGCGTCAGACCCCGGAACTTGAGCGCATGCTGGTCCGCAGCGGCATCCGGTTACATAAACTTTGGTTCTCGGTCACCCGCAAGGAGCAGTTGCGGCGCTTCAAGTCCCGCGAGCATGACCCCCTGAAACAGTGGAAGCTCAGCCCCATGGACCTGGCATCCCTAGACCTGTGGGAGGAATATACCAGCGCCAAGGAAAACATGTACTTCTATACCCACACGGCGGACTGTCCCTGGACCGTCATCAAGTCCGACGATAAGAAGCGGGCCCGCATCAACGCCATGCGCTTCCTGCTCTCCAAGTGTCCTTACCCAAACCGTAACCCGGAAGTCGCCTGCCCGCCCGACCCCGAGATCGTGGTCGCGCCCCAGATCGATCAACTGAGCCCCGCCTCGCTTTGAACCCAGGGAGACCCGCTAACGTCATGTCAAAGCACTACGAGAAGCAAGCCAAACAAGTCGTCAAGGGCTTCAAGGAAATCCTTGACGAGGAGGCCCGCAAGGTCCTCAATGACGAAGATCTCGGCCAATTGGCCATGTTGATCGAGTCCGCCATCACCAACGCCGTCCTGTCGGCCGTGGAAAAGGTCGCCGATGACTTGGAAAAGTCCGTCCGCAAGATTCGCCGCGGCGCCGAGCACTACGACGACTGAGCCGGACCGGCATCCCGGACCGGGAGCTCGGCTCACTGCCGGCCGCGCTCCCGGTCCGGCTCTTGGCCCCGGTCATGGTCTTTGCCCTGCTCACAGTCTTGGCCCCGGCCTCGGCCCCGGTCTTCTTAGCCTCCTCTGTCTGCTGCTCAGCCTGCTCGGCAGTCAGCGTCTCGCGGCAGAGATCCTCCCCTACGAGTTGACGATCAACCCGACGGGCCACGAGGCCATGGACCAGGCCCTGCTGGATGCCTCCCTCCTCGCCAGCCTGCGCGAGGAGGCCCAGGCCGGCCCCTTCGCCCTGGTTGCCCGGGCCAACGACGACCTCCCGCGTCTAGACGATGTCCTGCGCAGCTTCGGTTACTACGACGCCTACATCGACATCCGCTTCGATGGCCTCCCTCTGGAGACCCCGGACCTGGTGGCGCGGCTGGAAGCGCGGTCGGCCGTGACAGGCGCGGTCGGGAAGATCCCCGTAACGGTCGCCATCGATCTGGGCCCCCTCTATCACATCGGCAAGGCACGCCTTGAAGGTCCGGTTTCAGCGTCGGTCCGCGCCACCTTCACCCTGACCCCGGGCCAGCCGGCCCTGGCCGCCAGCGTCCTCGCCGCTGGCCAGGCGGTGCTGGCCGCCCTGCGCGAGGAGGGCCACGCCCTGGCGCAGGTCCCCGCCCCGGACGTCCTCGTCAATCATTACACCCGCACCATGGACGTGACCTATACGGCCGCGCCCGGTCCCGCCCTTGGCCTGGGTAATCTCCAGATACAGGGCCTGGACCGGCTCAAGGAAGATTATGTCCGCCGCCGCTTGGGCCTGGAGCCGGGAGAACTCGTCACGACCAGCCGGCTGGAGCAAGCGCGCAGGGACTTGATGGCGGGCGGTGTGCTGGCCAGCGCCCGGCTCGTCCCGGGGACGACCCCGGACCCGGCGGGTCGCCTCCCCCTCACCCTGGAGGTCACCGAGCGCCCGCCCCGGGTGCTGCGTTTCGCCGGCGCCTACTCGACGGACGAGGGCGGCAGCGTCTCCACCTCCTGGACCCACCGCAACCTGCTGGGCCGCGCCGAGCGCCTCACCCTGCGCGCCGACATCGGCACCCTGGGCGCCCCTTACACCAGCGAGCCGAGCTATTTGCTGGGCGCGGCCCTGGTCAAGCCGGACCTCTGGCGGCGGGACCAGGACCTGCACCTGGACACCGCCGCCGTGCGGGAATTCCTCGAGGCCTATGATCGGGACGCCATCACCGCCGGCATCGCCCTGCAATGGCGGTTGGGCGAGGATCTCCAGGCCGGCGCGGGCCTGGGTTTGGAACGTTCGCGCATCACCCAGGACGAGGTGGTCCAGGACTACAACCTCGCCTTCCTGCCCCTGACCCTAAAATACAACGGCGCCGGCGATCTGCTCGATCCCCGCCAGGGGTTTCGCCTCGACGTGCGGGCCGCTCCGACCCAGGTCCTCAGCGGCGACGCGGACGATTTCTTCCACCTGCGCGCCACGGGCACGGGTTACCTGGACCTGTCCCAACTGACGGCCGGGACCGCGACGGGCGACACCATCCTCGCCGGGCGGCTGGTAATCGGGCGCATCTTTGGCGCCACGGCCAGCGCCGTACCTCCGGACTGGCGCTTCTACGCCGGCGGCGGTGGCTCGGTCCGTGGCTTCCCCTTCCAATCCATCGGCCCGGAGACCGCCTCCGGTCAGCCCCAGGGCGGCAGCAACCTGCTCGAGACCAGCCTGGAACTGCGTCAGCACCTGTGGGGCAATTGGGGGGGCGCCGTCTTCGTCGACACCGGCGCGGTCTCCGATGAGAACTTCCCCGGCACCGGCGGCTGGTCCATCGGCGCCGGTGCCGGGGTCCGCTACCGGACGCCCGTCGGACCGGTGCGGGTGGATCTGGCCACCCCCTTGAACAACGACGCCGGCGATCCGGCGGTCCAGTTCTACATCGGCATCGGCCAGGCCTGGTGACCATGCCCTGGCCCCCGCTCCTCTCGCCCCTCCTCCGCCTCGCGCGCCTCCTGGCTCGCCTGGCGCTCATCCTCATCGGCGTGCCGTTGCTGCTGCTGGCCGCCCTGCTGCTGGCCGCCAACACCGACCCCGGGCAACGCTTCCTCGTCGATCAGGTGGATGCCCTGAGCGGCGGCCGGGTCCGGCTCCAGGGCCTGGAGGGGCAGCTGCCCCTGGCCCCGCGTCTCGGCCGCCTGGAGATCAGCGATGACGCCGGTCCCTGGCTTACCCTCGACGACGCCGCCCTGGACCTGAACCCCTGGCCCCTGTTGCGGGGCCGGATTCAGGTCACCCGCCTCAGCGCCGCCGCCGTCCATCTGGATCGACTCCCGGCCAGCGACGCCGAACCCGAGGAAGACCCCGCGGAGGGAGAAGGCTGGTACCTGCCACCCCTCGAACTCGGCCAGCTCAGCATCCAGCGCCTCACCCTGGGTGAGGTCCTCCCTGGCGCCCCGGCCTTGAGTGTCACCGGACAGGGGACCCTGGCCAGCCTGGCGGCCGTCGCTGCCTGGCTTGAGCCACAAGAGACGGCCAAACCAGAGCAGGTTGCTAAGGTCGAGGCCAGCATCCCCACCACCGGGCCTGACCCTAAGGCACCGGACTTGCCGGATACGGCCGCGACTGAGGCCGCCCAGGCTAGCATCCTCAGCGCCTGGCTCGAACTACGCACCCCCGATCGGGAGGACCATTACCAGCTCGCCCTCGCTGCCAACCCCCGGGACAACCACCTAGAGGTGCAGGTACAAGAGGCCCCGGCGGGCCTGATCAGCGCCCTCCTCCAGCATCTAGGGGTGGAGTTACCCCCCGAGGTCGACCGCTGGCAACTGGCCGCGACCGGTAGCGGTCCCCTGACCGCCCTGGCCCTGGAGGCCAGGCTGGCGGCCGGTCCCCTGCAAGTCGACGCCGATGGTGTCCTGGACCTACCCGGCCAGGCCACCACCCGACTCGATCTCACCGGTGAGTTGCCGGCGCTGGCCCTGAGACCAGACCTGGGGGTACCCCTGGCCTGGCAGGCGATCCACCTCCAGGCCGAGCTGAGCGGGCCCTGGCTCGCCCCTCGCGGCCAGGCCCACCTGGATGCCGAGGGCCTGAGCTACGCCGAGTCCAATCTTTCCCAACTGACCGCGACGCTGGAGGGCAATGAGCAGGGCCTGCAACTCAAGGCCCTGGCCACGGGCGCCCAATCGCCGGCGGTCCCGGTGGAGATCAGTCGGGAGCCCTTGCACATCGCCGCCGAGGTCGCCCCCCAGTCGCCAGGGCTGCCTTTCAGTCTCAGCCTCGATCACCCCCTCGCTCAATTTAGCGCCACGGGTCAAATCGCCACGCTAGCGGGCCAGGCCAGCCTCAAGTTGCCCCAACTCACCACCCTGGGCCAGCTCCTCGGGCGTGAGCTGGAGGGCAGCGCCCAAATCGATGCCGACTTCGCCCTGGCGGCGGCCGCAAGCCGCTACCTGGACTGGCCGGCGGTCCGGGTAATGGATCCTAGGGCGCAGACTCCCCCAACACCGGGAGCGTCCGCGGCAGCGTCAGCCACCGCAGCACCGGCAGATTCCTCGGCAGCACACACTTTGGCGTCATCAGATGCTATTGCCAGCCACCTTTCCAATGCAAGTTCATCCACTACAGCCAGCGCCGCCTCGATCGCTCGTAAGGATGAAGAACCCAGCGCCCCCGCGGACCTCACCGCCAACCTGAACCTGGACGCCCGTTTCCCCGCCCTGGGGTCAACGCGGATCAAGGGCCAGCTCGCGGCCCATCTGCTTGACCAACGCGGCACGCTGGGCCTGGAGGGCGACTGGGACGGCCAGCCTCTGAGTCTTCAGCTCCTGGGCGCGCGCGAGGAGGACGGGACCCTGTCCCTCGCCATCGACGCCAGTCACCTAGCCGGTATCCAGGCCCAGGGCCAGTTGCGTCTTCCCCCGGACACCCTACTGCCGGTGGGTAAACTCGATCTCCAGGCCCCCCGCCTCGCCACGCTCCAACCCCTGGTGGGCCAGCCCTTGGCCGGGAGCCTCGATCTCCACCTGGACCTGACGGCGGATCAGGCCCAGATCGCCGCTCGGGGCCAGGACCTGCAACTACCGGGTGACCTGGCCCTGGCGCGCCTCACCCTGGACGGTCAGGTCCAGGATCTGCAACATCTCACCGGTATCGAGGCTCGGGCGCACCTGGATGGACTCTCCGCCGCCGGCGCCCGGGGCGAGCTGAGCCTCACCGCGGCGGGAACCCAGCAGGCCCTGGCCCTGACCACCGAGGCCAGTCTGGAAACGCCCCTGGGACCCACCCGTCTGACGGCGGCGGCGGGACTGGATATCCCCGGCCGGCGCCTGACCCTCGACCGCTTCGCGACCGAGGCCCGCGGGGAAAGCCTGCGCCTCCGGGAGCCCACGGTCCTGAGCTTCGCGGCGGGGGTGGCGGTGGATCGCCTGCGGCTGGATCTGGGCGGTGGCAGCCTGGATCTGGGGGGCCGCCTGACCCCGACGCTGGACCTCAAGGCCCGCCTCGACCGCCTGGACCTGGCCTGGCTCGCCGGTCTCGCCGGCCAGCCCCTGGCCGCAGGCCTCCTCGATGCCCAGGCGGAACTCCAAGGTTCGCCCACGGCCCCGACCGGTTCCCTGGGACTCAAGGCCGACGGCCTACGCCTCCCCACCGATGGCGGCTTCGGCCTCCCCCCCGCCACCCTGGCGGCGACCCTGAACCTCAAGCCCGGCGCCAACGTCCTGGAGGCCAACGCAGCCCTTGGCCCCCAGGGTGATCTGCGGCTGAGCGGCCAGATCGGGGGCACCTTGCCCCTGGCACCCGGCGCCCTCGGCCTGCGCGCCACGGGCCGGGTGGATCTGAACCTCCTCGACCCGCTGCTGACCGCCGCGGGCCGGGAGGCCAAGGGCCTAGTCGATCTCGACCTCCGCCTCGGCGGTCAGCTCCAGGCCCCCCGGTTTGACGGCCGGTTGCGGCTGGCCAACGTCGCCTTCCGCGACTGGAATCTGGGCCTTAGTCTCACGGGCATCGCCGGTGACCTGGTCATGGATGGTCAGCGCATGCGCCTCCAAGGCGTTCGCGGCCAAGCCGGCGCCGGCACCCTGGCCCTCCAGGGCAGCGTGGATCTCCTCGCCCCCGACCTGCCCCTGGACCTGACCCTCACCGCCCAGGGCGCCGAGCCTTTACGCTCCGATCTCCTCAGTCTGAAGCTGGACGCCGACCTCCGCCTGCGCGGACCGGCACGCGATGCCACCCTGGCCGGTGACGCCCACTTTGCCCGCATCGACATCCGCCTGCCCGAGCATCTGGCCGCCAGCGTCCCGGTCTTGCAGGTACATGAAGAGGGGGTCTCACGCCAGCCCCGTCCGGCCGCCAACCCCCGGGAGGCCACGGAGATACCCCTCCGCCTGGCCCTGGACCTCAGCCTGGCGGCCCCGCGGAATATCTTTGTCCGCGGCCAGGGGGTGGATGCCGAGTTGGGGGGCAAGGTGCGGATAACCGGCCAGGTGGCGGACCCGACCTACACGGGCGGTTTCAACCTCATCCGCGGCGATTACAAGCTGATCGGTCAGACCCTGCGCTTCACCGAGGGCCATATCGGTCTGGATGGCGCCAACGGCCTGGACCCCACCCTGGACCTGGAGGCCCGGGTCACGGCGGCCGGCAACACCGCCATCCTTGGGGTCAAGGGCACCGCCTCGGAACCGCGCATCGTCTTGCGTGGCGAACCGGAACTGCCTCAGGACGAGGTGCTGTCGCGGCTGCTCTTCGGCGTCGCCGGCACCCGCCTCTCCCCCTGGCAGACCGCCCAGGTCGGCCTGGCCGCCGCCCGCCTCGCCGGCATCGGCCCCAAGGGACCCGGCTTGCTGGAGAGCGCCCGCACCGCCCTAGGCCTGGACCGCCTCAGTATCGGCACCGACGAGAAAGGGGGCACCTCCGCCGAGGCCGGTCGCCAGCTTTCCGAGCGAGTCTACCTCGGCGCCCGCCAGGGCACCCGCGCCGGCGAGACCCAGGGGGTGCTGCGCATCGAACTGACTCCCAACCTGAAGCTGGAGACGGACATCGGCGCCACCAGCGGCAGCCGCGCCGGTATCGCCTACGAGAAAGAGTACTGATGATGAGGCGCGAGCGAAAGTGACCGGTAGCGCGACCAGTAGTCGTTAGCGCGAACGTTGCGGCAAAGACTTTTGTTTTCAGGGGGGTTGGGCGCCCCCTCATGACTCGGTCCGGAGAAAGGAGGCGATCAGCCGTGACGAGCACGGTTGAGGGGGAAGAAAAAAAGCGGAAATGGCTGACGGCTTTCGCCGAAGAGAGATGGTCGGGGTGAGAGGATTCGAACCTCCGGCCCCTACGTCCCGAACGTAGTGCTCTACCAGGCTGAGCTACACCCCGTGAATCTGGCGCTAGTAGGTGCGGGCGACGGCAAAGTCCGCCAGTTTCTCCAGCGCGAGGCGCGACGCCGATTCGGGAAGCAGGACGAGAGCCGCTTTGGCCTCCCCCGCGTATTGGCGTGCGAGTCGAATAGTGTAGTCAATGGCCGAGGTTGAATCAATGGCCTCCGCGACTTCGGCGATGCGCTCACGGCCGCCGGTCTCGATGACCTCCCTCAGCAGGGCCTGCTGGGCGGGGGTCCCGACCTCCAGGGCGCGGATCACCGGCAGGGTGGGCTTGCCCTCGGCCAGGTCGTCGCCCAGATTCTTGCCCAGCTCCTCGCCCTTGGCGCGATAGTCGAGGGCATCGTCGACCAATTGGAAGGCCACCCCCAGGCAACGGCCATAGTCGGCCATGCCTTGCTCCACCGCGGGGGTGGATTCCGCTAGGACGGCGCCGATGCGGGTGCCGGCCTCGAACAGGGTCGCCGTCTTGCGCTCGATGACCTCCATGTAGCGCGCCTCGGTGGTGGTGGAATCGTTGCAATTGAGCAGTTGCAGCACCTCACCCTCGGAGATGCGGTTGGTGGCATGGGACAGGATGTCCATGACCGGCATGCTGCCCACCTCGACCATCATCTCGAAGGATCGGGAATAGAGAAAATCTCCCACCAGCACGCTGGCGGCGTTGCCCCAGACCGTATTGGCCGTATCCCGGTGCCGGCGCTGCTCGGAGCCGTCCACCACGTCGTCGTGGAGCAGGGTGGCGGTGTGGATGAATTCAATCACCGCGGCGAGGTCGATGTGCCGCTCACCCGGGTAACCACAGGCCCGGGCGCTCAGGAGCACGCTGAGGGGGCGCAGCCGCTTTCCGCCACTGTTGACGATGTAGTGCCCGATCTGATTGATCAGCACCACGTCGGACTGAAGACGGCGCAGGATGAGAGCGTCCACCGCCCGCAGATCCGCGGCAACGGGGGCCCTTAGTTCGTTCAAGGACATTTTCGACTGAAGTCGGCTAACGGCAAAAGACTAGATGGATGCTAGGGATTTGCGCCGTGCCTGTCAACGAGGAGCTTGGCCAATGACGCCAAGGCTCCTGCCCCGGGGCCGAGGCGCGGCCGCCGGGACGAGCCTCCGGGACGGCCGCCCCAAGTCGAAAGAAGAGGCAAGGGCTTGCTCCCCGACGAATTCAGCGCAAGGTCGGTTTGACGGCCGGTCAACCCAGGCGCTATCATCGCCGGTCTTTGGTTAGCCTCCCGTCGACACGTGGGGCGGATACTGGTCATCGCTGGGAAGGGCACAGTCATGTACGCGGTTATTCATACCGGTGGCAAGCAGTACCGGGTCGCCGAAGGCGACACCCTGAGGGTCGAAAAGTTGGCGGTCGAGGCCGGCGCCGACATCGAACTCGACAAGGTACTGATGGTCGCCGATGGCGATCAGGTCAAGGTTGGCACGCCCTACCTGGCGGACGGCAAGGTCGCCGCCAAGGTCATCGCCCACGGTCGTGGCGAAAAGGTCAGAATCGTCAAGTTCCGGCGGCGTAAGCACCACCTGAAGCGGGCCGGTCATCGCCAATCCTACACGGAGCTGGCAGTTACCGGTATCAGCGCGGGCTGAGGAGTCACATCTCATGGCACATAAGAAGGCAGGCGGCAGTTCACGCAACGGCCGCGACTCGGAATCCAAACGGCTGGGCGTCAAGGTCTACGGTGGCCAGCGCATCACCGCCGGGGGCATCATCATCCGCCAGCGCGGCACCAAGTTCCGTAATGGCGACAATGTCGGCTGCGGCCGTGATCACACCCTCTTTGCCCTGACGGATGGCATCGTGCGCTTCCAGGTCAAGGGCCCCGACAATCGCAAATACGTGATGGTCGACACCCTCTGAGGTCGCGCCACCCGGGTGGCCCGGACAAAGCCTCGCCCCTCGGCGAGGCTTTTCCATTTCTGGTCAACGGGTTCGCACCCTGCCCCCTTTCCCCGCTCATGACCCCGGACGGCAAGGCTCATGCAATTCGTTGACGAGGTCCGCATCCGCGTCCAGGCGGGTGATGGCGGCGACGGCTGCGTCAGCTTCCGCCGCGAAAAATTCATCCCCAAGGGTGGCCCCAACGGTGGCGATGGCGGCGACGGTGGCAGCGTCTATCTGGTCACCGACAATAACCTCAACACTCTGGTGGACCTGCGCTTCCAGCGCACCTTCCGCGCCGAGCGCGGCCAGAACGGCATGGGCCGCGATCGCAAGGGACGTAAGGGCGAAGAATTGGTGATTCGCGTGCCCGTCGGTACCCGCGTCTGGGACGAGGAGACCGGCGAGCAACTCGGCGACCTCTGCCAGTTGGGCGAGCGCCTGACCGTCGCCCAGGGCGGCTTCCATGGCATCGGCAATGCCCGATTCAAATCCAGCGTCAACCGCACCCCGCGCCAATGGACCCCAGGCACGCCGGGGGAGACGCGGGAGTTGCGCCTGGAACTGATCCTGCTGGCCGACGTCGGCCTGCTGGGCTTCCCGAACGCCGGCAAATCCAGCCTCATCCGCCAGGTCTCCAGCGCGACACCCCGGGTGGCGGACTACCCCTTCACCACCCTCCAGCCACACCTGGGCGTGGTGCGCCTTGGCAGGGACCACAGCTTCGTCATCGCCGACATCCCCGGCATCATCGAGGGCGCCGCCGAGGGTGCCGGCCTGGGGCTGCGCTTCCTGCGCCACCTGGCGCGCACCCGGCTGCTGCTGCACCTAGTGGACCTCGCCCCCCTGGACGAGGGCCAGGACCCGAGCACCGAGGTGCGCAAGATCGAGCGCGAGCTGCGGCACTATGGCGCGGGGCTGATGGAAAAGGAGCGCTGGCTGGTCCTGAATAAATGCGACCTGCTGACCCCCGCGGAGCTCGCCGAACGGCGGGCGCGCCTCCTAGACCAGTTGGGCTGGAAGGGCCCGGTCTACGCCATCTCCGCCCTCGCCGGCACGGGCACCGCCGAACTCATGGCGGACCTAATGCAGCGGCTGGAGGCCCTGCGCCTCGCCGAACGGGACGAGGAAGAGGTTGCCGCCGACGAGGAAGGCTGGCATCCCCTGGATTGATGTAACCAGGATCGACTGGAGTTACTGACCGCGATGATGACGCGTGACCAATTGCCCGCCACCCGCCGCTGGGTGATCAAGATCGGCAGCGCCCTGCTGACAAGCGATGGCCAGGGCCTGAACCGCGAGATCCTGGCCCCCTGGCTGGACCAGATGACCGCCTTGCGCCAGGCGGGCGCCGACCTGGTTCTGGTCTCCTCCGGCGCCGTCGCCGAGGGCATGGCCCGCATGGGCTGGAAGCGCCGACCCCAGACCCTGCACGAACTCCAGGCCGCCGCCGCCATCGGCCAGATGGGGCTGATCCGCGCTTACGAGGACGGCTTCGGTCAGCGCGGCCTGCGCACGGCCCAGGTCCTGCTGACCCGCGACGATCTGGTGGATCGCAACCGCTACCTCAACGCCCGCACCACCCTCCGCACCCTGCTGACCCTGGGAGTCATCCCGGTCATCAACGAGAACGACACCGTCGCCACGGACGAACTACGCTTCGGCGACAACGACACCCTAGCGGCCCTGGTGGCCAACCTCATCGAGGCCGACCTGCTGGTCCTGCTCACCGATCAGGATGGTCTCTTCGACCGCGATCCCCGCTTCTCCGCCGAGGCCAGCCTCATCCCCGAGACCCGGGTGGACAATCCCCTGCTGGACGCCGTGGCCGGCGGCAGCGCCAGCGGCCTGGGCCTGGGGGGCATGGTCACCAAGGTGCGAGCGGCGCGTCTGGCGGCGCGCTCCGGCACCCCCACGGTCATCGCCCCCGGTCGGGGCCAGGGCGTCCTCACCCGCCTGCGGACCGGGGAATCGGTCGGCACCCTGCTGACCCCGGTCCAGGAGGCCCAGGCGGCGCGCAAACAATGGCTGGCGGGCCACCTGGTGGTGCGAGGTCGCCTGACCCTGGACGCCGGGGCGGTCAAGGCCCTGCGCACCCAGGGGACCAGCCTACTGGCGGTGGGGGTCACCGCCGTCAAGGGGGCCTTCGAACGGGGAGAGGTGGTGGCCTGCCTGGACCCGGAGGGCCGGGAGGTCGCCCGCGGCCTGGTCAACTACGACGCCCAAGAGACGGCGCGCATCGCGGGTCAGCCCAGCTCAAAATTCGCGACCATCCTCGGCTATCTGAACGAGGCCGAGCTGATCCACCGGGACAACCTGGTCCTGGTCTAGGGCGTCCCGGGCCACGGCTGGAGTGGCACCACGGAGATGCTGTTCTTGGGCGACCCCTCGATGATGCGATCGCTATAGGTCAGGTAGACCAGCACCTGGCGCTTGGGATCGAAGAAGCGCACCACCTGCATGGACTTGAAGATCAGTGATGTGCGCTTCTTGAAGACCTCGTCCCCGTCCCGCTTGCCGGAGCGGATCTCCTCGCTCAACTTGATGGGCCCGATCTGGCGACAGGCGATGGAGGCATCCGAGGTATCTTCCGCCACCCCCACGGCCCCGGAGATCCCCCCGGTCTTGGCCCGACTGAGATAGCAGGCCACCCCCGGCACGTCCTCGTCATCGAAGACCTCGATCACCACCTTGTCGTTGGGGCCCAACACCTTGAAGCGGGTGCTGACGCTGCCGATCACCTCGTCAGCCCCAGCCGCGCTGACCCACAGACCGGCGATCAGACCGGCAGCCAACATCACTTTACCCACGGCGAATTCCTCCTGACAGTCATCTTCGGCCATTCACTGAGATTGCCTTAAGGGGCCACCACCTTGTCGGGAGTCGGGGTAGGGAAGAGGCGATCACACTCTTCTTGACTCCGGGTCAGGCAATCCTCGATGGAGACACCCTGGAACCAGTTGCCGGTGATGGCCAGCCGGGTACCGGCCAGGGCGGCATCCAGGCGCGCCACCCGATCGCCATGGCCGACGCGTAGGGCCGGCAGACGATTGTGGACCGGGAACTGACCGGCGACCTGATGCGGCTCGATTCCCAGGGCGGCGCAGGCGCGGTCCATCTGGCCCGCGGCGTCCAGGGCGCCAGGCCGGAAGTGGAAGCTGAAACCACGATAGGCGGGATCGGCCAGATAGTCCCGCGCCACCATGGCGTTGAAGGCATCGTCCACGGCAATGAGCCCGGCGGTGGGCGGGAGGTGTCCCAAGGCCATGGCGGGGACGCACGCCACCAGGGTCTCGACCTCGCTCATGCCGATCCCGGCGATGGCCGCCAGGCCCTCCTGGGTCAGGGCCGGCACCGCCGGGGGATGGGCCGCCAACGCCTGGGGACCCAGCAGGCGCGCGGCGACGTCCGGCGGGGTCGCCAGGCTCAGGGTCCCGGCCCGCAACTCGCCCCCATCGGCTAGCAGCAGCCGGAAGTCCTTACCATCCCATTGGACCCCGACCAGGTCCTGCCCGGTACGCACCTCCACGCCGGGCTGCCGGGCGAGGGCCAGGGGGATCTCACCCAGGCCGCCGGGAAGCGTGAAGGCCCGCAACACCTCCTTGCGCCGGGGCTTGCGGCGGAAGAGCAGATCCGCCGGGTACTCATCCGCCGGCTGGCAGATGACCGCGCTGAAGGCCGGACCAAACAGGTCCCGGTAATTCTTCGCCCCCAGCCCGGGGCCGTAATAGTCACGCACGCTCAGGCTGGCCTTCCTGGCCCTGGCCGAGAACAGGCGCGGCAAGGAGAGCAGCAGTTCCAGGGGATGCAGGGCGGAGAGAATCCGGTGGCGCTGCCCCCCCCGCCAGAGGGCATAGCTCACCTTCGCCTTGGGGGTGAGGCGCGGCATCATCCCCAGGTCGCCGAGGATATCCAGCAGGTGGCCGTAGCTGTTAAAGCCCGTATGGCCCCCCGCCTCGACCCAGAAATCACCGCAACCGGGGAAGGTCGGGCTATGGAGGCAGCCGCCGACCCGCCCCTGGGCCTCTAGCACCAGGGTGGGAACCCCGCGGCGGGCCGCGTAATAGGCCAGCCCCAGGCCGCTGATACCGCCACCAATGACGATATGCTCGAAACGTTCGCTCATGAACTCAACTCCGTTTCCTGCTCCAGGATGCGCAGGTGACTGATATCGGGCACCGCCGACGGGAGCGACGGCCGGTCGCAATCCGCCAGGCTCCAGTCCTGGCCAGTGACGAGGTGCAGGCGGCTGATGTCGACGGCCGGGGGAGGATGGTCGGGGGCCGGCTCCAGTGGCCGGTCATCCACCGCTGCCAGCGACCAGTTGACCCCTTGAGGAGGGCTAGAGGACGGGATGGGTGGGGAGGAGAGCGATGTGGAACTGGCAGAGAGCGATGCCGGTGAATCGGGGCTAGCCAAAGGGTTGGCCGCCAGCGCGCTTGCCGGCGCGACCTGCGCAGTAATCGACCCGCTGGGCAGCGCGAACTCAGCAGTTCCCGACCCGCTGGCCGACGTGACCTCAGCAGCTCCCGACCCGCTGGCCGGCGTGACCGCTGAAGCACCGGAATGCCTGCCCGAGCCATCCCGCTCCGGCCGGAGAGCGACCGCGGCGGTCAAGGAAGAAGCCGGCTGCTCGACCAGCCGCGCCATCGCCCCGGCCGCCAGAAAGGCCTGGCGCAGCCGCTCCGCCTGGGCCTGTTCGAGACCCCGTTTCAGTGCCAGCGGCTGGCCGCTGAACAGACGGGCCGCCGCCTCATCCGAGAGTCGGAACAGCCCCTGAAGCCTGGCCCGCACCTGGGCCTGATCCGCCCCGGGGGCAAGTTCGCCGGCAAAGAGGATGTCGTAGCTCAAGCCGCCGCCGCCTCCGGGACTCAGTTGACGTGCGCCACGGGCCGCATCTGGGTGTCGCAGACGCCCCCGACGCTGACGGTCTTAGGGCTTGGGGTGGACTGGCAGCCCTCCCCCCGGTCCTGGATCTGGCACTTGAGTTCCAGGGGCTTGCCCTCGGCCAGCCAGGAGGGGACCTTGCGGTAGCGCCCGACCTTGCCCTGACGGCAACCGGCGGGGATGCCATAGGGGGGGCAGGCGGCTGGAGGCTTGCCACTGACCTTGCGGGCATCAAGGAGGAAGCCCGGATAGTTGTCCTCCAGACGGATGCGATCGGCATCCTCGTCCTCGGTGACCAGGAACTCGCGGAAGCGATAGGAGTCCCCGACCTTGTTCTCCACCTGGACGCGGGTATTGGCGATGAGGGCGAAATCGTCCCCCTTGCGGGCGACGGCGCCGGTCATGTACTCCGCCCCCGGATGCTCGGGAAAGCACTTGCCCATGGCCGGGGCGTGGTAGTAGTTGCGCAGGCCCTGTAAGTCCGCCAGGGAGTTTCCCGGGAAGAGGTCACGCAGGTCCTGTTCATCGCCAAAGAGGATGCGCTCGAAATCCGCCAGACTCTGCGCGTGCATGGCCTGGAGCTTGTCATAGTAGGGGCCGCTGCGGGCCGTGCCGGCGCTGCCGAGGTCATCGCGCAGATAGCAGGAGGTGAGGCCGGAGACCTGGGTAAGGAACTCGTCCCAGATGTTGTACTGGGAGACGGAGGAGGCGGCGCCCTGGAAGTCTCCCGGGTAACGGCAGCCCTGGTCCCGACGGCACTGGCCGATGACGCGGTTGCGCAGGGACAGGGCGATGATGTTGCGCTCACAGGCCCCGTAGGCGTTGCAGCCCCGGCCCAGGTGGGCCTCGAAGAGGGCGGTGCGCATGACATAGTCCAGGTGCATGGCTCGCTTGAGTTCGGTCGCGGAGGCCCGGCTCGGGTTGGCGGCCTGGTAACGCTCCCAGGCCTTCTCCAGGGCCGACCGGCGACCGACCAGTTCCTCGTTGACCTGGGCGCAATAGGGCGAGTTGTGGAAATCCCGCACCAGGCGGTCAAGGCTACTAGCACCATCGCCCTGACCGCCCCTGGCGGCACCCTTACCCCCCTGGGGCGGATCGAAGGCCGGGGCCTTGGTCATGGCGTAGAGATCGCGGACGTTGATGACCCGCTCGACGCCCGGGGGACAGTGGTGGTTTTCCACCCGGAGCCCCTGCCGTTTGGCGAGGGCCTGCTTGAAGCGCTCGGTCGCCTCCGGGCCGGCCTTGGCAGCATCGACGACGATCTCGAAGCCGACATAAGGGGTACCGCTGGCGTCCGTCAGCGGCTGGCCGGCGCGGATGACCAGGCAGGGGATGATGGTACTGCCCTGGGTCAGTTGCCCCGCCGGTGACTTGGGACCGCGGCGGACGAAGTCGTCCACGTCATAGTAGGGCATGGCCCGGGGGCCGTTGAACTTGTAAAGGGTCATGAGGGGCGTGGCGGGGATGTCCGCCCAGGTCAGGCCAGTAAATCCGGCCAGGCCAAGCAGGAGGCCCAGGGCCCCGAGAGCGGACCGGAGGGCATGGGTCTTCTTCATCAGCGGCTCCGTTGATTAGCGCGTCGACCAGGCGTCAAGGCATCGGCTAGGCGTCGGTGCCCCGGGGTTGCAACCGGCGGTGGCTGGGTGCCTGGCCAGGGCTGAGATTGATCAGAGGGGGATTCTATACCATTGCCAGACCCCGTTCGGGGTTCTACACCCCTGGCGGTCAAGTAACGGATAATGAGGCTGAGCGTCCCATGGCGACGAACTGCTTCTCCGGGGGCCAACCGGTGGCCCGTAACTCGTGACGAGGAAATTTAGATGCTGGTCACCTTCAAAACCGAGGCCCATGCCGACATCATCATGTTCGGCGACGTGGCGCTGACCTTGCTCAAGCTCATGGGCCAAAGCGGCCGGGTGCCTGGCGCCCTGCTGGCGGAGGACATCCCTGTCGCCCTCGCGCGGCTCAAGGCCGCGGTGGCAGAGCACCCCCAAGATACCCTGGACCCGGCGCCCCGGGCCGGCGGCCACCAGGCCCCGGGTGACGAGGAGGCGGGTCGCCACGTGAGCCTGGCCAACCGGGCGCTGCCCCTCATCGATCTGCTGGCCGCGGCGGCGGCACGGGGGAAGAATGTGATGTGGGAAAGCTAAAAATTGCCTGCCCCCCGCCAGGGCGCGGTTTCCACTTGGAATCCCGCCCCGCCTGGGAGATCATTGTCATTTAACGAGCTGGCACCCGCCGACAAACCAGCCACCCTGGCACGATCGAACCACCGCCGCCAACCTTGGCGTTATGGCCTAGCCGCTACCGCCCATTTAGAGCATCGGGAGCCGCCACCCCATGGAACCAGTACCTGCCGCAGCCCCTCGCAACCCTGCGGAACCCGTCCCGACCACCCCAGACGGCCCGCCGGTAATCCCAGCGTCAGACACCACGGCGCCGGGTGTGGACGAGCGCCTGGCGTCTATCCACCTTACCCTGGAGACCCTGGCCAGCAAACTACGGGATACCGAGGTCGCCCTCATCGGCCGGATCGCCGATGTCGATGACGACCGTCGCCGGACCGGCATCGAGGTCCGACGTGCCCTGGATGCCCAGCGGGATGAGTTTGACGACGACCTGCGCCGTCGCGGCCTGGCCTCGACCCTGTTCGTCCTCCTCGCCCTGCTACTGGCGGTCGGCGCCATGGTCTTCAGCTATTTCCAGGCCGATGCCAACAAGGCGGAGATCAGCGGCCAACTGAGTGGCATCCAGGAGGCGGTGGCCCGCCTGTCGGAAATCGATACCGCGCCCCTCGACAAGCGGCTGGGACAACTGGACGAGGCGGTGACCCGTCTGTCCGGCGATCTGGAGGAAACAGTCGTGGCCCGTCAGTCCGGGGTAAACGATCTCGCCACTCGCCTCAAAGGGCTGGAAGAGACCCTGGCCAGCAAGACCGAGCCGACGGCGGAACCCGTGGCGCGGAACGATGAGGTCGAGGCGCTCAAGACCGCCGGCACGGATCTGGCGAAGAAGGTCGAAGACCTCCAGAAGGCCCAGGAACGGCTGGGCAAGGACATGCTGCTCCTGCGCGACAGCCTGGCCACTATCCTGGCCTCCGCCAATCTCCCCCTGGAGCAGAAGTCTTTCGCCCCCGAGGAATCCCCTGCCGAACCGGCGGCGACCAAAGCCGCCGGAAGTGTCGACGCACCTGGCAGCGCGGCGCAAGCCGCCGCCACGGCCACGAAGGAGGCCGGGAATCAGCCTACAGCGGCCACCCCCGGCGACCAGACCCAGGGCCAGCCACCGACCGCCGCCAGCCCCCCCGCTGGCCCCTCCTCCGCGCCTGGCCTCGCCGCCATCGGCGAGGCCCAGACCGCGACGGATTCCGGGTCAGGCACAGTACCCGGCGAGAGCGCTCTGGTGCTGGCGGAACCCCAGCAGGCCCTACAACTCATCAGCTTTCGTGACCTGGAAGCCGTCCGGCGCTTCGCCCAGCGGACGGACCTGCCGTCGCGGGTCTACTACCGCACCGAGAGCCGGGGGGGGCGGCCCTGGTATGCGGTCTTCTTCGGCCTCTACCCAGATGCCGCCGCCGCCGCTGCCGCCAAGGCCGCCTTGCCGGCGGAGCTAACCGCCCTCCAGCCGCTCGTCCGCCCGCTCAAGGCCGCCGACCGACTCCAGGTCCTGGATCGCGCCCCATGACGACCACGGTCCCCCTTCCCCCCCCACCCCCCGGCAAGCGCCTGGCCCGGGAACGAAGGACCATGGCAGCGATGATGGCCATCTACTGCCGGGATCACCACGGCCATCGGGGGCGGATCTGCGACGACTGCGCCCAGTTGCTGGGTTACGCCGACCAGCGCCTGGCCAATTGCCCCTTTGGCGAGGACAAACCGGCCTGTAATCTGTGCCAGGTCCATTGCTATAGCGCCACCCAACGGGAGCGGGTCAAGGTGGTGATGCGCTATGCCGGCCCCCGCATGCTGTGGCGTCATCCCCTCCTCAGCCTTTACCACCTCCTCGACAAGCGTCGGGAGGCCCCGGACCTGGCCGCCGTCAAACAGGCCCGCAAGACGGGCAACGCCCGGTCAGTTCCGCCGCCCCGGCAGTCGGATACTTCCTGACCTGATGGCGGATGCGGATCTCCAGCCGCCCTCCGACTCTGACCCTTCTGTGCCTGACCGCAAACTGACCTTTCTTGCCCAACCGAATACCGAAGCGCCTTAGCGATATCACCTGAAGAGCGAAGACCTGACCCGCCGCTCCCCCTGACCCGCAGCGCCGCCTTCCTACCCCTCTGACCGCCGGAACCGCCAGCCATGCTTTGTTGGGGCCGCCAACTCTTCATCGTCATCGTCATCATTCTGGGCATCGGCCAAATGATGGCCGCCTGCGGACAGAAAGGCCCGCTCTACCTGCCTGATGATCAGGCCTCTCAACCTGCAGCGGGTAAAGCCGCTGGCAAGGACAAGAGCAAGGCCGAACCGGCGGCTACGCCCACAGCCGCCCCACCCGAGATCCCCGGCCCCGAACCGCTGCCACCACCCATACGTTAGCCAGAGGTGGCAGCCAGTGGATGCGGCCCCCTTATTGGACCGGCACTGACCGGCTCCAACCACCCCAGACCAGACGGGGATGCCGGCGGCCCTTGCCACACCGATTTGGATACAAACCCTGCCGAACCCAGATCGCCAAACGACAACCTCCGTTACTCGCGACCGCCAGGAAACCCGCCCATGGACCACTTCCAGTACCAGGAACATCGCCTTTACGCCGAGGAGGTGCCGGTCGCTAATATCGCCGCGCGCTTTGGCACCCCCTGCTACGTCTACTCCCGCGCCACCCTGGAGCGCCATTGGCGGGCCTTCGATACCGCCTTCGGCCACCATCCCCATCTCATCTGCTTCGCCGTCAAGGCCAACTCCAACCTGGCGGTACTCGATGTCCTGGCCCGCCTGGGCTCGGGCTTCGATATCGTCTCCGTCGGGGAACTGGAACGGGTGCTGGCGGCGGGGGGTGACCCGGCCAAGGTCATCTTTTCCGGCGTCGGCAAGCGCGCGGATGAAATGCGCCGCGCCCTGGAGGTTGGCATTCGCTGCTTCAACCTGGAGTCGGAGGCTGAGCTGGAACGGCTGGAGGGGGTCGCCGCCGCCCTGGGCGTCGTCGCCCCGGTGTCGATCCGCGTCAACCCGGACGTAGACGCCGGTACCCATCCCTATATCTCCACCGGCCTGCGCGAGAACAAGTTTGGCATCGACATCCATGCCGCCGACCGGGTCTACGAGCGCGCCGCCGCCAGCCCCCACCTGCGGGTCGCCGGCATCGACTGCCACATCGGCTCGCAGCTCACCGAGCTGGCGCCCTTCCTCGACGCCCTGGCCCGGGTCCTGGAGCTGGCCGACCGCCTAGAGCGCTTTGGCATCCCCATCGAGCACCTGGACCTGGGCGGTGGCCTGGGCATCCGCTACACCCATGAATCCCCGCCAGAGCCCGCTGAATACGCCCGCGCCCTCGATGACCTGCTGGAGGGGCGCCATTACGAAATCCTGCTGGAGCCGGGCCGCGCCATCGCCGGCAATGCCGGCATCCTGCTGACCCGGGTGGAGTATCTCAAGGACACGGGGCTCAAGCGCTTCGCCATCCTCGATGCCGCCATGAACGACCTGGTGCGCCCCGCCCTCTACCAGGCGGTCCAGGACATCGTCCCCGCCGAGCGCAAGGAGGGCGCTGAGCGCGGCCTCTGGGATCTGGTGGGTCCGGTGTGCGAGACCGGTGACTTCCTCGGCAAGGGCCGCGACCTGGCCCTGGCAACCGGGGACCTGCTGGCCATCCGCGGCAGCGGCGCCTATGGCTTTACCATGAGTTCCAATTACAACAGCCGCCCCCGCGCCGCGGAGGTCATGGTCGACGGTGCCCAGGTCCATCTGGCCCGGCCCCGGGAGACGGTGGCCAGTCTCTTTGCGGGTGAGGCCCGGCTGCCATGAGCAGCCATGGGCTGCGGATCATGTCCATGACCATGAGCGGCGCCCCGGCTTTGATGGCGCGCAGAATCGCGCGCCAGAGCCAGCGGCGCCAAACTACGCAATGCCGGTACCCGCGCCGCCCATCCTGGTTCTGGCGCAATCCAGCCGGTCGTTGGCCTCTGTCAAATCATTGGCCCCGATCCATCAACCGGCGGCTTTTGCTTTTGACTTGGCGCCGGCGCCCCCGCGCCCATTATGCGGGACCGGGCGCGTGAAACGCCGTCCCCTGCCCCCGCGCGGGCCTGAGGAGGAGCGGCTGCTGGCGCAGGCCTGGGCCAGCGCGGACCACACCGAGACCGACGCCCTCTTCCTGCGGCTGCTGCGGGAAATGCAGCCGGGAGACTTGTCGGGCCAGCTCGCCCTGGCCCTTGGCGGGTGGCCCGGCCCGGCCCCTATCGGTTTTCTCAAGGCCTGGCCAAAGGCGCGCTGTTACCTGGTCGATCCGGTGCCCGCCCGGCTGGAACCCCTGGCGAGCGCACTGTCGGCCATGCCCGGGGTCGCGCGTCGCTGCCGGATCCTCTCCGGGGACCTCTCAAGCGCTGACCTTCCCGCGGCCACCTATGGCCTGGTCCTCTCTGCTGACCTGCTCCATCGTCTCGATGACCCCCTGGACCTCTGGCGCGCAATCCAGCGCGTCCTCAAACCAGGGGCGCCGCTCCTGGTCATGGACCTAATGCGCCCCCCCTCGCCCGGATGGGCCGAATCCCTGGTCGCCACTTACGCCGACGATCTCCCGGCCAGCCTGCAACAGGATTTTCGCGCCACCCTCTTCGCCGCCTACGAGCCCGCCGAGATCCGGGCGCAACTGGAGGCGGCGGGCATCCCCGACCTGGAAGTCGTGGTGGTGAGTGACCGCCACCTGGCCATCCGGCGCTTTCCCGCCTGAAGGCCCGCTGCCCATTTCCATATTCGGTATGGATAGGGAGGGTCGGGTAATCCGCACGAATTGCTGGCTTGTCAGCCTTTCGCCCACCGATATAATTGGAATATCAGCCATTCCTGATATTCTAAGGAGTACTCCATGCCTACATACGACTATCGTTGTGACATCAATGACCGGGTGGTCGAGGTCAGCCATCGCATGAGCGAGACCATCGCCAACTGGGGCGATCTCTGCGCCCGGGCCGGGGTCGAGCTGGGCGGGACCCCGGCGGACGCACCGGTCCATCGCCTCGCCACCGGCGGCAACCTCATATCCAAGAGCAGCCTGGGCAGCGGCATGGCCCCCGCCCCCGCCTGTGGCGCCGGCGGCTGCTGTCCCTCGGGGATGTGCGGCTTCTGATCAGGACCCGGGGCGTCCTCCCTCCAGGGTGACGCCCACCTCCAGCCGCTGCCCTCCCCGGTCGAGGGTGAGGATGACCTGATCGCCGACCTGCTGGCCTTCCAGCCGGTCGGCGAGTTCCACCAGATTTCTCACCGCTTGACCGTTCACGGCGAGGATGATGTCGCCGATGATAACGCCTCCCCCGCGTTCCGCCTTGGTCCCCCGCAGGCCAGCCGCCTCCGCCGCCGAGCCGGGCTCCACCCGCAGGATCAGCACCCCTTCCAGGCCCAACTGCTCCAGAATGCGATCGCTGATGGCATCGTCGGCGCGGATACCCAGGCTGGGCCGTTGGAAGTGCCCCCGGGCGATCAGCTCCGGCACCACCCGGTTGACCGTGTCCACCGGCACGGCGAAGCCGATGCCGGCAAAGGCCCCGGAGGGGCTGTAGATAGCGGTGTTGACACCGATCAGGCGGCCGGCGCTGTCGAGCAGCGGACCCCCGGAATTGCCCGGGTTGATGGCGGCATCGGTCTGAATCAGGTGTTGGATGGTCTGGCCCTGTTCCCCGCGGATGGTGCGATCCAGGGCGGAGATGACGCCGGTGGTCAGGCTGTAGTCCAGGCCGAAGGGGTTGCCGATGGCCAGGACCTTCTGACCGACCCGCAGGTCCTGGCTGGTGCCGATGGGCAGGGGGGCCGGGCGGGAGGTCGGGACGCGGATGCGCAGCACGGCCAGGTCGTGGTCCGGGCTGGCACCGACGATATCCGCCTCATAGCTGCGCTGATCCCAGAGCCCGACCTGGGCCGAGCGGACGCCCTTGATGACATGATAATTGGTGACGACGTGCCCCTGATCGTCCCAGATGAAGCCCGAGCCGGTGCCGCGGGGGATCTCGGTGATGTCCCGGGTCCAGAGGTCCAGGACCCGGGTGGTGGTGGTGATGAAGACCACCGCCGGGGTGGAGGCCTCGAAGATGGCGATGGTGGTCTGTTCGTCCCCGGCGAGATCGCCCCGGGGGGCGATGGCCCGGGGCTCGGCGCGAAAACTGATCAGCAGGTCCTCGACCCAGGGTCGCAAGGCGAGGGCCAGCAGCAGAAAGAGGGCGAACCAAAAGAGGAACCGGGCCGTGGTGAGGGAGCGCATGGGGTGAGTGTCTGGAAGCGATGAAAAGGGTCAGAGACTTGTGGGTTCACCCTCACCGCCGCCAGCAACAACCCATCGGGAGAATGTCCGAAAGCGGCGAAAAGGGTCGGGAACTTTTGGGGCCGGTGCCGGGCAGCCGGGCTTCCCCGCGGAGGACGGAGGACGGAGGACGGAAGACGGAGGGCGGTGCGCTGGCGCCTGTCCTCATGCCCTGACGCGCGCCCTCAGAGGCGGTGAAAAAAACAGCTGATCAGGCTTCTGGGCACCCTCAATAACAACGCGATAGCACGCATGTGGCTGAGCAGAAACGGAATTATTCACAAGCCCTCAGGTGCGAGGGTCTCGCCATTTGCCCGCGGCCAGGCGGTCAGGATCGCCTGCACCAGGGTCGCCAGGGGGATGGCGAAAAAGACGCCCCAAAACCCCCAGAGGCCGCCAAAGACCAGGATGGCGACGATGATGGCGACCGGGTGGAGATTGACCACCTCGGAGAAGAGCAGCGGCACCAGCACGTTTCCATCCAGGGCCTGGATGATGAAGTACACCGAGGCCATCCAGGCGAACTCGCTGGACCAACCCCACTGGAACCAACCGACCAGGAGCACGGGAATGGTCACCACCGAGGCGCCGATGTAGGGGATGATCACCGACAGCCCCACCAGCAGGGCAAGCAACATGGCGTAATTGAGCCCCATCACCTGGAAGCCGATCAGGGTGGCGGCCCAGACGATGAGGATCTCCCAGAATTTGCCCCGCACATAGTTGGAGATCTGCCGGTCGACATCATGCCAGACGGTACCGGCGATTCGGGTATGTTTAGGGAGATAACTCATGAACCAGGCAATGATCAACTCCTTGTCCTTGAGGAAGAAAAACACCAGCAGGGGCACCAGAATCACATAGACCAGCAGGGTGATGAAGCCCACCACCGAAGCCAGGGACCAGGACAGGACACCCTGGCCAAAGCTGGTGATCTCGGCGCGGATGGTGCCGATGACCTGCTGGACCTGGTCCGGGGAGATTACCTCCGGATAGCGCTCCGGTAACTGGCCAAGGAAGACCAGACCGGAGGAGATCATGGAGGGGAGCTGCTGCACCAGGTCCGTCACCTGGCGCGACACCACGGGGATGACGCCAAAGAGGAGGGTGATGACGAAGACCAGAAAGGCGACATAGACCACCAGCACCGCGACCAGGCGCGGCCAGCCATAACGCTGGAGGTAGGAGACCAGGCCCTCCAGGAGATAGGCGATGACGATGCTCGCCAGGGCCGGGGCCAGCATGTAGCCCATGGAGAGGACCACGGCGAAACCCACCAGAAGGGCCGCGGCCAGAAAGACGACCTGGGGATCGGAAAAATAGCGCCGAAACCAGTCAGTGATGACCTGCATGGCGAAAAGGCTTCCCTGTGCTGCGCGGATCAGCGCGTTAAACGCTCGCGGTAAGCGCCGTAGTGCCGGGCAAACAGCGCCTCCAGTTCATCGATCACCTCCCGGGCCGGACGACCATTGAGGACATGGGCCGCCATCAGGGTCGAGGTTTCATCGAGCATCGGGTGTCGATCCAGCATATGGTAACTCAGCGACAAGCGCTTGATGGCGCCGACCACGGTCTCCGCGGCGGGCCGGGGGATCGCCTGGGGTTCCACCGGGCCCGCATCCTGGCCCCCGGCCTCATCGCCCGCCCCGGCTGCCTGCCCCTCCCGATCGCGGTGTAAAAACTCGGCAAACCGCAGCAGGGTGCGCCGGGACTCGGGGTCCAGGCGGCGAAAGATCCGGATCAGGTGGCGCTCATCGCTGGGCGGCCGGGGGGGCGTCAGCATGTGGGTGGTTCCAGAGGAAAGTAGCGGCGCGGGACGATGCTCCGGCACGCGACCTGAGATCAGTGTCCGTGAAAAAAACGCTTTGTCAGGAATCCGGGCCTGGACGCTAACCACGAGATAGCGCGTTCGCGGCGGAGGGGAAACAGATTTTTCACGAGCACTCAGCCCGGATGCTCCTCGCAATAGGCCCTGGCAAAGTCCAGGAGCTCTTCCATGACCCGCAGCCGGAACTTCTGTTTCTGGTGGACGAAGGAGAAGGGCCGCTCCAGGGGGGGGTCCAGTTCCACCGCCACCAGGGTCCCGAGACGCAGTTCCTTCTGGATGGTCGCCCGCGACACCACGGATACCCCCATGCCGGCCTCCACCGCCCCCTTGACGGCCTCCGGGCTCCCCAGTTCCATGGCCATCTTGAGGGCACCCTCGCATTCCGGAAACTGATCCAGGTATTCGCTGATCACGCCCCGGGTGCCGGAGCCTTCCTCGCGGCAGATGAAGGGGTATTCCAGCAGCCGGGCGAACTTGAGCGCGGTCGCCTTGGCCAGGGGATGGCCAGGGGGGACGATACCCACCAGGTGGTCGCGCTTGCAGACCTCCACCGCCAGATTCTTGTTGGTGACCGTGGATTCCACCACCCCCAGATCGATGGCGTTACTCTCCACCAGGGAGACAATCCCCTCGCTGTTGGCCACCTTGAGGTGAATGGTGACCTCGGGGTATTTCTCCTTGAAGTCCCCCAGCAAGGTGGGGAGCATGTATTCGGCGATGGTGGTGCTGGCCCCGATGGTCAGGGCGCCGCTGATCTCGCCGGTCAACTCCCGCACCGAGTTCTCCATCTCGGCGTAGAGCTCGAAGATCCGGTCGGCATAGCCCATGACCTGCTCTCCGGCCGCGGTGAGGCTGATGCGATTGTGGGTGCGGTCGAACAGGCGGGTGTTGAAATGCTCCTCGAGCTGGCGCACCTGAAAGGTCACCGCGGGCTGGGTCATGTGCAACGTTTCGGCGGCCTTGGTGAAGCTCAACAGGCGCGCGACCGTATGGAAGACTTGCAGACGCCGATCCGCCATGGACCCCTCGCCGCGTTAATGGGTAAATAAAAACTTTTTATAGCATGAAAAATAGGCAAGGAAAAGCGCAAAAAGAGACGCCGCCCCGGGGGGCGGCGTCTCTTTTGACCACGGGTCCGATCCGAACCCGAAGATCGGGCCGGGATCAGATATAGAGGCAGATATCGCTCTCGCCGGCGAACTCGAAGAAGGCCGCGGCCCCGGCGTACTCAACGCCGTCGATAAACTCGGCGGGGTTCAGTTCGAACAGGTCGACGGTCATCTGACAGGCGATGAACTTGACCTCGGCCTCCTGACAGAGTTCGCGCAGGTCCTCGATGCTGGCCACGCCCTTTTTCTTCATCTTGGCCTTCATCATGGAGGTCATCATGCCCTGCATGCCGGGAAGGGTGAGGCCCAGGACCGGGAACCACTTATCCATCCCCATGGGCATGGGCATCCCCGGATTACCTAGGGGGGTCACCTCCAGGGCCAGGTCCTTTTTGAGGAGCTGAAGGCCGTAGAAGGTGAAAAAGATCTGCACCTCATAACCCAGCGCCGCCGCCGTGGAGGCGAGGATGAAGGGAGGGTAGGCCCAGTCCAGGGATCCCTTGGTGGCGATGATCGCCAGCTTCTTCTGTTCCATCGGCAAACCTCTCAAAGGGTGTTAGGGCAGGTGTCTGCGGCTCAGGACTTCTTGATCAGGAAATGGAACTTACCGCCCTCTTCCTTGGACTCCATCAATTCGTTGCCCGTCTGCTTGGCAAAGGCATCGAAGTCCTTCACCGACCCCGGGTCGGTGGCGATGATGTGCAGGACCTGGCCAGAGGCCATGGAATTGAGGGTCTTCTTGGCGCGCAGGATGGGCAGGGGGCAATTCAGGCCACTGGCGTCGAGTTCTTGATCGAAGGCTGCCATGTAAATCTCCGAGAGTCGTTGTTGTTCGGTGTGGTTTCAGGGCTTGAGGGTTGGGCGTTTATAGGCCAAACCCGGTGAAAAGGCAAACGCGCCGACCAGCGCGCCGCCGCTGCTCACGCCAGCCGGCCCGGTTCGATCGCGAAACCGTGGCGCGCCCAGGCGATGATCCCGCCCCGCAGATTGACGGCATTGTCAAATCCCTGCTGGGCCAGATACAGACAGGCATGGTAAGAGCGCGCGCCGCTCCGGCAATAGAGCACCACCTCCTTGTCCCGCGGCAACTCGTTCATCCGCAGGGGCAAGAGGTGCATGGGCAGAAAGAGGGCGTTGGGAATGGCGGCCTGGACGATCTCCGCCGGCGTGCGGATATCCACCAGGCAGATATCCTCTCCCGCCGCGATCCTCTCCTGGAGGCCGACGGAGTCGATCTCGTTGACCACGGTTATAATCCTATCCTGTATCCAAGTATTTCAGTATATTAAGATGTTTTCACCCGCGGCGCAACCGACGCCCCCGTCCCCTGACCGCCCAGCCTGATCTAAGTCCATGGACCTGCTACCTATCTTTCTCGACATCCGCCAGCAACCCTGTCTGGTGGTCGGTGGCGGCGCGGTGGCTGCCCGCAAGGTCACCAACCTCCAGCGTGCCGGTGCCCGCATCCATCTGGTGGCCCCCGAACTGGGCCCGGAGCTGCATGCCCTGGCGGTGGCGGGGGATATCCTTCACCAGCCGCGCCCCTTCCAGGACGCGGACCTCCAGGGGATGCGCCTGGTCATCGCCGCCACCCGGGACCGCGCCGTCAACGGTCGTATCGCCGAACTGGCCAAGGCGGCGGGGATTCCGGTCAACGTGGTCGATCAGCCGGAGGAGTGCAGCTTCATTCTGCCCTCCGTCATCGACCGTTCCCCCGTCGTGGTGGCCGTCACCACCACCAAGGCCTCGCCGGTGCTGGCGCGCCTGCTGCGGACCCGTCTGGAGTCCCTGATCCCCGCCGGTTATGGACGCCTCGCCGATCTCTGCGCCCGTTATCGGGACACCGTCAAGGCCCGCTTCAGCGATGAGCGCGAGCGGCGCCATTTCTGGGACCGGGTCTTGGTCGGTGGGGTCGCGGAGCGGGTCTTTTCCGGTCACCTGGAGGAGGCCGATGCCGCCATGGCACGTGAACTGACCGCCACCGGCACCGGAGGGGGCATGGGTGAGGTCTATCTGGTGGGCTCCGGGCCCGGCGATCCGGACCTGGTCACCTTCCGCGCCCTGCGGCTCATGCAGCAAGCCGACGTGGTGGTCTACGATCGACTGGTGGCCAAACCGATCCTCGACCTGACGCGGCGGGATGCCCGGCGCATCTACGTGGGCAAGGAACGCGACCATCACGTCATGCGTCAGGAAGACATCAACCGCCTCCTCGCCGACCTGGCCAAGCAAGGTCAGCGGGTCCTGCGCCTCAAGGGCGGCGACCCCTTCATCTTTGGCCGTGGGGGCGAGGAGATCGATACCCTGGCCGCGGAGGGCATCCCCTTCCAGGTCGTCCCCGGCATCACCGCCGCCTCCGGCTGCGCGACCTACACCGGCATCCCCCTCACCCATCGTGACTACGCCCAATCCGTCACCTTCGTAACCGGCCACCTCAAGGACGGCAGCATCGACCTGAACTGGCCCCAACTCGCCCAGCCCCACCAGACGGTGGTCTTCTACATGGGCCTGGTGGGCCTGGCGGTCATCGTCGAACAGTTGCGTCGCCATGGGGTGCCAGCGGACATGCCCATCGCCCTGGTCCAGCAGGGCACCACCCACAATCAGCGGGTCTTCACCGGCACCCTAGCGACCATCCAGGAGGTGATCGCCGGGGACAAACCCGAGCCCCCCACCCTGATCATCGTCGGCGAGGTGGTCCGGCTGCGGGAGAAGCTCAACTGGTATCAGACCCCGGCCCACTCCGACCAGGGGGCCTTCGGCACTAGCGGCCCCGCGGCCGCCAGTCCTGAAGCGGTCTGACCTCCAGGGCGCAGACCTGGCTCAGGGCCGGCAGGAGGCGGGTCTCCAGGAGATGCCGTTCCCGACCCTGGAGGTGATGGAAATAGACGTCGAGTTCCTCGACCAGGAAATCGGGGGCTGAGGCAAAGGCATCGAGGGGGATCTCGATCAGCATCTCGAAATCGGGCCCGAGCAGGGCGTGGAACGCCCCCTGATCGAGCTTGCCCAGGAGGGCCCGGGTCCCCGCGGTCCGATCCTGGATAAAGGTCAGGGTGAGATAACCGCTGCCTTCCGGGCGATGAAAGGCGGCAACCTTGACGATCCCCTCCCCGGCTTGACCCTCGGGGCCGGCCAGCCGACTGAAACCGGCAAAGCCGATCATCTGTTCGTCGGCCTTGGTAGCCAGCAGGCTGGTCATCAGGTCATAGACTTCTTCCACGGCGATTCCTCAGTCAAGTATGAATGTCCACGGATTGGCGTGAAAGTCACGACAAAGGCTTTCATTTATAGGGGGCCGGGCAACCCCTCATGACCACCAGGCCGGCGCGGTTGGCCTGAACGGCCATTGGGGCTCCGGGCGGGGAAGCCCTCAGCTACGCTTCATGACGCCACCGTGCTCGGCGCCACCGGAACGGGTGGTGAAGGGATGCGACAAATACTCGGGTGGGGCCTCACCCAGAAGCTCATAGAGCTGCCGGAGTTGCAGCCGGTAAAGCCGCTCGAAATCGGCGACGGCCTCCGCCGGGTTGTCATCGCCGAACCACCAGAACCAGTCGGAGCCCTCGCAGGTGGCGAGTTGCAATTCCAGGCGCTCACGCTCCGCCGGGGTCCAGTGGCGCGTGGCCAGGGCGCGATCGTAGGCGGCCTTGGCCTCGCCCAGCATGTCCCAGGCGCGGTTCTTGTCGGCATTGCCGATCCAGGTGGAGAGGGTGCCGTAGACCCAGCTACCGGCCACCAGGCGCTCCAAGGCGGGCGGCGGGCTGGTCTGGGCGGTGACCAGGGTGGCGAAGGTGGTCAATTGCAGGCGCGGGTGGCTGGCCAGACGGCGATAGAGCTCAGGCAGGAAGAAGCTGGCATTGTGGGGGTAATACTCCCAGGCATTCTCCCCATCCATGATGATGGCCAGCGCCCGGTTGGGATGCCCCTGGGTGGCCGCGGCGACGCGCTCCAGGTGTTCGACCAGGTTGGCGACGGCATCCTGGGCGTGCCAGTCGGCATAGGTGAAGCCGATGAGATCGGAGATGCCATCGTCGCGAAAGAAGCACTGAATGGCGCCATCACCTGACCGATAGGGGTTGGTCAGCCAGTGCTCGGGGAGGTGATCGCCATGCCGGGCCCGCAGGCTGTGATAGAGGACCCGCTGACCGCTGGCGGCCCAGCGTATCCCCTCCTCCTCCAGCAAGCGCAGGGTGGGCGCGCTGATGGCGCCCTCGGATGGCCAGCAGCCGGCGGGGCGGCGCCCGAAGTGGCGCTCGAAGGTGGCCAGACCGCGACGGATGTGCCACCGCGCCCGCTCCTCGCCGCCCGGATAGGACGCCAGCGCCGGCAGGGGGCTGTCGGGGACGGACTCCCGGGCGCAACCCAGATCCAGCAGCAGGGGCAGGATGGGGTGGGCGTAGGGTGAGAAGGACAGCTCGACCCGACCCGCGTCCGCCAGGCGGCGATAACGGGGCACCAGGGCCTGGAGCTGCTCGCCGATCAGGCCCACGAGGGCCCGACGGTCATCCAGGCTGAAGCCACGGCCCTTGCGTTGGAGGGAGTCGATCCGCGGGTCGTTGTCGCGGATGTGCTCCCCGGTCCAGGCCAGGTGGTACCAGACCAGGAGGTCGGCGAGGAATTGGTCGTTGATGTAGAGCTCGGCCCGGTGGTGGCGGTCGAACCAGTCGGCCAGGTCGATCAGCTCGCGCAGGCAGGGGAAGCGGTCGATGAGATGGGTCTTGTTGGCCTTGCGGCAGGCGGTGATCAGTTCATGGCGCCGGGACAGTTCCAGGGGCAACCCCGGACCGGCGAGGGCGGCCAGCAGGGGGTCGTGGATGCGCGCCCCCGTAGCCAGCCAGGCCTGGACCTGGCGGGCGTAATCCTCAATCTGTTCGAGCAGGACCGGGGCGAAATTGACCACGGCGCGGGCCAGGGGCTGGGCCTCCAGGTGCGCGGCCATGTCCGAATAGTCCTTGAGGGCGTGGAGATAGACCCAGGGCAGATGGAATTCGCGCCCGTCCGGGCCCCGGTAGTCCGGCTGGTGCATGTGCCAGCACAGCACCACCGGCAGGCGGGTCGGGTCCAGGGGGGCGTCAGCGGACATAACTGGGCTCCTGATGGAGCATCTCGGGGGTGACCAGGGTGACGCCACCGTCGGTGACATGGAAGCCCCGGGCGCGGTCCTGGCCCGAGTCGTGGCCGATCACCAGGCCCTCGGGGAGGCGACAGCCGCGGTCGATGACGGCGTAGCGCAGCTTGCAATTGCGGCCCACGTCCACGTCCGGCAGGATTACCGTATCCTGTACGTAGGAGTAGGAGTTGACGCGGACGTTGGAGAACAGCAGGGAGTGGCGGACCACGGCGCCGGAGATGATGCAGCCCCCGGAGACCATCGAGTCCACCGCCATCCCGCGGCGATCCTCGTCGTCGAAGACGAATTTGGCGGGGGGCAGTTGTTCCTGGTAGGTCCAGATGGGCCAGGAGGCGTCATAGAGGTTGAGGGGCGGGGTCACGCCGATCAGCTCCAGATTCGCCTGCCAGAAGGCGTCCACCGTGCCGACGTCCCGCCAGTAGGCCTGCTCGCCACTGCGGACATCGCGGAAGGGATAGGCCAGGACCCGGTATTTTTCGATGACGCCCGGGATGATGTCCTTGCCGAAGTCGTGGCTGGACACCGGGTTATCCGCATCCCGGATGAGCTGCTCGTAAAGGAAGCCGCGGTTGAAGACATAGATCCCCATCGAGGCCAGGGCCACCCCCGGGCGACCCGGGATGGGATCGGGCTGGTCCGGTTTTTCGGCGAAGCGGCGCACCCGGCCGTCCTCGTCAGCGGACATGACACCAAATTCCCGCGCCTTGCCGAGGTCCACCTCCAGGCACCCCACGGTCATGTCGGCGCCGGACTCCACGTGCTGGGCGATCATGGCCCCATAGTCCATCTTGTAGATGTGATCCCCCGCCAGGATGAGGATGTAGTCCGGGTTGTGGGCGCGAATGATGTCCAGATTCTGAAAAACGGCATCGGCGGTGCCGGCGTACCAGGAGGTCTCGGTGATCCGTTGCTGAGCCGGCCAGAGCTCCACGAACTCGCCGAATTCGCCCCGCAGGAAGCCCCAGCCCTTCTGGATGTGGAGGATCAGGGAATGGGACTTGTACTGGGTGAGGACCCCGATCCGGCGGATGCCGGAATTGATGCAGTTGGACAGGGGAAAGTCGACGATCCGGAACTTGCCCCCAAAGGGCACCGCGGGCTTGGAGCGCCACTTGGTCAGGTCATGGAGACGGGAGCCCCGACCACCGGCCAGGATCAGGGCCAGGGTATTGCGGGTGAGGCGACTGACGAAGCGTAGGCTTGCATCCGGCATGGGATACCCCTTTGACGATGGTTTTCCTGGTTCGGTTCGTGCCCGCACCCGGCGCTCCATGGGTGAGCGGCCCAGGTTGGCGACCGGTGGCGGACAAACCCTGACAGGGCCTTATGGTACCATTTTCCCCCGTTGCGCCAGTGCACCCCGCCGTACAGGAGAGAGGCTGTCATGTCCACCGGATCCACCCCCGCCCCCCATGTCCCCGAGCCGCTCCTGCGCATCATCGAGGCCCGCCATCACGACCCCTTCGACGTGCTGGGGCGGCATATCGCCGATGGCCAGTGCAGCCTGCGGCTCTTCCTGCCCAAGGCCGAGGGGGTCAGGGTGGCCGGCACCGGGCTCGAGGTCCCGCGCCTGGCGGGCACGGACCTGTTCGTCTGGGAGGGCGACCCCGCCCTGGTCCCGCCGGGCTACCAGATCGACTGGACCGACAGGCAGGGCCACATTCACCGGCTGATCGACCCCTACGCCTTTCCGCCCCAACTCGCCGACTTCGACCTGCACCTCTTCGGCGAGGGGCGGCACTGGCACGCCTACCGCTTCCTGGGCGCCCACCCCCGCACGGTCACCGGCATCCCGGGCATGCAGTTCGCCGTCTGGGCCCCCAACGCCCAGCGGGTGAGCGTGGTCGGGGACTTCAACGCCTGGGACGGTCGGGTCCACCCCATGCGCGCCCGCGGTGGCTCGGGGGTCTGGGAGCTGTTCCTGCCGGGGATCGGCCCGGGAGAACTGTACAAATTCGAGGTCCGTGATCAATACGGCCACGCCCACGTCAAAATCGATCCCTATGCCTTCGCCTTCCAGACCCGGCCGGAGACGGCCTGCATCACCCAGCCCGAGCCCGATTTCGCCTGGGGTGACGCGGACTGGCTGGCGGCCCGCGGTCAGACTGACTGGGCGCACCAGCCCCTGGCGGTCTACGAGGTCCACCTGGGCTCCTGGCAGCGCAGCGCAGACGGCGAGTTCCTCGACTATCGGGAGATCGCCCGGCGCCTGGCCGATCATGCCCAGGAGGCGGGCTTCACCCATGTCGAACTGCTGCCCATCACCGAACACCCCCTGGATGCTTCCTGGGGCTACCAGACCACCGGCTACTTCGCCCCCACCAGCCGCTTCGGTTCACCGGACGACTTCCGCTGGTTCGTCGACCATCTGCACCAGCGGGGTATCGGCGTCATCCTCGACTGGGTGCCCGCCCACTTTCCCCGCGACACCTTCGCCCTGGCGCGCTATGACGGCTCGGCCCTCTACGAGCACGAAGACCCGCGGCTGGGCGAGCACAAGGACTGGGGGACCCTGATCTTCAATTACGGGCGTCACGAGGTGAAGAACTTCCTGCTCTCCAGCGCCCTCTTCTGGCTGGAGGAGTTCCACCTGGACGGCCTACGCGTCGACGCCGTGGCCTCCATGCTCTACCTGGACTATTCCCGCAACGCCGGCGAGTGGCTGCCCAACAAGTACGGCGGCAACGAGAACCTGGAGGCGGTGGACTTCCTGCGCCAGCTCAACGAGGTCACCCATGGCCAGCACCCCGGCACCCTGATGATCGCCGAGGAATCCACCGCCTGGCCGGCGGTGTCACGGCCGACCTTCGCCGGCGGCCTGGGCTTCAGCATGAAGTGGAACATGGGCTGGATGCACGACACCCTGGCCTATTTCTCCAAAGACCCGATCTATCGGCATTATCACCACGACATGCTGACCTTCGGGCTGCTCTACGCCTTCACCGAGAACTTCGTCCTGCCCTTCTCCCATGACGAGGTGGTCCACGGCAAGAAGTCCATCCTCGACCGCATGCCCGGGGACGGCTGGCGCAAGTTCGCCGGGCTACGCCTGCTCTACACCTTCATGTTCAGCTACCCGGGCAAGAAGCTCCTGTTCCAGGGCTGCGAGTTCGGCCAGGGGCGGGAGTGGGACTTCGCCGCTGAACTGGACTGGTACCTGCTCGACAGGGCGCCCCATCAGGGGATGCAGCGCCTGGTGGCGGACCTCAATCGCCTCTACCGCACCCAACGCGCCCTGTACGACCTGGATTTTCAGGACAGCGGCTTCGAGTGGATCGACTGCCACGACGCCTCCCAGTCCGTGCTCAGTTATCTGCGCAAGGATCGTGAAGGCCAGGCAAAAGTCCTGGCACTCTTCAACTTCACCCCGGTGCCGCGGCCGGGCTACCGCCTGGGAGTACCGGAAGCCGGCAACTACCGCGAGGTGCTGAATTCCGACGCGGAGGTATATGGCGGCAGTTCCTTTGGCGAGCGCAAGGGGGGCGCTTCCGAGCCCATCGAGTGGATGGGACGGCCCCACTCCATCCTCCTCGATCTCCCCCCGCTGGCCGGGGTCATCCTCGTTCAGGATCCTTATCCCGAGGCCTTGGCAGCCGTGACGGAGGCGGACGAGGCACAGGACGCCGACGCCCAGTAGGAGAGGGTGTCCATTTTTCTGGTTCCCGATTTTCGCCCCGGGAGGCGTTGTCAATTCGGAAATCACTGGATGGACAGGGCCAGTGCGGACCCTCGCCCGCCACCACCATCGGCTAGGGGGTGACGGCGCCATCGAAGCCAGTGGCGCGAGGGCCTCGCCCCTCAGGTGCGGACCTGGGAGGTCAGATGCTGGACGAGGGTCCGGATGCGCTGCAAATCCGTCTCGCTCAGGCGCGGGTCGATAGTCCGCGCCACCTCTTCCTGAATCGCCACCCAATCCGCTGCCGTAAGCACCTGGCGCGCCAGGGGAAAGGCCTCGGTCTCCTCCAGATTGAGGTGATGGCGCAGGGTGGTAACCATCTCCCGACCATAGGCCTCGACCTGATCACGGCGCTGGACCTCGCCATTGACCACGCCCTCCACGGCCTGGCGGAAATTATGGGTCATCTCATTGAGAGCCTCGTGCTGGCGGGTCAGGATATCGAGGTAGGGCTGATTTTGGCCCGCCAGGCGGAGGCGCTCGCGGATCACCTCCTCGACCGGGTGATGGATCTGATCGGAGTATTCCTCCATGTACTGCAAGAGTTCGCTGAGGAGTTCATAGTCCGGCTCCCGGCCACGATGGAACATGGCCAGAATGTCGTCCAACAGATCCAACAGCTTACTGATTTGCTTATGCTCCTGATGGAGGCGATCAAGAATTTGCGTCATGGGTCATGATCCTCTTGGCGTGGATGGAGGCCCTTACAGCTCGGCCGGCGTCAAAAAAAGGGGGGACGATCTCAGTGCGGCCCGGTCCCGGATACTTTCCGGCCCAGCGAAAATGATTGCGGCCCTGCTCAGGGCCCCTGTCAGGTCCCCTGACCGCATCGCTCGCGCCTTCCCGTTGCCTGTCGCTTGACCGCTTTCCCGGGAATGGCGCGAACCTCAAGGAGTTGGGTTAAGGACATCGCCCATCAACATCAGATTTTCCGGGTCGGGTGGCGTCTGGCGGGGGGCAACCTGAATAGGTCCCGATAGGCTTGACGACCACCCCCTTGCGCTCGACACCCCCGCCAGAAGCCATCCGACCCGCCCTGACAATGCCGAAAACTAAAATGCGCCCGGTATACGATGCTGGCTAGTATGGCATAGACGGGGGCCGGCGACGGCAGTCCCGACCCACGCCACCCGGGCTCACCCTGGCCGCCCAGCACCGTTAGCAACGATCCATGGCGGACGGCAGGGTCCTGGTGGCTGGCCCACGACGGAAGAGCCAACGCCAGATCAGACCTTCGGGCGGGCTGGCGCCGACCAGGACATAATCGAGGGCATGGAGGTTCTGCAAGGTCCAGGTGAGGCGGGAACGGCCGAGATTACAACCGCAGAGCAGGAGTCGGTCACCAAGGCGCAAGGGGCGGTCCCCGTCGGGGAGGACCTCGCGTGCCTCGCCCCGCGTCAGGAGCAGGGGAATGATGGGCAGGGGCCGCTCCCGGTCCCGGGGATCCCGCAGCAGGTCACCCAGGGTCAGGGCGCCGCCTTGTGCGATCAGGATATAGACGGCATGGGCCCCTTCCTCGTCGATCTGGACCTCCCATACGGCGGGCACCTGATCCTGCACCATGGCGACCATGCGGCTGACCAGTTGACAACACCAGGCATCGTCATAGCCCTGGACCAACTGCTCAAATTCCGTCAACAGGGGCGTGACCAGGAGCACGCGAATACGTTCGGCGATGATGCTGCTGGGATGCATGACGATGTCGGCTCCCACGGCCTGGAAGAGTACCTCGTTGTCCAGATGATTTTCCCGCACCACGATAAAGAGGTCGGGATTGAGGGCACGCGCCGTCATGACGATGGAGAGGTTGTTGGCATCGTCGTGGGTGCCCACCACCAGTCCCACCGCCTGTCGCACCCCCGCCTCCTCCAGGGTCCGGGCCTCGGTGCCCCAGCCCAGGACGAGGGGTAACGCCTCCGGGTAGCCCGTCCGTTCCGGCGCCGCCTCCACGACCACCAGCGATAGGCCCCGGGCGCTGAGATTGGTGGCGATGGCCTTGCCAAAGCGGCCGTAGCCGCAGAGGATCCACAGCCCCCGGGCGGGAGGGAAGAGGGGCTCCTTGAGGGGGTCACCTTGCTGCCCCGACAACCAATCCCGCAGCAGGGTCAGCCCCGGGGCCGCGACGGCCATGGCCAGATAGGCGCCGAAGATATCGAAGGGATCGTAGATGTAGTTCGTGCCGAAGGAGGCCATGTTGGCCTCGACCTCGTGGGAGTCAGCACGGCAGATGACCTTGACCTCCGGATGCATCAGTTTCGCGGCGATGGCGATCTTGAGATTGGTCTCGTTGACGTCGGTCAGCGCCACCACGGCGGCGCACTGGGGGTGCTTGAGACCCGCCTCCAACAGATGGCGGGGACGACGGGCGTCACCGCACAGGGCGGGGACATACTCCCGCAGATTTTCGAGCTGCAACAGATCCACCCGTTCCTGGCGCAGGTCGATGACCACGGCATGGCGGTTACCCTCGGTGATGGCATGCACCAGGGCCCCGCCGGTCTCCCCGTAGCCGCAGACCAGATAGAAGGGCTCCCGCATCCGCCGGATGCGGCGGGCAAACCTCAGCTCCGCCAGGGAGTTCTGGAAGGTCTTGTCCTGCAGGAGGGCGATGAGGGTGCCGATGGAATAGAACCAGGCGACCACGGACAGATAGATGCCCAGGGTGACCCAGAGACGCTGGGCATCGCTGAAGGCATAGGGGATCTCGCCGAAGCCTATGGTGGTGGCGGTGTAGCTAAAGAAGTAGAAGGCGTGGAAGAAATCCATGTGCCACAGGTTGCCCTCCGCATCCTGTCCGGGGATCAGTACCAGCCCCATTACCCCGACGGCATAGATGGCGATGAGGACGATCAGGGGGGCGCGCATGCGCCGGAAGATGAGGAAGGCGACGTTATCCATGACCAGTGTTCGCGTGACTCAAGTCATCAGCGGGCAAATATTGGCATCGCATTTCAATTTACGGTTTTCTGGGTGGAGCCCGGTACGGGCCTGGGGGGGCAGCGCATTACCGCCCGGTCACACCATCGCCCCCAGGCATTGGGTCCTCCTGGCCATCGGCCCCGTGCCCTCCGCCCCGGGCTGGACAGCGACCGCATGCCGCCGCTTCAGCGCCGCAACATCACCGTCTCGATCACCAGCAGCACCACCGAGATGACATTGGCGATCATGGCGCCGCCACTCAGGGAGACGATGCTGGCCATCACGGCAGGGGTCAGCCCCGTCAGGGAGACATGGACCGCCACGGCCCAGACGATGACGGCGGCGATAAGCTGGAGCATGGCCGCCAGACTGGTGGCGAGGAGAACGGCCCCCAACTGAGTGCGGTCGCCAAATTTGAGCACGGTGGCAATGGCGTTCACCACCAGGGTGGCGAAGAGTTCCCAGACCTGGTGATGTTCCGGATTGTCGAGCTCACCGATGAAGAACCCGAAGTTGAGGGTCAAGGCAAGGACGATGAAGAAGCCAAAGACGACCTTTTCCGGATTCATGGCGCTACCTGGATCGAACGTGAAGGGTTCGGCCGCCGATCATGCGGGTATCGGCGAAGACCCCAGAAAAAATGGCCGGGGGATTATCAACCCGCATCCCGGGCCGGTAAAGCCACCTCAGGCGCAAAGTCCAGGATCACCCGCCACTGGTCGTCGAGGCGAAGGCAGGCATCGATCTGGACCCCGGAGGCCGCGGTCAAGCCGCGAAGCGGACCGGTAAGTCGGGTAACGATCAGTTCCCGGATCTGGGCGGGGGACAGTTCGCGGCCGGCCACCTCCTTCCAGACCACGAAGTCACAGCCCTCACGGTAGCGGTCGCAGCCGTAACCCCGGCGCCCGACGATGATCTGGCCGCGCCCGCACTTGGGGCAGGTCAGGGGGCCGAGACCACCCGTCCTGTCCGCGGCCCCTCCACCGCCACGATTCACGGTCACTTGCTGACCCTCCGGCTGATCCACCAGCTGACCTGACTGCCCACCCGCATGCGGGCTTGCCTGCTGACTTTTTTGCCGGCTGGTCTTCTGCACCGCTGGCTGACCCGCCTGCCGACCCGACGGCTGAGTCGTGCGATTTCCTGCCTGCTGACCCGCCCGCTGCCCATTCTGCCGAACCACCCCCTGTTTCGGCCCCTGGCCTGGCTGCCGACCCGCCCGTGGACGCCCCCGCTGACCCGCCTGATGTCCTGCCCTCGCCCCGTCCGCGGGCCGCCGGACCGCACCCGGCATCTGGGTCAAGGCCCGCCCCGGGGTCAGGGTCGGGATCAGGCCCCGCACCCAGGCCACGATGTCGCGGTAGAAATCCTCGGCCGCGGCCTGCCCCCGCTCGATGTCCTTGAGCCGCTGCTCCCATTGCGCGGTCAGTTCCGGGCTGCGCAGGGGTTCGGCCACCAGCCCGATGAGGGCCTGACCCTTGGCGGTGGCCCGCAACTGCTTGCGCTGGCGCTCCACGTAGCCGGTGCGGATGAGCTTCTCGATGATCTCGGCCCGCGTCGCCGGCGTGCCCAGGCCGGACTCCTTCATGGCGGCGGCGAGGGCGTCGTCCTCGATCTCCCGCCCCGCGTTCTTCATGGCCGCCAGCAGGCTGGCATCGTCATAGGGCCGCGGGGGCTGGGTCTCCTTCTCCACCACCTCCAGACGGGTGACCTGGACGATCTGGCCGAGGGCGAGGGGCGGCAGGGCCCCCTCCCCTTCCGCCGCCTCTTCCTGGCCGACGGGGGATGGCGGCTGGCCGTTCGCTCCCGTCTCTCTGTCATCGCCACCGGCTGGGCGGCGCATGGTCTCACCTGCCGCCACTCCCACGGTCTGCCCGGTGGCTGGACCCGCGGATTGCCCAGCGGCGGGGCGCCGGCGCGGGGGCTCGGCGCGCTTCCAGCCGGGGTCCAGCACCCGGCTGCCACGGGCGAGGAACTCGGCGCCGCCGATGTCCAGGATCACCCGGGTCTCCTCCAGGGTCTCGTCGGGGAGAAAGACGGCGACGAAACGGGTGGCCACCAGCTCGAAGATACGCCGGGCGGTCTCCGGCACGCCCGCGGGCGGGCGCTTGCCCGTGGGGAGGATGGCATGATGGTCGGTGAGCCGGGTGTCGTCGACATAGGCCTTGCCAAGCCGGTGGCCCCCCTCCAGCCGGGCCAGGGCCTCGGCGGCCAGGGGATGCTCCAGGCCACGGAGGATGGCCGGCAGGCGGGGGACCAGGTCCTCGGGGATGTGGCGGCTTTCGGTCCGGGGGTAGCTGATGAGCTTGTGGGTCTCGTAGAGGGCCTGGGCCTGTTCCAGGACCTGGGCGGCGGTGAGGCCGAAGCGGCGATTGGCGTCCCGCTGCAAGCTCGTCAGGTCATAGAGGGGGGGCGGGCGGTTGTGGCGGACCTTGCGCTCCAGGCGCTTGACCCGGCCGGTCTCGTGGGTTGCGAGTTCGCGGTGCAGCCGCTCGGCCTCGGCGCGGGTGTCGATGCGGGTCTCCCCGTCGCGGCAGTAGCGGGCGCGAAAGCCCTCCGCCAGGGTCGCCACCAGTTCGTAGAAGAAGGTCGTGACGAAGCCGGCGATGGCCTGGTCCCGGGCCACGATCATCGCCAGGGTCGGCGTCTGCACCCGGCCGATGGTGCAGAGAACGCGATTGTGGACGGTGTAGCCGCGGGTGAGGTTCATGCCCACCAGCCAGTCCGCCTGGGCGCGGGCCCGCGCCGCCCGGGCCAGGGGATCGAAGGCACTCCCGGGCTGGAGCCGGGCCAGCCCTTCGCGGATCGCCTCGTCGGTCAGGCTGGAGACCCACAGGCGCTGGACGGGCTTACGGCAGCGGGCATGCTCGTAGATGAGGCGGAAGATATGCTCCCCCTCGCGGCCGGCATCCGTGGCGCAGACGATGGACTGGGTATCGGCGGCGTTGAGCAGCCTTTCGACGACCCGCAACTGGCTGGCCGTCCGCTCGCTCGTGCGCAACTGCCAGTGCTCCGGGATCATGGGCAATTGGGACAGGGACCAGCGCGCCGCCCAGGCGCCGCCATAGTCGTCGGGCTCGGCGAAGTGAACCAGATGGCCCAGGGCCCAGGTGACGCGGTAGCCACCCCCCTCCAGATACCCCTCCCCCCGCCGGCCGGCGCCCAGCACCCGGGCCAGGTCGCGGGCAACGCTGGGTTTTTCGGCAAGGACGAGGATGCTCATGGCGGCCGGGTTCAGTCGCCGAGCAGGACGCGCTTCGCCTCGTTGAGCTTGGCGGCCAGGTAGTCGGAGCCCCCCCGGTCGGGATGCAGGCGCTGCATCAGCCGGCGATGGGCATCACGGATGGCCCCCTCGTCCGCCTCCGGGGCCAGTCCCAGGATGGCCCGGGCCTCGTCCCGGTTCATGCCACCCGCGCCGGGCGGGGCCTGCCCCCCTTCCCGATGGCCACCCCGGCCCTCGCCGCCCTCATCGGGCTGACGCCAGTCCGCGCCCTGGGTACGATCCAGATAGGCCTCCAGCAAGGCGGCCGACTGGCCATCCTCGCGGCGATAGCGCGCCAGGAGGCGGAGCAACTGGTCCAGCGCCAGGGCCGAGAGGCGCTGCCCCTGGGCCTCGCCCTCCAGCACCAGACCCTCCAGATCGCCACTGACATGGTCCAGGGTCATCTCCAGAAAGCGGGTGCGGATGGTGGAGCGCTGGCCGCCCCCGACACCACCCCCAAGCCCACCCAAGGCCCCGCCCTGGGCCGCGCCCGCGCCACCGGCGAGCCCCCCCAGCCCCAGGTTGCGCAGGGCCTGGCGAATGGCCGGGAGCATGAGCAGCAGGTTGACCCCGCGCATCACCACCGGAATGGCCGCGGCCACGGCGGCGAAGAGGGGATTGAGGCGCCCGGTCAGGGCCAGGAAGAACACCAGACCGATGCCACCCCAGAGCGCCGCCTGGCGCAGACGCTGGGCCACCCGGTGGCTGGGGGTGCGGCGAAACCAGTGCAGAAACCAGAACAGGCCGGCGATGGCCAGAATGAGGAGAAGCAGACGTCCCGCCATGGGCTAATCCCGGCCCAGTCCCTGGGTGAGGCGCAGGATCGCGCCGCCCCGCCGCCGGGCCAGGTCCTCCAGGGCCGGACGTCCGCCGGCGGCGAAGACGGCCACGGCGCTCAGCAGGTCGCGCAGCACCTCGGGGCTATGGCTATCGAAGGGGCTCCAGGCGCCCCCACTCAGCCGGGCGATGGCGCGCAGGGTCTGCTCCGCCTGGGGATCGTGCCCCTCCTGGAAGACGAAGGCCGGCAGACCCAGCAGCCCGAGTTGCCCGGCCAGATCACGCAGGGACGCCGGCTCCTCTTCCATGGCGTCGCCGATCAGGACCAGGGCATTGACCCGGGTCCGCCGGGTCTCGGCGAGGGCATGTTCCAGGACGTGCCCGATCTGGGTCAGACCCGCCAGGCAGCGCACCCGGGTCATCCGCGCCAGCAGTTCCGGGGACTGATGGCACCAGGGCGAGGCGGAGAACTCATGAAAGCCCCCGTAATGGCACAACTGCACCGACAGCCCGCCCAGGCCGGCGGTCTCGCTGAACATGGCGGCCTGAATGGCCATGGCCTGATCCCAACTGGGCTCGCGGCTGGCGGTAGCGTCGAGGGCGAAGATCAGACGCCCACGGTTACCGCTGGCCGCCGGGGTCGGGATAGCCTTGACCTGGCGCAGAAAGGCCGCCACCGCCCCCGCGTCGGCGGTGGGCCCCAGGTCCTGACGGTCGTTAGTCATCGGTCATGGCGTCCAGGGGATAAGTATCCATCTCGCACATCAATTTTCGGTTTCCCGGGTCGGGTGGCGTCTGGCGGGGGACGCCGTGAATCCATCCCTGGAGGCTTGACGACCGCATCCCTGCGGTCGACACCCCCACCAGACGCCACCCGACCCTCCCTTACATAAGGCCAAAAACTGAAATACGACATGTATAACCAACTGAGCAGGGACAGGGATTATACCCAAGTCATTTCAGATCTTGATCAGACGGACAAGAGAGGCTTGGGGTAAGCCGAACCCGAGGGTGTTGGCATACCAGGCACGGATCCCGGCGAACTTCCCGCGCGATGACCCAATCGCTCGCCGGCACCGGGTTGACCTGAGTCAAAACACAACATATTGGGTATTCTATAATCCACACCACTATATATTGGGCTAAGAGACAAAGACCCATGCCAATCCCCTTGCCACGACCCGCCACCCTACCGACCCGCATCCGCAAGCGCGACGGTCAGGATGTCGCCTTCGACGCGGCGAAGATCCGCTCGGCCATCGAACGGGCCGGTCGAGCCAGCGGCGAGTTTTCGGCCCCGGAGGCGCAACGGCTGACCGCCCAGGTGATCAAGGTCCTCAGCCATCGGGACGACCAGGGGCGCCCCCCGGAGGTGGAGGCCATCCAGGACCTGGTGGAACAGACCCTGATCGCCGCCGACCACTTCGCGACGGCGCGCGCCTACATCCGCTACCGCGAGCAGCACCGCAAACTGCGCACCGACCGCCGCACCCTGGTGGATGCCGCCGCCAGCATCGACGAATACCTGGACCGATCCGACTGGCGGGTGGCCGCCAACGCCAACCAGGGCTGGTCCCTGGGTGGGCCCATCCTCAACACCTCGGGGAAGATGATCGCCAACTATTGGCTGTCCCATGTCTATCCCCCCGAGATTGGCGCCGCCCACCGCAACGGGGACCTCCATATCCACGACTTGGACATGCTGTCCGGTTATTGCGCCGGCTGGTCCCTGCGCACCCTCCTCCAGGAGGGTTTCAACGGCGTCCCCGGCAAGGTGGAATCCAGCCCGCCCCGGCACCTGACCTCCGCCGTCGGTCAGATCGTCAACTTCCTCGGCACCCTGCAGAATGAATGGGCCGGCGCCCAGGCCTTTTCCAGCTTCGATACCTATCTGGCGCCCTTCGTGCGCCGCGACCGGCTGGGCTACCCCCAGGTGCGCCAGGCCATCCAGGAGCTCATATACAACCTCAACGTCCCCTCCCGCTGGGGCTGCCAGACCCCCTTCACCAACCTGACCTTCGACTGGGTCTGCCCGGAGGATCTGCGCGACCAGGTCCCGGTCATCGCCGGCGAGGAACAGCCCTTCACCTACGGCGAGCTCCAGGTGGAAATGGACCTCATCAACCGCGCCTACATCGAGGTGATGACCGCGGGGGACGCCAAGGGCCGCATCTTCACCTTCCCCATTCCCACCTACAACATGACGGCGGACTTTCCCTGGGATAGCGCCAATGCCGAGCGCCTCTTCGCCATGACGGCCAAGTACGGCCTGCCCTATTTCCAGAACTTCATCAATTCCGAGCTCCAGCCCCACCAGGTCCGCTCCATGTGCTGCCGGCTGCAGCTCGACCTGCGGGAACTACTCAAGCGCGGCAATGGCCTTTTCGGCTCCGCCGAGCAGACCGGCTCCCTGGGGGTGGTGACGATCAACTGTGCCCGCCTGGGCTTTCTCCACCCCGGCGACGAGACCGGCCTGCTGGCCGCCCTCGACCGCCTGACCGACCTGGCCAGGGACAGCCTGGAGATCAAGCGCAAGGTCATCCAGCGCCATCTGGACGACGGCCTCTTCCCCTATACCAAACGCTTCCTCGGCACCCTGCGGAATCACTTTTCCACCATTGGCGTCAACGGCCTCAACGAGATGATCCGCAACTTCAGCGCGGACCGGGAGAACATCACCACGCCGACGGGTCAGGCCCAGGCCCTGCGGTGTCTCGATCACCTGCGGAGGCGCCTGGTGGCGATCCAGGAGGAGACTGGCCATCTCTACAACCTGGAGGCGACCCCGGCGGAGGGGGCGACCTATCGCTTCGCCCGGGAGGACCAGAAGCGCTTTCCCGCCATCCTCCAGGCCGGCACGCCCGCGGCGCCCTACTACACCAACTCCTCCCAACTGCCGGTGGGCTTCACCGACGACCCCTTCCAGGCCCTGGAACTCCAGGAGCAACTCCAGGCCCGCTATACCGGCGGCACCGTGCTGCACCTCTACATGAGTGAGCAAATCTCCAGCACCGAGGCCTGCAAGCGCCTGGTGCGGCGTGCCCTGACCCGCTTCCGCCTGCCCTACCTCACCATCACCCCCCGCTTTTCCATCTGCCCCCGCCATGGCTACCTGCCCGGCGAGCACGAGTTCTGCCCGCGCTGCGACCAGGAACTCCTGGCGCGACGGCACGGCCAACCCCCAGCCGAGGAGCCGGTCAAGGTCCAGGCCAAGGCCCCCGTCCCGCCCCAAATGCAGGTTCAGGTCAGGCCCCACGTTCGGGACCCAGGCCACACCAAGGCTCCGGCTTCGTTTCTGACTACGGCTTCGGCCCCGGTCCCTTCCCAAACCGCGGCACCTACCCCCGCCCCGGCTTTGGTTTTGACTTCGGCCCCTGTTCCAGCTCCGGCTTCCGCTCCGGCCTACGCCAAGGTCGAGATCAAGTCGCGGGAACGAGTGGCCTGACCCGAGCACCCCCCCCACAAAATCCCGACAAACCCTGGAGAGCAATGCCATGTCCACCAATCGCTCTATTACCCTCAAGGATGAAGAACGCACCCGCTGCGAGGTCTGGACCCGGGTCATGGGCTATCACCGCCCGGTGAGCGCCTTCAATGCCGGCAAACAGTCCGAACACCAGGAACGGCGCTACTTCGTCGAGCCGCGGCAAACCCCAACCCCGCAGTGCCGCTGAGAGCCGCAACCCCATAACCGTCCCTCGCCCCGGATCAGCCCCATCCTGCGCTTCGGCAGTCTCATCCCCCTGACCAACCCCATGCTGCACGTCGGCAGTCTCCCCCCTTGACCAGCCCTTTGCTGCGCGTCGGCGGTCTCACCCCCCTGACCAGCCTCGACTACCCAGGGGAACTGGCGGCGGTGATCTTCTGCCAGGGCTGCCCCTGGCGCTGCGGATATTGCCACAATCCGGACCTCCTCCCCGCGCGGGGCCCGCACCCCGTGGCCTGGGGCCAGGTCATGGACTTCCTGCGTCGCCGCCAGGGCCTCCTGGATGCGGTGGTCTTCAGCGGCGGTGAACCCACCCGCCAGAGGGCGTTGGGCGCGGCCATGGCTGAGGTGAGATCGCTGGGGTTCCGGATTGGCCTCCATACCGCCGGCATCTATCCCCGCCATCTGGCCGCCCTGCTCCCCCAGCTGGACTGGGTGGGCCTCGACATCAAGGCCTTGCCCGCGGACTACCCCGCCCTGACCGGCGTGCCCGCTTCCGGGGTCCGGGCCTGGTGGAGCCTTCGCCTCCTGCTGGCCAGCGGCATCACCCTGGAGGTCCGGACCACCCTGGACCCGCGGGGTGAGTTCACCTCTTCAAGCGCCGCACGTGACGGGGACTTTGATTCCAGGGTGACGACCCTGATGTATCGGCTGGCGGCGGCTGGGGTGCGGCGCTACGCCCTCCAGTTCGCCCGCGGACGGAGCGGCCCCTTGGGCCCACCCCTCTCGCTGCGGCCCGACCCGGCCCAATCGGCAGACCCCCAGGCCAACGCTTACGAACGCCTGGGACCTACTCTGTTCCCTCACTTCGAGTTGCGGTAGCATGAAACCCATTTTCTGAGTGCTCGACCTCTCCGGCCAGGACCACCCACCCTCGCCCCGGTTCGGTTTGGTTCGTTCAGGCTCCACCCCCCCTTTCCCGCAAAGTCTCAGGTCATGAAGAAGAAACTAAAGCGCCTCGCGACTTCGCTTCTGCCAGTCGCGGACAACCGCGTCGGTAGCTGTAACCGCTGCGGTGAGTGCTGCAAGCTCCCCTATCCCTGCCCCTTTTTGCGCTTCGATGCCGAAGGTCTCAGCACCTGCGCCATCTATCACTTTCGTCCCCCGAGCTGCCGAAAATATCCGCGCACGTCCGCGGAGAATCTGACCGCCGAGGTCTGTGGTTTCAGTTTCGTCCCCGGTCCCCAGCCCCTGGAAGTCGCCCCGCCCGAGCCCCTCCCCCCCCTGGTGCCCGTGGAACAAACCGCCTGAGGGACCGGGCCATGTGGGTGGATATCCGCGTTCAGGCCGAGCCCCTGGACCCCCTCGAGGAACAGGCCACCCTGTGGCAGGGCCAACCCCAGGTGGGGGCCCTGGTCAATTTCATCGGCCTGATGCGCGACTTCAATGAGGACGCCCCGGTCAGCCGCCTGGTCCTCGAACACTATCCCGGCATGACCGAGAAGGCCCTGGCCGCCATCGCCGCCGAGGCCGGCCAACGCTGGCCCTTGCTGGCCATCCGCATCCTGCATCGCGTCGGCAGCCTGGCACCCGAGGACCCAATCATCCTGGTCGCCGTCACCGCCAGCCATCGCGGCCCGGCCTTCCGTGCCTGCGAATTCCTCATCGATTACCTCAAGACCCGCGCCCCCTTCTGGAAAAAGGAGATCACCCCGACGGGGGAACGCTGGGTGGCGGCGCGGGCCACCGATACCGCCGCCGCCGACCGCTGGGTGGCACCCGGAGTGGAGCCACCGGGCTAGCAGGCGGGACACCGGGACAGACCGGAACTCTGGCTCGCCCCGACAGCGCGACCGGCCTCGCCGATAAAGAACCCCGGCGGACGGATGTGGTAAGGTGCCAACCTCCCCTTTATCCCTTGTTTCCGGAATCCAGACATGATCAACCGCCGCGTATTTCTTACCCATGCCCTGATGGGCCTTAGCCTCCTGGCCTCGGGCGCCGCCCTGGCGGAGAAAGCTCCCGCCAAGCAGCCTTCGGGCAAGGTCAGCATCGACGAGACCCAGATCGCTTTCATCGTCGGCGGCAGCTTCGGTAAGGGGCAACTCACCTTCCGTGGTCAGACCCACGACTTCAAGATCAACGGCATCAGCGCCGGCGCCAACTTTGGCGCCTCCAAGGTCTCCGCGGTGGGCGAGGTCTATGACCTGAAAAAACTGGCGGACTTCCCGGGTACCTACGTGCAGTTGGAGGGGGGCATCACCCTCGCCGGCGGCGTGGGTGGCACGGTCCTGAAGAACCAAAACGGGGTCATCATGCGCCTCCAGTCCACCTCCCAGGGGTTGCAGTTCAACCTGAGTTCGAGTGGCGTCACCGTCAAGATGGAGTGATCCCTTCCATCCTGCCGCCCGTGCCGGCGCGGGGCGGCCGGTCTCGTCCATGCCACCCGGCCGTCACTCTGGCCCCCGGCATCCTCAGACCAGTCTGCCGTTCAGGATCCTACCAATGCCTCAAGCCCCCGATTCATCCGCTCTGAGCCCGGCGCCCCCGGACCACGACCGCAACACCGTGGAGCGGGCGGTGGAGATCGCCATCCGCATCAGCCTCCTGGCCCTGTGGGTGGCCCTGTGCTTCGCCATCATGCAGCCCTTCCTGGTGCCGATCGCCTGGGGGATCATCATCACCATCGCCGTCCACCCCGGATACCTGGCCCTGCTGCGACGGGTCGGCCACCGGCGGGTCCTGGCCTCCACCCTGTTCATCCTGATCGCCCTGCTGGTGCTGATCCTGCCGATCTATCTGCTCAGCGAGACCCTGGTCCAGGGCGCGGAGAGCCTCGCCCATGGCTACGAGGGCGGACGCTGGACCATCCCCCCCGCCCCCGACCTAAGTTACATTCCCCTGATCGGTTCCGATATCCAGGACCTCTGGCACACCGCCTCCCTCAACATCGAGGAGGCCCTAGGCCAGATCGAACCCCAGTTACGCCAGGCCGGCCAGTGGGTGCTAGGGTTTGCCAGGGACGCCGGCCTGGGTATCCTGCACTTCATCATCGCCATCTTCATCGCCGGCGTGATGCTGGCCAAGAGCGAGGTGGCTGGGAACGTGGCCCATGGCATCGCCCATCGCCTGGCGGGCCACCACGGTTCCCGCTTCGCCGAGTTGGCCATCGCCGTGGTCCGGAGCGTCTCCCGGGGCATCCTGGGGGTGGCATTCATTCAGGCCACCCTGGCCGGCCTCGGCATGCTGGCCGCCGGCTTACCCGCCGCGGGCCTCTGGGCACTGGTCGCCCTCCTGCTCAGCACTATCCAACTGGGCGTCTTTCCGGTCATGTTGCCGGCGGCCATCTACCTCTTCTACACCGCCAGCACCACCACGGCGGTCCTCTTCCTGATCTGGACCCTGTTCGTCGGCGCCATCGACAATGTCCTCAAACCCCTGCTGCTCGGCCGGGGCATCTCGGTCCCCATGCTGGTCATCTTCGTCGGCGCCATCGGTGGCTTCATCGGCCAGGGCATCATCGGTCTCTTCCTCGGCGCCGTGGTGCTGGCCCTGGGCTACGAACTGCTCCTGGCCTGGCTGGGGGAGGAACCGGTAAAAACCGAAAATTGAGTGTCGATGGGTATACACTCAGATTGGAGCCCGTTGGCGAACCTCACACAGGACTAGCCACCGCCCAAGCCACCGCGCCATCCGCCCCGGCGGGTTGCGCCCCTTAGGAGAAGGAGAAACATCATGGCCATTTGGGTCTTAGCCGCCGATAACAGCCGCGCCCGCTTCTTCACCGCCGAAAAACCCGTCAGCCCCCTCACCGAAATCAAGGATCTCACCTATCCGGAGGCGCGCCTGCACGAGTGCGACCTGGTTTCCGATAAAACGGGTCGCGACCGCAACCCCAGCACCGGCACTGCCCATGGCGTCGGCGCCGATGCCTCCCACAAGCAGGAAGGTGCCGATCGCTTCGCCCTATCCGTCTGTGAAGAACTCGATGCCGCCCGCCTGGCCGGCGCCTTCAGCAAGCTCTATATCCTCGCCGCGCCGACCTTCCTCGGCCTCTTGCGCAAGCATCAGTCCGATGGGCTCAAGCAGGCGATCGTGGCCGAATTCGACAAGAACCTGACCACCCAGGACCCGGCGGCCATCCGCAAGCACCTGCCGGAATATCTCTAGGCTCGCCCCAGACCAGACCAGGACCAACCCAACACCAGTCCAGGACCAGCCCGGCCCCGGGCCCCCTCCCGCCTACCGGGACGGGGCCCGATAGGATGAGAAACCATGGAACCGACTGTGCCCCTGACGGCAGCCGATCTCTACCACCCCTGCAACCTCGCCGGCCTCGACTTCGCCGACACCAGCGAACTGGAGCCCCTGCCCCCCGGCCTGGGCCAGGAGCGGGCCCTGGAGGCTATCGACCTGGGCATCAGCCTGCCCCACCGCGGCTACAACCTCTATCTCATGGGCTCCGCCGGCCTCGGCAAGCATGCCCTGATCGAAGGCGTGCTGACCCAGCGCCGCCGCGAGTCGCCGGCCCCGGACGACTGGTGCTACGTCGCCGACTTCAACAACCCCCAGCGCCCCAACGCCCTGCGCCTGCCGCCGGGACGCGGGCGTCACCTCCGCGCCGACCTGCGCCAACTGGTGGAGGACCTGCTCAGTGCCGTCCCCGCCGCCTTCCAGGGAGAGGACTACAGTCACCGCGCCGAGGAGATCCAGAAGGAATTCAAGGGGCGGGAGGAGGAGGCCGCCAGCGCCATCGGGCGCAAGGCCAAGGAACGCGGCATCGCCCTCATCCACACCCCCGGCGGCTACACCCTGGCGCCAGTGCGCGAGGGTCACATCCTGCCTCCGGACGACTTCAACGCCCTACCCGAGGAGGAGCGCGAGCAGATCGGCGAGGTCATCGAGGAACTGCGAGAGGACTTGCAGCAGACCCTGAGCCAGGTCCCCCTGTGGCAGAAGGAGATGCGCGGGCGCTTCAAGGTCCTCAACCAGGAGACCATGGAGCGGACGGTGAACACCCTCATGGCCCAGCTTGCCGCCGACTACGCCGACCTGCCGGCGGTCCAGGACTACCTGACCGCGGTGCGCAAGGACATGATCGAGAACGGCGAACTGTTCCGCCAAGCCGAGAGCGAGGACAGCCACACCCCCAGCCCCGATGATCCGCCCTTCATCCGCTACCGGGTCAATCTGCTGGTGGACAACGCCGAGCTCCATGGCGCCCCGGTCATCCACGAGGACAATCCCAGCTACCTGAACCTGATCGGGCGCATCGAACACGTCGCCCGCATGGGCACCCTCTCCACCGACTTCTCCCTAATCAAGGCCGGGGCCCTGCACCGCGCCAACGGCGGCTATCTCATCCTCGACGCCCTGCGCCTCTTGGCCAACCCCTTCGCCTGGGACTGCCTCAAGCGGGTGCTGCGCGCCGGGGAGATCCGCATCGAATCCCTGGAGCGGGTCCTGAGCCTGGCCGGCACCACCTCCCTCGAACCCGAGCCCATCCCGGTCGAGGTCAAGGTGATCCTGGTGGGCGAGCGCCTGCTCTACTACCTGCTGGACGCCTACGACCCCGACTTCGCCCAGCTCTTCAAGGTCGCCGCCGACTTCGCCGAGGACCTGCCACGTCACGCTGGCGAGACGGGCAATCCGCCCATGGCTCCCCGCCTCCCGTCCGCGAAAGATGAAAAACCGGGGACCAGACAGTCCCAGGACCAGCCCGCCCAGCCACCGCCCTCGGGACCACCGGCTCCGGCAGAGGAAGGACCACCGGCGGCTGGGGCAGACCAGGACCCCCTCTATGCCCGCCTCATCGCCACCCTCCAGCGCCAGGAGCGCCTGCTACCCCTAAGTCGCGCCGCCGTGGGCCGGGTCATCGAGCAGGCGGCGCGGCGGGCGGCGGACGGCGAGCGCCTCTCCATCCACCTCGGTAGCGTCCTCGACCTGCTGCGCGAGGCCGACCACCTGGCTCGCCGCGAGCGCCTGGAGCGCATCGACACCCTCCAGATCGCGGGCGCCATCGCCGCCCGCCGCCGGCGCCTGGGTCAGATGCGCGAGCGCCTCCAGGAGGAGATCCTGCGCGGCACCCTCTTCATCGACACCCAGGGCGTCCAGCTTGGTCAGGTCAACGGCCTCTCGGTCATGGCCCTCGGCGACCTGGCCTTCGGCGCCCCCACCCGCATCAGCGCCACCGCCCGCCTGGGCCACGGCGAGGTGGTCGACATCCAGCGCGAGGTGGAGCAGGCCGGGCCCATCCACTCCAAGGGCGTCCTCATCCTCTCCGCCTACCTGGGCCGCCGCTACGCCCGCTTTCAGCCCCTGTGCCTCTCCGCCAGCCTGGTCTTCGAGCAGACCTATGGCCCGGTGGAAGGCGACAGCGCCTCGGTGGCGGAGCTCTGCGCCCTGCTCTCCGCCATCGGCGACATCCCCCTCAAGCAGGCCCTGGCCGTCACCGGCTCGGTCAACCAGCACGGCGAGGTCCAGGCCATCGGCGGCGTCAACGAAAAGATCGAGGGCTTCTTCGCCATCTGCCAGGCCCGGGGTCTGACCGGCGCCGAGGGGGTCATCATCCCCCACGCCAACCGCAAGCACCTGATGCTCGACCAAGAGGTGCGCGAGGCCGTGACCCGGGGCGAATTCCAGATCCATGCCGTCGCCCATGTCGACCAGGCCCTGGAACTGCTCACCGGCCTGCCCGCCGGCCAGCCCGACAAGGACGGCCTCTACCCCCCGGACAGCATCAACGGCCAGATCCAGGAGCGCCTGGCGACCTTCTTCGCCGTCCGCCAGCAGATCAATCAGGCCAAGGGGGAAGAGGCGGACTGAGGAAGCCCCAGACCCTCAACGCGGCCGGCGGACGGCCATGACATCCGGGATCATGCGCAGCCGGTTGAGGAGATGTTCGAGCTGGTCCATGTCATGGACCTCGGCGGTGAAGCGCATGGTGGCGCGGTCGGTGGTGCGGTCGGTGCTGGTGTTGACGCCGAGGAGGGTGATGTCGGCATCGGAGAAGACGGCGGAGATGTCTCGTAGCAGGCCCTTGCGGTCGGCGGCGACGAGGAGGATATCGACGGGATAGGCGGTCCGGTTCCCGGTTGGGGCCCCGGCCTGTGTTCCCGTCTGGGACCCCGCCGGGCTCAGGTCCCGCGCCCAGGACACCTCCATCAGCCGGGCGGGCTCCGCCGCGACCAGTTGACGCAGGTTTTCGCAGTCGCGGCGATGGATGGTGAGGCCGCGGCCACGGGTGATGTAGCCGCGGATGGGGTCCCCCGGCACCGGTTTGCAGCAGTGACCGAAGTGGCTCATGAGGTCGGGGATGCCCTCCACCACCACCTCCGGGTGCCCCCGACCCGCGGGCGGGGCGCGGCGGCGGCGCTCCCGCTTGCGGCTGACGAGGTCCTCCGGGACCAGTTCCTCCCGCTCCTTCTCCGCCGGGGCGGTGAGTTCGCCGATCTGGCGGGCGACCTGGCCCACCGCCACGTCGCCGCGGCCGATGGCGGCCAGCAGGTCCTCACCCTTGAGAAAGTTGTAGCGCTGGGCGATGGGTTCGAGGGGCTGGAGGCGGATCTCGATGCCCAGGCGCGTCAGCTCCTTATCCAGCAGGGCGCGCCCCTCCGCGAGATAGCGGTCAAAGTCCTGCTGCTTGAACCACTGGCGCACCCGGTTGCGCGCCTTGGCGGTCATCAGGTAGCCCTGATGGACGCTCAGCCAGTCGCGGCTGGGGGTGGCGTTCTTCTGGGTGATGATCTCGACGGTCTGGCCGCTGCGCAGGGTCTGGTTGAGAGGGACGATGCGGCCGTCGACCTTGGCCCCCCGGCAGCGGTGGCCGATCTCGGAGTGGATGGCGTAGGCGAAGTCCAGGGGCGTGGAGCCGCGCGGCAGGTCGATGACCTTGGCCTGGGGGGTCAGGACATAGATGTGGGCCGGCTCGAACTCGGTCTTGAAACGATCGAGGAAGTCGGTGTCATCCTCGCCCTCGTTGAGCAGTTCCATCCATTGGCGCATCCACACCAGCCGGCGCTGGAAGGCGTCGTCCGAGCCCTTGCTCTCCTTGTAGGCCCAGTGGGCGGCGACGCCTAGCTCGGCGTGGCGGTGCATGTCCCAAGTCCGGATCTGCACCTCCAGGGGCTTGTCCTCGGGTCCCACCACGGCGGTGTGCAGGGACTGGTACATATTGCCCTTGGGGGTGGCGATGTAGTCGTCGAACTCCTTGGGGATATGGCGCCACAGGCCATGGACCAGGCCCAGGGCGGCATAGCAATCGGCCACCGTATCGACCAGGATGCGCACGGCGCGCAGGTCGAAGATCTGTTCGATGTCCACGCCCTTGCGCTGCATCTTGCGCCAGATGCTGTGGATGTGCTTCGGGCGGCCGGTGATCTCGGCCTTGACGCCAGCCTCGGCGAACTTGGCCTTGAGCAAGGCAATGACGTTGGCGATATAGGCCTCGCGCTCGGCGCGCTTGTCGCCCAGGAGTTGGGCGATGCGCCGGTAGGCCTCCGGCTCCAGGCAGCGCAGGGCCAGGTCTTCCAGCTCCCACTTGATCTGCCAGACGCCCAGGCGATTGGCCAGGGGGGCGTGGAGGCGGCGGGTATCGCTGGCCAGCTTGCGCTGCCGGGCCTCGTCCAGGCCCTTCATGCAACGCATGAGGTGCAGGCGCTCCGCCAGGACCACCAGCACCACGCGCACGTCCTCGGCGATGCCGAGCAGGAGGCGGCGCAGGTTCTCCTCGTGGCGCTCCTGGGCCTTGCCGGCGATGACCGCCTCGACGTTGGCGAGCTGGCCGATCTGCCGCAGGTCGCCGACCATGCGGGCGATGCCGGGGCCGAAGCGTTTGGCCAGGTCCTCGGGGCTCATCTCGCCCCGCTCCAGGCAGCCATTGAGGAGGGCGGCGATTAGGGTGTCCGCGTCCAGGTGCATCCCCGCCAGGAGGTCGGCGCTGGCCAGGCGATAGCGGACCTGGGTCTCCCCCGTCTCCAGGGTCTGGCGCCCCCGACAGCCCAGCAGCAGCGTGCAGGCCTCCCGCAACCGGGCCAGGTCAGCCGTGGGGTATTTGCCTGCCAGGGCCGCCAGCCAGTGTTCGACCACGGAGGCATCGTCCGCCGGATCGTCGGGGAGGTTGTAGACCGAGGTCACCATGATCTGACAGTCAACAGCGCGAGAGCTCGGTTATTCCGTGACCACCCTCAATCCCAACCCACGTCACGAACCTGAACCCAAGGAGGGGCAAAGATCTCAATCTCCAGCCGCGGCACCGGCCTCAATCCAGGACATGACTTACCAAGCCATCAGCCAGCTTGGGTTCGAACCAGGTGGACTTGGGTGGCATGACCTCGCCGGCGTCGGCGACGGCCATGAGGTCGGTCATGCGGGTGGGGAAGAGGGAAAAGGCGACGCGGTAGCGCCCCTCGTCCACCGGCCGGGCCAGGCCTTCCAGGCCGCGAATGCCGCCGACAAAGTTGATGCGGTCATCCCGGCGGGGGTCGACGATGCCGAGGATGGGCTCGATCAGGTTGTCCTGGAGCAGGCTGACGTCGAGGCGGGCCACGGGGTCATCCCAGGGGATGCGCCGCTCGTCCAGGATCAGGCGATACCAGGCACCATCCAGGTACATGCCGAACTCGGCGGCCTTGGCCGGCTTGACGGGGACGGGGCTGGGCTCGACGCGGAAGGGCACCGCCACCCGGCGCAGGAACTCGTCCCGGTCCAGGCCGTGCAGGTCCGTCACCAGGCGGTTGTAGTCCAGGATCTGCATCTGGTCATGGGGGAAGATGACGGCCAGGAAATAGTTGTAGGCCTCCTCCCCGGTAGGGGCCGGGTTGGCGGCCTGGCGCGCCGCGGCGACGCGGGAGGCGGCGGCGGAACGGTGGTGGCCATCGGCCACGTAGAGGGCCGGCAGGGCCTCGAAGGCCGTGGACAGCAAGCGGATGAGGTCGGCATCCCGAACCACCCAGATCTGGTGGCGGACCTCGCCGGTGGCGCGGATATCCACCGCGGGTTCGCCCTGGCTCACGGCGGCCAGGACCGCGTCGATGCGGGGCGTGGCCGAATAGACCAGGAAGACCGGACCGGTCTGGGCGTCCAGGGCGTCGATCTGACGCACCCGGTCGTCCTCCTTCACCGGGCGGGTGAATTCGTGCTTCTTGATGCGCTCCTGGTCATAGGCCGCCACCGAGGCGGCGGCCACCAGGCCGGTCTGGACATGCTCGCCCATGGTCAGGCGGTAGACGTAGTAGCAGGGGGTCGGGTCCCGCTCCAGCACGACCGCCAACCGCATGGCCTCCAGGTTCTCCCGGGCCTTGGCGTAGACCACCGGGGCATAGGGGTCCGTGTCCTCCGGCAGATCGACCTCGGGGCGGGAGATGTGCAGGAAGCTCCAGGGCCGGCCCGCCACCATGGCGCGGGCCTCCGCGGTGCTCATCACGTCATAGGGAGGCGCGGCCACGTCCGCCGCGCGGCCGGGGGCCGGACGCAGGCCGGCGAAGGGCTTGATCAGGGGCATGAGCAAGAGATTCCGTGGGGTATGAGGATGAGAAAGGAACCAGCCCCTCTACCCTCATGGGAGAGGGTTCCGTGACTTTCGCGCTAGCGCGGCGGCGGGGCGTAGAGCAGGCCGCCGTCATTCCAGAGGGCGTTGAAGCCGCGCTGGACCTTGAGCGGCGACTGGTCGCCCAGGTTGCGCGCGTAGATCTCGCCGTAATTGCCGACCTGACCGATGACTCGTACCACCCATTCCCGATCGAGCCCCAGGGACTTGGCGACCTGGCCCTCGACATCGAGCAGCAAACGGGTGTCGCTGGCCTGGGCATCGCTCATGGCGCGGTGGACGTTATGGGAGTCGATACCCAACTCCTCGGCGTCGATCAAGATGAACAGGGTCCAGCGCACCAGGTCGAACCATCGGCCATCGCCCTCGCGCACCGCGGGACTCAGGGGCTCCTTGGAGATGATCTCGGCCAAGACCCGGTGATCCTGCCCGTCCGCCAGCGTTGCCCGCAGACCGTGCAACTGGAGGTGATCGCTGGTCAGGACCTGACACTCACCAGCCAGGTAGGCCTTGGAGGCGGCGCTCAGGTCGGGGAAGAGCCGCAGGTCGAGGCGCATGCGGTGACGGTCGAAGTAGCGCTGGACATGGGCGGCGCTGGTGGACCCCTCCAGGGCGCACACCCCCTTGCCGTCTAGTTCCAGCGCGCTGAGGATGCCAGTATCGCGCCGAACCATGAAGCCCTGGCCATCGAAGAGCAGAATGCCGACGAAGCTTATCCCCGCGCTGACGTCCCGCTCCAGATTCCAACTGAAGTTGCGCGCCAGCACATCCACTTCCCCCTTGGCCAGGGCCACCGGTGCCGCGGTCAGGGTCAAGGGGACGAACTCCACCTTGTCCCGCGATCCGAGGGTGGCGGCGGCGATGGCCCGGCAGAAGTCGACGTCCATGCCCTGCCAGTGGCCGGCGGCGTCCTTGAAGGAGAGCCCCGGCGCCTCGCCGTTGACGCCACACTTGACCGTGCCCCGGGCCTTGACGCTCTCCAGGGTCCCCGCCAGCAGCGACTGGCTGAGGGCCAGGGTCAGCGCGAGGATAGACAACGACTTGACGACATGTCTCATGAAGATGCTCCTGAACCAAAGGGGGCGATGCCCGCGGTACGAGGTACCCGGGTGCTCGTCCGGGACTACCAGCGCATCAGCACCCACTGGGGTACCCGGGTGGCCGCGGGGCCGGTTCCGCTGTTCCAGGACAGGTCGCCGGAGCCGTCCTGATCGACCAAATAGTAGGGCGCGCCGACGCTTGGGGTAATCCTGACCTTATAGAGGCGGCCATTGATCCGGTACTCCTGGACGGTGCGATTCTCGTGCTCCTGAAGGGTGACATCCGGCGCCAGATCGGACTCATGGACGCTCAGATCCAGGCCGGCGACCTCACTGGCTAGAACCACCAGTGGCAACGCAAGCGTGGCGGCTAGCGGCAGCGGGGATGGGGAGGATAAGGGGTGCATGATTGGCGCGGCCCTGGGTGGGAAAAGCGCGCCTATGGTAGCAGGAAGGTCGCTGACTTGCGCCGGGATCACCCGCGCCGGGTTCGGCCGCCTCGTACGTCAGCCCTTGCGCTCGTCGTACTCGGTCCGGGAGCCGGTCTGATCCCAGGCAAAGGTACAGTCCAGATGGGCCAGCACCGCCGCCAGGCCCGTCTCACCGTCCTCGATCATCACGGTGATGGGCGGGCGCCGCCCAAATTTGCGATTGCCGCGCTTGACCCAGAGGGCACGCATCTCGGGATTACGGGGGAAATAGGTGCCCAGGGCATGCTCGATGCGGGCGAGATAACCCAGGCGGCGGTTGACCGCCACCTCGTCCGGAAAGGCCTCCTGCTCGACGAAGCGGGGGATGTGGCGGGGCTTGACCGAATCCGGCAGGGCCAGGAGGGTGAGGATATCGCTCGCCCCCAGCCCCCAGTCATGGCACAGGGCCATGACATGGCGGGTGGCCGCCAGGCGCTCTTCAGGGTTGAGGACGGGGGTCAGGGCGGTGGTCATGGGAGTTTCCCTAGCGATGAACGGCGACGGGGGCCGGCCGATGATGCGCCAAAGTTGAGTGCGCAGCCTGGTAATTCAAGGCGGGGCGGTTCGGGACGTGGGTCTTAGGATCGATCTACGGTGTCTCTAATCCGCCTGCCACGCGAGCGGCAGCCGCCGGGGCCAGAGTCTCAGCGCATCAGCCGCTGAATACGCATCACCCGCGGGACTTGCCGCAGCCGTCGCATGAGGCGAGCCAGATGGGGACGGTCGCGGACCGTCACCAGGAAGTCCAGACTGGTGTTGTGGCCATCCCGCTCCCGGGACTGGATGTTCTCGATATTGGAGCCCAGTTCGGCGATCGCGGCCGCCAGGCTGGCGAGGACGCCCCGCTGGTTACCGACATCGACCCGGATCTCCGTGAAGAAGTCGCCGCTGGGCTCACTGGACCATTCCAGGTCGAGCCACTGATCCTTGTGGCGCTGGAAATCGCCCAGATTGCGGCAGCCCTGGCGGTGGACGACGATCCCCTTCCCCGGACTAAAGAGCCCGGCAATAGGGTCGCCCGGGATGGGCCGGCAACAACGGCCATAATTGACCACCATGCCCTCGGTGCCCTTGATATCCAGCTTAGGCCCCTTGCCCCGTTCCCCCGCCCCCGTCGTCTCCGTGACCTCCTCGCCCATGAGCCGTCGCACCACCAGCACCGGCAGCCGATTGCCCAGCCCCACCTCCACCAGCAGGGTTGGCAGGTCGGGCAGCTCGGCCCGCTCCAGATAGGCCGTCACCTGGGCCGCCGGCAAGCGCTCCAGGTCCAGGCCCTGCCCCGCCAGTTCGGCATTGAGCAGGCGCCGTCCCAGGACCTCCGCCTCCTGGCGTTGCAGATTCTTGAGATAGGCGCGGATGTTGGCGCGGGCCTTGCCCGTCACCACGAAGTTCAGCCAGCCGGCATTGGGCATGGCCCGGGGGGCGGTGATGATCTCCACCGTCTGACCACTGCGCAGGGGGGTGCGCAGAGGGGCCATGCGCCGGTCGATGCGCGCCGCCACGCAGCGATTGCCCAGGCCGGAGTGGATGGCATAGGCGAAATCCACCACCGTGGCCCCCACCGGCAGCACCTGGATATCGCCCCGGGGGGTGAAGACATAAACCTCGTCGGGGAAGAGGTCGACCTTGACGTGCTCCAGAAATTCCATGGAGTTGCCGGAGCCACGTTGCATCTCCACCAGGCTGCGCAGCCAGTCCCCCGCCAGGGCCTGGGGGCTGACGCCCTCCGCGCCCGACTTGTACATCCAGTGGGCGGCGATGCCGCTCTCCGCGACATGCTGCATCTCCAGGGTACGGATCTGGATCTCGATGGGAACGCCCTGGGGGCCGAAGAGCAGGGTGTGCAGGGACTGGTAGCCATTGTTCTTGGGGATGGCGATATAGTCCTTGAAGCGACCGGGGATGGGCTTGTAGAGGTTGTGCACCACTCCGAGGACCCGGTAACAGGTGTCGATCGCATCGACGACAATGCGGAAGGCAAAGACATCCACCACCTCCTCGAAGGCGCGCTGTTTGTTGCGCATCTTGCAGTAGATGCCGAAGAGGTTTTTCTGCCGGCCCACCACCTCGGCCTGGATGCCGGCCTGAGACATGCGGTCGCGCAGGGCGGTCTCCACGTCCGTCACCAGTGCCTTGCGCGAACCCCGCGCCCGTTCCACCGCCCGTTGCAGCAGAAACCGGCGCCAGGGCCAGCGATGGGCGAAGGCCAGCTCCTCCAGTTCCGCCCCGATCCAACGTATCCCCAGGCGGTTGGCGATGGGGGCGTAGATCTCCAGGGTTTCGCGGGAGATGCGGCGGCGCTTCTCCGGGGCCATGATGCCCAGGGTGCGCATGTTGTGCAGTCGGTCGGCGAGCTTGATGAGGATGACCCGGATGTCCTTGGTCATCGCCAGCAGCATCTTCTGCAGATTGGCCGCCTGGTTCTCGGCCTTGGTGGGGAAGTCGAAGCGGGTCAGTTTGCTGACCCCGTCCACCAGCTCGGCGATCTCCTCACCGAAAAGGGCCGCCACCGATTCCCGGGAGTGACCCGTGTCCTCGATGACATCATGGAGGATGGCCGCCATCAGGCCTTTGTAGTCCATGCGCATCCCGGCCAGGATGCGGGCCACCGCCACCGGATGCTCGATATAGGGCTCGCCGCTCTTGCGCGTCTGGCCCGCATGGGCCTCGGCGCCGAGCTGATAGGCGCGGTAGACCTCGCGAATCTGTTCCGGGGTCAGGTAGGATTCGAGATAGACGCAGAGGTCCTCGACCTGGAAGCGCGGCTTTTCCACCGGGGCCAGGTCGCCGACCGGGGGGAGCGCGGGGGACAACAGGGCCTGGATCATCGGCTCAAGGCTCGTCGGACGCGGACCCTTTCAGCCGGGTGGTTGACCCCGGCCCGGAACGGCAGGGCAAAGCGGGTTCCCGCCATTGCCCCCTCCAAAGCCCGGGACCCGCGACACAGGCCCGGGGGCCTATTCGTCGCCGGCCAGTTCAGCCGCCAGTTCCGCGGCAATCCGCATCTCCAGGGAGCGCTCGGCGCGGCGCTGCTCACGCTCCCGCTCCAAGACCTCCACGGCCTCCTGGGTAAGGACGCCGTCGGCGATCTCCCGCAGGGCCACCACCGTGGGCTTGTCATTGGCCCAGGGGATCAGCGGTTCGACGCCATTGGCCAGTTGCCGCGCCCGTTTGGTGGCGAACAGCACCAGATCGAAGCGGTTGTCGACATGATCGAGGCAATCCTCGACGGTAATGCGTGCCATGAGTAGAGATAACTCCTTATGAGTGAATTGTGATAAAGGTTAGCAAAAGACCGCCTTGCAAGCGATGGGCCCGCAGAGGGTGGGCTGATGGCGGACGTATCAGAGGTCGAAAAATTCCGTCTATAGACGGCGCATCTCAGTTTTCGGCATCGACGACGAGGATCAAGGGCCGCGTCTGAAGCGGAGTAGAAAAAGACATTTCACTGGCTCTCAGCCACTGCCACCCTCGGCTGGTCATTCCGCCAGCAGGCCCGCCAGCAGCCCCTGCCAGCGGCCGGCGCCATGGGCCAGACGCAGGCGCTCGGCGCGGATCAGACACACCAGGTCATCGAGGGCCGTCTCGAACTCGTCGTTGACCACCAAATAGCCATATTCGCTGAAATGGGTCATCTCGTCCCGGGCCTGGTGCATACGCCCGGCGATGACCGTCTCACTATCCTGGCCCCGACCGCGCAGCCGGCGCGCCAGTTCGGCGGAGGAAGGTGGCAGGACGAAGATGGTGACCGCTTCCGGGAACCGCGCGCGCACCTGCCGGGCCCCTTGCCAGTCGATCTCCAACAGCAGGTCCTGGCCCGCGGCCAGGGCCTCCCGGACCTTGGCCTCGCCGGTGCCATAACGATTGCCGAAGACCTGGGCATGTTCGAGGAAGGCGCCCGCCGCGATCATGGCCAGGAAGTCGACCTCAGAGACGAAATGGTAATGGACGCCGTCGCTCTCCCCCGACCGGGACGGGCGCGTAGTATGGGAGATCGCTAGCCCCAGGGAGGGCTCCCGCTCACGCAAGGCCTTGACCAGGCTGGTCTTGCCCGCGCCCGATGGCGCGGAGATGACGAAAAGGATGCCTTCGCTCATGAAATCTGTGCCCGAAAGGTGGGAAGCCAAACCGGTCGCCAGCCCCCAGGCCTTGGGGAGCAACGCGGAAATGCTGATCGTTGGCCGCCAAGTATACCCTTCACCCGGCAGTTTTCCGTGAGATCCGCGACCTATCAGGTTCCTCCATGGCGCGGGGGCTGGAAAAACCGTGGTTGGCTGATCGTTCGGCCTTTTTCCATCCCGGGCCGCGGAGCGGGAAATCGGCCGCCAGCAGCAATCAAGGCTGACTTATAATGAAACCATGAATTCATGCCCTGGAGCTGCCGTCATGTTCGAGATTTCCTCCCCTCGCGTCCTCCTGGCGGGCCTGGTGTTACTAAGCCCGGCCCTCGCCCTGGCCCAGACTCCCGCCGCCCCCGGCTATGGACCCGCTTCACCGCCGGCGCCGAACTATCCGCTAACGGCGCAGGGCTATCCGCCACCGATGCAGGGCTATCAACCGCCGATGCAGGGCTATCCCCCTTCAGGGCCGGACTATCCCGCCCCACCCGGCTTCACCGGGCCCGGGGGCTATGGTTTTCCACCCCCGCCGGACTTCCCCTTCCCGTCCGGAATGTCCGGCATGTCCGGCCCGGAGCGCGGCATGCCGGGTCGTTTCGGGGGTCCGTTGCGCTTCAATCAGTCCGTCACCGCCGAGGGCTATGTCCTGGAGATCCCCCTGGATGGCATGAAGGCCGAGGAGATCCAGGTCGATGTCGTGGGTCGCGCCCTGCGTATCTCCCGGGATACCTCCGCCAAGACGACCCGGGAGGACAGCTTCGATGAGGGTCGGGGCTACCAGCGCAGCTACAGCTTCTCCAGCGGCCGCGCCAGCCGGCGCGTCAGCCTGCCCCCGGACGCCGATGGCGCCGCCATGCAGCGCCTGGACAGCGCCGAGCAGGTCCGCATCCTCATCCCCCGCCGCCAAGGCCGCTAACAACCCACCCCCGGAACCGATTCAGCGCCATGCCCGAACGCTACGCTAGCCCCCAGGATGCGGAAGACGCCTTTTACGACGCCATCGACGAGCGTGACGCCGAGCGGTTGCGGGGGGTCTGGGAAGACTCCCCGGACATCGCCTGCCTGCTGCCCATGCAGCCGCTACTCCATGGCGACCAGGTTCACGAGGCCTGGACGCCCCTCTTCGGCGGGGATTTTCACCTCGACATCCAGGTCACCCACATCCGCTGGCTCCATGCCGGCGACCTGGCGATCCATTACCTGGAGGAGCGGGTCACGGTCCCCGGCCGTCCGGCCCAGCCGCCGGTCCTGGCCACCAACATCTACCGCCGCGGAGCGGAGGGCTGGCGCCTGATCCTGCACCAGAACTCCCCCGCCCCGCCGCCCCCGGGGCCCTTCCCCGGCATGCCCCCCGGCCTGATGCCCGGGCTCGAGGGCTGATGCGCGTCAGCCTCCAGGCCCTGGGCTGTCGGCTCAACGAGGCGGAACTGGAGACCTGGGCCCGGCAGTTCCAGCAACTCGGCCACCAGATCAGCCCCGACGAACAAGGGGCCGATCTGGTGGTGGTCAACACCTGCGCCGTCACCCAGGAGGCGGTGCGCAAGTCACGCAAGCTGCTCCGCCGCGCCCAGCGCGCCAATCCCCGCGCCAAGCTGGTGGTCAGCGGCTGCTTTGCCACCCTGGAGACCCAGGCCCTGACCGCGGAGGGCGGCATCGACCTGCTGGTCCCGAATCAGGACAAGGACCGGCTGGTGGCGATCGCCGCCGCCGAGCTTGACCTGCCGACCATGCCGGTCACCGCCCTGGCCGCCGACGCCAACCCCCTCTTCGCCCGCGGCCGCCAGCGCGCCTTCGTCAAGGTCCAGGATGGCTGCCGTTACCGCTGCGCCTTCTGCATCGTCACCCTGGCCCGGGGCGAGGAGCGCAGTCGCCCCATCCCCGAGGTGGTGGCGGAGATCAACCGGGCGACGGCGGAGGGGGTGCGGGAGGTGGTGCTCGCCGGGGTCCACCTCGGCGGCTGGGGGAGCGACCTGGGTCAGGGACTGGACGACCTGGTGGCTGGCGTCCTGACCGAAACGGCGATCCCCCGCCTGCGCCTGGGCTCCCTGGAACCCTGGGAACTGCCGGAGCGCCTTTGGGACCTCTTCGCCAACCCGCGGCTGATGTCCCATCTCCATCTGCCCCTGCAGAGCGGCGCCGACAGCGTCCTGCGTCGCATGGCCCGCCGCTGCCGCACCGGGGAATTTGCCCAATTGGCCACCCAGGCCCGCGAGCGGGTGCCGGGCATCAACCTGACCACCGACCTCATCGTCGGCTTCCCCGGCGAAAGCGAGGACGAGTGGCGGCAGACCCTGGGCTTCGTCAACCGGATCGGCTTTGGCCAGATCCACATCTTCCCCTTCTCCCCCCGCCCCGGCACCAAGGCCGCCGCCCTGCCGGACCCAGTCCCCGCCGCAATCAAACGGGCGCGCAGTCAGGCGTTGCACCAACTGGCCCGCCGCCTGAAGGGCGAGACGCTGGACCGCCGCCTGGGCGCGGAGACGACCATCCTGGTTGAAGGCCGCCATGGCGGCAATCCCGCGGGGGACTGGTTCGGCTACACCCCGGACTATCTCCCGGCGCGCCTGGCGGCGACCGGGACCCCGGACCTGACCAACCACCTGCTGCGGGTCCGCCTGACAGGACGCCACCCTGACGGCGAGAGCCTGGTGGCGACGCTGATCACCCCCCAGGCCGTATCACCGGTGCGATGAGGACCGCCGCACTGGTTTCGCTCGCCACCAGGATCGCCCGCCGCTCTTGCCAGAGGATTGAGAATCTAGGATGAAGCCCTCCCCCCCGCTCCCCCTCGCCACGGACATCGCCCGCCGCTTTGGCCTGGAGGTCGAGGACCTGGAGGTCACTCCCCTGGGCCGGGGGCTGATCAACGACAGCTTTTTGGTGCGGGCGACCACGGGTCGCTGGGTCTTGCAGCGCCTCAATGGCCGGGTCTTTCCCGACCCCGAAGGCATCATGGCCAATCTCGCCCGGTTGGGTGCCTACCTGGACCGCCAGCCGGGGCTGGACCTGGCCTGGCCGACCCTCAGACGCGCGGCCAGCGGCGCCACCTGGACGCGGGACGAGGCCGGCGACCTGTGGCGGATGATGAGCTACCTGCCCGGCCAGCCCCTGGCCCGGATCATAACCCCCGGTCAGGCGAGGGAGGTCGGCCGCCTGCTGGGCCAGTTCCACTGCGCCGTGGCGGACCTGGAACCGGCGGATCTGCGGGTCACCCTCCCCGGCTTCCATGTGACCCCCGCCTATCTGCGCCAGTTCGATCGCGTCATGGGGGCGGGAGTCCCGCTCCCAATCCAAGGGATGGTGGACAGTACCGATACCCTTATCGCCATCAAGAATGGTAGTAACGGCGGCGAGGTGGGCTCAGCGGGCACGGAGCCCACGGCAGAGGCTTGGCCAACCGGCACTGACCTGGATGAGGCCCTGGACTTCCTCGCCCGCCGCCGGGATGGCCTGGGCGTGTTGGAGGATGCCCGCCGGATGGGCCTTATCCCGGAACGGGTGGTCCATGGCGACCCCAAACTGGACAACCTGCTATTCGATGCCACGGGGCAACGCGCCCTGGCCCTCATCGACCTGGACACCGTCCAGCCGGGTCTCACCCTCCACGATATCGCCGACTGCCTGCGCTCTTGCTGCAACCGCCAAGGCGAGGCGGCTCAGCCGGCGGCGATCGGCTTCGACCTCGGGGTCTGCCGGCCCCTGCTGTCGGCCTATGCCACCGTGACCCGGGGGCTCCTGACCCGCACCGAGGTCACGCTCCTTTACCCAGCGATTCGTCTCCTACCCCTGGAGTTGGGCCTGCGCTTCCTTACGGACCACCTGCAGGGCAATTGCTGGTTTCGGGTCACCGCCCCCGGCCAAAACCTGGCCCGGGCCCGGGCGCAATTCGCGCTGGTGGCCTCCATCGAGCGGCAGGAGGCGCCCATCCGGGAGGCGATCGCCGCCGGCTTCGGGGACTGACAGGCCAGGTTTCCTGAGCACCTGGGACTGCTGATCCGCGCGGACTGTGCGCCAGCAGGATAACCGCCCCACTTCATGAACGCCGGGCACTGCAGCTCGCCCAAACAAGGTTTGCTCCTGCCGAAGCTCCGGCCACGGCGTCGATCTCCCCCTACTGTCCGCATCGCTCTTGCGGTAAGATCGTGACACTTTTCGCGTCCGCAGCACGGCGGGCGCAGCGGGTTGGCGCCCAGCCCCCAGCGGCCAGGTGTCGATTCGCTCAGATATCCTTTGCAACCGCTCCTCGGGAGCGTTGGAGAACACTATGGGCATGGGTGGTATCAGCATCTGGCAGCTTCTGATCATCCTGGTGATCGTTTTGTTGCTTTTCGGCACCAAGCGCCTGAAGAGCATCGGCTCGGATCTGGGCAATGCGGTCAGGGGGTTCCGCTCGGCAATGAGCGACTCGGACAAGGAGGAGGAGGAACCGAAGCGTCTGGAAGATGCCCCCTCCTCCACCACGACCACGGGCACCCAGGGCGTCACCGGGGCCCACCCGGGCGCCACCACCCAGCCCGGGGCAAGTCGCACGGCCACCCAGGACCCCGGCGCCCGGGTCGAAAACCGGGATCGGGTCTGACCCCGTCCTTAGCACCCAGGCCAGGCCAAGGTTATGTTCGACATTGGTTTTCTTGAACTGGTCGTGATCGGCGTCGTGGCCCTCGTCGTGGTGGGCCCCGAACGCTTGCCCCGTTTAGCGCGCACCGCCGGCCTCTGGCTGGGGCGGGCGCGGCGGACCCTGGCGACGGTCAAGGCGGAGATCGACAGCGAACTCAAGGCGGAAGAACTCAAGGAAATCCTGGCCAAGCAGGCCCGGGAGAATCCGCTGGAGACCCTCATTGAGATGCCCGCGAGCCGCTCCCAGGGGAAGACCACCGCCACCCCCGGTGAGGCTCAGGGCGACAAGGCCGCCGCGCCGGCGGATAAAAGCACCTGAAGTCCCCCAGCCCCCACGGCAACCCCATCACCCTGCGGCAACCCCTGCCCCTCTGCCGGGCCGGCTTGCCCTCTCCTCTACCATCGGATACGGCTCAGCAATGACAGCGCCGGCTTACGACGAAGATCCGGGCCCGGAACAGCCCTTCATCTCGCATTTGGTGGAACTCCGTGACCGCCTTCTGCGCATGATCATGGCCATCGCGGTCATGTTCCTGATCCTGTTCCCCTTCGCCAACGACCTCTACACCTTCGTCGCCGAACCCATCCGCGCCCAGTTGCCGGAGGGTTCCACCATGATCGCGACCCAGGTCGCCTCGCCCTTCCTCACCCCCTTCAAGCTGGCGCTGGTGGCTGCGGTCTTCCTGGCCATGCCCTATCTCCTGTTTCAGATCTGGGGCTTCGTCGCCCCGGGTCTCTACCAGCACGAAAAGCGCTTCGCCCTCCCCTTGCTGGCCTCGAGCATCGTCCTGTTTTACCTGGGGATGGCCTTTGCTTATCTAGTGGTCTTCCCTCTGGTATTCGCCTTCTTCGCCGCGACCACCCCCGAGGGGGTGGCGCAGATGCCGGACATCAGCTTCTACCTGGATTTCGTCCTCAAGATCTTTTTCGCCTTCGGCGTCGCCTTCCAGATCCCCATCGCCACCATTCTCCTGGTGGCGATGGGCATGACTACCGCGGAAAGCCTTTCCGAGAAACGCCCCTATGTCATCGTCGGCTGCTTCGTCGTCGGCATGCTCCTGACCCCACCGGACGTCATCTCCCAGACCTTGCTGGCCGTGCCCATGTGGATGCTCTACGAGGCAGGGATCTTCTTTTCCCGCTTCTTCCGCAAGGATGATGTCGAGGAGACGGAGGAACAGCCCCCGACAGGGTCCGGACCTGGGCGTGGGCCCGCGACGGCGTCTGGCCCCGGCCGCAATCACGCGGGCGGACAAACCACCTCCGCGAACACCGCCCCCGCTGGCGCTGCTTCCACTGGCACTGCTGCCGGTCCCGCCACCTCAACCGCGGGCTCTGATCCAGGCACGGCGACCACGCTGGGCGCTGGTGTGGCCAGCATGGCCGCCGCCGGCGTCAGCAGCGGGGCGGCGGACGACCCGGAGCCGGGGCCAGCATCAGCCACCGCCGCCACCCTGGAGGCGGCTTCAGCCCCGTCTTCACCCCCTACGGGAGGCCAGACCCCCACCCCGGGATTCGCCCCGGGGGAGGTCATCATCGGCGCGGACATCGACGGCGGCGACCCCTTCGATCCTAGCCGCTTCGTCCCCCTGACGCCGGAGGAGATGGAGGCCGAACTCGATGCCATCGAGGCGGCGGAGGCGGCCCTGGACCCGGCTTCGCTGGAAGCGACCGACGACGCGGACCATGAATCCGACTCCCTGGACACCGTCGATCCCATCGATGCCCTGCTGGAACGGGTCAAGGAACTGCGGGAGCTGGAAAACGAGCCTGGGGCTCGCCAGCTCCTCTATCGCGTCCTGGCCGACGGCAATGAATCCCAGCGCTTCGTCGCCATGAACATCCTGACGGAGATGGATCAGCCCTGAAGCTTGCCCCTTCCGCACCTCCGCCAGACCATACCCCGGCCCGCAAGGCTTTGGGCCAGGGCAACCTCACCCAAGATGAGCCCCGCCCATGGCCTCCGCCACCCAACTCCATTACAAACAGAACCGGCTCAAACAATTGCGGGCCTTTTGCCATGCCGCCCGCTCGGGCAGCGTCAGCGCCGCCGCGGATCAGATCTTCCTCAGCCAACCCACCGTTTCCTTGCAGATTCAGGCCCTGGAACGGGAATTCGATACCCTGCTGTTCGAGCGCCGCGGCCCCAAGATCAAGTTGACCCCCGCCGGGGAGGTACTGTACGAACTGGCTCAGCCCCTGGTGGAGGGCATGGACAAACTCCACGAGACCTTTTTCAGCCACTGTGGCCGCGTGGATCAGGGCACCCTGGACCTGGCCGCCGGGGAATCGACCATCCTCTACATCCTGCCGGAACCGATCCGACAGTTCACCGCCAGCCATCCCGGCATCGAGATCAAGCTGCACAACGTAACCGGCCGCGATGGGTTGGCGATGGTGCGGGCTGACGAGGCCGACCTGGCTGTCGGCTCGATGATCGAGATCCCTGACGACATCACCTACCGGCCCTTCGTCACCTACCGTCCCAAGCTCATCACCCCCCTCGACCACCCCCTGGCCGACCGGACCCGCGTTACGCTGCGGGATATCGCCCCTTACGGCCTCATCCTTCCCCCCAGTCATCTCAGCACCTGGCGGACCGTGGATCTGGTCTTCCGCCAGCACAATCTGGAGTACAAGGTCGCCATGGAGGCCGGCGGATGGGAGGTCATCAAGAAGTATGTCGAATTGGGGCTCGGCATCTCCATCGTCACCGATGTCTGCCTGACGGGCCAGGAGCGACTGGCGGCCATCCCCCTGGAAGAGTATTTCCCCAAACGCAGTTACGGCATCGTCCTACGGCGCGGCAAGTTTCTCTCACCCCAAGCCAAGCGCTTCCTCGAGGTCCTGGATACCAACTTCGCCGGACAGGAAGTGGAACCACAACTTCAGGGCCCCCAGCATGGCGAATGGGAGGATACGCACCTGATTTGACGGCCTTACATACCCCAGGAAGGAGTTTACGGATAAGCCCCCAGGGTTGGGGGGCCGAGGATGGGGATTTGACTGAGATCTTGCCTATCTTATTGACAGATAGGAGAATTTTTGACTTGAATGGCGGAGAGAGAG
>JAHDND010000182.1 GCA_018435665.1 Candidatus Thiosymbion sp. | reverse complement strand
CTCCCACGGCTTCACCTTCCCGCTCCCGGCGGGGAGAGGCCTCCTGCCGAAGAAGCGCCGGCGTCCCTGCCCGCGCAAGAGCCTCCCTGGCCGGCCTCCTGCCTTGTATCCCCGCGGGCGTCCTGCCCGCGCCTGGTAGCCGGGCCTGGGGGCCGCACCTCCCCGCACGGGTCCCGCGCCCTCCGCCGTCCAGCACGTCACCCGCCAGGTTCCGCAAGCTCCACCTCGCGGGCTTGCGCTGGCCAGCTCCGGCCGCTCACTGCGTTGCCAGCCTCAAGCTCGTGGGTCGCCCTCTGCCCGCTTCGCGCCAGCCGTCTCCGGGGTCGCGGCTTCGCACGCTACGCCGCCACCCCTCCGCCGTCCGGCACGCCGCTCCCGGTGTGGGATAGGGGGCCGCATCGCTGCCTTCGGTCCCTCGACGCTTCGCCCCCCTCGCTGCGCTTCGGGCGGCTACGCTGGCCCGCTCCCTGCGGGCCGAGCCGTCCATGGCAAGACGGGCAGGGGTCCCTCCCAGCCCGCAGGCAAGCGCCAGGCACCTAGTCAGGCCCTGGCAACCGCACGGCCCCCGCAGTCCAACAAGGTGGCGCTTCGCGCAGTGTTTGGATTTTGGTTGCAGGTTTCAGGGGTCAGGTATCCACCTCGGGCAGTGGCAACCTCGGGGCCATCGCACGCCTTCCCTGGCAAGCCTTCGCGGCTCCTGCCTTGGCTTTGAGTTTGCGGGATTGGCCTGGTCGCCTACGGTCAGCACTCCCGCCCCGCAAACCAAGGTGGCGCTTCCCGCAGTGTTTTGGCTGGCATGGTCGCGCCCTTCACCGGGGTTGGCTAGTGAGGGTGGGTAGTCTCGCGGGCCTCGCCCAGGATCAAACATCGCCAGCCGCACGGCCACCGCACGCCATCCATGGCAAGCCTTCGCGGCTCCTGCCTTGGTCTACGGGCGCGGAACGGGCGCCCTGGCATTTACCGGCACCACACGCCGCGCCCCAAAGGTTGCGCTTCGCGCCTTGTTTGGATTGGCGGGGTGGCGGTCTGCACCCTTTTTGGCCACCAGGGGGGTGGTCCCGGCCGGGGGGTCGGCACCGGCCGGCGCCTTGGGGTGGCCTGGCCTTGGGGTGGTTGAGCGTGAGCGGCTCGCCGGCTGGATCATGGCCCGGTCCGGCCGTGGTCGTGCGAGGTAGCCGCCGACTCAATCCCAGCCAACCATATACTTTTACGTAACTTTTTTTCCTACACTCTCTCATTCTAGCCTTATTTAGGCTATAATAGCGTATGGGAGGCTGGCATGGGGCCAGCCTCCTGGGGGTTCCCCGCCCTGGTCGGGGGCTGGTCACCTGGGGGGTGTCCAATGTCCGCTTCCGCTTCCCGCTTCTTTTCGGTCCCGGCCCGCTTCAACGGCCGCATCGTCGCCCGCCTGCATGCGTCGTCCCGGTCCATCTGGGCATGGCGCGCGCCCCGCGCGGGGCAACTCCCCTCCGCGCCGTGTCTTTTTGTCCCGCTCCAGTCCCAGCACACCGCGGCCCGGCTGGCGCAAGTCGCCATGGGCCTCGGCTTTCAGGCCTGGGTCAAGCCCGGGTACCGCTGCGCCGTCTACCAGGCGCTCCCGCTCTCGCAGTCCCAGCCGGCCTGGGTTTGCAAGGTCCAGCTCCCCGCCGGGGTCACGGCCGCCGCCGCCCGTGCCCGCCTGGGCGCCGCTTACCGCGCCACCTCGGCCGCTTAGCCCATCCACCTGGCCCCCCGCCCCGGGGGGCATCCACCACAGGAGCCGCCGCCATGTGGCAAAAACAAGCGCCCTGGCAGTCACTGCCTGAGCATGCCAAGGGCCAAACCTCGGCCCTGTTTCCCCGCAGCCGCCGCCCCATCGGTATCGGTGACGGCTGGCTTTATCGTTACAGCATTCAAGAGCCGCCGCCGGGGTATGTCGGCCCCGTGCCGTTTTGCATCGTTCACTCGCGCGTCAAGGGTTAGCCCGCACCGCCCCCCTCTGGCCCGGGGGGGCATGCCACATCTCGTGCCCTCAGCCAAAAACAACCACCACCTATAGGGGGTCTCCCATGTCCACCAGCACCGCCGCCGCCCCGTTCATCCTCGCCATCGGGGGTAGTCGCCGCCTGTCGCCCGGCGCCGCGGAATCCGCGCGCCTCATCAGCTCCGCCCTGCTTAAAACCGGTTACCGCCTGGCCGTCGGTTGCGCCACGGGGGTGGACGCCGCCGTCATGGCCGCCGCCGTCGCCGACTGGCGCGCGGCCCAACTCCACATCCACACCGCGTTTGGCCCCATCACCGGCTCGGTTTCCTGCTACGGGGTGGCGGGCACGGGGTCTTGCTCGGCTACCGCCGCCGTCGCCGTGGCCAAGCATGCCGGCGCCAAGGTCACCGCCTGGGCGGGGGGTGGCCCCACCCTGGCCTTTCCCCAGCGCCTGAGCAACCGTACCCGCGCCGTGGCCCGCGCGGTTACCTGCGGGGGCGTCGTCATTTGTGACGGTGAGCCTGGCAACGGCTCAGCCCTGCTATGCCGCTCCCTCGCCGCCCGTGGCCTGCCCATTTGGCTATTCCCGGTTGGCCTGCCCTTGGAAAATCCGCTCCCCGTGTCCGGGCCTTGGTCCTGGGGCTGGCGCCACATGCTGGGGGCGGATCTCCCCTGCTGGCATTTGCCGGCCGGCCGGGGGGGCGCCCTGGATCTCGCCGCTTAGCACTTCACCACCACCGGCCGGGGGTCACCTCGGCCGCTCACCTCGGGGGATTTGAAAATGACATCGTTCCTTGATCGCTGGGAAACCGAACTCGACCGGACTGAGTTCTCAATCGACCTCGTGACGCTGGAGGGGGATCTCGTCTTTTCCTTCCCGCCTGACTGGACCAGGGAGATGGTCTGGAAGGCGCTGGAGTTCGGCAATCTGACCTGGCGCAAGGGCTACGCGAGCGGCGAGGCGCAGGCCAAGCACGCCATGCGCCAAGCCTTGGGGATCTAAACACCAGCGGCCAAGGTCGGCCGCCGCTCCGCACGCCCCGCTACGCGAGGTGTTTTTATGATCCTCACTCGGCAACTTCGCCGAGGCTTTCATGCCCGAGGATCGCCATGCAATCAGCAATAGACCAAGCCAACAGGATCGCCTCTCTCGCGGAACTCTGCCAGGCGCTTGCCCTGCACCTGGAAAACGGTATCCAGGATTCGGGCCGTACCTGGAATCAGCTCCATAGCTTTCTGGAGGCTATCACGTTGCTTGCTCAAGAACTCAGTAACCATCTGCAAGAAAAAGGTAATTTATAGCTGTACCTTTGCATTTTAGCCTTAATAAGGCTATACTTTAGTTAAGGGGCTGGCAGGGGGTCAGCCCCACTGGACCGCCGGGGGGCACCATGATTTACGCCGACTTCTACGGGGAAACCGAGATCGACGACGACGAACTCGTCAACGACGACCATCAAGGCCACCTGGTGGCCGAGGCGATCCGCATCGTCAACGGGGACTCATCCGACCATCCCACCGTCGATATGCTCGCCGCCCTGATCACCGAGCTGAGTTGGGTCAGGGCGCTGGTGGCCGAGCTTCAAAGCCACACCAACGAGGACATCCCGTTCTGATTTTTTTTGCCCTCGCTTAGCCGCGAGGGTAGATATTTAGCCTAATAGGGGGTAGGACATGGCCACCAAGATCACCACCATCAACGAGGGGACCGCCCTCACCGTCAACCCGGTCGCGCCACCGCCCGCCGTGATCGACGCCGGCGCCCTGCTGGCCCAGGGCATCCAGCACGGCTTGAGCGTGGATGCCCTGGAAAGACTCCTCAGCATGCGGCGGGAACTCCAGGCGGAACAAGCCAAGGCGGCCTTCTTCGCCGCCCTCGCCACCTTCCAGGCGCAGATCCCCGCGATCCCCAAGAGCCAGACCGCCCGGGTCACCAGCGCCAAGGGGACCTTTACCTACCGCTACGCGGATCTCGCCGACATCCAGAAAACGATCGCGCCCGTGTTGGCGGGCCATGGCCTGTCAGTCACCTTCGACACGGAGCAAGACCAGGGGGGCTATGTCGTCATGGCCAAGGTCCACCACACCGGGGGGCACTCGGAGACCACCACCTTCCGCGTCCCCCTGGACGGAGCGGCCCGCATGAACTCGACCCAGGCCGCAGGATCGGCCCTGACCTACGGCCGCCGTTATGCCCTGACCGCGGCCCTCGGCATCGTCACCGCGGACGAGGACGACGACGCCCAATCCACCTATTCGGCCGGGAACCCCCCATCCCGGCCCGCCCCCGCGCCCGCCCCCCAGGGTGCGGGTACCAGCCGGACCCCTCCCCCTGCGGACGCTGGCCCCCACCCGGCCCCGCAGCCCGGCGGCAGTAAGGGAGGGACCTCTCAAACCGAGGCGCAAAAGCGCCGCCTGGAGGCCCGGATGACGGAACTGGGTCTCCAGGCTTACCGGGAGCGCATCAAGGCCTGGACCGAGCGCCGCTGGGGGGTCACCTCCCTGGTGGATCTCACCAGCGAGCAGCACCAGACCCTCTTTGACCACCTGGACGACTTCGCCGAGCGGATCGCCATCGAGGCGGAAGCCGCCGGCCCGGCCGTGGGCGCGCCGTTCGCCGCCCAGGCCGCGGTCAGGAATTAGCTCACCCCCTACACCACCCCGGCCAGGGACGGCCGCCCCACCGGAGAGCAGCCATGCGCATTACCAACGTCCATCACCTGCCCCTCGCCATCGTCGAGGCGGTCAAGAACGACCCCTACCCCCATGGCCAGACCGGGGACATCAGCGCCACCAGTCTCATCGCCCCGCCGCAGCTCGTCGCCCTGCGCCGCCAGCATGAAGCAGATCTGGAGGAGGACGCCGCGGACCGGATCTGGTCCCTGCTGGGTCAGTCCATCCACACCATCTTGGAGCGCGCGGAGCCCTCAGCCATCACCGAGCGCCGGCTCTTTGCCCACTGCGCCGGCTGGCGGATCTCGGGTCAGGCGGACCGTATCGTCCCGCTCGACCTGGAGTACGAGACCATCCACATCGAGGACTACAAGACAACGAGTGTCTGGAGCGTCATCGATGGGGTGAAGCCGGAGTGGGCGGATCAGCTCCACGTTCTCCAGTGGCTGGCGGCGGAAAACGGTTACGACGTGCGCGGCCTGTCCATCGTCGCCCTGCTGCGCGACTGGTCCCGCAACAAGGCCAAGGACGGGGGCAACTATCCGCAGGCGCCCGTCATCACCCTCACCGTCCGGCCCCGGCCACTGGGCGCCCTGCATGACTGGATAACCTCCCGGGTGGAGCGGCATCAAATGGCCCGCGCCTGCCTCACGGGGGGCATCCCCCCGCAGCCCTGCACCCCGGAGGAGCGCTGGGAGCGCCCGGCCGTGTTCGCCGTCAAGACCCCCGGCCGCAAGACCGCCGTCAAGCTCTACGAGGACCGGGACCTCGCCCAGGCCCACGCCGATGACCTGAAGGGCGGCTATGTCGAGCACCGCCCCGGGGAACCCATCCGCTGCCTGCACTACTGCCCCGTGGCGGCCTTCTGCCCCCAGCGCCAGGCGGAGCTTGCCGCCGCCCTGGACCTCGCCGCCTAACCACCACACCCCACGGCCAGGGATGGCCCCCACACCGGAGACCCCCCATGCACGCCCTCAGAACCTGGACCATCGAAGCCTCGGAACCCCGCTGCTGCCTGTGCCTCAGCGAGTCGCGCATCCCGGAGCGGATCATCGTCACGGTCATTGACCGCAATGGCGAGTCGACCATCGAGCTGGACAAGGACGCCTGGGAGGCCCTCACCGCCGCGATCTGGGATTTCCGCTGGGCCACCAGCACCCTGACCCTGCGCCCGGTCCTCAAGCCCTACATCCCCAACCCGGAGCGGATCTTGCCCGCCGCCGCCTGAGCCACCGCCCCGGCCAGGGAGGGCCGCTGGGGCACCGCCGCCCCGGTCAGCACCGGCGACCGCCAAAGCTTCGCTCTCTCGCTGGCCTGCGCGGCTTGGATTCATCGCAACAACTAAGGGGGAACTTACATGGCTACTCGCTCACTCAACCGCGCCCAGGTGATCGGCAACCTCGGCCAGGACCCGGACCTGCGCAGCCTTCAGTCCGGGATGTCGGTCTGCAATCTCGCCGTCGCCACCTCGGAATCCTGGACCGACAAAAACACCGGCGAGCACCGCGAGGAGACCGAATGGCACCGCGTCACCCTCTGGGGAAAACTCGCCGAGATCGCCGCCCAGTACCTGCGCAAGGGCGACAAGGTCTTTCTCGAAGGCAAGCTCAAGACGCGCAAATGGCAGGACCAGAACGGCCAGGACCGTTACAGCACGGAGATCCACGCCGACAACCTGCTCATGCTGGGAGGCAAGAGCCAGGGCTCCGGCGACCCTGGACCCGCCGCCTCCAGCAGCGGTTACACCGGCCAGCCCTCCGGTACGCCCGGCGCCTGGGGCGCCTCCGGCCCCGGCCAGGGCCGCCCGCAGGGTCCCGCCGGCCCGGGCTTTGGTGCCCCCGCCCCCGCCGGCCAGTTCGATTTCGACGATGACATCCCCTTCTGAGGCCCAGCCGCAACCGCCCCACCACCCGCACCGCCCGCGTTAGGAGACCCCCATGCTCGCTCAGCCCTGTTTGCCCCGCATCTACCTCCCTCCGCTCCAGCCCCTCGCCTGGCCCGGCCCGGGCTGGGTGGCGACCTTCGGCCCCCCGGGCGGTTGCCGCCGCCCGTCCCTGCGCATCCGTCCGCTGGGTTATGACCGGCCGGGGACCGCCAACCAGGAGATCCTGCCGTGACCGCCCCCCTGATCACCCCCGAATCCGAGCTGATACGCTTGCTCGCGCGCCTGTATGTCCGCCACTTGACCGAGGAAAAGTCATGCTTGCCGCCATCTACTGCCGCTACTCCAGCGACCGCCAACGGGAAACGAGCCTAGCCGACCAGGAGGCCGTTTGCCGCCGCCGGGCCCAGGCCGAGGGCTGGGAGGTCGATGAGGTCTACGCCGATGCCGCCATCTCGGGCAGCCGCCTGGACCGGCCCCGCTACCGCGACCTGCTGGCGGATGCCGCCGCCGGCCTGTGGTCGATCCTGCTGGTGGAAGACCTGTCCCGACTCAGCCGCGACGAGGTCGAGGGCGTGCAATCGGTCCGCCGTCTGGAACATCGTGGCGTGCGGGTCGTCGGGGTCTCGGACGGCTACGACTCCAGCCGCCCCGGCCGCACCGCCCAGCGCGGCGTGCGCGCCCTGCTGTCCTCGCTCTACCTGGAGGACCTGGCCTTCCGCACCCATCGCGGCCAGGAAGGCCAGGCCAAGCGCGGCTTCCACGCCGGGGGCCTGGCCTACGGCTATCGCAGCGTCCGCGGTGACGAGGGCTCCAAGCTCATCATTGAGCCCGACCAGGCCGAGATCGTGCGCGAGATCTGGGAGCGCTTCGCCGCCGGCAAATCCCCCCGCTGGATTGCCGCCGACCTCAATGCCCGCGGCGTCCCCCCACCCCGGTCCAGCAACCGCACCGGCCAGGCGTCCTGGATCTCCTCCGCCATCTACGGCCATCCCGCCAAGGGCACCGGCATCCTGCGCAACCCCCTCTACCTCGGCCGCCTGATCTGGAACAAGTCCCAATGGCTCAAGGACCCCGACACCGGCCGCCGGGTGCGCCGCGAGCGCCCCAAGAGCGAATGGGTCAGCGAGGCCGTCCCCGCGTTGCGCATCATCCCCCCCGAGCTGGAGGAGCGCGTCCAGCGCCGCCACCAGGCCATCGCCGACGGCACCGATGCCGCCAAAAAAGTGATGGGCAACCAGGGCCGCACCGGGGGCCAGAAAAAACATCTCCTCTCGGGCTTGTTAACCTGCGAATGCGGGGCACCGTTCGTGGTCGTGTCCCGGGGCCGCTACGGCTGCTCCGCCGCCCGCTTTCGGGGCCATGCGGTCTGCGCCATGAACAACACCGTGACCCTAGACCGGCTGGAGACGCGCCTGCTCTCCACCATCCGCGAGCAGATTTATAGCCCCAAGGCCATCGAGGATTATCGCCAGGCCATCCTGGCCGAACTCAAGGCCAAGGCCCACGAACCCGACACCAAGGATCTGAAGAACCAACTGGCGGCAGTAGATCGACGGATCGCCAACCTGATCGAGATGGTGGCGTCTGGGACGCACAGCCCGGCCTTGCGTCAGGCCCTGGAGCAGGCCGAGTCCCAACGGTCACGCCTGGAGAGTCAGTTGCGCCACGCCTCCAGCCTCGCCAAGGTGATACCCCTACCCCAGGACTTTGCCGCCGCCTTCCAGGCACAACTGGAGCGGTTGGATATGTGGCTGAAGGAAGACGTGGACGCCGCCCGCGAGATCCTGCGGGACATGCTCGGCAAAGTTTTTATCCGCAAATGCGAAAACGCCCTGGTAGCCGAGATCACTGGGCTATACCAAGGCGTGTACGCTAGTACTGGTAGCGGGGGCAGGATT
>JAHDND010000109.1 GCA_018435665.1 Candidatus Thiosymbion sp. | reverse complement strand
GCCTGGCCGCCCGCCTCCCGGCCCTTGGCCTCAATTCACCTTCGCCGCCAGCTCCCCCTTGGCATAGCGCGCCGTCATGGCATCCAGCGACAGCACCCCCTGGGCGACCAGCTTGCTGGCGTTGCCGGCGGTGCCAAAGGCCTCGTAGCGCGCGACACAGATGTCCTTCATCGCCTGGGTGGCGGCGATGAAGTACTTGCGCGGGTCGAACTCCTTGGTGTGCTCGGCGAGGAACTTGCGGATCGCCCCGGTGCTGGCCATGCGCAGGTCGGTGTCGATGTTGACCTTGCGCACGCCGTGCTTGATGCCCTCGACGATCTCTTCGACCGGGACGCCATAGGTCTCGCCCATGTTCCCGCCGTAGTCGTTGATGATCTTCAGCCACTCCTGGGGCACCGAGGAGGAGCCGTGCATCACCAGGTGGGTGGTGGGGATGCGGGCGTGGATGGCCTTGACGCGCTCGATGGCGAGGATGTCACCGGTGGGCGGGCGGGTGAACTTGTAGGCGCCGTGGGAGGTGCCGATGGCGATGGCCAGGGCGTCGACCCCGGTCTTCTTGACGAAGTCCGCCGCTTCTTCCGGGTCGGTGAGGAGCTGGCTGTGGTCGAGGGTGCCCTCGGCGCCGATGCCGTCCTCTTCCCCGGCCTGGCCGGTCTCCAGGGAGCCCAGGCAGCCGAGCTCGCCCTCGACGGAGACGCCGCAGGCGTGAGCGATGTCCACCACCTGGCGGGTGATGGCGACGTTGTACTCATAGCTGGTGGGGGTCTTGCCGTCCTCGCCCAGGGAGCCGTCCATCATCACCGAGCTGAAGCCGAGCTGGATGGAGCGCTGGCACACCGGCATGGAGGTGCCGTGGTCCTGGTGCATGCACACCGGGATCTGCGGGAACTCCTCGATGGCGGCGAGGATCAGGTGGCGCAGGAAGGGGGCGCCGGCGTACTTGCGCGCCCCGGCGGAGGCCTGGACGATGACCGGGGAGTCGGTCTGGGCGGCGGCCTCCATGATGGCGCGCATCTGCTCCAGGTTGTTGACGTTGAAGGCGGGGACGCCATAGCCGTGTTCGGCGGCGTGGTCGAGCAGTTGACGCAGGGAAATCAGGGCCATGTCGGGTCTCCTCGGGTGATGGGCTCTGGGGTTAAGGCGCTCAGTCGTCGGCGGGCAGGGTGTGCTCGCCGACGCGCATGATCTTGAGGATGTTGGTCTGGCCCTCGACCCCGGAGCGGTCGCCCTTGGTGATCAGGACCAGGTCGCCGTCGCGCACCGTGCCCTGGCGCAGCAGCTCTTCGATGACCTCGTGGTTGACGGCGTGCACGTCGGTGCTGGCGACATCGAAGCTCACCGGGTAGACGCCGCGGAACAGGGTGACGCGGCGGCGGGTGACGGTGTGGCGGGTCAGGGCGTAGATGGGGATGCCGGAGCTGATGCGCGACATCCATTTGACGGTGGCGCCGCTCTCGGTGAGGGCGGCGATGCCGGTGACCCCCAGGTGGTTGGCGGTGTACATGGCGGCCATGGCGATGGCCTCGTCCACCCGGCCGAACACGGAGTCGAGGCGGTGATGGGAGCGGGTGACCAGGTCGTTCTTCTCCGCCTCGCGGCAGACGCGGTCCATGGCCTGGACCACCTTGACTGGCCAGGCGCCCACCGAGGTCTCGGCGGAGAGCATGACGGCGTCGGTGCCGTCGAGGACGGCGTTGGCGACATCAAAGACCTCGGCGCGGGTCGGCACCGGGTGTTCGATCATCGATTGCATCATCTGCGTGGCGGTGACCACCACGGCGTTGAGGGAGCGGGCGCGGTGGATCAGGTCCTTCTGCACCGCCGGCAGCTCGGCGTCGCCGATCTCGACCCCCAGGTCGCCGCGGGCGATCATGATGGCGTCGGCGGCGGCGATGATCTCCTCGGCGGCGGCCAGGGCCTCGGCGCGTTCGATCTTGGCGAGGATGCCGCCCCGCCCGCCGGCGGCGGTGAACAGGTCACGGGCCTGGTGGACATCGGCGGCGCCGCGGACGAAGGACACCGCCAGGTAGTCGGCGGCGATGTCGGCGGCGAACTGGATGTCGGCGATGTCCTTGGCGGTGAGCGCCGGGGCGGACAGGCCGCCACCGCGTTTGTTGATGCCTTTGTGATCGGACAGGACCCCGCCCATGGCCACCTGGCAGTGGACCGCGCCGTCGGCCACCGCCTCGACCCGCAGTTCGATGGCGCCGTCGTCGAGGATCAGGGTGTCGCCAGGGACGACATCCCGCGCCAGTTCGGCGTAGGTGGTGCCGACGCGCTGGCCGTCGCCGGCGTCCAGGGGGCAGGCGTTATCCAGGGTGAAGCGTTCGCCTTCCACCAGCCGCACCGCCCCCCCGGCGAAGCGGCCGATGCGGATCTTCGGCCCTTGCAGGTCGACCAGGACGCCGATGTCCCGCCCCGCCGCCGCGGCGCGCTCGCGCAGGGTCGCCACCCGTTCACGATGGCGTTCGTGGCGGTCGTGGGACAGATTAAGCCGCACCACGTCCACCCCGGCGGCAATCAGCCGGTCAAGGACCTGCGGGCCGTCGGTGGCGGGACCCAGGGTGGCGACGATCTTGGTGCGGCGGTGCATGGGGCGGTCTTGGGGGGCTCGGGTAGGGG
>JAHDND010000225.1 GCA_018435665.1 Candidatus Thiosymbion sp. | reverse complement strand
GATCTTGCGCTTGGCGTCATACTCGGCTTGGGCAAAGGAGATCTGCTTGGACATGGGGCGACTCGCGGTCGGAGATAGCATGGGCAATATTTTATCACATACAATCCATGAGGTTGGAATAAATCAGTGTCTCCTTAAGTGTTGGTCCCGCGCTGAGGGCGCCCCGAAGGCCTGCCCGGGAAACAGCTCGGGCGTGGGGCTGCTGGAGAATTGCTCCAGGCACCGACGCCAGCCCAGGGAGTTGGGCAGATACTGGGTGGCGACCCCGTGGAAGCGATACATCCATCCTTATCAAGCGGCAATCGTCGGCATTGACGTTCTGGAGATGGAAGGCATTGTCCACAACCCGAATACCCGTGCTGAGATTAACGGGTTGATGGGCAATGTAAAGTTGCATGGCCAGGGCGACAGAGACGGCGCTGCTGTCGGAGCAAAGTACCGCATCGGGGTCCAGGATCGGCTCCAGGACGGCGCGTACCGCTTGGGTATTGGCATGCGCCAACACCGCATCGGTGGTCGCCACGGTACGGTTGCGGGAGATCAGCACCGGGATCTGTTCGTCCGACAGCCCCCGATTGGCCTGGCCGCCTTGCCTTGCCGCCCCGCTCGCGCGCTGGGCGCGGCAGGTGGTGGCCTTTGAACGATTCGAGGAAGTAGGTCTCGTCAGCTTTCACGATGCCATGCAGATGCGCTGGCTTGGCCCCGGACAGTGTGGCCAGAAACCGGTGCCGCCAACGGAGGGAGGTGTTCTTGTGAACCCTCACAGCGCCCGGCCGCCACGCGCACCTTGTCACCAGCGATCATTGACCGTGCATACTCCGGCCAGAATTCCCGGCGCCGCAACCGGGCCAGGTGGGGCTTGGTGAGCGCATTGAACGTCTTGCCGCAGGCGCCGCAACGATACCGGGGCAGCCCGCCCATGCGCATTGCCCCAGCAACGACAGGGGGCATGATGGCCATGAGGGCACGGCGGGTTCGGACCGACGATGGCACCAATCACCTCGTCCGGTTCCTGCTTTTGGCTTAAATGATCAATCGCTTGCTGGCGTTGAGAAGGTGTAAGTTCACTGGCTCTGGATAGCCAAGCGTGGAAGTCTTCGGTCCGCATGGCGGTTCCTCCGAAATTCCCCTGCCTACCGATAAAGCTAGTCCAGACCAACACTTAACGCAGACATAGCCATTTGAAACACCATCTTCACCCAAATTCATGGATCGGTCCCATGACCAACCGCAAAGAATGCGCCACCGCAGTGATAGGGATCTACCGTACCAAGCGGAGTTTCCACTGCTGTTGGAAGATGTCCATGGTCGGCGCGTTTTCAGCAAGCAGATGGCTGGGTGAAGCTGGCGGAGCAGTTGGCCACTCGCCCCCCCTGTCGGGTCGCCATGGAAACCTTTGGCAGTGCTCACTGTGTTTGTGCGCGTAACTTCCTTCCAGGCCAATGGCTACGTGGTGAAGCTGATTCAAACCATCCACCGCCTGCGCCGTCAGGCCGCGGAATAGCAAACCGCCCAGGTCAACCAGGTCCGCAGCTTGTTTGCTGGCACAATATGGTTTCATCATCCCCCAAAGCCGCGCCCATATTGGGGCCAGTCTAACAACGACCCTGAGCTATGCTTGAATCTGGTTTATCAGTTGGGGCTGATGAAGCTTGGAAGGCGGCGCACCATTGCGGACAATGAGGTTGTCGTAGCCCTAAGCAGCAGGAAGAGGTGCGCCATATGAAACGATACCTGCAAACTGACCAACCGCGCAAATGACCATGGAAAAGCCGGGTTGGGCGAGGTGGGACTATCCTCCCTCCGTTGGCGGCACCGGTTTCTGGCCACACTGTCCGGGGCCAAGCCACCGCATCTGCATGGCATCGTGAAAGCGGACGAGCCCTACTTCCTCGAATCGTTCAAAGGCCACCACCTGCCGCGCCAAGCGCGCAAGCGGGGCGGTAAGGCGGCCAATCAGGGGCTGTCGGACGAATAGATCCCGGTGTTGATCACCCGCGACCGTACCTGCCCAACTCCCTGGGCTGGCGTCGGTGCCCGGAGCGGTTCTCCAGCAGCCCCACGCCCGAGCTGTATCCCGGGCAGGCCTTCGGGGCGCCCTCGGCGCGGGACCAACACTTAACGCAGACATGGCCTTTATTATCTTATTTTGCGTGGGATGCTGTCTTGACGAAGGGGTCTATCTTGCAGTTTTCACCCTTGGTGTCCAGAACCTCGCGCCGCTCATGGTAGAATCCGTGCAACGTTCACCCGAGGCCTGTCCCATGTCCGACGACAAGACCACCCACTTCGGTTACCAGCAGGTGCCGGTCGAGGAGAAAGCCGATCACGTGCGCGCGGTCTTCGACTCCGTCGCCTCGCGCTACGACCTGATGAACGACCTCATGTCCCTGGGCATCCATCGGCTCTGGAAACGCACCACCATCGAACTGGCCGGGGTACGTCGCGGCCAGCGGGTCCTGGACCTGGCGGGGGGTACCGGCGACCTGGCCGCCCGCTTCGCCCGGATCACCGGGGCCGAGGGCCAGGTGGTGCTGACCGATATCAACGCCGCCATGCTCACGACCGGCCGCGACCGTCTACTGGACCAGGGCCTGACGGGCAACCTGCTCTTCGCTCAGGTCAACGCCGAGTCCCAGCCCTTTCCGGACAACCACTTCGACTGCGTTACCATCGGCTTCGGCCTGCGCAATGTCACCCACAAGCAGCGGGCCCTGGAGGAGATGTTCCGGGTGCTCAGGCCCGGTGGCCGCGCCCTGGTGCTGGAGTTCTCCCACCCCACCAGCCAGGCCCTGTCCAAGCTCTACGACCTTTACTCCTTCACCGTCCTGCCGACTCTGGGGCGCCTGATTACCAGCGACGCCGACAGCTATCGTTACCTGGCCGAGTCGATCCGCATGCACCCGGACCAGGAGACCCTGCGCGGCATGATGGTGGTAGCCGGCTTCGAGCGTTGCGACTACTTCAACCTCAGCTTCGGCATCGTCGCCATCCACCGGGGCTTCAAGCTGTGAGCGCGGCGACCCCGGCATCAGGCGTGGACGCCCCGGCCATCGCGCCCGACCCGTCGCCGGGCCCACCCCTCTCCGCCGCCGCTCTGGCGGCACTGGAGGCCCTGATCAACCGGCTACTGGCCCTGGACCCGGAGGGCGCGCCCCGCCTGGAGCCACTGGCCGGACGGATCATCGCTTGTGAGTTCAAGGGCTTCGGCAACCGGCTCTATTTCATTCCCGGCGAGGGTGGCCTGCAACTCTTTGCCACCTACGCCGCCGCCCCCGACTGTCTGCTGCGCGGTACGCCCCTGGCCCTGGCGACCCTGGGCCTGAGCCGCCGCCAGGAGGACGCCCTCTTCACGGGCCAGGTGGAAATCGTGGGTGACACCGCCCTCGCCCACCGCTTCGGCGCCGCCTTGGCGGGCCTGGAGATCGACTGGGAGGAGCAACTCGCCCGCCTGACCGGTGATCCCCTCGCCCATGCCCTGGGCCAGCGGGCGCGCAACCTCGGGCGCTGGGGCGAAGGCGTCGTCGACACCCTGGGCCAGGACCTGAAGGAGCACCTCCAGGAAGAGGGCCGGCTACTGCCCAGCCGCTATGAGATCGAGGACTTCCTGGCCGCGGTCGACCAGCTCCGCGACGATGGCGAGCGCCTGGCCGCGCGGGTCGAGCGCCTGCACCGCCGCCTCCAGCCAGGCTCCGGCAAATCCTAGCTGCTCCGGATGAGGCCCCCATGCTGACCAAGGCCTTTCGCCTCTGGCGGCTGATCCACATCAGCCTGGTGCTGGTGCGCCATGGCCTTGACGAGGTCCTGCTCGCCACCCACCTCTTCCGGCCCCTCTATTTCCTGTCTTACCTCTCCCCCTGGTATTGGTACCGCCGCGCCCATCCCAAGCCCTGGCCGGCGCGCATCCGCGAGGCCCTCATTGAATTGGGGCCCATCTTCGTCAAGTTCGGCCAGATCCTTTCTACCCGCCGGGACCTGCTGCCTCAGGACCTGGCCGATGAGCTAGCCCAGCTCCAGGATCGTGTGCCGCCCTTCCCCGGCGCCCAGGCCCGGGCCATCATCGAGAAGGCCTGGGGCAAACCCATCGAGGCGGTCCTGGACGACTTCGACGAACAACCCCTGGCCTCCGCCTCCATCGCCCAAGTCCATACCGGCCGCCTCAAGGACGGCCGCCAGGTGGTGGTCAAGGTGGTACGCCCCGGCATCGAGCCCGTCATCCGCCGCGACCTGGGCCTGCTGCGGATCATCGCCGAGCTTGCCCAGCGCTACTGGCGGGACGGCAGGCGCCTGCGCCCGGTGGAGGTGGTCGACGACTACCGCAAGACCATCCTCGACGAGCTGGACCTCCAGCGCGAGGCCGCCAACGCCAGCCAGTTGCGCAAGAATTTCCTGGGCAGCGCGGCCCTGTACGTCCCCGAGGTCCACTGGGACCTGTGCCACCCCAGCGTCCTTGTCATGGAGCGCATCTACGGCACCCCCGTCGGGGAGGTCGAGCGGCTCAAGGCCCAGGGCGTGAGCATGAAGCTGCTGGGCGAGCGCGGGGTGGAGATCTTCTTCACCCAGGTCTTTCGCGACAACTTTTTCCACGCCGACATGCACCCAGGCAACATCTTCGTCGAGCCCAGCGGGCGCTACATCGCCGTGGACTTCGGCATCGTCGGCTCCCTGACCACCGAGGATCAGCGCTATCTGGCGGAGAACCTGCTGGCGTTTTTTCAGCATGATTACCGTCGGGTGGCCGAACTGCACATCGCCTCCGGCTGGGTGCCCCCCGAGACCCGAGTCGATGAGTTCGAATCGGCCATCCGCACCGTCTGCGAGCCCATCTTCGGCAAGCCCCTGGCGGAGATCTCCTTCGGCTATTTCCTGCTGCACCTCTTCCAGACCGCCCGGCGCTTCGACATGCAGGTCCAGCCCCAGCTCGTCCTCTTGCAGAAGACCCTGCTCAATATCGAGGGCCTGGGGCGTCAGCTCTATCCAGAGCTGGACCTCTGGACCACCGCCAAGCCCTTCATGGAGGAATGGATGAAGGCCCAGGTCGGCCCCCGGGCACTGCTGGCGCGGCTCAGGCGCAACCTGGGATCTTATTCTGAGGAGTTGCCCGAATTACCGCTACTGGTCTATCGCGTTCTCCATAACGTGGAACGGCAAATCTTGCCCATTCACAAACACAGAGGAGAACTGGATCAGATGAGGGTGGAACTGCTCTTACACTACACACGAATTCGCTCTTCCATTTTTGGTGCTACTATTGCTGTTAGTGGCTTTCTCATTTTTCTTTCATCTTTAAGTCCTTCCATGGCGTTTTCTGTTATTCCATACATGTCAGCTTTTATAATATTTCTTGGGCTTGCATTGATGATTACAAGGCGATGATCTGGTAAATACCATATGTAATTTATTGTATATAAGGAATCACGTTATATTTTTATGCCATGTCTCCAATCAAAGCTATTGCCACATTCAATCCACCCTGGATCATAACACTCTATTAGAAATTCATCTACATGCGTATTCTCGCCAAACCCTACATCCCACAATCTTTTGCATTCATGTTGGGCTGCGGTCCCGTTGTGGTTTTTGCGGCCAGATTGGGTGAGGAATTGTTCGGCTGTGGTGGCGCATGTGCACTTCATTACGAGGCGGGGGACCAAGTTACACTGATTGTCACCTCAAATGAAAAATTAAATTTCATTGGTTCGAATAAGAATAGTGATAACCAGTTGGCGGATAATTTGCTCTTAACAGACATAGCCCGAATCATTGGATACGAAAGAATATCCATATGGAATGACATGAAATTAGAAAATATTTATGGCGAACGACTGATTTCTCGTATCACGGAATTCTTAGGTGAATTTCACCCAAAGCTGATTTATTTGCCTTCTGTCAACGATCCGGATCAAGGTAGAGCTAACGTTGGTTTGGCGATCGTAGAAGCGATCAGGCGTTCTCAAATTTTATGCTTCTTAGCAATGTATGAAGTCGGTACTCCGTTGCAACCAGATCATTTTCAAGACATAACAAAACAATACCAAAAAAAGTGGTCGGCGATAGGGTGTCTTGGGTCATGTTCTGGCCAATACAATTTATCAGAAGCTACATTGGCGCTCAACAAATTACGCGCTCACTCTATGACTCATGGGATAGATTACGCTGAAGCTTTTAAAATTATAGATTCTCAGGATCTTGACAAACCTATGCGCGCATATTTAAAACATGAGCCAGTAAAGGATCATTTTGATCAACTACCTCTAGTTTCTATCATTATCCGCACAGCAAATCGCCCGGAATTAGCAGATGCATTGACTTCCATAGCTACTCAAATATATCCTAAAATTGAAGTTATTTTGGTAGATGTCAATGGTTCAGGAAATATAGATACCGAACAATGGTGCGGCCAGTTTCCTGTAACTATAGCTTCCAAAGGGAAACATCTAAATCGAGGAGAAGCCGCCAATCTAGGTTTGGACTCTGCGCAAGGATATTATATTGGGTTTCTTGATGATGATGACTGGCTACTACCTAACCATATTTCATCACTAATTAACGCATTATCAAACACTTCCCAATATCGGGCGGCATTCTCTGGTGTGGTTTGTCGACAGGTGAAAGCCGATGGAAGTTGGCAAACAGTAAAAACCTACAACGAAGATTACGACCCTATACGTCTTTTAATTGAAAATTATATACCCATCCATGCCGTAGTGTTCGAGCAAAAACTGCTTGAGGCTGGATTGCGTTTTGACGAATCACTCAATGTGTATGAGGACTGGGATTTTTGGATCCAACTTAGTGATCTAACTGATTTTCTGCATTTAGATCATATTTCGGCAATTTATCGGATAACACCAGAGGCTGGGTTTGGAGTTCGGGAAGGAAATTCCGAAGCTTTATTAGGGCTGCAATCAATACTAACGAAATGGAGCCAACGCTGGACTCCTGACCAATTGTCATCAATAGCTCTTTATCCAAATCGCCAACGTCAACTTGCTATGGCTGAAGCTGGGCGACTTGAGGTCGAGCTTGAAAAATCTCGGGCCGAGGCTGCATTAGGATGGGCGGAAGCTGAAAAAGTGCTAGGGGATAATAAGGTATTAAGATTAGAAAATGATGCTGCGCGAGCGGATGCTGAGCGAGCGATTTTAAGTCTTGCAACATCTAAATCAGACCTGAGAGATTATTTGAAAAAAATTGATCAAGCGGTCAGCGAAGTATCAAATCACCTTTTGATTTCCAATAATGTAACTCCTGAAAGAAAAGATATTACAAATTTTTTTTACGACATCAAAGCTTCTATTGATAGCCTGCAGGCCAAATTTACCGACTGGGAAAGCTTAATACCGAATCGACCGGAAATTACCTCGATAAAAAACGAGATGCATCATGTTGTCACGCTTTTCAAAGAAAAAATACCCGATAAAAGAGATCTTGAGGCTTTTTTTGAGATCATGAAAAAAGCTCTGCCTAGTCTGGAGCGGATAGAAAAGGACAAGTTGGTAATTGATGGGCTTGAAAAAAAAATTCATAGTTTACGGGACGAAGTAGAAGCGAACTCCGAATATAATAAAAATTTGCTTACGCAAATTATGTTGCGTCATGAGGACATAGTAAAGCTTGAAAATACAATTGATAAACTTATATCCCACGTAGTCTCTATCCAATCTTCACCTGTCTGGAAGATTTGCAGGCTATCTAATCTTCTAGCCATAAAAAATCCTAAGGCAACTAGGTTTTTAGGTTCTTTTGTAAAAATTTTTTGGTGGTCGATTTCTCTTTCGTTAACGGCCAAGATTCAACAACATAGGATCATACGCAACATATTTAACGCAAATCTTTTCAGTGAAGACTGGTATTATAAGGCTTATCCCGAAGTGGTTCTGCAGGGTTATAGTGGTATAATCCATTGGCTAATTACTGGCTGGCAATCCGGATATAATCCACATCCGCTTTTTGATACGCGGTGGTATACCCAGCAAACTAAAGATTTTGATGCTTTTAAGCTTGATCCCATTACTCATTACCTGACTGTGGGATACCAATTAGGGCTATCGCCGCATCCTTTATTCGATTCAGCTTGGTACTCAAAGCAATGCTCTGAGATTTCATATTCAGTCATCAATCCCTTGTCTCATTTTCTTAATGGTAAATCTAGTAATTTAAAATCACCACATCCGCTTTTTGATTGCCAATGGTATCTTAGCAATAATCCCGATGTGGCCCAAGATGGCGTAAATCCCCTATTACATTATGTCTTAAGGGGGGCTCGCGAGGGTCGAAACCCCCACCCTCTTTTTCTTACTTCCCGGTATATAGCACTTTATCCTCAGGTGGCGAGGTCAGAACCAAATCCATTGGTTCATTATGTAAAATCGGGTGGTATGTTAGGTTTTTCTACGCATCCTCTTTTCGATGGGAAATGGTACCTTGAAAATTACCCAGAGGTAAGAGAAAATGCCGAAAATCCACTCATCGATTTTCTAACGGTTGGGTACCTGGCAGGGCGAAATCCTAATCCATATTTCGATGTAAGTTGGTATCTTCAACAGTACACTGATCCGGATTTGAAAGGGAAAAATCCTCTGCTTCATTATTTGGAGATTGGCAGTAAGTTAGGTTTAAATCCAAGTACAGTTTTTGATGGCTATGCTTATCTAAAAAATAACCCTGATGTTGCTGCTGCGGGTATTAATCCACTCGAGCATTTTATACTTAAGGGCCAGCAGGAAGGAAGGCTCTTGTACCACATCGCAGATTACGGAACTAATATCACTACCCTTCCTGAGATAAGTGTCTCGAACCTGAAAAGTCCCTTTTCGGATTCAAGTTCTGAATTTATCCCATCCTCTAGTGCGCCTCTCCCGCTGGCTTGCCTTCCTCTACGCCCGCTTGCCTTTTACCTCCCGCAATTTCACCCGATTGCCGAGAACGATGCCTGGTGGGGTAAAGGTTTCACGGAGTGGACCAACGTCACCCGCGCACAGCCACAGTTTGTCGGCCATCACCAGCCGCGGCTGCCGGGG
>JAHDND010000193.1 GCA_018435665.1 Candidatus Thiosymbion sp. | reverse complement strand
GGGTGGCTTGGCGGCTTTTTTCGCCGGCTGGCTTGTCGCTGGGGCGACGGCGGGCTTAGAATCGAAGGCGCAAGAAACTCTCTCGCCGTTCCCGGTGCCAGCCGGGGCGGCGTTGTCTTTTGTGAACATGGCGCATCTCCCGGGTCAGGCGCGGGAAGCGGCGCGTTGTTCGATCCAGTCTAGGACCTCGTTTTCCAGCCAGCCGCGGGCGCGAAGGCTCAGGGCTACCGGCCTCGGAAATTCGCCGGCTTTCATCAGGTCGTAGATTTTGGTTTTCCGCAGCCCGACCAGGCTTTCGACATGAGGCAGGCGGATGATACGGGCGGCGCCGGGGGCGATCTCCCGCACGGCGGCGGCGCGACCTTCGGCGGCGCGACGGCTATAATCAGAGTGAAGTGTTGCCGGTACCGGCAAAGAAGTCGAAACAGACATACAGCCTCCAGGGCATAGAAGGATTGAACAGCCCGGAGACTCACAGTGCAGAACGGCGGGTCCGGGCCTATACGGACACGGCCCTCGGTGATCCTCGGAAAATCATCGGGGGCTTTTCATGTGCCAGTGCGGAAAAGGCTAGCGGGCTTGGCAAAACGGATCAACCGCACGCAGTCCAAATCGTGAATTTATTAAACTATTTCAAAAAACTATAAAAACTATTGCATAAAACAATAAAGGCATAAAAAAACCCGGCCACCACGGCGCCGGGTCGGGGGGTCGGGGTTGGGTGGGTCAGGCCACGCGGCGGCGGGTGGCGATGCTGACCACGTTGCCCGGGGTGGTGGTGGCGCCGGTCAAGGCGTTTTCCCATGCCAGCAGGGCGGCATGCTTCGGTCCGTGATAGTCGAAACGGTCATAGTGCTTATCGGTGACTGTGCCAAGATTGTGGCTCAGCAGTTGGGAACGGGTGTCTTTGGAGACCCCCAGCCCGGCCAGGCCCGTCTCACAGCTTCGGCGCACGTCGCGCCAAGTGAAGGGCTCGCCGTCCAGTTCCGCCACCACGCGGCGCATGCGGTCCCCGATGCCGATAATTTGCAGGGGCGCGGCGGCGTCGGGGGTGGCGGCGAATAGGTAGCTCCCGCCAGCGGCCCGGGCGCGGGCGGCGTTCTCCGCCACCAGGCGCAAGGCTTCCGGGGCCAGCGGCAGATTGTGTTGCCGGGGGTTGACGCGGCCTCCCTTGCGATCCTCTAGGGTAATGGTCCCGGCCTCGGGGTCGAAGGCGGCCACGGGCACACGGGCGAGTTGCATCAATCGCTGACCTCCCGCCAGCAGGGCCACCAGCAGCACACGATCCGACTGCACATCCTCCCGCAAGGCCAGCAGAAAGGCCCGCAGCTCCGCCATGGTCAAAACGCGGGTCCCGGCCTTGGCGGGTTGGGTGGGTATCAGGTCGCAGGGGTTGGCGTTGACCTCATACCCGGCCAGGCTGGCGGGCAGCTTGGGATCATACTTGGCGCGGCGGGCGGCATTGAAGGCGGCGGATAGGTAGCTCCGCAGCACGTCGGGCACACGGGCGCGGCCCGCTTCATGGGGGCGCCGGACCAGGGCGGCGATATGGTCGGGGGTCACGTCCCGGGCGGGCAGGTCGGCAATCTCCGGATAGGCATTGACCCATCTTTTGAACAGACTCCGGGCGGCGCGATCCGAGTATTTCCCTTGGGCGGTCAGGTGGGCGACATAGGCGGCGCACAGGGCGCGAAGGGTGTAGGTTTGGCAATAGGTGGCGGCGGCCCTGGCAGCGGCTTCGGCGGCCTCCGCTTCGGCCTTGGCCTTGGCGGCGGCTTCGGCCTTCAATCGTTCCTGCTCCGCAAGCCAGGCTTTAGGGTCGGGGATGCCGGCCTGTATCATGCGCTGTAATTCGCCGGCCTTGGCGCGGGCTTCTGCCAGGCTCAGCCCGGCCCGGCCCGCTTCGTCAAAGCGACCCAAGGGCATATCCACCACGCGACGGTTGACCGCATAGCGGAAGACACAGGACACGGTGCCGGTTTTGCTGGCCTTGAAACACAGGGCACCAGAACCGCGGGAACCGCCATCGCTGGCGGCTTGGCCAGGGGCCAAGGCGGTGATTTGCTTCACGGTCAGCATGAAATTCGCTCCTTTGGGGTTTCTGCGCACAACAAGCCCGGCTTTTCGGGGCGGTAAGGCTTGTCTGACGGGCGGTTAGGGCTCGATTCTGCGCACAACAAGCGCACAACAAGGCGCCGGCTAGGGGCGGAATTTTGCGGAAACCGACGGAAGGCAAAATAACCCTAATCGTCAGTCATGGCAACAGGTTACAATGAAAAACTGGATAGCGGCGGAAAGGGGCGGAAAGGGGCGGAAAGGGCTAAAATCTGATGCCCGATCAAGCATGCCCGTCGGGTCCTGGAGGCGCACTCTCGCTATGAGCGCTTCGTGGATTTTGGCGATGCCGAGGCCTATCGGGCGGAGCTGGAAACCCTACGTCGTGACTTTCCGCCGCCTGCCGCCCGCGCTGCAACCGCGGGTGCTAAACAAACCGGAAATGCTGAACCCTGATCCGCGCTGGATAATGAGGTCAAGACCATGATCGAGGAATTGCGCGGGACCCTGCTGTTGTCCCAGCTCTCTCCTGAGCAACTGGAACGGGTGGCGCGCCGGGCGGTGCGCTCGCGTCTGGCGGATGGACAACTCCTCTTCAGTCAGGCGGACCCCTTCGAACGTTTCTATCTGGTCCTGTCCGGGCAGATGCGGCTCTTCCGCCTGTCGCCGGAGGGGGCGGAGAAGGTGATCGAGATCATCGGTCCCGGAGAGACCTTTGCCGAGGCCCTCATGTTCATGAACGCCGCCCGCTATCCCGTGTGCGCGGCGGCGCTGGGTCCGACCGAACTCATCGGCGTGGACAGCCGGGATTTCGCCCGCATGCTGCGGGAATCCGTCGATACCTGCCTGTTGCTGCTGGGTGTCCTCAGTCAGCGGCTCAAGGGGCTGGTGCGGGAGATCGACAACATCAGCCTCCATTCCGCCAGCAGTCGCTTCGCCAGCTATCTCTTGTCCCTGCGCCCGTCCCAGGGCGAGGAACTGGCCCTTGACATGCGCAAGGGGATTATCGCTTCGCGACTGTCGATCAAGCCCGAGACCTTCTCGCGGATCGAAAAGGATCTCAGTGCCCAGGGGATTATTGCCGTCCACGGGATGCGGGTCAAGATCCTCGACCTGGCGGCCCTGGAACGGTTGGCGGGCCTGGGGGAGTTCCGGGAGCTGGTCTCCATGCCCTGCCAGGGTGTGCCCTCCGGCTGAGGTGTCCGGGGCCCGGTTGGGATAGAAACGAGGCCACTCGGTGTTCGGCATCGGGAAGGAGGCAATGCAGGGGACTGGCGGGGGGCATGGATTGTCATCGCCGTGTCTCCGCGCCCCGGGTGCGTTTGATCCAGCTCACCAGGTTTTTGTGCAATTCCTTGAGCCCCAGCGGTTTGCTCAGATAGTCGTCCATGCCGCCATCCAGGCACCGTTCCCGGTCCCCGGGCATGGCCAGGGCGGTGAGGGCGATGATGGGGGTGAGCCGCAGGGCGGGATCGCCCCGCAGGCGACGGGTGGCCTCCAGCCCGTCCATTTCCGGCATCTGCACGTCCATGAGGATGATGTCCGGTAGTCCGGCACGGGCGGCGGTGATGGCCTCCAGGCCGTTGCGCGCGGTCTGGACCTCGAAGCCCCGCAGACGCAGGTAATTGGAGACCATCTCCAGGTTGTCCGCATTGTCTTCCACCAGCAGCACCTGGGCCGGCTCCTGGGGTGACGTGGGGGTGGCGCCGGTTTCTTCCCGGGTGATCTCATCCCCCTGGACGGCGCCAGCACCCTGGGCGGCGGGGTTCCAGGGCAGTATCAGGTCGAAGCGGCTGCCCTCGCCGACGACGCTGGCGACCTCGATCGTGCCGCCATGGAGTTGGGCCATGCCGTAGGCCAGGGCCAGCCCCAGGCCCGTGCCGCCGTACTGCCGCGACAGGCGGCTGTCGATCTGGACGAAGGGTTTGAACAGCCGGTCGAGCTGATCGGGCGGGATGCCGACCCCCGTGTCCCAGACGCGGATACGCAGCCGGCCCTGTTGGGGATCCCCCGCTACATCCAGGCCAATGACCCCGCCCTCGGCGGTGAACTTGACGGCGTTGCCCAGCAGGTTGATGAGCATCTGCTTGAGGCGTCGGCCATCGCCATGCACCAGTTGCACCACAGGGTCCAGGCGTGTCTCCAGGCGCAGGCCCTTGGCGGTGGCGGCCGGGCGGATCAGGCGCAGGCAGGCGTCCCACAACTGGTTGGCGGGGACCTGGTCCCAATGCAGGGTCATCCGGCCGGAGGCGACCCGGGACATGTCGAGGATGTCGTTGATCAGTTCCAGCAGATGGGTGCCGTTGTCATGGATGGTCTGGGCGGCCTTGGCCTGGTGGGGGCTGAGGGCCCCGAGAAGGCCGTCCCCCATGGTCTCGGAGAGGCCGAGGATGCTGGTCAGGGGGGTGCGCAGTTCGTGGCTCATGGCCGCTAGGAATTCATCCTTGGCGCGCGCGGAGCGGGTCAGTTCGGCGTTGGCGCGGTCCAGTTCCGCGGTGCGCTCGCGTACCCGCTCGGCTAGCAGGGCGCGCTCCCGCACCAGGGCGTCATGGGCCTGACGCAGGGCCTGCTCGGCCAGGCGCCGCTGGGAGATGTCGGAGAAGTTGACCACCGCCCCCGCCAGTGTCCCATCGCGCGGGATGGGGTTGGCGTGATACTCCACCGGGAATGCGGTCCCGTCGACCCGCCAGAAGACCTCGTCATCCACGGAGATGGAGGTGCCGTCGTGGAAAACGCGGGTGCCCCGGCAATCCGCCGCCGGGTAGGGACGTCCATCGGGATAGCTGTGGTGCATGACTTCGTGCATCACCAGCCCCTCGAGTTCCGCCGGGCTGGCGTAACCGAGAAAGCGTGCCGCCGCCGGATTGCAAAAGATACAGCGGCCGTTGGTGTCGACACCGAAGATCCCCTCGCTGGTCGACTCCAGCAGGAGCCGCGCGTGGGCCTCGCTGCGCCGCAGGTTCTCTTGCGAACGGGCCAGGTTCTCCTGCATGGTTTTGAGCGCCGCCAGCATCTCCGCGTTTTCGTCGGAGCCGGTGACGCGGATGGGGGTCGAGAAGTCACCGGCGCTGACACGCTGGGCAATCGCGGTGGCCATGGCGATGGGGCGGCCGATGGTCCGATCCACCAACAGGATCAACAGCACGACGGCCCCGGTCATGACCCCGGCCATGAGCAGGAAGATGTGGTGCTCCACCCCGGCGATGTCCCGGGCGATGGCGTTCAGGGTGAGCTCCTTGTGCCTGAGGGCGGCCTTGACCACCTCGTCGATCAGGTCCGTCGGCTGGCGATCGATGCCCCGCACCCGCTGGTCAACGTCCAGGGGCGGACCCAGCCCCCCCCGCTCATGCTCGGTCAGGGCGGTCCGGTAGGCGGCGCCCAGCTGGATGTGGGCCTCAAGGAACCTTTGCGCGATCTGCCGCGTCTCCGGGTCCTTATCCAAGAGCGCGATCAATTTCCCCAGGGAGTGACGGGTGTTGTCTTCTTCCCGGTTGAACTGGGCCTGATACACCTCGTAGAGCCCGGGTTCCTGGCCGCGCAACAGGATGTTTTTCCATTCCTGCACCTGCTTCTTGAAATTGACCTGGGTGGTGAGGGCGCTGGCGACGATGCGGGAACTGGTCTCCTGGACCTCGGCGCTCCGGCTGTTGGCCTGCTGATAGAGCGCAAAGGCGTAGAGACCGGCCCCCAGGTTGATGACGAGGATGACGACCAGGCCGGCGGCAAATTTGGCGCGAATCGTCACGGTGTTACACCTTGCGTTGCGCAGCGGTTGCCGGGTCTCCCGGGGGGCGGGGGCGCTGGGTCACCGGAGGCTGGCTCAACTTATCGGGTGAGGGGTTTGGTGACGGCCCGCCTATTCCACCGTGACCGACTTGGCCAGGTTCCGCGGCTGATCCACGTCCGTGCCCTTGAGGACGGCGACGTGGTAGGCGAGGAGTTGCAATGGGATGGTGTAGAGGATGGGGGCGGTCAGCGCGTCCACGGGGGGGACCGGGATGAGGGTCACCCCGGGCTGGGCGGCCAGCGCCAGCCGCTCATCGGCGAAGACGAAGAGCTGCCCGCCGCGGGCGCGCACCTCCTCCAGGTTGGAGCGTAACTTATCCAACAGGCTGTTGTTGGGGGCGACGGCGATCACGGGCATGGTGTCGTCGATTAGGGCCAGGGGGCCGTGTTTGAGTTCGCCGGCGGGGTAGGCCTCGGCGTGGATGTAGGAGATCTCTTTCAGTTTGAGGGCGCCCTCCAGGGCGATGGGGAACTGGTCCCCCCGGCCGAGGAAGAGGGCATGCTCCTTGTCGACGAAGGCCTCGGCGATCCGGGCCACCCGGGCATCGAGGGCGAGAAAATCCCGAGCCCGGCCGGGCAGGGCCCGCAGGGCGGCAGTCAGTCCGGCCTCCGGCAGGTCGATGAGCCCGGCAAAGCGGCCGATGGCGGCCGTCAGCAGCAGCAGGGCGGTGAGTTGGGTGGTGAAGGCCTTGGTGGAGGCGACTCCGATCTCGGGGCCGGCGTGGGTGAGCAGGACCAGATCCGATTCCCGCACCAGGGAACTCTCCGGGGCATTGCAGATGCAGAGGGTGGTGGTATAGCCCAGGCGTTTGGCAAGGCGCAGGGCGGCCAGGGTGTCGGCGGTCTCCCCCGACTGGGAGATGGTGACGAACAGGCTGCCCTCGGGGACCACGTGGCGCCGGTAGCGGTATTCACTGGCCACCTCCACCTGACAGCCGATGGGGGTGAGGGTCTCCAGCCAATGCCGGGCCACGAGGCCGGCGTGGTAGCTGGTGCCGCAGGCGACGATCTGCACCGCGCGGACCTGCTGGAGGAGCGCCGGGGCCGCCTGGCCGAAGGCCTCGGTCAGCACGTGGGCGCCGGCCAGCCGACCCTCCAGGGTATCGGCGAGAGCGCGTGGCTGCTCGAAGATCTCCTTTTGCATGTAATGCCGGTATTCGCCGCGCTCGACGGCATCGGCGTGCAGCGTGGATTCCCGCACGGGGCGGCTTGCCGGTTGACCTTGCCGGTCGAAGATCTTGACCTCCTGCCGGCGGATAACCGCGATATCGCCCTCCTCCAGAAAGATGAATCGGTGGGTGACGGGCAGAAGGGCGTAGACGTCCGAGGCGATGAAGTTTTCGCCAAACCCCAGGCCGATGACCAGGGGACTGCCCTCCCGGGTGGCCACCAGCAGATCGGGCTCCCGACTGTCGATCACCCCCAGGGCATAGGCGCCCTCCAGGGTCGCGACCGTTGCCCGTACGGCTTCCAGGAGCGACAGACCCGTCTCGAGTTGATCATGCACGGCGTGGACGATGACTTCGGTGTCGGTTTCCGACGAGAAGTGATGGCCCCTGGCCTCCTGAGCCAGGCGGAGAACGCCATGGTTCTCGATAATGCCGTTATGGACCAGGGCGCAGCGTTCACGACAGACGTGGGGGTGGGCGTTGCGCTCCGCCGGCTCGCCGTGGGTGGCCCAGCGGGTGTGGGCAATGCCCAGGTTGCCGGGCAGGGGATGGCGATCGAGTTCTTCGGCCAGGCGTTGCACCTTGCCCAGGGCCCGGAGGCGGCCCAATTGGTGCGGTGCGGCGAGGACGGCCATGCCGGCGGAGTCGTAGCCACGATATTCCAGTCGACGCAGTCCTTCGAGGAGGATGGCCGAGACGTCCCGTTGGGCAATGCCGCCGACGATGCCGCACATAGTCTGCTTCCTGAATGGCTAGAATGAGTTGTAAGGTCCCGGAAAACGGCTCAGCTAAGGATGTCGCGCTTCACGTTCTCGTATTTTCGCTGAGGGGGGGTGGCGTCTGGGGGGAACAACCTGGATAGGTCCCGGTAGGCTTGACGACCACCTCCATGCGGTCGATACCCTCCCCAGACCTACCCTGGCGATGCCGAAAACTGATCTGCGATGTACTTATTGATGTCAGATGCGCTTCTTGACGGGCTTTTGCCACTGTTCGATGGTGCGCTGGGGGGCTCGGGTAAGGGTCAGTTTATGGGGGGGGGTATCCCGCCCAATCACCGAGCCGGCGCCGATAGTGGCCCCCTCACCCACCGTTACTGGGGCGACGAGGGCAGTATTGGAACCGATGAAGGCGCCATCGCCGATCCGGGTCAGGTGTTTGTTGACGCCGTCGAAATTGCAGGTGATGGTCCCGGCGCCAATGTTCACCCCGCTCCCGACCTGGGCGTCGCCAATGTAGCTGAGATGGCTGATCTTGGTCCCCTGGCCAATCTGGGCCTTCTTGATCTCGACAAAGTTCCCGACATGGACCTCGTCCGACAAATCGGCCTGGGGTCGCAGCCGGGAAAAGGGCCCGATACGGGCCTGAGTCCCGACCCGCGCCTCCTCGATGACAGAATTAGCCAGGACCTGGGTGTGGGCACCGATGACGCAGTCACGCAGGTAGCAGTTTGGACCGATGGTGACCTCGTCGCCCAGGACGACCTCGCCCTCGAAGAGGCAATTGATGTCGATGCTGACATCCCGGCCGACCTGGAGGTGGCCGCGCACGTCAAGGCGTGCCGGGTCGCGCAGGCTCACCCCAGTCTGCATCAAGTCCCGGGCGATGCGGGCCTGAAAGCGCCGTTCCAGATCTGCCAGTTGAATGCGATCGTTGACGCCGAGGATCTCCTCGCTCTTCTCTGGTTGGGTCGTGGCGATGGCCCGGCCTTCCGCCGTGGCCATGGCGATGATATCCGTCAGGTAATACTCACCCTGGGCATTGTCGTTGCCCAGCCGGCCCAGCCAGTCCGCAAGCGCAACGCGATCCGCGATCAGAAAGCCGGTGTTGATTTCGTCGATGGCTAGTTCCGCCTCGCTGGCGTCCTTTTCCTCGACGATTCGCCGAACACGCCCTTCGTGATCCCGCACGATCCGCCCGTATCCGCCTGGATCGGGGAGGAAGGCGGTCAGGACACCGAGGCTGGCCTGCCGCGCCACCTCCAGGAGGCGGCGCAGGGTGGCGGCGCGGATCAGGGGGATATCGCCATACAGGACCAGGACGCGGTCAACGTCGCCCAGATGGGGTAGGGCCTGCAACAGGGCATGTCCCGTACCCTTGCGTTCCGCCTGGTGGGCCCAGTCGCAATCCAGGTCCCCAAGGGCCAATCGCACCTGATCGCCGCCATGGCCGTGGACGATACAGAACCGTGCGAGATCCAGTTCCAGGGCCGTGTCGACGACATGACGGAGCAGGGGGCGGTCGGCCAGGGGGTGTAACACCTTGGGCAGGTCGGATTTCATCCGTGTGCCCTGGCCCGCGGCCAGGATGGCGACTCCGAGTTTCATGGGTGGCTCCGGGTCGGGTGGGCTTGAGGTTGATCCTGGAATTTGGCCGGCTCAGTGTAGGGCCGGTGGTAGGGCGCAGGCCTGGCCATCCTGGGCCAGGTCCTCCCGGGTGGCTTCCCGTACCTCGTGGATGCGCACATGGACCTGAAGCCGCTTACCCGCCAGTGGGTGATTGCCATCGACTGTCAGGCGCCCATTCTCGATACTGGAGACAAAAAAAGTCTTGACCTCGCCGGCCTCGTTCTGCATCTGCACCTCCGCCCCGACGTGGCGAAAGGGGGGCGGGACATTGTCGATATCGTCAGTGAAGGTTAGATCCGGGTCGTGGGGGCCAAAACCCTGTTCGGGCGGCAGGGTAAAGTCGACCTCATCCCCGGCGCGCTTGCCACGAATGGCTTCGTCCATGCCCCCGATCAGTTCCTGGTGACCGCCTAGGATGAAACTCACGGGCAGATCGCTGTGCTCGAGGACGGCGCCGGTTTCATCGGCGATGCGGTAGGTCAGGCTGACATATTTGCCATCCTGGATACGTTCTTCGCTCATGCGCGGGTTACCTGGTGGTTGTGTCCAACCATGGAGCGGTCGGTGACTGGCCATCAGCATACCCTAAATGACCTAGCCCCCGCAGGGCGGGGGCTAGGTTGGCCGGACACCAGGCTCAAGCAGGGTCAGCTGACCTTGGTCTTGCGCAGGCGCTCGATCGCGCGCAACTGAGCCACGGCCTCGGCCAGTTCGGCCTGGGCCTGGGCATACTGGAAGTCCGCAGCCTTGCCCGCCAGGGCATCCTCGGCGCGACGCTTGGCCTCGGCCGCGGCGGCCTCGTCCAAGTCATGGGCGCGAACGGCGGTATCGGCAAGGACCGTCACGATGTTGGGCTGTACCTCGAGCATGCCGCCGGAGACATAGAAGTGTTCCATCTCCCCGTTTTCCTTCTCCACCCGGACCTCACCCGGCCTCAGTCGGGTGATGAGGGCGGTGTGACGAGGCGCGATGCCCAGTTCACCCATCTCGCCCGGCGCGAACACCATGGTGGCCAGGCCGGAGTGGATGGCCCGCTCGGCGCTCACGATGTCGACGTGAATTGTCATTGCCATGGGAAATTACCTCCCTGATCAGGCGTTGCTGCCTTTGGCCGCCGCCTCTTCGATACCACCCACCATGTAGAAGGCTTGCTCCGGCAGGTGGTCATATTCGCCGTTGACGATGGCCTTGAAGCCGGCGATGGTATCCTTGAGGGCGACATATTTACCGGGTGAACCGGTGAAGACCTCGGCAACGAAGAAGGGCTGGGATAGGAAGCGCTGGATCTTGCGCGCCCGGGCCACGGTCAGCTTGTCCTCCTCGGAGAGTTCGTCCATGCCGAGGATGGCGATGATGTCCTTGAGTTCCTTGTAGCGTTGCAAGGTACCCTGCACCTGACGGGCCACCGTATAGTGCTCGACGCCGACCACATGGGGGTCGAGGATGCGGCTGGTGGAGTCCAGGGGGTCCACGGCGGGGTAGATGCCCAGCTCGGCAATCTGGCGGGACAGCACCAGGGTGGCGTCCAGGTGGGCGAAGGTGGTGGCCGGGGAGGGGTCGGTAAGGTCATCCGCCGGGACGTACACCGCCTGGAAGGAGGTGATGGAGCCGGTGCGGGTGGAGGTGATCCGCTCCTGAAGGGCGCCCATTTCCGAGGCCAGGGTTGGCTGATAGCCCACGGCCGACGGCATGCGACCCAGGAGGGCGGAGACCTCGGTGCCGGCCAGGGTGTAGCGATAGATGTTGTCGACGAAGAGCAAGACGTCACGACCTTCGTCGCGGAAGTATTCGGCCATGGTCAGGCCGGTGAGGGCGACGCGGAGGCGGTTGCCTGGGGGTTCGTTCATCTGGCCGTAGACCAGGGCAACCTTGTCGAGCACGCCGCCGTCGGTCATTTCATGGTAGAAGTCGTTGCCCTCACGGGTACGCTCCCCGACGCCGGCGAAGACCGAGAATCCGGAGTGTTCGACGGCGATGTTGCGGATCAGCTCCATTAGGGTCACGGTCTTACCGACGCCGGCGCCCCCGAAGAGGCCAACCTTGCCACCCTTGGAGATAGGCATGATCAGGTCGATAACCTTGATGCCGGTTTCCAGGATCTCGGTGGTGGAGGCCTGGTCCTCGAAGGACGGGGCGGAGCGGTGGATTGACCATTTGGCCTCGGCGTCGACCGGGCCTTTCTCGTCGATGGGTCGCCCCAGGACATCCATGATGCGGCCCAGGGTTGCCTTGCCCACCGGTACCTGAATGGGGTTGTGGGTGTTGCTGACGCCCACGCCACGCTGGAGGCCGTCGGTGGTGCCCATGGCGATGGTCCGCACCACGCCGTCGCCCAGTTGCTGCTGGACTTCCAGGGTCAGACCCACCTGATCGACCAGGAGGGCATCGTAGACCTTGGGCATCTCGCCGCGCGGGAATTGCACGTCAACCACCGCGCCGATGATTTCCACCACGTTACCGGAACTCATATCACTTTCCTCGTTCTCGCCTGTCGGCGGTTGGATGCAATTCTGTTGGGTTGGGCATCCGGGATGCCCCGGGACGTTGCGGGTGGTCAGACCGCTGCCGCGCCGCCCACGATTTCGGAGATTTCCTGGGTGATCGCCGCCTGGCGCGCCTTGTTGTAGATCAACTGGAGTTCGTTGATGAGGCTGCCGGCGTTGTCCGTGGCGGCCCGCATGGCCACCATGCGGGCGGACTGTTCACAGGCACCGTTCTCCACGACCGATTGGTAGACCAGGGATTCGATATAACGCACCAGCAGGGCATCGAGCACGGCCTTGGGCTCGGGCTCGTAAATGTAATCCCAGTGAGTCTTGATGGTCTTGGTCTCCTCATCCGCCTGTATCGGCACCAACTGGCGGATGGTCGGCTTTTGCGTCATGGTATTGACGAATTCGTTATAGGCCACGTAGATGGCATCGATTTCGCCGGCCTCGTAGGCGTCGAGGATGACGCGCACCGCGCCGATAAGGTCCTCGATGTGCGGCTTGTCACCCAGGTGGGTGACCTGCGCCAGGACCTTGCCGCCAAACCGGCGGAAGAAGGCCAGCGCCTTGGCGCCCACAACGGCGAAGGAGGTTTCGACCCCGGCCTTGCGCTGGTCACGGATCTCTACGGCCAGTTTGCGGAACAGGTTGGTGTTGAGCCCCCCGCAGAGACCCCGGTCGGAGGAGATCACGATGTAGCCGACGCGCTTACGTTCCCGTTCCGCCGACATGTAACTGTGGCGGTATTCGGGTGAGGCGTGGCTGAGGTGGGAAATGACCTGGAGCATCTTTTCGGCATAGGGCCGTGAGGAGCTCATACGCTCCTGGGCCTTGCGCATCTTGGCCGCCGCGACCATTTGCATGGCCTTGGTGATCTTCTGCGTGCTCTTGATGCTGGCGATCTTGGTGCGGATTTCTTTGGCGCCGGCCATGTCTTCTTAGGCTCCCAGCGACCGGATTGGCCTCTCGACAGCCTGGTGTGACTGTCGGGAGGATGGTCCGGTATAAGGTTGGTGGGTCAGGGCACCTGCCCCCAGGCGCGGCTTATTCGATTCCGTGCTGGCGGGCGGGCTACCGCGGCTTGCTACCATGTATTGTTGGCCTTGAAGTCCTTGATGGCGGCATGCATACCTTGCTCGATTTCCTCGTTATAGTCGCCCTTGGCATTGATCTTGTCGAGCAGGGCAGCCTGGGAGACCTTCATGTAGGATTGCAGCGCCAGTTCGAAGTCAACGACTTTGTTCACCTCGACGTCGTCCAGATAGCCCATGTTGGCGGCGAAGAGGGAGACCGCCATCTGGCCAACGCTCAGGGGAGAGTACTGCGTCTGCTTCATCAGTTCGGTTACCCGGGCGCCCCGATCCAGTTGCTTACGGGTGGCTTCGTCCAGATCGGATGCGAACTGGGAGAAGGCCGCCAGCTCGCGGAACTGGGCCAAGGCCAGACGAATACCACCGCCCAGCTTTTTAATGATCTTGGTCTGGGCCGCGCCACCGACGCGGGATACGGAGAGGCCGGCGTTGATGGCCGGCCGGATACCGGCGTTGAAGAGGTCGGTTTCGAGGAAGATCTGGCCGTCGGTGATGGAGATGACGTTGGTCGGCACGAATGCGGAGACGTCGCCCGCCTGGGTCTCGATGATCGGCAGGGCGGTGAGCGAGCCAGTCTTGCCCTTGACCTCGCCGTTAGTGAGTTTGGCTACTTCTTCGGCGTTGATCCGCGAGGCACGCTCTAGCAGGCGGGAATGGAGGTAGAAGACGTCACCCGGATAGGCTTCACGACCGGGCGGACGGCGGAGCAGCAGGGAGACCTGACGGTAGGCCCAGGCCTGCTTGGTCAGGTCATCGAAGACGATGAGGGCATCCTCGCCGCGGTCCCGGAAGTACTCGCCCATGGAGCAGCCGGCGTAGGGGGCGATGAACTGCATGGCGGCGGAGTCTGAGGCCCCGGCGTGAACCACGATAGTGTGGTCCATGGCACCGAATTCCTCCAGCTTGCGGACCACGCCCGCGACGGAGGAATTCTTCTGGCCCACGGCGACGTAGATGCACTTAACGCCGGTCCCCTTCTGGTTGATGATGGCGTCAATCGCGACGGCGGTCTTGCCGGTCTGACGGTCGCCGATAATCAACTCACGCTGGCCGCGGCCGATGGGCACCATGGCGTCGATGGCCTTGATTCCCGTCTGCACCGGCTGGTCGACCGATTTGCGCGCGATGACGCCGGGGGCGACCTTTTCCAGGGGTGAGGTCAATGTGGCACCGATCGGGCCCTTACCGTCCAGCGGGTTGCCCAGGGAATCGACCACCCGCCCCAGTAATTGCGGACCAACGGGAACCTCGAGGACGCGTCCCGTGCAGCGCACCCAATCGCCCTCGGAGAGGCCCGTGTAGTCACCAAGGACCACGGCGCCCACGGAGTCCCGCTCCAGGTTCAGGGCCAGACCATAGACATTGCCGGGGAACTCCAGCATTTCATAGTACTGGGCGTCGGAGAGACCATGAATGCGGACGACGCCATCGGATAGGCTGACAATAGTGCCTTCCGTGCGTGCCTCGGTCCGGAGGTCGAATTGCTCGATCTTCTGTTTGATGAGATCGCTGATTTCTGAGGGGTTCAGTTGCATGTCGGTTTCCCGTTAAATGTGCAATTCGCTGGCCAGCCTTTGGAGCTTCCCAAGGACGGAGCCGTCGATGACCAGGTCGTCGGCCCGGATCTCCACCCCACCAATGAGGGCGGGGTCCTCCTCGACCGTGATCTCCACCTCCGCCTTCAATTTTGCCTTGAGCGCTTGCGCCAGAACCGTTTGCTGGTCCGCATCCAGGGGGTAGGCACTGCGGATGTGGACCTGACGCACCCCTTTATGGGCCGTCTCCAGTTCCGCGAAGACCTTGGCAATCTCCGGCAGCACCGACAGGCGCTTGTTCTCCGCCAGGACCTTGACCAGATTACGGGCCTCCGGGGGGAGCGCGTCACCCCCCAAGTCGAGAAGCATGTCTCGTGGCAGGTCGCGGGGTATCCCTGGGTTAGTGATCTGGGCTGCCATGGCCGAATCGCTGGTCAGGGCGCCCAGCAGGTTCAGAGCTCCGGACCAGGCTTCAACCTGACCCGTCTCCGTGGCGCGGTCGAAGGCGGCCTCCGCATAGGGGCGGGCGATGGTGGTGATTTCTCCGGCCATGGTCGCGTCCTAGATCTGCTTGGCGAAGGAGTCAACCAGGGCCTTGTGGGCGCTGGCGTCGATTTCCTTGTTAAGGATTTTGGTCGCGGCGGCCAGGGCGAGCTCGGCCACCTTCTCCCGCAGGGCCTCCCGGGCGCGATTCGTCTCCTGATCAATCTCCGCCTTGGCGGCGGTGACCAGGCGTTCGCCCTCGACACGTGCGGAATCCTTGGCCTCTTCGACGATCTCGGCCGCGCGCTTTTGCGCCTGATTGACGATCTCGGCGGCGTGCTTTTTGGCCTCCACCATGAGTTCCTTGGCGCGCTGCTGTCCAAGCTGCTGCTCCTGGTGACCACGTTCCGCGGCGGCCAGGCCCTCAGCGATCTTGGTCTTGCGCTCCGCCAGGGCGGCGACGATCGGCGGCCAGACAAACTTCATACAAAACCAGACGAACACCGCGAAGGAGATCATCTGGAGGAACAGGGTCAAATTGATATTCATGCCTTTGCCTCGTGATGGACGAGAAATGCAGGACCGGCGTGGGGCCGGATCCCCATTTAGACGGCAAACATCAAATAGAGGCCCATGGCGACCGAGATGACCGGCAGGGCGTCCGTCAGACCCATCACGATGAAGAACTGTGTGCGGAGCACGGGGATGAGTTCAGGCTGGCGGGCGGAGCCTTCCAGGAAGCGACCGCCGAGGATGCCGATACCAATAGCCGCGCCAATGGCGCCCAGGCTGAGCATGAGACCGGCGGCGACGTAGACCAGGGCTTGCGAGAGTTCCATTGTTTTCCCTCTTGAGGTTGGGTGGGTCTGGGGTGAAAAGGGCGATTAGACGCGCTGGGCGATCAGTGATGTTCCTGGTGGGCCATGTCGAGGTAGACGATGGTCAGCACCATGAAGATAAAGGCCTGCAGCAGGATGATGATGATATGGAAGATGGCCCAGGCCAGTTGCAGGGCACCACCGCTGATGCTCAGAACGATATTGTGACCGTACATGAGCGCGATGAGGATGAAGATCATCTCACCGGCGTAGAGGTTGCCGAAAAGGCGCAGGGCGAGGGAAATGGGCTTGGAGATAAGGTTGATGCCTTCCAGCACCAGGTTGGCCGGGATGCCCCACTTACCAAAGGGCTGCAGGGCCAATTCACCGACGAAGCCGCCGATCCCCTTGATCTTGATGCTGTAGTAGACGATGAGGATGAAGACCATGATGGACATGCCAAAGGTGGCATTGGGGTCCGTGGTCGGCACGATCTTGAGGAAATGGATACCAATCAGGCTTGCCAGCCAGGGGACCAGGTCCACCGGGAACAGATCCATCAGATTCATCAGGAAGACCCAGACGAAGATGGTCAGGGCCAGGGGTGCGATGAGGGGGTTGACGCCGCTGAAGGAGCCGCGGACGTTCTCCTCGACAAAGTCGATGATCCACTCCGCGAAGTTCTGCATCGGCCCCGGAACGCCGGCCGTGACGTTGTCGGCGACCTTCTTGAAGAACCACATCATCAACATGCCCAGGCCGATGGCGAAGAACATGGTGTCGACATGAACCGCCCAGAAGCCCATCGCCGCGGCCTCATCGGCGTTGTGGGCAAAGGTCAGACCCCGGTCCGGGAGGACGCCGAGGGTGAGATTAGTCAGATGGTGGTTGATGTATCCCTGTGCGGTCAAAGCTTCGGCAGCCATCGACGGTCTCTCTTCAAGGTTTCGAACCAGCGCCCCAGGAGGGCGCGATTATCGCCGGCAGCACCTGTACGGCGAAGTAGGCGGCGAGCATGGCCGGCACATCGAGGTCGTCAACCCTGGTGAAGGCGAATACAAAAATCCCGATCACCAGGATCAGTTTGCCGATTTCCGCCCCGATGATCCGGCCCACCAGGGCTTGGGGGCGCCGCGCCTCGTACGGACCATAGACGGATGCCGCAAACAGGGACGTTGCCAGCGTACAGGCCCCGCCACCAATCAGGATCGAGAGGGCGATCCCTTGGGTAAAGACCAAGCCGCCGGCAGCGAATGCCAGGGTCAGGAGGCACTGCACCAGCACTATCCGCCAGGCTATCAGAGCCTGCCGCTCGTCCATTCGCCTCATGGCCGAAAAATTCCGGTACCCAGTGGCTGGTCGCCTGCCTCTAAAGCGGTCGCATTATAAGATCGCTTTATCGGTGGATCAATGTTTAAGTAGGGAATCACGGACTGGGACGGGGTCTTGGCAGCGGGACGCCAGCGCCACAGGGCGGGAAAATTTACTTGATATGGGCCAGGATACCGTCCAGTTCATCCAGGCTGTGGTAAGCGATAACCAGGCGACCGCCACCCCGGGTGCCAGGGTGGATCTGGACCTGGGCCCCCAGACGCTCGGCCAGGTCATCCTGGAGGCGCCGCACGTCCGGGTCCGTGTTCGGCGTCTGGCGGGGGACCGGATTTGCCCGTTCCTCATCCTCTTGCTGAAGCTGGCGGACCAGGCGCTCCGTCTCCCGAACCGAAAGACCCCGGCTGGTGACCTGGTCGGCGGCGGCGCTTTGTCTGGGACCCTTGAGACCCAGGAGGGCGCGGGCATGGCCCATCTCCAACTGGCCACGTTCCAGGGCGCGTTTCACGTCGTCGTTGAGTTCCAGCAGGCGCAGGAGATTGGTGACGGTGGCCCGGGATTTGCCGATCGCCTCGGCGATCTGTGCATGGGTCAGGCCGAACTCCCCGAGCAGGCGTTGCAGGGCGGTTGCCTCCTCCAGGGGGTTGAGATCGGCGCGCTGGATGTTCTCGATCAGGGCGATGGCCATGGCCCCCTGCTCGTCGACCTCCCTGATCACTGCCGGGATCTCGCTCAGGCCCGCCTGCTGGGCGGCGCGCCAGCGGCGCTCGCCCGCGAGCAGCTCATAGCGCCCCGCGGTCAGGACCCGCACCACGACGGGCTGGATGATGCCTTGGACGGCGATGGAGTCCGCCAGCTCGCGCAGGGCGTCGGGGTCGAAGTCCCGGCGGGGCTGGTAGCGTCCGCGCTCGATCAGGTCCAGGGGCAGGCTGGCCAGGCGGCCCTCCGTCTCGTTGGGTGCCGAGCCAGCACTGGTGAGAAGTTCGCCTGGTTCCAGGGAGGCCGAGCCCGAGTCGCCCAACCCACCGAGCAGGGCATCAAGGCCGCGGCCGAGGCCCTTTTTCCTCATGTTCATGGCGGGTCAATCCTCAACGGGAGGGACGTGGCGGGGTTGTCATCAAATTCACCCGCAGCGTCTTTCATGATCAGGGGGGCGGCGAGACACCACATAAGGCTTTCAGTTACTAACGCCATGGATAATTAGGCTCAGGCTCAGACCGTCGCCACCTGGCGTTTCTGCTGGCGGCGGATCACCTCGCTGGCCAGGGCCAGGTAGGCGATCGAGCCGCGGGAGCTCTTGTCGTAGAGCAGGACCGGTTGACCATGGCTGGGGGCCTCCGCCAGGCGCACGTTGCGGGGGATGATGGTGCGATAGACCTCGGCATTGAAGTGGGTGACGAGCTGGGTCGACACCTGATTGGCCAGGTTGTTGCGCGGATCGTGCATGGTGCGCAGGATGCCTTCGATGGCCAGACTGGGGTTACGGCTGGCGCGGATCTGGGCAATGGTGTCGAGCAGCGCCGAGAGCCCCTCCAGGGCGTAATACTCGCACTGGATGGGGATCAACACCCCCTGGGCCGCCACCAGGGCGTTGACCGTCAGCATGTTCAGGGATGGCGGGCAGTCGATGATGATGAATTCATAGGTCGGCCCCAGGCCGGCCAGGACCTCGCGCAGGCGCCGTTCCCGCTGGATGGACTGCATGAGACCCACCTCGGCGGCGGTCAAGTCGCCATTGGCGGGAAGGAGGTCGAAGCCCGGCGCGGGCTCGGCGACCCGCACCCGGCAGTCGGCCAGGCCCAGATCACCGAGCATCAGGTCACAGGCGGAGTGGGTCAGGTTGCGCTTATCCACGCCGCAGCCCATGGTGGCGTTGCCCTGGGGGTCCAGGTCCAACAGCAGGACCTGGCGCTTCATCGAGGCCAGCGACGCGGCCAGGTTGACGGCGGTGGTGGTCTTGCCCACCCCACCCTTCTGATTGGCGATGGCGATGATTCGGGCCATGTCGGGGGTTGTCAGTCGCGGCGGATCTCGATGAGGTGGCGCTCGGCGTTGAGGCCAGGGACGCTCAGGGGGTGGCAACGGGGGTTGGGGGCCGACAGGGCGGACAATTCGGCCTCCGGTCGGCGCCCCTTCATGACTAGGAGCCGCCCTGGGCTGGCGAGCAGCGGTTCCGCCGCTTGCCAGAGGGATTCTAGTTCGGCGACGGCCCGGCTAACAATGGTAGCGAATTTTTGCTGGGGCCGATACGACTCCATCCGGGCCTGGACGACCTCGATCCCGCGCAGATTGAGTTCCAGTGCCGCCTGGCGGACGAAACGGATCTTCTTGCCGTTGCTGTCGAGCAGGACGAAGTGGGCCGCTGGCTCGGCAATGGCCAGGGGGATGCCGGGCAGACCCGGGCCCGTGCCCAGGTCCAGGACCGGTGTCCCCGCCATATAGGGCAGTACCGCCAGGCTGTCGAGGAGGTGGCGGGTGACCGCCTCCCGAGGATCGCGCACCGCGGTCAGATTGAAGGTCCGGTTCCAGCGCATCAGCAGGGTGAGGAACTGGATCAGGCGTTGGCGCTGCGTCTCGGCCAAGTCGAGGTTTAGGGCTTTCAGGCCTTCGTCAAGTTGGACGCGTGGGGTGATGAGGAGGCCAGTACTCACGGGTTATTGCCCCATGCCCCTGGCGCTCCCCCTAAGGGCGGGCCCGCGAGGTTGGTGGAGCGCTGGCGATGCCGGGTGGAGACGATCCCCGCCAGGACTGCGGCCCCGCCACTGCTAGTCCCGCAGGATCTCCTGGACTGACCATTTCCGGGTATTGCGGGCTGGACAATCATCCGAATCACTGCTGCGGATGGGGTGCTCTGGGCTGCGCGAGTCACCCTGATCGCCGCCGCAGATGAATCAGTAATAGGGAGATGGCTGCCGGCGTGATCCCCGGGATGCGCGCCGCCTGGCCCAGGGTGGCGGGACGGACCCGAAGCAGCTTTTCCCGCACCTCAGCCGAGAGGCCACGCACCTCGGCAAAGGGGAAATCCGCCGGCAGGGCCGTCTCCTCCTGCGCGCGGTGGCGCTCGATCTCCTGCAACTGGCGGTCGATGTAGCCGGCGTACTTGGCCTGGATGGCCAACTGCTCCGCCACCTGGGGATCGCTGACCCCCGGGCCGAGGCCGGGGAGGGCCATCAGTTCGGCATAACCGACCCGGGGGCGCGCCAGCAGATCCAGGGCGCGGGCCTCACGGCGCAGCTCATCGCCGAGAATCGCCCGGGCCTGATCGGAGTCCAGGGTTCCGGGCCGTAGCCAGGTATCGCGCAGCCGCTGACGCTCCCGTTCGATGGCCTCCCGCTTTGCGACGAACCGCTGCCATTGCTCGTCCCCAACCAGCCCGAGGCGGTGGCCGGTCTCCGTCAGCCGCAGATCGGCGTTGTCCTCGCGCAGCAGCAGCCGATACTCGGCGCGGCTGGTGAACATGCGGTAGGGTTCCAGGGTCCCCCGGGTGGTCAGGTCATCGACCATCACGCCGAGGTAGGCCTGGTCCCGCCGGGGTCGCCAGGGTTCCTGGTCCCGGACCCGCCGGGCGGCATTGGCGCCGGCCAGCAGGCCTTGGGCGGCCGCTTCCTCATAGCCGGTGGTGCCATTGATCTGGCCGGCGAGGAAGAGGTTATCAATCAGGAGGGATTCCAGGGAGGGGTCCAGATCGCGTGGGTCGAAAAAGTCATACTCGATGGCATAGCCCGGGCGGGTGATCCGTGCCCCCTCCAGGCCGCGGATGCTGTGGACCAGGCGTTCCTGGACATCGAAGGGCAGGCTGGTGGAGATGCCGTTGGGATAGATCTCGTGGGTTGTCAGGCCTTCCGGTTCGAGGAAGATCTGATGGCTGGCCTTATCGGCGAAACGCACCACCTTGTCCTCGATGGAGGGACAATACCGGGGCCCAACGCCCTCGATGAGGCCGGTGAAGAGCGGCGAGCGGGACAGGCCACCGCGGATGATGTCGTGGGTCTCCTCGCTGGTGTGGGCGATATGGCAGTTGACCTGAGTGGGGTGGTCTTCGGGGCGGCCAAAGAAGGAGAACACCGGCACGGGTTCGTCACCGGGCTGGGCCTCCAGGACCTGAAAGTCGATGGAGCGGCCGTCCAGGCGGGGCGGGGTACCAGTCTTGAGCCGGGCCATCCGGAAGGGCAGGTCGCGCAGCCGCCGCGCCAGAGTGTTTGCCGGCGGGTCGCCAAAACGACCGCCCTCGTGGCTCGCGAGGCCGACGTGAATCCGTCCGGCGAGGAAGGTCCCCACTGTGAGTACGACGCAGGGGGCCGACAGGTGCAGACCAAGCTGGGTGATGACCCCGGTGACCCGCCCGCCCGCGATCACCAGGTCATCCACCGCCTGCTGGAAGATATCCAGCCGGCCGCTGCTCTCCACCGCCCAGCGCACCGCCGTCTTGTAAAGTTGCCGGTCCGCCTGGGCGCGGGTCGCCCGCACCGCCGCCCCCTTGCTGGCGTTGAGGATGCGGAACTGGATACCTGCCCGATCCACCGCCCGCGCCATGAGGCCACCGAGGGCGTCGATCTCCTTGACCAAATGGCCTTTGCCGATCCCGCCAATGGCCGGATTGCAACTCATCTGGCCGATGGTTTCGATGTTGTGCGTCAGGAGCAGGGTCCGTACGCCCACGCGGGCTGCCGCCAGGGCCGCTTCGGTTCCGGCATGGCCACCGCCGACGACGATGACATCGTAACCAGACTCAGAGGCCATTGCAGTGGAGATACCGGCGGTTGTTCATGGGTGCGATCAGGAACAGCGGGTCTAAGTGGGTGTAAGTCGGTGTTTAGGCGTTGTTAGGCGGAACTGCATCCCGAGGGTCTCACGGGTTGGGGACGATCCGCCTGTAAAGGGGCTATAGTAGCCGTTCCTTAACGGCAGTGGCGGCGATTTGCCCGGTCAGTGCTGCCACTAGAACGATCGTACGTCTTATAGCTTGAAACCCATGTAAAATGCATTGATTATCATGGGGGTGGCGCGCCGCCTCATGACATTTGGCTTGAAACTCACGGCAAATCCCCTCTCATTGCAGGGGTATGCTGCACTCCACCATGACAGTTAGGGCGTCTCTTATGCGGGGGGCGTTCAAACTGAAATTTCCATCTCACGCGGCTGGGCGAGGTCACGGTAGGATTGGCTACAGCAATGGCTATGAATAACGCCCTGGCAGGTCCACTAGATGCTGCGTTGCGGGCTGCCGGGGAGATCATCCTCGGCAAGGAGCGGGAATTACGCCTCGCCGTCGCCTGCCTGTTGGCACGCGGGCATCTGCTGATCGAGGACCTCCCTGGGGTGGGTAAGACGACCCTCGCTCACCTCCTGGCGCGGCTGCTGGGTCTGGAGTACGCGCGCATTCAGTTCACGAGCGACCTGTTGCCGGCGGACATCATCGGCGCCTCCATCTACGAGCGGGCCACGGAACGTTTTCGCTTCCACCCCGGCCCCCTGTTTGCCGAATTGATCCTAGCGGACGAGATCAATCGCGCGACCCCCAAGGCCCAGAGCGCCCTCCTAGAGGCCATGGAGGAACGACAGGTCACCGTGGAGGGGGAAACTCACCCCTTGCCCGAGCCCTTCTTTGTCATCGCCACCCAGAACCCGAGCTTTCAGATCGGCACCTTTCCCTTGCCAGAGTCCCAGCTCGACCGCTTTCTGATGCGCCTGAAGATCGGCTATCCGGCGGAGGCCGCCGAAAAGGCCTTGCTGGCGGGAGAGGACCGGCGGGAGATGCTGGCCCGCATGGAGCCAGCCTTGGGCAAGGCGGAGATTCGGGCCCTGCAGCGGGCCGTGAGCCAGATTTATGCCTCTCCGCCCATCATCGACTATTGTTACGACATCATCGCTTTCACCCGGGGCTCGCCGTACTTCGTGCAGGGTTTGTCACCCCGGGCCGGTCTGGCGCT
>JAHDND010000202.1 GCA_018435665.1 Candidatus Thiosymbion sp. | reverse complement strand
GGCTACCAGGCGCGGGCAGGACGCCCGCGGGGATACAAGGCAGGAGGCCGGCCAGGGAGGCTCTTGCGCGGGCAGGGACGCCGGCGCTTCTTCGGCAGGAGGCCTCTCCCCGCCGGGAGCGGGAAGGTGAAGCCGTGGGAGCGGACGTGTCCCCGCAGTGAGGGAGCGAGTGAGCGTAGCCGCAGCGCAGCGAAGGCGGAGTGAAGGAGCGACTGAACGAAGGGGGCACGGGAGCGAGCAGGGCGGAGCGATACAGGGACGTGACGACCACACCCCCCCAGCGGGGGGCAGGGGGGAGATTCCACTCTTCAGGTCCTGGCCGGCGTGCCGAGTTTGGCCAGGGCGCTGGAACACCCGCGAGGACGGGGCACGCGGGCCAGACAATACCGGAGGGGCGGGTACCGAGGAGCCAGCCGAGCCCGGCGGCGCGCGGGGTTGGCGCGCGGCCGGGCGATCGAGTCGGCCAGCGGGCGCCACCCGGGGCCGCCGACCCTGCGGAGCTGATGACCGGCAAGCGGAAGGCACGGGAGCGAAGCGCAGCGCAGCTCCCGGCCTTCCGCGCAGCCGGGCGACGGCGCCTGGGATGTGCACCATGCCCCCAAGCGGCAAGCGGAGGAGCGCAGCGACGAAGCTTTCCGCGAGGGCAGCCCCCCCCCGTGAGGGGGGCGGGGAGGGGCGATTAAAGCAGGGCCGTGCAGGCAGCCTTCCCGATGGAACCACCGGACCCGACCAGGTGACGCTGATGCCGGGAAGGCTGCCTGACACCACTCCCCCCGGAGGGGGGCAGGGGGGGGAATGGAATTTTCAGGCCGTGACCGACCCCTGACAGGACTGGTCCGCGGCAGGATAGCCGCGAAGTGGTACAGGGACGTACCCCCCGCCCGATCAGTGCGGCGGCCTTTGGAATTGACAGGATCAGGGGCTGGATGACCCTGGGGCGCCTGACCGGTGGAGCCGAACCTCGGCTAGCGGCGGGCTGGTCTCCCCTTCCGCAGTAGGGGGGGAGTGATAGCAGCAGCAGGGGGAACCATCCGGAAATCCCGGATAGCTGGGACTACCTGGAGGTGATGCAGGGTGGTGAACAGCAATACTGGCACAGCAGCAGGGGGACGAATCGACACCAGAAGCACAGCGGCAGGAGCAGCAGCAGGAGGAGCAGCAGCAGGGCGACAGTGCGGATCGCAAGCCGGCAGCGACGTGGCAGGTCGCCATGTCGGTCGGGATAGCCAACGCGGCGCGGGGCTAACTCGACGGCATAGGGATGCACGACGGGGCCTAAGGCGGCGAAGGTGCCGACTCCCCCCCGTGAGGGGGGGCAGGGGGGGCGATCTAAATCGGGATTCCCGGCCATGCACCCCCCAGCGGGGGGCTGGGGGGGAGATGTCCACACAGGTCGGGACTGGCGCGGGCCTTGCCCCGCCCGGAGGTGCCGTGGTGTACAGCGGGACCGCAGGGCGGGAAGAGCAAGGCGCGTGACAGGCCCGCACAAGGCCCTGCCAGGTGGTGGCAGAGTGCGGGGAGCGGAGTGCGGGACCGCCCGACCCCTGGCCTGAGGAACGAAGGCGAGGGGGCGGAGTGGGCACGCGCGGAGCGGAGCTGAAGTCCGCGTTGCGCTTCCCGGAGTCCTCTTACTCGCGATAACCTCGATCTTGGGGATCGCGACGGGTTCGCGACGAGGTTGTGAATGCTGTTTTGGGTGGTTGGACGGGGGTGGTCCATCTCCTGGCGCAGGCGGGCATAGAGGGCAGGACAGGGGCGCGTCAGGTCGTCATGCCACACGCAGGCGGAAATAGCGGTGATCCTCGGCCGGTGGTCGCTGGTCGGTGGGGTGGTGGTGCCCCGGTCCAGCGGTCGTGAGCGCAGGTCGTGGTCGGTGCGGTCGCGGGTTCAGGTCACGGGTCCCGGCTGGTCGGCCCTGGTCGGTGGGGTCAACCCCGGGATCGCTCCAGGTCGGCTGTCGAGCGGTCGGTCGGTCGTCTCCAGGTGGCGAGGTCCAGCGGTCGGGTCCAGGGTCCAGGTCGGCCGGGGTCGTTGCCCGTGGTGGTGAAGTGGCCCCGGGCTGGATGGCGCTGGTCCGCCCGGATCGGTCGACCCATCAGGTCCGCAGCGGGTCGAATGTCTCCGTCATGGGTCCAGCCTCGGCGGCGGTGGTCTCGCAGATCGGCGATCAGGGGTGTCGACCCGGCCGGTCGCTGAGGTCGCCAGGGTGGCGGGTGGCCCATCGCAGCGGTCCAGCCCTTGGCAAGGGCGGTCGCTGCCAGCGGTCCGCAGGTCGCCAGTCGGCTCCAGGTCGGCGGTCGCTGGTCGGGGCGGGCGTCGCAAGGGTCAGGTCGACAGCAGGGCCGAAGTCGGCGGCAGGGGTCGACGGCTCGGGGCGGCCAGGGTCCAGCAGGCGGCGGCGAGGCGGGTCGGAGTCGGGCGATGTCGGTGCAGGTCGGCGAGGCGACGGGTCCGGCCATCAGGCTCAGCGGTCGGGCGATGAGGTCGCAGGTGTGGCGGCGGCCCGTTCCAGGCGTCGGTCGGGGGGTCTGGATCGTCGGCTGGATCTGGGTCGGGGCAATCGTCAGCGGGTCGGCATGACTCGAACTGGTCAGGTGGGCAGCCGGGCGGAGGTCCAGGCGGGGTGGCGACGTGCCGGGGTGGGGGCTCGCGTCTTCGGGTCAGGTGGGGTCCTGTCGATGGTCGGAAGGCGTTCGCGGGTCCCGGGGCAGGGGTGAAGATCGGTGCAGGAGGGGGGGTGCCCGTCCGCCAGCCTGGGCGGAGGTACTCGTGTCAGTGGGTCGGCATGGGGTGATCGTGTCCTGGTTGTGTGGGTGACGGGGGCTCGTGTGGGCGGCATAGGTACCTACCCAACCCCCTCATAGGCGGGTGTGGGTGCGGTATGGGTACCTACTTAGGGAAACGCTGAAGAATGACCCGATTTCTCTCTTTCCGCCCTTGGAGAGCGTCATTTTTGACTTAGCAGCCCGTTTTAACCCGTTTTTGGGCTCATTTTGGGTATTCTGAGTGGCTCTTGTGGTCCATTACGC
>JAHDND010000039.1 GCA_018435665.1 Candidatus Thiosymbion sp. | reverse complement strand
GGGACGGCATCGCCGCCGAGCGCTGGAACCTGCTCCACCCCATGGCGCCCCCCCGTCAGAGCTACGTCAGCCAGCAACTGGCCGGGGCCCCCGGACCGGTCGTGGCGGCCACCGACTACATCCGTTCCTACGCCGAGCAGATCCGGCCCTATCTGGCCCAACCCTACGTGGTGCTGGGCACCGATGGCTTCGGCCGCAGCGACATGCGCAGTCAGTTGCGCCGCTTCTTCGAGGTCAACCGCTGGTACGTCGCGGTCGCGGCCCTCAAGGCCCTGGCGGACGAGGGCGAGATCCCCGCCAGCCGGGTACGGGAGGCGATCGTGAAGTACCGCCTCGATCCGGACAAGCCCAATCCGGCGACGGTCTGACCCCATCCGGCACGGGTCCCGGGGGGCGATACCCCGCCAGCACCCGATCCGAACGCCATCGCGGCCTGGAGAACAATCGACGTGGCAACAATGCAAGAAGTGACCCTGCCGGACATTGGCGATTTCGCCAATGTCGAAATCATCGAGGTCCTGGTGGCCCCGGGCGACCGGGTGGAACCGGAGCAGTCCCTGCTCACCCTGGAAAGCGACAAGGCGACCATGGATATTCCCTCCCCGGCGGCCGGGCGGGTCAAGGAGGTCAAGGTCGCCATCGGCCAGAAGCTGAACCGGGGCGACCTGATCCTGCTGCTGGAGCAGGACGAGGCCGTCAGCCACCCGGCAGAGGCCGGGACTGAGGTTACCGCCGGGACCGGGCTAGCAACCGGACCTGGCACGGGCGAAACCGGCGCCACCCGGCCTGCAGGCGTGACAGCCCCGGTCGACGCCGCCCTGGCCGGAGGGGCGTCGGCGGTCCCTGGTGCCCTTGAGGGGCCGGCCTCCGATCGGGCGGCACCCGCCACCCCACCCCACACCCCGGCCCCGCCCCTGACTACCGAGGGCGCCCCCGGGATGGGGAGTGCCTCGCCGCAATCGATGACCGCGGAGGCCCAGACCCGGCGACCAACACCAGACGTGATGCGTGGCGCCCCTACCGGGCCTCGGCCCCCGGGCGAGGCTGAGTTCCGCCTGGCCCCGGTCCTGCCCCGCCCCGAGGAACTGGCGGCCATCGCCAAGGGCCGCAAGGCCCACGCCAGCCCCACGGTGCGCCGCTTCGCCCGGGAGCTGGGCGTGGACCTGACCTTCGTCAAGGGTTCGGGACTCAAGGGCCGCATCCTCAAGGAGGACGTGCAGGGCTACGTCAAGCAGGCCCTGACCCAGGGCGCCCCGACCCCCGCCGCCACCGCCCTGCCCTTTGCCCTGCCCCCCGCCCCCGAGGTGGATTTCGCCCGCTTCGGCCCCATCGAGATCCGGGAGCTGACCCGCATCCAGAAACTGAGCGGGCGCCACCTCCACCGTGCCTGGCTGTCGGTGCCCCATGTCACCCAGTTCGACGAGGCGGACATTACCGACCTGGAGGCCTTCCGTCAGGCCCAGCAGGCCAGGGGCTCGACCGAGGGGGTCAAGCTCACCCTGCTGCCCTTCCTGCTCAAGGCCGTCGCCACGGCCCTGGGGCGCATGCCCACCTTCAAGGCCTCCCTCACCGCCGACGGCGAGGGGCTGGTACTGAAGCACTACACCCACATCGGCGTGGCGGTGGACACCCCCAGGGGCCTGGTCGTCCCGGTGGTGCGCGACGCGGACCGCAAGGGACTCCACGACCTGGCCCGGGAGCTGGCGGACCTGAGCCAGAAGGCCCGTGAGGGCAAGCTCCTCCCGGCGGACATGCAGGGCGGCTGCTTCTCCATCTCCAGCCTGGGGGGGATCGGCGGCACGGCCTTCACCCCCATCGTCAACGCCCCCGAGGTCGCCATCCTTGGCGTCTCCCGCGCCGCACTCAAACCGCTCTGGCGGGAAGAGGCCGGGACCTTCGTCCCCCGCCTGATGCTGCCCCTGTCCCTCTCCTACGACCACCGGGTCATCGACGGCGCCGATGGGGCCCGTTTCACCCGCCTGCTGGGCGAACTGCTGGGGGATATCCGGCGCTTGCTCTTATAGGCGGAAACATCTCCCCAGCCGTCAGGCGCAGGCATAGAGCGCCAGGGGAAAGCTCTCCGTGATCAGGATGACGGGCGTGCCGGCGATGAAGATGCGATAGGTGCGGTAGATGCGCTCCTCCCCGGGGTTTGGCTGGTCGATGCCGATTTCCATGACCTCGCGGTAGCTTTCCAGGCCACTGTCGCGGATGAGGACACCGATGCCGATCTCGCGGTCGATGAGACGCTGGCGGAAGGCCGCCGGGATCAGGTCGGGGCGGATCACGGAGAAGGCCTCGGCATAGGTTCGCCCGCTATCCGTGCCGGTGAGGTAGGCCAGGCGGATCAGGACCTGTTCGCCGGCCCCGATGCCCAGCCATTCCACCGCCCGCTCCGTGGTCCAGAAGTCCTGCTCCAGGGTGCGGACCGTCACGGGCTCCCAGAAATAGGCCTCGAGGATCTTGGTCACCGTGCCGTCGGTGACCAGCAGGGCGCGCAGGAAGGGGGGCAGTTCGGCCAGGGGCAGATGGCCGCCGCCCTCCTTGACCAAGGTACCGTCACGCAGGAAACCCTCGGCGCGAAAAGGGGGGACCTCGCCGGTGAGGGCGGATTTGTCGTAGTAACGCTCGACCAAGTCGCGGGGCCAGACGGGTAAAGGAATGGCTGGGGATTATAGCCGGGCGGACCTTATCCAGAAGATTTAGACGACGCAAATGCCCTGGCTTGCCCGGGGAGGTGTAATTCCGTAGTCTTTACAGGACTTGCCGCTCATGGAGACACCGCGCGCCTCCGTCAGGGCGGACCTTTCCCCAGCCAGCCAGCATCCCCGGCCATCAATCAAGACAGGACCCGCGATGGACACCAGCCTCGAAACCGCCCGCTTCAACATGATCCAGCAGCAGATTCGCCCCTGGGGCGTCACCGACGAACGGGTGCTGGCGACCCT
>JAHDND010000069.1 GCA_018435665.1 Candidatus Thiosymbion sp. | reverse complement strand
TCCTTGGTCATGATCTCGCGGGCATAGGTCGGGCTGACGGTGTTGACGCGGTCGGCGAAGACGATGCCCCCCTTGATGAAGGAGAGTTGCTTGTGGAACTCCAGGCTGTGGAGGGTCCAGAAGACCTCGGGGAGGTGCAGCCGGTCGAAGGTGGCGCGGTCGAAGAGTCCCTGGTAGGCCAGGTTGTGGATGGTGAAGACGGTGGCGGGGCGATCCGGCTGGCCGTGGAGCAGGGCGGGGACCAGCCCGGTCTGCCAGTCGTTGGCATGGATCAGCTCCGGGCGCCAGTCCAGCACCGGGCAGCCCAGGCCGATGCGGGTGATGGCCTCGCAGAAGAGCATGAAGCGGTCGGCGTTGTCGCCCCAGTCGCGGCCGCTGGTGTCGGTGTAGGGATTGCCCTCGCGGGCGAAGTGTTCCGGGGCCTCCACCAGGTAGGTGGGCACCTCGCTGTCCGGCAGGCGCCCGCCCAGGATGCGTGCCGTGCGCCCCATGAGGGGCAGGCGCACGTCACCCAGGGGGCGCAGTTCGCGCAACTGGCGCAGGGCCTGAGGGTAGGCGGGGATGATCAGGCGGGCGTCGTGACCGATCTCGCGCAGGGCGGCGGGCAGGGCCCCGGCCACGTCGGCGAGGCCGCCGGTCTTGATCAGGGGGTGGGCCTCGCTGCTCGCGAACAGGATGCGGCGGCGATGGGCGGTGGATTGGGCGTCGATGGCGAGGCGCTCCCATGATGGGCCATTCGCGCGGGGACCGGGTGCGGGTGCCCCAGGGGCGCTGGTGTGCCCCCAGGGTACCGGGCAGGCGGTAACCTCATGCGATCCGGCCAGGATGTGGACGAAGGCCGTCCTGGCGCACCGCGGGCAAAACGTCCCTCGGTGGCGCCAGGTGGTAGAATTCAGCGCCCCTGCCCGGAAAGGGGCACAAACTAGCACAAAACGGCCCGCGCGGTCATCGCGCCGCAAGCTTTCGGGGAAGGAAACTGGGCCCTCTTTCGGCCCTTCGCGGTGCCCACAGCCTTGCGGGCGGGCGAAGCGCCACCAGCCAGCAGGAGTTCGCCCTCATGGCGTTAGTCAACGAGACCCCGCAATGGATGGCCCTCGAGGCGCACTGGAAGCAGATGTCCGCGGTCCAGATGCGCGACCTCTTCGCCGCCGATCCGGGGCGCGCCACGCGCCTGTCGCGCCGCGCCCCCCACCTCTTCGTCGATTTCTCCAAGCACATCGCCACCGACGAGACCCTGCGCCTTCTGCTCGACCTGGCCGAGGCCCGCGACCTGGGCGGCTGGATTCGCGCCATGTTCCGCGGCAAGCACCTCAACAATACCGAGGATCGTGCCGTCCTCCACGTGGCCCTGCGCAACCGCGCCAACCGCCCCATCATGGTCGACGGCGAGGACGTCATGCCCGGTATCAACGCCGAGCTAGAGAAGATCGACCGCTTCGTCACCGCGATCCGCAGCGGCGATTGGCATGGCTTCACCGGCAAGCCCATCCGCGACGTGGTCAATATCGGCATCGGTGGCTCCAACCTGGGTCCCCTGATGGTGTGCGAGGCCCTGCGCCACTATCAGACCAGCGACCTGCGCGTCCACTTCGTCTCCAACGTCGATGGCACCCATTTGTGCGAGACCCTCGGCACCCTGGAGGCGGACCAGACCCTGTTCATCGTCGCCTCCAAGACCTTCACCACCCAGGAGACCATGACCAATGCCCAGAGCGCCCGTCGCTGGGTGATCAAGCACCTGGGGGACCCGGCGGCGGTGCGGGACCACTTCGTCGCCGTCTCCACCAACGCCCCGGCGGTGGTGGCCTTCGGGATCGATCCGCGCCACATGTTCCAGTTCTGGGACTGGGTGGGCGGCCGCTACTCCCTCTGGTCGGTGATCGGGGTGCCCATCGCCTTGGCGGTGGGCATGGACCGCTTCCGTCAGCTGCTGGAGGGGGCCCATGCCATGGACGACCACTTCCAGTCCGCGCCCCTCAAGGACAATGTGCCGGTCATCCTCGCCCTGCTTGGCGTCTGGTACGC
>JAHDND010000212.1 GCA_018435665.1 Candidatus Thiosymbion sp. | reverse complement strand
AGGGTCGCCAGCACCCGTTCGTCGGTGACGCCCCAGGGGCGAATCTGCTGCTGGATCATGTTGAAGCGGGCGGTTTCGAGGCTGGTGTCCATCGCGGGTCCTGTCTTGATTGATGGCCGGGGATGCTGGCTGGCTGGGGAAGGGTCGGCCCTGACGGAGGCGCGCGGCGTCTCCACAAGCGGCAAGTCCTGCAAAGACTACGGAATTACACCCCCCCGGGCAAGCCAGGGCCTTTGCGTCGTCCATGCACGGCGTATTTCGGTTTCCAGCATCGATCGGGAGGGTCGAGGGCGTCGGGCAGGGGTGTCAACCACGAGGATGCGGTTGCCAAGCCTACAGGAACGTACTTACGGTGTCCCCCGCCAGACGCCCCCGACCCGGGAAAGCCGAAAATTGATGCGCCTTGTCTATAAACCTTCGGGAGAAGGTCCGCCCGGCTATAATCCCCGGCCATTCCTTTACCCGTCTGGCCCCGCGACTTGGTCGAGCGTTACTACGACAAATCCGCCCTTACCGGCGAGGTCCCACCCTTTCGCGCCGAGGGTTTCCTGCGTGATGGCACCTTGGTCAAGGAGGGCGGCGGACATCTGCCCCTGGCCGAACTGCCCCCCTTCCTGCGCGCCCTGCTGGTCACCGACGGCACCGTGACCAAGATCCTCGAGGCCTATTTCTGGGAACCCGTGACGGTCCGCACCCTGGAGCAGGATTTCTGGACCACGGAGCGGTCGGTGGAATGGCTGGGCATTGGGGCCGGCGAGCAGGTCCTGATCCGCCTGGCCTACCTCACCGGCACGGACAGCGGGCGTACCTATGCCGAGGCCTTCTCCGTCATCCGCCCCGACCTGATCCCGGCGGCCTTCCGTCAGCGCCTCATCGACCGCGAGATCGGCATCGGCGTCCTCATCCGTGACAGCGGCCTGGAAAGCTACCGCGAGGTCATGGAAATCGGCATCGACCAGCCGAACCCGGGCGAGGAGCGCATCTACCGCACCTATCGCATCTTTATCGCCGGCACCCCCGTCATCCTGATCACGGAGAGCTTTCCCCTGGCGCTCTATGCCTGCGCCTGACGGCTGGGGAAAGGGTTCGGTTTCTTCCCCTGCGTGCAGGACCGGCCGTCGCGTTGCGGCTCCTGCTCCCGGTTCGGAAAAACCGATAATCGATCTGCATTGACTATAAGAGCAGGCGCCGGATGTCCCCCAGCAGTTCGCCCAGCAGGCGGGTGTAACGGGCCCCATCGGCGCCGTCGATGACCCGGTGGTCGTAGGAGAGGGATAGGGGCAGCATGAGGCGGGGGACGAAGGTCCCGGCCTCTTCTTGCCAGAGCGGTTTGAGGGTGGCGCGGGAGACGCCGAGGATGGCGACCTCGGGGGCGTTGACGATGGGGGTGAAGGCCGTGCCGCCGATACCCCCCAGGCTGGAGATGGAGAAGCAGCCGCCCTGCATGTCCGCCGGCAGCAGCTTGCCGTCACGGGCCTTCTGGCTCAGGTCAGCCAGCTCCCGGGCCAGGTCGTGGAGACCCTTGCGGTCCACGTCGCGCACCACCGGGACGACCAGGCCCTTGGGGGTGTCCACCGCCACGCCGATGTGGGTGTAGTGCTTCAGCACCAGCCCCTCGCCGTCAGCGGTGAGGGAGGCCTTGAAGGTGGGCATGCGCCCCAGGGCCGTGGCGACGGCCTTGAGCAGAAAGGGCAGCAGGGTGAGTTTGACCCCCTCGGTCGTGATCCTGTCCCGCTGGCCCTGGCGGAAGGCCTCCAGGTCGGTGATGTCCGCCTCGTCGAACTGGGTGACATGGGGTACCGACAGCCAGGCGCGGTGGAGGTGGCGCCCGCTGAGTTTCTGGATGCGGGACAGCTCCCGGATCTCGATGGGCCCGAAGCGGGCAAAGTCCACCTCGGGGGCGGGGGGCAGGGCAAAGGGCAGGGCGGTGGTCGCGGGGGCCGGGGCGCCCTGGGTCAGGGCCTGCTTGACGTAACCCTGCACGTCTTCCTTGAGGATGCGGCCCTTGAGTCCCGAACCCTTGACGAAGGTCAGATCCACGCCCAGCTCCCGGGCGAAGCGGCGCACCGTGGGGCTGGCGTGGGCCTTGCGGCCCCTGGCGATGGCGGCCAGTTCCTCGGGGCGAGGCAGGACCGGGGCCAGGCGGAACTCGGCCTCCCCCGGGGCCCGGGGTCCGGGAGGGGCGCCGCGCATCACGCCTGGCGTTGGTCGCCGCGTTTGGGCCTCCGCGGCCATCGATTGCGGTGAGGCAATCCCCATCCCGGGAGCGCCCTCGGTCGTCAGGGGTGGGGCCGGGGTTTGCGTTGGGGTGGCAGGCGCCGCCCGGTCGGAGACCGGTCCGGAGCCCGGCCCCTCAAGGGGGCCGGGGGCCGCCGATGCCCCTCCAGCCAGGGCGGCGTCGACCGGGGCTGTCACGTCCGCAGGCCGGGTGGTCCCGGTCACCGCGCCGGTCTCGCCCGTGCCGGGTCCGGTTGCGAGTCCGGTCCCGGCGGTAACCTCAGTCCCGGCCTTTGCCGGGTGGTTGACGGCCTCGTCCTGCTCCAGCAGCAGGATCAGGTCGCCCCGGTTCAGCTTCTGGCCGATGGCGACCTTGACCTCCTTGACCCGCCCGCCTGCCGGGGAGGGGATATCCATGGTCGCCTTGTCGCTTTCCAGGGTGAGCAGGGACTGCTCCGGCTCCACCCGGTCCCCCGGGGCCACCAGGACCTCGATGATTTCGACATTGGTGAAATCGCCAATGTCCGGCAGGGTCACTTCTTGCATTGTTGCCACGTCGATTTTTCTCCAGGCCGCGATGGCGTTCGGATCGGGTGCTGGCGGGATGTCGCCCCCCAGGACCCGCGCCGGATGGGGTCAGACCGTCGCCGGATTGGGCTTGTCCGGATCGAGGCGGTACTTCTCGATCGCCTCCCGCACCCGGCTGGCGGGGATCTCGCCCTCGTCCGCCAGGGCCTTGAGGGCCGCGACCGCGACGTACCAGCGGTTGACCTCGAAGAAACGGCGCAACTGACTGCGCATGTCGCTGCGGCCGAAGCCATCGGTGCCCAGCACCACGTAAGGCTGGGCCAGATAAGGCCGGATCTGCTCGGCGTAGGAGCGGATGTAGTCGGTGGCCGCCACGACCGGTCCGGGGGCCCCGGCCAGTTGCTGGCTGACGTAACTCTGGCGGGGGGGCGCCATGGGGTGGAGCATGTTCCAGCGCTCGGTGGCTATGCCGTCCCGCTTGAGCTCGCTGAAGCTGGTGACGCTCCAGACATCGGCGCGGACGCCGAAGTCCGCCTCCAGCAGGTCCGCCGCCGCCAGGACCTCGCGCAGGATGGCGCCGGCGCCGAGCAATTGGACCCGCGGTTCACCCTTCGCCCCCAAGTCCCCCTGCTGACCCGCGTCCGAGGCAGGCGCCTGGTCCTTGGGCTCGCCGGCCGGCCGCACCCGGTAGAGGCCGCGGAGGATGCCCTCCTCGGCCCCCGCCGGCAGGGGCGGCTGGACATAGTTCTCGTTCATGGCGGTGAGGTAGTAGAAGCGGTTCTCCTGCTCCTGAACCATGCGCCGCAGGCCGTCCTGGATGATGACCGCCAGTTCGTAGCCATAGGCCGGGTCGTAGACCACGCAGTTGGGGATGGTCGCCGCCACCAGGGGGCTATGGCCGTCCTGATGCTGCAAGCCCTCGCCGGCCAGGGTGGTGCGCCCGGCGGTGCCACCGATCAGGAAACCGCGGGCGCGCATGTCCCCCGCCGCCCAGGCCAGATCGCCGATGCGCTGGAAGCCGAACATGGAGTAGTAGATGTAGAAGGGGATCATCGGCTCGCCATGGTTGGCGTAGCTGGTGGCGGCGGCGATCCAGGAGGACATGGCGCCGGCCTCGTTGATGCCCTCCTGGAGGATCTGACCTTGCTTGTCCTCCCGGTAGTACATGACCTGGTCGGCGTCCACCGGCTCGTAGAGCTGGCCCACGGAGGAATAGATGCCAAGCTGGCGGAACATGCCCTCCATGCCGAAGGTGCGCGCCTCGTCGGCGACGATGGGCACCACCCGCTTGCCGATGCCCTTGTCGCGCAGGATCAGGCTGAGGATGCGCACGAAGGCCATGGTGGTGGACATCTCCTTGTCGCCGGAGCCCTCCAGCAGGGGCCTGAAGACCTCCAGGGGGGGCGTCTCCAGCCGCGGGGCCGCCTCGTGACGGGCGGGGAGATAGCCGCCCAAGGCCTCGCGCCGCGCTTGCAGGTACTTGAGCTCATCGCTGTCCGGGGCCGGCTTGTAGAAGGGGGCGGCGGCGATCCGGTCCTCGGGGATGGGGATGTTGAAGCGGTCGCGGAAGGCCTTGAGGTGGGCCTCACCCATCTTCTTCTGGGAGTGGGTGATGTTCATGCCCTCACCGGCCACGCCCATGCCATAACCCTTGACGGTCTTGGCCAGGATCACCGTCGGTTGACCCTGGTGCTCCACCGCGGCCTTGTAGGCGTTGAAGACCTTGATCGGGTCATGGCCGCCGCGGTTGAGGCGCCAGATGTCCTCGTCCGTCAGGGTGGCGACCAGCTCCGCCAGCTCCGGGTACTTGCCGAAGAAGTGTTGGCGGGTGTAGGCGCCGCCCTTGGCCTTGTAGGCCTGGTAGTCACCGTCGACGCACTCCTCCATGCGCTTGAGGAGCAGGCCCTGCTTGTCGCGGGCCAGCAGCGGGTCCCAGTAGCTGCCCCAGATGACCTTGATGACGTTCCAGCCGGCGCCGCGGAAGACCGCCTCCAGTTCCTGGATGATCTTGCCGTTGCCGCGCACTGGGCCATCCAGGCGCTGCAAGTTGCAGTTGACGACGAAGATGAGATTGTCCAGTCCCTCCCGCGCCGCCAGGGAGATGGCGCCCAGGGCCTCGGGCTCGTCCATCTCGCCGTCCCCGAGGAAGGCCCAGACCTTGCGGTCCTGGGTATTGAGCAGCCCCCGGTGCTGGAGATAGCGCATGAACCGCGCCTGATAGATGGCCATCAGGGGCCCCAGCCCCATGGACACGGTGGGGAACTGCCAGAAGCTGGGCATGAGCCAGGGATGGGGATAGGAGGACAGGCCGTTGCCGTCCACCTCCTGACGGAAGTTGTAGAGCTGCTCCTCGCTGATGCGCCCTTCCAGAAAGGCCCGGGCATAGATGCCGGGGGCGGCGTGGCCCTGAAAGAACACCAGGTCGCCGCCGTGATCCGGGGAGCGGGCGCGGAAGAAGTGGTTGTAGCCAACATCCACCAGGGTCGCCGAGGAGGCGAAGGAGGAGATGTGCCCCCCCAGTTCACTGGAAAGGCGATTGGCCTGCACCACCATGGCCATGGCGTTCCAGCGCACGAGGGAGCGGATGCGCCGCTCCATGGCCCGGTCGCCGGGAAACTTCTCCTGGCGGGTGATGGGGATGGTGTTGAGGTAGGCGGTGTTGGCGCTGAAGGGCAGATAGGCCCCCGAGCGTCGTGCCTTGTCGATCAGGCGTTCGAGCAGGAAGTGGGCCCGCTCCGCGCCTTCGTTCTCCAGCACGGCCTCCAGGGCATCAAGCCACTCCTGGGTTTCCTGGGGATCGATGTCGGGTTTGTTGCTCATGGACCTGCCTCTGTGATGTCGGTTACCGCCGGATGGGGCCAGGATCGGTGGAGGCGAAATTATAGGGCCGGAGCGAGCTTCAATACTTAAAATTTATTTGATCAATAAATAAGGCCGGCTGTGGGCAAGGGTTCGGGAGCGGGAAATAGGGTGCCCCGGGCGGCGCCCGAGGAAGCTCGGTTAGCCGTTCGGCGCTGCCGAAACACCTTGCAATCCTGTATGCCATCCCACAATTACAAATACTTGTTCCGCGTATTCAGGCCGAGTCCCTGTGCTGTTTCTGGACGCGGCGACCAGAGTTCCAGGGGACCTTGCTCAAATCCACCGTCCTCGAACAGTCATTTAAGTTCGACGGCAAAACCTCTGCCCCTAATAGGACCTCTTGGCGTCTAGGCGGTTCATTCGCGCTATATTTTAATAAATATCAAAAGCTTGCGAGCATCCTCCGGATGACGGAGGCACTTCATTTTGCTGGGTTGAGCTATACTAGCAATAGGGGAAAGGATGAGCAGGCCATGACGACGCAGCACCCGATACATGCAAAGCTTGATGGCATGATCGACCCTGAGGAGCGGGACCGGGCGATCCATCGCCTGCTGGAGGAAGAGCGGCAGAGAATGGCCGCCGACCTGCATGATGGAATCGGACAAACCCTCAGTGCCATGAAGCTAGCAGTCGGGAGGCTCAGGCAGCTTCGGGAAGGTCGGTTTATGGAGGGCGAAGACGCGATTTTCGATTACCTTGCGGAGCGTCTCTCCGAAGCCATGAACGAGGTACGTCGAATCTGTCTTGATCCACGCCCGGCACAGATCAACGACCAGGGTGTTATCAACGCCATCAGCGGGCTTTGTCACGAGCTCTGCCACGGATTGAACCCTCTCGACGTCAGCCTGACGGTTCGTGCCCATGAAAACGATATTCCGCTGCCACTGAAAGTGGCCGTCTTTCGTATCCTGCAGGAGGCCTGCTGCAATGCCTGCAAGCACTCACGGGCGTCGCATTTGTCGATCCTGCTGGAGGCGGACGCCGAGGGTATTCGGCTCACCGTTGCGGATGACGGCGTTGGCTTCACCGCCAGTCCGGTCAGCCCCTCCCAAAGGGGTTTCGGCCTCGGCAGTATGCGCCGGCGCGCCGCGATGACCGGCGGCAACCTCAGCGTTCGATCGCGCCCCGGACAAGGGACTCGGGTCATCGCTGACTGGCAGCTCGAGGAGGGTGCTAATCCGCCCGCCATTGACCATACCGATGCCTAATCAGAGGCTCCACGTCGCCTCATAGCGTAAATTGCCCGCCGCGCTTCGCGTCTCGCGATAAGCCGCGCCGGAGAGCACCGCGCGATCCCATACCTCAGATATCCGCGGGTCGTCGATACAATCCCCGCTGGCATTGACCGCGACGGCGAGACGCAGCCCCTGCCCTTGCGCCTGATCCAGATAGACATGCAGGTCCCTGACGCGTTGGCAGGCGACCAGGTGTTTCAGTGTCTGCTGGACGACGCGGAAGATGACGGCCCTTAGGGGCTCGGGGACATCCTGGTCGCGCACGGCAATTTCGGGGGCCGAGATCGGTAGGCCAACCCCCTGCCCGGCCTCGCGGCAAAGCTGACCTAAGGACGCGCTGAGACCAAAGTCGTCGAGGGTCGAGGGACGCAGATCCATGGCCAGGCTGCGCACATCACGAATGGCGCCCTGAAGAAGCACGACGATCTCGTCGTTCGGGGGGCCCTTTTCTATGCACGGCCTTAGCGCAGCCGCGCGCGCGGCCGCTTCGGTCTTGGTCTTGATCGCACTCAGGGTTTGCGCGATCTCCTCGTGCAGCTCCCGGGCAACACGGCGGCGCTCGTCCTCCTCCGCCGCCAGCATACGCTCGGAGAGCGTCTGCAGGGTTTGGTTTCGCTCGAGGATCACTTCGCGCTGCCGGGTGATGATCCGCTCTGAGCGCAGGACGACGTACACCAGCAGGGTGTACAGGACGATCATGATGCCCGCGATCGCGCCCAGCACCAGCAGCTCGTTGCGGGTCATGGCCCGGACGATGGGTGCGACATCCGTGTAGAGCTCAAATACGCCGATGGGCTGTGGGTTGCCCGGCGCCCAGATCGGGAGGTAGGTCTCGATCAGCACTTCCTCGCCACGAAGGAGTTGGAGGGCGCGGCGCGCTCCCGCAGGGAACAGCGCGCTTCGAGTGTCACCGCCGAGCGCGGCCTGAAGTCGCGGATTCTCGCGCTCGCTCGTGCCGATATCCCGTTCCTCGGTGGAATAGCGCACGATCCCATCCCGATCGTGGATCTTCAATCGGTCCACGGGGGTATCCCTCAGCGACTGTCGCACCAGGCCGAAGAGCTCCTGGGGCGAGTGATCCTGTGCCCTGTTTCCTAACGCGTCCTCGTCCGCCAGAAGATAGTCTTCGAGCCCGGGGAGGACGGCATTCAGGGCCAGCGTGGCGACCGTGACGTTGTTCCGCTCCCCCAATTCGATGATGGTGCGAATGGACCGGCTGTGATAAAGAATTGCCAACACGACGGCCGTGATGAGCACGCCCACGAGGCTCACAAAGGCGTACCGGCGTGTTAGCGCAAACGACCTCATCGCGACACCAGTCCGTTCTCGATCGCGTAGGCGGTCAATTCGCTCGCGCTGTGCAGATCGAGCTTACGCATGATGTTCGCCCGGTGCTTCTCCACCGTCTTGATACTGAGAGACAGGTGCTCGGCGATCTCCCGGTTCTTATAGCCCTCGGCGACCAGCTTCACCACCTCGCGCTCCCGCTCCGTGAGCATGTCCGAAGACAGGCCAACGCCCCCCAATGGCTCGTTCACCAGATAGCCCCGGACCACCTTGTCGCAAATCTTCGGGCTGAGATAGGTCCCGCCCAGGGCGACACTGCGGATCGCCGCAAGCAGGTCGTGATGGGAGTCGTCCTTCAATAGGTAGCCATTGGCACCGGCGTCGAGGGCGGCCCGCACATACTCATCGGCCTTGTGCACCGTCATGACGATCACCTTGAGGTCGGGGTTGCGCAGCTTGATCTGGTGGATTGCCTCGGTCCCGTTCATGCGGGGCATAGAGAGATCGATCAGGACCAGGTCGGGCTGGAGCTTGTTCGCCTGGGCGATCGCCTGCAGCCCATCCTCGGCTTCGCCGATGACCTCCATGTCCGCTTCGAGATCAAGCAGGGAGCGGATGCCGGCCCGCAGAACGGCATGATCGTCGGCGAGCATGATTCGTTGCTTTGCCATTTCTCCAGTGCTCCTGCCTTAGGGAGACACTGATTTATTCCAACCTCATGGATTGTATGTGATAAAATATTGCCCATGCTATCTCCGACCGCGAGTCGCCCCATGTCCAAGCAGATCTCCTTTGCCCAGGCCGGGTATGACGCCAAGCGCAAGATCACCCGCCGGGACCGT
>JAHDND010000079.1 GCA_018435665.1 Candidatus Thiosymbion sp. | reverse complement strand
CTTGGCCGGGGAATGATCTGCGAGGGGATATTTGCTGGCTCTCATGCTCGGGTAACCTGAACCGGGTAGTGGAATCCGTAGAATGCTAGGATAGCCTCTAGCACTGCAACCGGAACGACTGCATGGATACCGATGATGAATTTCGCCAGTACATCCTGGTGGCCGATGCCCTGCTGGAACAAGCCAGCCGGGAGCAACTAGTCGAAGCCCTAAAGCTTCTTTCCTTGAACTTGGGGTATTTAGTGCAACGGTACGGTGATGTCCCCCAGGATTTACTGCTGCGGATGACCCAAGCCGAAACCCTGACTGAAGAAACCCGGGAGCTGGTAATTACCAGCATGCGTCATTTGCTGGGGCTTTTGGGCAGTGTCATGGCGCTGGGAGACGAAGATGAAACTCGCCATTAGTCTGATGCTTGTGCTGCTTTTTCCGTTCGGTGTCTCTGCGGATACTCTGAACGGCAAAGTGGTGAAGATTACCGACGGCGATACCTTGGTAGTCTTGGATGCCGATAACACTCAGCACAAGATTCGCCTGTCCGGCATTGACGCTCCCGAGACCAACCAGCCCTTCGGCAAACGCTCCAAGGAGGCCCTCAGCGCCCTGGTAGCCGGGCAACGGGTCGAGGTGGACTGGCATAAGCTTGATCGCTATGGCCGCATCGTGGGCAAGGTGATCGCCCAGGGCAAGGATGTGAACCTGGCTCAGGTCCGGACGGGGATGGCCTGGTGGTATCGCAAATATGCCAACGAGCAATCCCTGGTTGATCAGGGGCTCTATGAAGCAGCGGAGGCCAAGGCCAGGGTAACCGGGGTAGGGCTATGGGGGGATAAGGACCCCATCGCGCCTTGGGATTGGCGAAAGCGGTAAGCAGCTTTCTTTCCAAGCGTTGTCAAGGCTCCCATATTCCCCGTTACACGACAGCCATCGGTGCAAGAGATACATCCGGGTATCGCACCTTGACTGGACAGGAGAATCCACGTCCAGCGTACCCGTACCAGTGGCTATTTACTCAGGCAAAAAGTAATGGAATTTAACCTCGTTAGCATCGAAATCATCGCGCAGCTTGCCACAACTGTTGCCGTACTTCTGACCCTTATCGGCCTCGCGATCCAAGTTCGGGAGAAAAACAGAAATGATCGAATTTCCGCCGTTCAAAATACAATCAATGCCCTGAATAAACTGTCCTCCTTGGTTGCCATCAGTCCAGAACTGGCCGCGATTATTATACGGGGACGTGAATCTTATTTTTCTTTAAATGAAGTGGAACGAATTCAATTTGAGCATTACTACCGGCCCATGCTTAACAATGTGGAAAACTGGCTGTTTCAGATCAGTACCGGAGCCAACATCAAAAAAGACAATTCCGCCTATGACACGATTCGGTTGTTCATCAAGCATCATTTCAATCATCCCGGCGTGCTAGAGTTCATGGCCTCTTCCGACCAGGAAGACTACTCGCGTGAACTGCATGATCTCCTCCGGGCTGAAGCCAAACGGGCATGAGTTCTTGAAGAGCCAACAATTTTATTAATCAGGTCGGTTTTTTAACGGCGGAGTTGTTCTATAGTATTCTTACCCTGACACTTTACCGAAATGATAAGTCATCTGGATCATCTGGTGCTGACCACGGCCAACGCGGCCGCCTGCATTGATTTTTATACCCGCGTCATGGGTATGAGCCTGGAGACCTTTACTGGCGGGACACCTCCGGTCGAACGTCAGGCATTCAAGTTTGGTAGCCAGAAAATCAATCTGCACCTCAAGGGTAAGGAGTTTGAGCCCAAGGCGCTGATCCCTACCCCCGGCGCACTTGACCTCTGTTTTATCGCCTCACGACCTTTGGTGGAAGTGATTGAGCATGTCCAAGCCTGTGACTGGCCAATCGTTGAAGGTCCTGTTCAGCGGACAGGCGCGACAGGACCGATTCTTTCCATCTATCTTCGTGACCCCGATGGTAACTTAATCGAAATTTCGGAAATTATTAACCAGTGATCATCATTACTCCTAGGACAAGATCGTAATGGGTTCAATCTATCGTCCCTTTTTGCTGACCACCGG
>JAHDND010000038.1 GCA_018435665.1 Candidatus Thiosymbion sp. | reverse complement strand
CTCGTAGGCGGCGATGGGGTTGTTGCGAAACCAGTCATGGGGGATGCTGGCAAAAAAGGCGGTGAACAGGGCCTGCATCCCGGTGAAGTCGTTGACCAACAGCAACTCGCCGAGGCGGGTCTTGTGCGCCAGGGTCTCCTGACCATCGGGGGTCCAGGCCCGCAGCAGGCTGTTATTCAGGCTCTGATAGACCTCTCGGTTGGGGTAACGCAGCCGGTAACGGTACTCCCCGAACTGCTGCTCTTCGGCGTCGATGGTCAGATAGCCGGTCTGCCACAGCAGCGCCTCGGTGCTGATGCGCCCCACGTCAAAGGCGGACAGCAGTTCGGCATCGGCCCGCAATTGCCCCAGCCGTGGCAGCCAGGTGTGGCGCTCGGTGAGCAGATCCACCAGGAAGGTGGGCGTGGCGGTCTCGAACCACCAGGGGCGGAATTGGCGTTTCTCGAACAGCAATAGTACATCGAAGGGGTTATAGACCGCCTCGCCGGTCCAGTTATAGCCGTTGTACCAGATCCGAATCCGATCGCGGTCCAGGCCTTCCAGTTCGGGGGCGAAGACGGTGTCCAGGTCGGCCTCGGTGTAGCCGCAAAGGGCGGAGTAGCGCGCATCCACCGTAATGTCGTTGAGATTGTTGAGCCCCGAGAAGAGACTGACCTTGCTGAACTTCGAGACCCCTGTCAGGAAGGCGAAACGTATGTGCGCATCCGAGTCTTTGATGACCGAATAGAGGTTGCGTAACCCATCGCGCAGTTCCCGCGCCCGGTCGGGTTGGGTCAGGTTGTCGAGGATGGGCTTGTCGTATTCGTCCACCAGCACCACGACCCGCTCGCCGGAGGCGGAATGGGCCGCCTCGATCAGGTCGCTAAAGCACCCGACGATGTCCGTCGGATCGCCACAGGCAACGGCGAGGGCCTGCGCATTTTTCCGCAGCAGCGCCAGGATGCGCCGGTCAAGTTCCGTCCGGTTCTGGATCACCCCGCCGGCAAAGCTGAGCCGGATCACCGGGTAGTGCCGGCTCCAGTCCCAGCGCCCATGGGCTTCGAGGCCCTCGAACAGCGGCTGATTGGCGCTGAACAGTTCCGCCAGGGTGTCGAGAAACAGGGACTTACCGAAGCGCCGGGGTCGTGAGAGGAAGTAGTATTTGCCCTCATTGATCAGGCGCAGGGCAAAGCCGGTCTTGTCCACATAGTAGTAGCCCCCTTCGCGGATCTCGCGAAAGGTCTGGATGCCGATGGGCAGTCGCTTGCGGGTCATGGCTGGGCTCCGGATGGGCCATTACGGCGAAGTTTTAGCGCGATTCTCCTCTGGCCTTGGCCTTGCGATCGGGGCTTTTACTCCAGCAGTTCTCATTATGGCAGTCACCCTGTTTATTCGTTTCGGGTGAAGTAGATCGAAAGGGATGCGAATCGCTTGATGGCTGCCGTTGGTGAAAAGAGTAGCCTCCTCATTCCTGCCGGGCCGAGGGGACCGCGACGTTGACTCTGGCCGCGGATGACTACCAGTGCTCACGCCAGTTCGATACGCAGGTTTTTACCCAGCGCTTTGGCGGCACTGGAGAGCGTGGTCAGGGTCAGACTGGTGTCGGTCTCATCCAGCAAGCGGTTCAGGGCCGCCCGGCTAGTACGCATTTTTTCAGCCAGTGCGGTCTTGGTCAGGTGTTGTGCTTTCATCTCTTGGGCGATCTGCCAGGCAACGACGCGCTTAATCGCTACGGCGGCGGTTTCTTCCAATACCGCTTCTTCGGCGAGGAAATCATCAAAGTGGCTGCCGATATGCGGGTTCATGATGCGCTCCTGAGTTGTTGCAGACGCCGCTTGGCGACATCGAGTTCTTCGGGTGGTGTTGCTTGCGACTGCTTGATGAATCCGTGCAGTAACACCATGGTGTGGCCGACCAGGGTGAACAGGACCCGGGCAATCCGGTCCACGAGGTGTACATGAACCTCCCACAGGTCCTTGGCTAGCTTTCGTACCAGCGGCATACCCAGGGGCCAGCCGAACTGCACTGTCTTGATGTCTTCGCCGATGGTGCGCCGCTCGCTGGCAGGCAAGGATATGAGCCATTCGCGCACAGGTTCATTGCCACTGTCGGAGGCAAAGAAGCGGACGTCCAGGATGGGAGTGTTCATGCTTATGAATGTATCAATCTTGATACGTAAAGGGAATGCCATCTGAAGGGTAGCCGCGGTCCTTGCCTCGCCGCCGGTCACGGTACTCGGGCGCCCGTTCGACGCCCTTGAAGTAGACCTGGGTGCGCTCCCAACCGTGCTCCGCCTGGCGCCGGCCCAGGAGGAAGCTGTTCACCTCGTTCAGGAGCAGCAGGGTGCGCTGGGGGTCGGCGTCGCGGAACAGGCGGGCCAGGTTGTGCTCGGTCTCGCCGACCCACTTGGTGATCAGGTCCGAGGCCTGGCTCGCCACCTGTTCCCGGTCCAGGGCCTCGGCCAGGACCTCGGCGAAGGGGGTCTTGCCGGTGCCCGGGAGACCGTAGAAGCACAGGTTGCCGCGGCCGCGGCGGTCCAGGGCCTGGACGATGGCGCTGGGGCTCAGCTCCCCGGCCAGGTTGAGGTAGGCGACATCGAAGCGGGTGGTCCGGGGCCGCCGCCAGGGGGCGGGGTTGGCGGGCCATGGTCGTCTCCTCTCGTGGTGCGTGAGGCGCATTAAACGCCTAAAATGCGACAAGCCCTGTCGATTACCCCCCCTGTTTTGCCCATGAGCGCCGTCACCCAAACCCGCATCGACCGCCTCCGCCGGCTGGAGGCCCTCCTGCCCCGGGCCACCTCAGCCCCCGCCGATTGCCCGGATGGCAGCCGCCTGCTGACGGTGCTTGGCGCGGTCTATGGCCCGGCCGCGGAATCCGCCCGCCGCCGGGCCTTGCAGCGGGACCTGGATGAGCTGGTCAAGACGCACCGCATCCAGGTGGTCAATCCCGGCTGCAAGCCCCTGCGCTACCGGCGGCTGGGCGAGGATGTGCATGAAGATGGGCTGATCTGGGAATTCACCCTGCGCCAGGTGAAGGACCTGATCGCCGAGGCGGTGCCGGCGCGGCGGTTGGAACGGCTCTGGGAGCGGCTGCTACATGAGGTGGATGGACCCCTGCTCGACGAGCAGCGGGTGCGCATCGTCCCGGACAGCCTGCGCCTGCGGCCGGTGGCGCTCTATCCCGAGGTGCTGGAGGCGGTGATCCGGGCCTTGGCTCAGGCCTGCGCCCTGAAGGTGCTCTATGAGGATGCCCTGGGGCATCGCGGGGAGGCGGTGATTCACCCCCAGGCCCTGATCCAGCGGGGACCCTTGCCCTACCTCTTCGCCCTCAAGAACGATGAGGACGAGCCCCTGCGGCTCTATGCCCTGCACCGCATGATCCGCGCCCAGGCCCTGACGGGCCGGCCAGCGCGGGCAGCGGCGGGTTTCGACCTGGACCGGGCCATCGCCCAGGGCCGGGCCGACTTCGGCCAGGGGGAGATGATCGACTTGGAGCTCCGGGTGCGGGGTTATCTGGCGACACTGCTCAGCGCCTGTCCGCTGACCGACGAGCAGGAACTGGAGGATGAGCCCGAGGACTCGGGCTTTACCTTGCGGGTGAAGGCGCGCCTGCCCTCGACCGGGCAGTTACTGCGCTGGCTGCTGGGGGCGGGGGACAATGTGCAGGTGGTGGCCCCGGAAACGCTGCGCAACGTCGTGGCGGGGCAGGCGGCCAAGACCGCGGCGCTCTACGCATCAGGCTGAGAGGCGGTCCAAAAATCACTCCCTCGGGAGCTTGATGTGCGATGACGATAAGCTTTCAGTGGGGGTTAGGGCTTGCCCGGTTCGAGCTTGACCACGATCAGGCTCAGATCGTCACGCAACTGCTGAGGATAGGTGAATGACAAGACTCGCCGCTTGATCTCACCGACAATTGCACTCGCTGATAAGGAGTGCAATTCGCGCAGGTCCTGCTGCAGCCGCTCCCGGCCATAGTAGCTGCCCTCGATATTCATTGCCTCCGCGATGCCATCGGTGGCCATCACCAAGACATCGCCTGGCCGTAACTCGAGGTGGCCGACCGTATAGTCCTGATTCTCGAACATGCCAAGCGGCAGGCCGGTCGTTTCGGTCACGATGATCTCATCGGTGGCGACCTGATACAGTAACGTCGGCTCATGCCCCGCCGAAGCGTAGGACAGTCGCCCGGTGGACACGTCAAGCCGCCCGACGAACAGCGTCATGAACTGACCCGCCGGGGTATCGGCCTCGATCAGGTTGTTCATCTTGCTGAGCACCATGCACAGGCGGGCATCCCGCTGCAACAGCGCGCGCAGGAAAGCGCGTCCCATGGCCATGATCAGGGCCGATCCGACCCCATGTCCCGAGACATCCCCACAGGCGAGATAGAACCGACCCTGACTCAGGTCATGTTCGCCCTCGACCGGAAAATAATCGATGTAATCACCACCAGCCGATTCGCAGGCATCCGAGAGTCTGGCGATATCGACCCCGGGGATGGTAGGGGCCGGTGGAATAAGTTTGTCCTGGATCTCGTGGGCGATTTGCAGGGATTGATGGAGCTCGGCGGTGGCGATCGACTCCGAAAGTAAATGGGCGGCGGAGATCGCCACGGCGGCTTGGTTGGCGATCACCCGCGCGATATAAAGATCGTTCTCGGAAAAATCCTGCTGGTCGATCCGATCATTGATGTTGAAGACCCCGATGATTCGGCCCCGGATCTTCATTGGCACGCACAGCGCACTCTGGTTGCGATATTGGGCGGCGCGTTGGTCAGTTACGGTCTGTCGATGGTCGCCAAGACGCAGGCGAGGGGCATCGGTGATCAGCAAGGGCTCGCCGGTCTCAAGGACACGGCCGGCGATCCCCTCGCCTGGATTGATATGCACCGTGCCGACCAGTTCCGATGACATGCCAATCGCCGCCCGGATGCGCAACTCTTTGCTGGCCGGGTCGAATAACATCAGCGAGCCGCGCGTGGCGCTGAGCAGACGACAGGCGCCGTTAATCACGGTATCCAGCACCTGATCGATATTGTCGCTGATGGTCATCAGGTCCGTGACCTGACTGAGCAGATCGAAGGCGGACGCCTGCTTCAGCAGTTCGTAGGCTTCCTTCCCCTCGGGCACTGCCGGGGCCGCTGGGCCCCGCCCCCGGGCGGCCTCCCGGGCGCGTAGCATCTCGATCATCAGCGCGGCCTGATTTGCGGTCATCAAGGCCAGGGTCAGGTCATCGGTATTGAAGGGCCCGACCTGATCGGGGCCGATCGACTTGTCGCTGAGGTTGATGACGCCGAGAACATCGCTGCCCAGCCTCATGGGCACGCAGATCGCCGATGTTGAGTTGTAGGTTCCTCCCGAGGTGGTCCCGACCTCATATTCCACATTGGAAAACAATTCACCTTCCCCCCGCTGGGCTACCCGGCCTGCGATCCCCTCGCCGATCCTCACCTGGGTCGTCTCGAGGATGTGTTCCGGCAGTCCTTTGGCCAGACTGATCTGGATCACATTGAGCTCGGTCTTGAGCATGATCGACCAGCGGTTGGCATGCAGCACATCCGTCAGTACCCCCCCGATCTTCTCCAGGACGTCTTGGGCGTTATGAGCCTTGGCCATCAGGCTGGTCACCCGCTCCAGACCGTGCAGGGTAGACCGGGTTTCGGGGGACAAGAAGGTGAAGCCGGAGAAAGAGTTGTACATGGGGGATGGGATAGCACTTGGCTAGGGCGACAATTACGTACTGCGCTCCAGCAAGCTGGGTGCGGTCTGGGGCTTTGTATCCGCGTATGTTAGCACCTCGACTTGGGGCATTATTGCCTGAGGCCGAAGTCGCTGTGGCGGCATGACGCCCGGCCGGTGGGCGCGCGGTCATGGCTCAAACGAGACAGTCTAGTACCTCATTCCATCTTTACTTGCGGGCATAGACCCTTGAGCTTGATGCGTTCATTGTCGGTCCAGAACTTGGATGGATTGTCCGTCCCGGCAAGATAAGGCGGAATGAGGTACTAGGATGGTTCTGGACTATGAACAGATTCCCGCCGCACCCGGGGGCTGACCCCGCAGAGCAGGTCATAGCTGATGGTGCCAGCGGCCCGCGAGATCTCCTCCACCGGCAGGGCGCGGCCCCAGAGGATCACCTCGTCGCCGGGCCTGGCCTCGGGGCAGGGGCGCAGGTCGAGGGTGATGCTGTCCATGGACACCCGGCCGATGAGGGGTACCCGTTGGCCCTTGACCAGCACCGGCGTCCCCGTCGGGGCGTGGCGGGGATAACCGTCGCCGTAGCCGATGGCCGCCACGCCGACGGGCATGTCCTCGGGACAGACGAAGGTCCCGCCGTAGCCGATGCGCTCCCCGGCCCGGTAGACATGGGTGGCGGAGACTTGGGTCTTGAGGGTCATGACCGGCCTGAGGTCAAGTGCCGCCGCACCATGGTCGCCGAAGGGTGATACGCCATAGAGCATGATGCCCGGTCGCACCCAGTCGACGCGGGCGGCGGGGCAGGCCAGTATTCCGGCGGAGTTGCCGATGTTCAGGGCCTGGCCGGGCCGGGCCAGGGCGCGCAGGCGCTGGCACTGGAGCATGGTCAGGGGGTCGGCGGGTTCGTCGGCGTTGGCCAGGTGGGTCATGAGTCCCGGATCGGGCGCCACCACCGGGTAGTCGGTGAGCCAGGTCTGGACGAGCGGCACCTCTGCCGGCTCCAGTCCCAGGCGGTGCATGCCGGTGTCGACCTTGAGCCAGACGCGCAGGGGGTGGCCGGCAACGGCGGCGCTCCGGGGCAACGCCGCCAGCCAGTCAGCCTGCGCGGCCTGATGCACCGCCAGGTCGAGCCGGGCCTCCCAGGCCGCCGCGGTCTCCTCGGCGGACAGGGCGCCGTTCAGGACCAGGATCGGGTGCTCGACCCCGGCCGCGCGCAGGCGCAGGGCCTCTTCCACCCGGGCGACGGCAAAGCCGTCCGCCGCCGCCAGGGCCACGGCGGCCTGTTCCATGCCGTGCCCGTAGGCGTCCGCCTTGATCACCGCCCAGAGGCGGCTGCGGGGGGCGCGGCGCCGCGCCACTTCCAGGTTGTGGCCCAGGGCCGCTAGGTCGATGAGGGCGACGGGCCCGCCGAATCTCATGGCTGATCCCAGCGCAAGCCGGTTTCCGGTTTCCATCAAGGTGAGGCTGAAATCAAGTAAGTGCGAGAAAACCGAAAGTAAAGACGTTTTAGGGTCTCGGTCAATGGTAACCCTCATCCCCGTAGACATCGGAGATGTAGTTCTCGAACTTGGTGTACTTGCCGAGGAAGGTCAGCCGCGTGGTGCCGATGGGACCGTTACGCTGCTTGCCGATGATGATCTCCGCCACGCCCTTGTCCTTGCTATCCTCGTGGTAGACCTCATCGCGATAAATAAAAACAATGAGATCCGCATCCTGTTCAATGGCTCCGGATTCTCTCAGATCCGACATCACCGGCCGCTTGTTGGGGCGCTGTTCCAGGCTGCGGTTGAGCTGGGAGAGGGCGACGACGGGGACGCTGAGCTCCTTGGCCAGGGCCTTCAGCGAGCGGGAGATGGCGGAGATCTCGGTGGCGCGATTCTCGCTGTTGCCGGGCACCTGCATTAGTTGCAGGTAGTCGAGGACGATCAGCGCCAGGTCGCCGTGCTCGCGCTTGAGCCGCCGGGCCCGGGCGCGGACCTCGGTGGGCGACAGGGCCGGGGTGTCGTCGATGTACATGGGCGCGTCGGCCAGCATGTTGACCGCCGAGGTCAGGCGCGGCCACTCGTCTTCCTCCAGCTTGCCAGTGCGCACCCGGTGCTGATCGATCCGCCCCAGGGAGGACATCATGCGCATGGCCAGGGCGTCGCCGGGCATCTCCATGCTGAAGATGGCCACCGGTCGCTTGACCGCCAGGGCGACGTTCTCCGCTAAGTTCATGGCGAAGCTAGTTTTTCCCATCGATGGCCTCCCCGCGACGATGATGAGGTCGGAGGGCTGGAGGCCGGAGGTCATCTCGTCGAAGTCGGCGAAGCCGGTGGGCAGGCCGGTGATGGGCTCGTTACGCTGGAAGAGGATCTCGATGCGCTCGACGGCCTTGCCGAGGAGGCTGCGCAGGGGCTGGAAGCCACCCCCGCCGCGCTGTTCCTGCTCGGCGATCTCGAAGACGCGGCGCTCGGCCTCGTCGAGCAGCTCCGCCACCTCCCGGCCCTCGGTGTTGAAGGCGATGTCGCTGATGCCGGTGCCGACGGAGATGAGCTGGCGCAGCACCGAGCGCTCGCGCACGATCTTGGCGTAGGCCTTGACGTTGGCGGCGCTGGGGGTGCCGGTGGCGATGACGCCCAGGTAGGGCAGACCGCCGGCGTCCTCGAGCTGGCCGGTACGTTCCAGCCACTCCGCCAGGGTGACGACGTCGAAGGGCTGGTCGCGGGCCGCCAGGTCACGGATGGCGGCGAAGATGAGGCGATGCTCGCGGCGGTAAAAGTCGCCGTCACCGACCTTGTCCGCCACTGAGTCCCAGGTCTGATTGTCGAGCATGAGCCCGCCCAGGAGCGACTGCTCGGCCTGGAGGGAGTGCGGTGGGATGCGGAGTTGGTCACCTGAGGGAAGATCCGGCTCAGGATAGGGCGGCTCGTAAGGATCGGACATGGGGCTTCTCGGGTCGTGGGGGGCATCCACGCTCAGGCCGATGCGGCTCGTGAGTTCGCGAAAGGTCGGGGGGTGGGGTTGGCGGGCCATGGGATTTTCCTCTCGTGGTGCGTGAGGAAAATTAAACCCCCAAGATGCGCTAGACCTTGTCGAATCGCCAGGAACTCAGGATCGCCAGGTTGGGTGATGGCCAGGATGGGCGGGAGGGGCTGGCGTGGTAGGGGCCCTCCTTACACCGGTCCCTGCGGTTGCCGCCCAGGGCTGGCACTGGGGTCACCCGGGGCGGCCGAACCCGGGCAGCGATGACCCGGGTCCGAAGGGCGGGCTTAGCTCGCGGGAACGATCTCGATCTTGAGGGTGGCGTTGATCTCGGGGTGGAGATGCACGCCGACCTCGTAATGGCCCGTGGCACGGAAGGAGCCGGTGGGCAGGCGCAGTTCCTGCTTGGAGAGTTTCAGGCCCATGGCGGTCACGGCCTCGGCGATGTCGGCGGCGCCGACGGAACCGAACAGGCGGCCCTCGTCACCGGCTTTGCGGGCGATGGTGACGGAACGGCCGTCGAGGGTCTCGCGGCGCTCGTCGGCGATGGCGTAGGCCTCGGCGGCCTGCTGCTCCAGTTCGGCGCGGCGCTCCTCGAAGCGCTTGAGATTGTCCGCCGTCGCCGGGACGGCATAGCCTTTCGGGATCAGGTAGTTGCGGCCGTAACCGGCGCGAATGTCGACCTTTTCCCCCAGATTGCCGAGATTGGCGACCTTTTTCAACAGGATGATTTCCACTTGGGTACCCCCAGTTCGAATTTTCAGTTGTCGCGGACCGCGCCAACGGAGAGCGGAGTCCACGATGCCTGGCGAGGCCGCCCCAGGGCGGTCGCCGTCAGTTCAATGGGTATCGGTCTGGCGCGGACGGACCCGGGCGCGCACATTCACCCAGATATCGGCCAGACCCAGACCGGCCGTCAGGACCTGGGCATGGGGCATGGCCAGTAGATACAGGGCATAGACGCCGACGAGCCACCCCCGGCTGGCTTGCAGGGCCTTGACCAGCCAATGGATCAGGGCCAGTCCCTGGAGCAGGAGCAGCGGCGTGACCAGGATCAGCAAATCCGCCGCCCATTGATTGTCCTGATCCACCAGCAGCCAGGCTAGCAGCGCCATGCCCAGCACCCCGACGCCTCGACTCAGACGCAAGTCGCGAAACTCACTGCCGAAACCACCCGGGTTGTAGAGCAGGGCCTGCCACCAGCGGCCAAGGAACAGGGCCAGCAGGGCCTGGAAATAAAAGGCCGCGGCGAAGGCCCCGGTCATCCAGCGCGCCACCTCGGCGATCAGGACCTGGCTGCCCGCCTCCGTGGTCAGCCCGCCCTCGATCAGTCCTTGCCGGACCGGCTCCATCAGTTCGGTCCAATAGGGAACGGGATCACCGACGCCGAGTCGCATACCGACCACGATCAGCAGGCCCATGAGACTGGCCAGGCTCACCGCCAGGGGCTGGGACCGGGTGTTGCGCAACACCAGGGCCAAGGCCCAGACGGGGAGCCAGAGCGCCAGGGCGAAGCCCAGGGCCGGGGCCGGGCTGCCTAGGGCGGCGAAGGCGAAGAGTCCACTGGCAAGACCCGCGAAGGCGCCGACGATCAGACCCTCCACGGGCCCCTGGCGCAGGGTCACCAGGGCCACGGTTGCCGAACTCAGCATCCCCGCCAGGGGGAAGAGCAGCGACAAGACCGCGAAGACCGCGGCCACCAGCGCGGCCTGGGAGCGGCCGCGCATGATGAAGGTGGCAAGTCCTAGCATCGGATCGGGCGTCCTGTCTGGCCGGCGGCCGCGGCGATGAGGCCAGGCCTCAGGCCGGTCGTGACGGGATCAATGGCCGTCGGAGTAAGGCAGCAGGGCCAGATAACGGGCCCGCTTCACCGCCAGGGCCAGTTGGCGCTGGTACTTGGCGGAGGTCCCGGTGATGCGGCTGGGCACGATCTTGCCAGACTCGCTCACATAGGCCTTGAGCAGGTTGAGATCCTTGTAGTCGATCTCGTTGATGCCTTCGGCGGTGAAGCGGCAGTAACGCTTGCGGCGGAAAAACTTTGACATGGCAACCTCTTATTCCAGCTCGTCGTCTTCGTCGTCGGAGTCTTCGACCCGCTCCACGCGCTCGGAGCGGTCGCGGCGGCGGCGTTCGCCCCCGGACTCCTCGGCGCCTTCCTCCTCGGACTTGGCCAGGGGGGAGGGCTCGGTGACGGCGGCATCACGGACCAGGATGAGGTTGCGCAGGACCGCGTCGTTGAAGCGGAAGGCGCTTTCGAGTTCCTCGCGAGTGGCCTGATCGCACTCGACATTCATCAGGATATAGTGCGCCTTGTGGATCTTGTTGATCGGGTAGGCCAGTTGCCGGCGTCCCCAATCCTCGAAGCGGTGGATCTTGCCACCGGACTTTTCGATACTGGCGCGGTAGCGCTCGACCATGGCCGGCACCTGCTCGCTCTGGCTGGGGTGGACCATGAACACGATTTCGTAGTGACGCATAAGGTCTCCTTACGGGTTGGACAGCCCCCCGCGAAGCGGTGAGGCAAGGAGGATCCTCCCGCTGCCGGGAGGATCGGGCATTATACGGATTACCCCTGCCGAATCAAAAGACGTTCTCGACGGTTCGTATCATGCCCGTGAATATTGGAGCGCGCACCAGCCGCTCAGGGTCTTGGTACCGGCGGGGAAAGATAGTCATCACCTACCCCAAGCTTCATGAGGTCCGACCTTGCCTAAAGCCCCTGCCAAGAGCCGTCTGGCCTATGTCTGTAACGCCTGCGGCGCCAGCCTGAACAAATGGGCTGGGCGCTGTACGGATTGTGGCGCCTGGAATTCGATCGAGGAGATCCCTGTATTGCCGGCGCCCGCCCGGGGGCGTCAGGGCTACGCCGGGGCGGCGGAGGGGGGGGGTATCCTCTCCCTGGATACGGTTAGTCCGGAGCGGGAAATCCGGACCAGCAGCGGCATCGCCGAACTTGACCGGGTCCTGGGCGGCGGTCTGGTGGCCGGTTCGGTGGTGCTGATCGGTGGCGATCCGGGCATCGGCAAGTCCACCCTGCTGCTCCAGGCTTGCGCCGAGCTGGGGGGCTCCGCCGCCCCCTCGGCGCCCGGCCGGGAACCGGCCGAGATCCCGCCACCGGAGGCCGATCGGCCCATCCTCTATGTCACCGGCGAGGAATCCCCCCAACAGGTCAGCCTGCGCGCCCGCCGCCTGGGACTGAGTGGCGCCGGTATTCATCTGTTGGCGGAGACCGGGGTCGAGCGCATCCTCGCCGCTGCCGACAGCGAACAGCCCCGGGTGCTGGTGGTGGACTCGATCCAGACCCTCTGCACCGACCTGCTGCCCTCCGCCCCCGGCTCCGTCTCCCAGGTGCGGGAGACGGCGGCGCAACTGGTGCGCTGGGCCAAGCAGACCGATACCTGCGTCTTCCTCGTCGGCCATGTCACCAAGGAGGGCGCCCTGGCCGGACCGCGGGTGCTGGAGCACATGGTCGATACCGTGCTCTATTTCGAGGGCGAGCCCGGCAGCCCCTATCGTCTGGTGCGAGCGGTCAAGAACCGCTTCGGCGCCGTCAACGAGCTGGGTGTCTTCGCCATGACCGACCGGGGTCTCAAGGAGGTGCGAAACCCCTCGGCCATCTTCCTGTCCCGCCATGACCAGCCGGTCCCCGGCAGCCTCATCGTGGTCACCCGCGAGGGCACCCGGCCGCTGATGATCGAGGTCCAGGCCCTGGTGGACGAGAGCCCCCTGGCCAACCCGCGCCGCGTCGCCTTGGGGCTGGAGCAGAACCGGCTGTCCATGCTCCTCGCCGTGCTGCACCGCCATGGCGGGGTGGCCATGTTCGACCGCGATGTCTTCGTCAACGTGGTAGGGGGGGTGCGCATCACCGAGACCGCCGCCGATCTGGCGGTGTTGTTGGCGGTCCTGTCCAGCTACCGGGACCGGCCCCTGGACCTGGAACTGGCGGTGTTCGGCGAGGTGGGCCTGAGCGGCGAAATCCGCCCGGTGCCCAATGGCCCGGACCGGCTGCGCGAGGCGGCCAAGCACGGTATCAAGCGCGTCATCGCCCCCAAGGGCAATGTCCCCAAGGGCGGCGTCCCGGGGCTGGAGATTCTGGAGGTACGCCACCTGCGGGAGGCCATCGACGGGGTCTAGGATGGCGCGGATGAAGGGCTATGTCGGAGAAGATCCGCGGGCAAGGCGAAACCAGAGGTTCGGTGGCGCTGTATAGTCATCGCACCTTAATTTTCGGCTTCCCCCTTTCGGAGTACGTATGGCGAGGGACAACCTGAATCCGTCCCTGGAGGCTTGACGACCGCATCCCTGCGGTCGACATCCCCACCAGACGTACCCCGAACCTCCCCATGAATGCCGACAACTGAAGTGCATCGACAATAACTTCAGTCGTACGCCCGCCTGCAAAGTGGCGGGGCCTATGACCGCATCCGGCAAGCCACCGCTTGATCGGGGCAATCCTGAATGTCGTAAGATCGCCACATTTCATCCCTATCTATGGCACCGGCCATGCTGATCCTGCACGCCTTCTGGTCTCCGGACGCCACGGTGGATTTTATCCAGTATGGGGCCTTCCGCCTCTGGGCCGAGACCCTGGCGGTCGCCAAGCCCGGGCGGACCCAGGAAGCGATCCCGCGCCATCCGTTCCAGCTTTCCGTCAAGGATTGGCCCGCCTTCTGGGGCACCCTCGGCTTGCCCGAGGAGCCGAGGGCATTGGCCATGGCCCTGGAGGACCAGACCCTGCTCCTCCCCAGCAGCGCCGAGTCGCCGCTGCCGTCACCGGCCCTGGCGCGTTACTGGCCAACGGAATTCAGCGTCGCCGAGGCGCGACTGCGCCCCTGGCGGCTGGACTGCCTGCGCCTTGACCGCCCCATCCGACAACTGAGCGATATCCATTTTTTGGCCTTTCGGCAGGGTGGCGCGGTACAGCCCGCGGGCGATTTCCTGTTCTGGTACTGGTTCACCCAGGAGATCAAAAGGCTGCTGATGCGCGACCAGTATCTGCCCGCCCCGGTGGTGCATCAGCCACCCCGGCCCAAGGGCGGACGCAAGGACCCACCCCTGGCCGTCTTCGGTGGCTGGGAATGGGCCGGTGAGGCCTACGAGCAGCTCATTGCCCAGGCCGTGGAGCGCTTGCCACCCGCCGCGGTCCGTCCCCCGCTGGACGGCACCGAGTGGCCAGCGGCCTGGCCGGATGCCGAGAGCCTGCTCCGTCACTGCGCGGAGGTCTTGCTTGACGAGATGCTGCGCCAGTTGGTCTGGCCCGCGGTGTTCACCAAAAAGGTCTCCGCCAGCCTCCTGGCGGCCGCCATCGCCCCGCGTCCCAGCCCCGCGCCCTGGATCGGGGCGGACCAGGTTCGCCAGTGGCGCCAGTGGCGGGGACACCTGCGCGGGGCCGATGGCAAGGTCGCCTTCACCCTGGGTTTTCAGCTCGAAGAGCCGTCACTGGACCAACCCTGGGGTGGGACTGCCGACCCTGAGGCCGGGACCGCCAGGGATGTCGTGGCTACCCCTTCTGCCGGGGCGGTCGAAACCACCAGGGACCCGGCTGACGACTGGTCCCTCCACTTCGTCGCCATCCCCCGGGATGATCCCTCGCGGCGCTTGTCCCTGGCCGACTACTGGTCCGCGGGCCAAGGGGGGCGCGATACATGGCGCCGTCAACTGGGCGAGGATTTCGAGACCCAGTTGCTGCTCAACCTGGGCCTCGCCTCCCGCATGGTCCCCCAGTTGTGGGCGGGGCTGGCCACCGCCACGCCCCAGGGCCTGCGCCTGACCCTGGATGACGCCTTCGCCTTTCTCAAGGAGTGGGCCTGGATTCTGGAAGACGCCAGTTACAAGATCATCGTCCCCGCCTGGTGGACGCCTCAGGGCCGCCGGCGGGTCAAGATCCGGCTGCGTACCGCGTCCAGCCAGGCCAAACCCAGCGCGGCTGCCGCCGGCGAGGGCGGGCTCAAGCTAAAGAATCTGGTCCAGTATCGCTATGAACTAGCCATCGGCGATGAGGTGGTCAGCCCCGAGGAATGGCAACAACTGGTGGAGTCCAAGGCGCCCCTGGTGCGCTTCCGCGGCCAATGGGTGGAACTGGACCGCGACAAGATGCGGGAGATGCTCCTCTTTTGGCAACGCCACGGCCAGGAGATGCCGGAGATGAGCGTCCAGGACCTGCTCCAGCGCACCGCCCTCGACGAGGACTTCGAGGTCGATCGCGACGATGCCCTGGCCGGGATGCTCAGAAGGCTGCGCGGTGGCGGCCACCTGGAGACCATCGCCGACCCGCCGGGGCTGCGCGCCCAACTGCGCGACTACCAGAGGCGCGGCGTCGCCTGGTTGCGCTTTCTGGAACAGTGCGGCCTGGGCGCCTGCCTGGCGGATGACATGGGCCTGGGCAAGACCCTCCAGGCCATCGCGCGCCTGGTCCAGGAGCGGGAGGCGGCGGGGGAAGAGCTATCCCCGACCCTGCTCATCGCCCCCACCTCCGTCATTGGCAACTGGCAGAAGGAGGTCCAGAAGTTCGCCCCCCAGTTGCCGGTGCTCATCCACCACGGCACGACGCGCACCCAGGACAAGGCCGCCTTCCTGGCCCAGACCGCCGGCCAGGCCCTGGTCATCACCTCCTACGCCCTGGTGCGGCGCGATCAGGCCCTGTTCACCGCCCGCGACTGGCATCGGGTCATCCTCGACGAGGCGCAGAACATCAAGAACCCGCTGGCGGCCCAGACCAAGGCCATCCTTAAGTTGCGCGCCCCCCATCGTTTGGCCCTCACCGGCACCCCAGTGGAAAACCGCCTCATCGACCTCTGGTCCATCTTCAACTTCCTCAACCCCGGCTATCTGGACACCCAGGCGCGCTTTCGCAAGGGCTTTGAGAGCCCGGTCCAGCGCGACCGCGACCCAGTCAAGACCGCCACCCTCAAGCGTCTGGTGGAGCCCTTCATCCTGCGCCGCCTCAAGAGCGACAAGGCCATCATCCAGGACCTGCCGGACAAGCTGGAGGCCCTCCAGTACTGCAACCTCAGCAAGGAACAGGCCGCCCTCTACGAGACGGTGGTACGCGACGTGGAGCGCCAACTGGAGGACAAAGAGGGTATCGCCCGCCAGGGCCTGATGCTCTCCACCCTGATGAGGCTCAAGCAGATCTGCAACCACCCAGCCCAGTTCCTCCAGGACGGCAGCCCCTTCACCCCGGAGCGCTCCCACAAGCTGCAACGCCTGCAAGAGATGCTGGAAGAGGCCATGGCCGAGGGCGACAGTGTGCTCATCTTCTCCCAGTTCACCGAGGTCGCCGCCGCCCTGGAACGGCGCCTGCGCCAGGCGCTGCACTATCCGACCTTCTATCTCCACGGCGGCACTCCGCGGGCCAAGCGAGAGCAAATGATCGCCGCCTTTCAGGACCCGGAGGCGGAGCCGGCCATCTTCGTCCTCTCCCTCAAGGCCGGCGGCGTCGGCATCACCCTCACCAAGGCCAACCATGTCTTCCACTTCGACCGCTGGTGGAACCCGGCGGTGGAGGACCAGGCTAGCGACCGTGCCTTCCGCATCGGCCAGGAGAAGACCGTCTTCGTCCACAAGTTCGTCACCCTGGGGACCCTGGAGGAGCGCATCAGCGACATGATCGAGGACAAGAAGGCCATTGCCGGCGCCATCGTCGGCAATGACGAGTCCTGGCTGACCCAGCTCGACAACGAGCGCTTCAAGGCCCTGATCCGGCTCAACCGCGCGGCGGTGGTGGAGTGACCATGACGCTACCTGAAGCGGCTCCCCTCTCTTCCTGGCCCACTCCCGCGCGGAGAGAGGGCGTGGTGAGCAGTGATGATTGGACCCAAACGCGTGGCAAGTGAGGTATGAACCCATGACGACCCTGGGCAGAACCTGGTGGGGCCAGCGCTTCATCGCCGCCCTGGAGGGCTTCACCGACAGTGGCCGCATCCAACGGGGGCGAAGTTACAGCAGCGATAGCCGCATTCTCGCCTTTGCCATCGCCGACGGCCTGGTGACGGCGACGGTGCGCGGCAACGTCAACCCTTATTACGGCGTCTACAAGGAACCCCGCTACCAGACCCGTATCCAGATGACCCAGATCCCGGCCAAGGATTGGGACCAGGCCATCGCCTACCTGGGCAGCCGCGCCGATCTCATCGCCAAGCTGCTCCTGCACGAGATGCCGGACGGCATCGACGAGGCCTTCGCCGCTCTCAAGCTGCCCCTGCTACCCCGCAGCCGCAAGGACTTCACCCTCACCGCCTGCTCCTGCCCGGACGACTTCAACCCCTGCAAGCACATCGCCGGCGTCTACTACCGTCTGGCGGCGCAACTGGACCGGGACCCCTTCCTGCTCTTCGAACTGCGCGGCCTGTCGCGCACCCATCTCCATCAGGCCCTGGCCACCACCCCCCTGGGTCAGGCCCTGGCCAGCCTCAGGCCGGCGGAGGAAGAAGATCCGGCGGCGCCCCTGGTGCCCGCGACCTCCTTTTTTACGCGCCCAGAGACGGCTGTAATCGGCACTGCCGGTATCCCGCACCGGCTGGGTGTGGCCGATATCCCGAATCGGCGGGGCAAGGTCGGTCACGCCAAAACCTCAGGCACTGATATCACCTCCATCGAGCCGGAAGCGGATGACGCCCTGGCCGCCCCGTCGGACTACCACGCCTTCTGGACCGGCCGTCACCGCCTCCCCACCGAGATCGAGCCTGCCACCCCGCCCGTCCTGCCCGCCATCCTGGTGCGCAAGGCCGGTGACTACCCCGGCTTCTGGGATCGGGATAGTTCCTTCATCGCCGTGATGGAGGAACTCTATCAGCGGGTGCGGGACAAGAGCCGGGATCTGCTCTAGCCCCGGCGCCGGATTTGCTAGGCTTACACCATCCGCAATCAGCAGGAGGATCGACTCGTGCTTACGTCAGAAGTGCTCAACCCGATTCATCGTATCGACGTCGAGCGTTTTCATCGGATGATCGAGGCCGGTTGCTTCCGCGACGGCGACCGGGTGGAACTCATCAACGGGGAGATGCGTGACATGACGCCAATTGGACCGCCCCACGGGGGCACGAACGATATCCTGACCATGATCCTGGTGCCGAAGCTGGCGGGCAAGGCGATCCTCCGCATCCAGGGTCCCCTGGTCCTGGACGACGGCACCGAACTCTATCCGGATCTCGCCGTGCTCCAGCGCCGTGAGGACTTCTACCGCCAGGCCAACCCCAGGGGCGAGGATGCCTTGCTGGTCATCGAAGTGGCGGACTCCAGCCTGAGCCTGGACCAGGGCGTCAAGCTGGCGAAATACGCCCGCGCCGGCATCCGCCGCTATTGGGTGGTGGACCTGCGGCACCGCACCCTGCACGACTATCGCGACCCGGACCGCTTCCAGGGCCGATACCGGCAACTGCACTCCCTCACCGCTGGCGACCTCAGCCTGGATATCGCCGGGGTGGAGGTCAGGGTGGCCATCGGGGAGATCTTTCCCGATTAGCCGGACAGTCCACATCGTTATCGCGTTCTCAAAGGACAGGGTAGTTCGCGATGCATCTCTGTACTGGGACATCCACCCTCCAGGGCCAAACCCTTTTCAAGTAGCGCCCTTGACCCGCTCGCACCCCGGCCCGGCGAGGCGACTGCGGCCGCCGCTCTGGGGGATGACCCGGATCTGGGTGGCGATGCGCTCCTTCAGGGTGGGGACGTGGGAGATGAGGCCGATCAGCTTGCCGTCCTGGCGCAGGCTCGCCAGAGTGGTGAGGGCCGTGTCCAGGGCCTCTTCGTCCAGGGTGCCGAAGCCCTCGTCGAGGAAGAGGGAATCGACCCGCACCCGGCGGCTGGCCATCTGGGACAGGCCCAGGGCCAGGGCCAGGCTGACGATGAAGCTCTCGCCGCCGGAGAGGTTCTTGGTGGAACGGACCTCGCCGCCCTGGTAATTGTCGATGACGGCGAGTTCCAGCGGCCGGTCGTCGGCGTGGATCAGCAGGTAGCGGTCCGACATCTTCCGGAGCTGATGGTTGGCGTGACCGATCATCAGGCGAAAGGTCAGGCCCTGGACGAAGTTGCGGTATTTCCTGCCATCCGCCGAGCCGATCAGGTCGTGGAGCTGGTCCCAGCGCTGGCATTCGCGCCGCTGCGCCTCCAGGGCCTGGGCCCCCGCCTGCCACCTTTCCTTGAGCTGGTCGTTGTCCTGAAGTCGCTGGCTCAGGCCGCCGATGGCCTGGAGCAGGGCCTTGAGTTCCTCCTCCAGGGAATTCTGGGTCACCGTCAGCGCCTCCAGGGGGGCATCCGTCAGCCGCTTGTCCCGCTCCCGGGCCAGGGCCTGGACCTTGTCCTCGGCGGCGCGACTCAGGGCGGTGAATTGCTCCGCCAGGGCCTGGGCCTGCTGGGCCAGTTTCTTGCGTTGTTCCTCGGGCAGGCAGGCGCCCTGATAGTCCGCTTCATCGCTGAAGCCCGCTGACTGGAGCTGGCCGCGAAAGGCGGTCTCGGCGCCGTCCAGTTCGGGCCCCCGCCGCTGGAGAGCGTGCTCCAGGGCCGCCAGCCGGGTTTGCAGCTCGGCGCGGGCCTGGGTGGCGGCGTTCAGGTTCCGGCGGCTGTCCTCCAGGACCTGGCTGGCGGTGTCGATGGCCTGGGCCAGGCGCCCTTCTTCCGCCGCCGGATCCCGGTCTCCGAGGAGGTCGTGGCGCTCCCGGGCCAGGATATCCTTTTCCATGACCAGGGCGTCATGAAGGGCCTGTTGCTGCTTGAATACCTCCGCCGCCGCCTGAATGCGTTCCGCTTGCTGGGTGGTGCGGGCCTGGAGGGTGGCGATGGTCTGGTCCAGGCGCAGCTTGAGGTCCTCGCGGGTCTTCCGCTGGTCGCGCCGGCTGATCAGTCGTGCCTGGAGCTCATCCAGATCGGCCATGACCAAGGGGCCGAGGATGCCATAGGGTTGCAGGTCCTGGCTTAGGGCGGCGAGGGCCTGGTCGTGTTCCGTCCGCATTTCGAGGGCCTCCGCCTGGAGCCGTTCCAGCTCCCGCTGGGCAGTCTCGTGCCGCAGCGTGGCGGTCTGGGCGGCGCCATCCGCCCTTTGGGCGGCGTCCTTGGCTTGGTCCCAGCGGTCACGCAGACGGGCCAGGGCCTTCTCCGCCGCCTCGGCGGTCGCCACTCTGCCGGTGGTTTGGTCCAGGGTCAGGCGGAGGTCTTCCTGCTGACCCTGCCAATGGGCGATGAGTTCGGGCAAGGCGGCCTCGGGAGGGGAGCCCAGCCCGGCAGGCACCAAGGCATCAAGGGTCTCCGCCAGTTCGCGCTGGGCCTGCGCGCCGTTGCGGGTCTGGTCGATCCGGTCCGTGAGGAGTTGCTGTTGGTCCCGGTGCAGACCGGCCTGGCGGATCTGAAGGCCCGTGATGGTGGCCGCCGTGGTCTTGATGGTCTCCTTGACCCCCTGAAGTTCCTGGTGGGTCTCATCCGGCGCCGGCAGGTTCCCCACGGCGAAGGGGTGCTCCAGGGCGCCACACAGGGGGCAGGGTTCGCCGTCCCGCAACTGGTGGCGGGCCTCTTCGAGGCTCTGGATTCTTTCCAGCAGGCTGAGCTGAGTCTCCAGCATTTCCCGCTGCTTTTCCAACCCCGCCAGGTGGTTGGCCTGGTCCGACAGTTCCCGCGCCAGGGTTGCCGCGACGGTGGCGTTTTGCCCCTCGCGCTGATCCAGATCGGCCAGGGCCTGTCGGGCCTGCCAGAGTGCCTGGGCTGACGCCACTGCCTTGGCGAGCAGATCCCGCCGTGCGGTCAGGTCGGAATGCCGTTGGCGCCAGGCCGGCACATCCAGACCATCCAGGAGTTGTTGAAGTTGTGACTGCTGTTCCGCCCACTGGCGATGCAGGTCCTCGCGTTGGGCGTTGGCATGGGCCGCTTGCTTCGCGGCCTCCTCCAGGAGCCTGGTGGCATCCTCGACGCCAGTCCGAGCCTGTCGGATGGCCTGATCCTTGGCCAGCCGCCGGTCCTCCAATTGTTGCAGCCCCGCGAAACGTTGGAGAAGGCCCGTCAGGGCCTCCAGCAGGCCGGCGTCCGCCTGGGTGGCCGCCATCAGCGTTGCCAGCTCGCGGTACTGCCGCTGCTGGTCTGACAGGGTGGTTTCATCCGTCTGTTGCTGGACACGCAAGGCTGCCAGGGCCAGGCGCTGCTCCCCCAGGGTCTTGGCGGCCGTGGCGATGGGCCGCGCCTGCTCGACGAGGCGCAGATCCAGTTCCCGGGCCTTCAGGAGGATGGGCAGGTTGGCATTCTGGTTGGCCTTGGCCTCGTCCAGTTGGGCGCTGGCCTGGCTCAAAGCCGCCGTCGCCACCTGGACCGCCGCCTCCCGCTGGGGGAGGGCGGCCTGATCCTCGTCGCGACGTTGGTGGTCCTCGTCCTGGGCGCGGCGCAGGGCGGCGAGGCTGGCGAAGGGGCCCGTCAGTTCCAGGGCCTGGTGGGCGCGTCCGAGCCGCTCCCGTTCGGGCGCGAAGGCCTGGTCCTGGACCCGCCAGTCCTCCCGCTGGGCCGCGATCCGCCGCAGGTCGCCTTCAAGCCCGGCCAGGCCCTCGCGCCAGAGCAGGGCCTGGTGATTGAGGGCGACGCGGCCCTTGAGGTCCACTTCATCCCCTTGCCGGCGCTCCAGGTCCTCGCGCAACTGGGCCTCGGCCTCGGTTGACAGGAGTTGCAGGCCGTCCAGCTCGGCCTGGAGGATGTTCAGGCGGTTGCGCTCTTCATTGCGGCGTTCATGGACGCGGATGGAGATCTGGCTGTAGATCTCCGTGCCGGTGATCTGCTCCAGGATGGGTGCCCGCTCACCGGCGGGCGCCTGGAGGAAGGCGGCGAAGCCGCCTTGGGCCAGCAGCATGGAGCGGGTGAAGCGGTCGAAATTCATGCCGGTGGAGGCTTCGACCTGGCTGGCCACGCCGCGGAGGTTGCTCTCCAATACGACCCCCGTATCGGCGTCGGCGATCTCGTGTCTAGGTTGCTGGAGCACGCCGTTAGGCCTCTGGTTGGCCTTGTGCTGGCGCCAGTGGCAGCGGAAGCGGCCGGCCTGGGTCTCAAAGGCCACCTCGGCGAAGCAGTCGCCTGTCTGGCGTGACATGATCTCGTTTTCGCCACCGGTGACCCTGTCCAGCCGTGGGGTGCGGCCGTACAGGGCCAGGCAGATGGCATCGAGCAGGGTCGTCTTGCCGGCCCCGGTTGGCCCGATGATGGCGAAAAGGCCATCGCTGACATAGGCCGGGTGGGTCAGATCGATGGCCCACTCGCCCACCAGGGAGTTCAGATTCCGGAAACGGACATTCAGAATGCGCATGGCGCGACAAGCCCCCTGACAATTCCAGAAGGTACGGAACTCACAATACGCCCGGCCTCGGGGCCTCGCTGAAGATCATGGCAGCGACCCAACCCTTTGTCGGATCAAAGTCCCGGAGACTGGCATCAGGCCCAACTCCGCAGGACTCCAGCCATGCTGGCCAGTTGGGAACTCGCGTTTTTTGCCTTCATCTTCGGCTTTATTCCGCCTGGGGATCGCCGTGATGGAAACTGGCCAGGATCTCCTGGTAGGCCAGCAGCAGGTCCGAATGTTGTTCGGGTGGGACCGTCTGGGCGGCCTCCAGGCGGCGGGTGAAGACCTCCAGTGCGTTCAGATCGCCCAGGCTTTCCTCCTCATGCATCCGCTCCAGCACCCCTTGAGCGATGCGGTTATTCCTGACCCGCAGGATTTCAGGGCGCGGGGCGGTTTCATCCCGCGTGGGGGCTTCCTCCGTCGGGGCGAGGAGCGCCTCCAGGCGTTCGCGCAGGTCGCTAATCACCGCCTCGCCCTCGTAAATCACCTCGATCCAGGTTGGAGACCTGGCGGCCACCAGCTCCTTCAGCCGCTTGGCCAGCAGGTCCCAGTCGCCCTGGATACGTTCCAGGGACTGGAAGACCGGGATGGGGATTATGTGGACGCGGCACCCTGGCCGAGCGCCGTTGCCCTTGTCCCATTCCACCAGGCAGAGGCTCTTTTCCTGCCGGGCCTCGCCGAAGCCCATGGGCAGGGGAGAGCCGCTGTAGCGGCGGGTCTCGGCGCCGCCCACCCGCTGGGGGACATGGAGATGACCCAGGGCCAGGTAATCCAGGCTGTCGGGAAAGATGCCCGGGCTGACGTGGGCCAGGGAGCCGACGTACAGTTCCCGTACCCCGTCGCCTTCCAGGGTCCGTCCTCCCGCGGTGAAGAGGTGGCCCATGGCCACCAGGGGGATCTCGGCCCCCAGATCCGCGCGCCGCGCCTCGGCCAGGGCGACGACGCTGGCATAGTGGTCGCGGATGCCCTCCATGAGCTTGCGGTCCTTGTCCGCGCTGTCCTCGCCGGCCTCGACCTGGCGGATGTCCCGGTCGCGCAGATAGGGGATGGCGCAGACGATCAGTTCCGGGGCCCCGGACAGGTCGCGGAGCACCAGGACCTCGTCCGCCGGGTCTGCCGTCGCGCTGCCGATGACATGGACGTCCAGGGCGCGCAGCAATGCCTTGGGCGCTTCCAGAAAGGTGGGGGAATCATGATTGCCCGCCACCACCACCACGTGGCGGCAGGGCGAGGCCGCCACCCGGCACAGGAAGCGGTAGTAGAGTTCCTGAGCCCGATGGCTGGGGGTCGTGGTGTCGAAGATATCCCCCGCCACCAGCAGGGCCGTCACGCCTTCCCGCTCGATCAGTGCCACCAGCCAGTCCAGGAAGGCGGCGAATTCCTCGTGGCGTTTGCGGCCGTAAAGGGTCCGTCCCAGGTGCCAGTCGGAGGTGTGGAGGATTCTCATCCCAGGTCTCCCGGGAAGGGTGTTCGCGGAGCGTCAAGGTCTACATATCGCAATTCAGTTTTCGGCATCGATAAGTGACCCGGAAAAACCGAAAATTGCCGTGCGAAGACTATTAGTCGGTTTCGATCGGGATGGCCCGCTCCCTGGCCATCCTGTCGTCCGGCGGACGAACCCGGGCTTACCAGTAGGCCAGCAGCCGTCCCGCCTCGATCTTGTGCTCGAAGCGGCGCAGGGGCCGGTTGCCGACCTCGACGCACTCGCCGGTGGTGATATCGAAGGCCCAGTGGTGCTTGGGGCAGGTCAGACGGCCATTGACCAGGGCCAGGTGGGGGATGTTGGTCTCCTGGTGGGGGCAGCGAGAGTCGTAGACCCGGTAGTCGTCGCCCTGGCGGTAGATGTACAGGGACCGGCCGTCAGCCTCGACGAAGGAGACCTCGCCGTCGGTCAGGTCGGCGACAGCGGCCAGGTCGTGCCATTCGGGGTTGGCGTCCAGGTTCTCCGGGTGGAACTCGGGCAGGTCCATCTTCAACAGGATATCGGTGGCCCAGACGATCTTGGCCAGGCCCAGGACCGGGAAGGCCATGAGCAGGGCGTCGATGATCTCGTTGGGGGTGGCGCCGTTGCGCAGGGCCCGGGTCAGATACTGCTTGAAGCCGGGCTCGGTCTGGACGGCCACCTTGGTGATGACCGAGATCAGGTCCCGGGTACGGACATCCAGGTGGTCGCCGGCCTTCTTCAGAAAGGTGAAATAGCCGGTCATGGCCTCGGGGCGGACCTTGACCAGATAGTTGAGGGCGTCACTCATGCTGATACTCCCGCGTGATGGACTGAGCCCCGGACTGGGGCGGTGGGGCATTATCCGCGCCAGTGGCGGAGATATCGAGCATTCCGCTCATGGCGAACCTTGCGGTAGGTCGGCGCTTCTCCTGACTGAGTTCTCCCGCGACCCTGGGCCGGATTCCGCGGCCCGATAGGGCCATCAAGCCCGGACGGACAAGCACCGGCCAGGTTTGTTATCTTTCGCAGGCCATGAACCCCACCACCCGCATCACCCTGGCCAACTTCGTCGATCCCGAAACCGGCTTTGCCGCGTATGACCCCGTGCAGGCGGAGGCGGCGCGGCGGCTCGCGGCCCTGCATGTCGTCCTGCTGGCCAGACCACCCAGAGCGGTCGCGTCTGGCCCCGGCTTACTGGGGCGGATCAGGTCCCGTATTGGCGGCGCTGCCCCGGAGATCACGCCCGTCAAGGGCCTCTATCTCTGGGGCGGCGTCGGGCGCGGCAAGACCTATCTCATGGACTGGTTCGCCGAGGCCCTGCCGCTGCCGGGCAAGCGGCGGTTGCATTTCCATCACTTCATGCGCGACCTGCACGAGGAACTGGCCGGTCTGCCGCGCCAGCCCGATCCCCTGGAACTGGTGGCGGAGCGGCTGTGTCAGGACCTGCGGGTGCTGTGCCTGGACGAGTTCGTGGTCACCGACATCACCGATGCCACCCTGCTGCATGGCCTGCTGCGCGCCTTCTTCCGCCGGGGGGTGACCCTGGTCACCACCTCCAATACCCCGCCGGATTTGCTCTACCTCAATGGCTTGCAGCGGCCACTCTTCCTCCCCGCCATCGCCCTGCTCAAGGAGCATACCGAGGTCTTCGAACTCGATGGCGGTGAGGATTACCGCTTGCGGACCCTGCGCGAGGAGGGCGTTTATCACCATGCCGGGGAGGAGGGAGACGCCGAGACCCACCTGGAGGCCGCCTTCCGCCGCCTGCTGGGGGGGCATCACGAGGATCCCCCCCTGCTGCACGTCAACGGCCGTGATATCCCGGCCCGGCGGCTGGGACCGGACCTGGCCTGGTTCGACTTTGAGGTGCTGTGCGGCGGCCCCCGGGCCGCGGCCGACTACATCGAGATCGCCCGGGAGTTCCACACCATCCTGCTCTCCGGCGTGCCGCGCCTCACCCTGGGCCAGGACGCGGCGGCGCGGCGCTTTCTGCACCTGGTGGACGAGCTCTATGATCGGCGGGTCAAGCTCATCCTCAGCGCTGCGGTCCCGCTGGAGGAACTCTACTCCGGCCAGTTGCACGACTTTGCCCATGAGCGCCTGATCAGCCGGTTGGTGGAGATGCAGTCGACCGCCTATCTGGCCGCGGGGACGCGGGATCGGGAGGGCTGATTGACGGGCTCTCGGGTACTGGCCTGGGCAATCCCTGAAATGATTGGACGATGGGCATGACCACCGCTAAGGCGTCCTCACCCCTCGCGGGTCAGCATGCCCGCCGCCAGCAAGCGGCGGTAGCGCTCCCAGTCGAAAGCTGGACCGGGATCGGTCTTGCGGCCGGGGGCGATGTCGCTGTGGCCGACGATGCGGTCGGGGGTGATGGCGGGAAAGCGGGTCAGAATGGTCCGGCTGACCTCGGCCAGGACCTGATACTGGCTGGACGCATAGGGCAGGTCGTCCGTCCCTTCCAGCTCGATGCCGATGGAGAAGTCGTTGCAGCGCTCGCGACCCTGGAACGAGGAGACCCCGGCATGCCAGGCGCGCTTGGTGAGGTCGACGTACTGGATCAGTTCACCATCACGGCGGATCAGCAGATGGCTGGAGACCTTTAGCCCGGCGATGGGGCCAAAGTAAGGATGGGCCTGGGGGTCGAGGCGGTTCTGAAAGAGGGCGTCTATCCAGGGACCGCCGAACTCACCCGGGGGCAGGCTGACGCCGTGGATGACCAGGAGGTCGACCCGGGTACCCACGGGCCGCTCGTCCCAGTTGGGGGAGGGAACCCGTCGTGCCCGCGGCAACCTGGCCAGAGCCATGATCCGTCGCCGGACGGTCAGAGATGCGGCACCAACCCTTTCATCACCAGGTCGGTAAGGCTGACCACTCCCAGTACCTCACGGTCCTTGACCACCGGCGCCCGGCTCAAGTCGAAGCGGTCGAAGAGGCGGGCGCAGTAACGAATGTCCATGTCGGGATGTACGGTGATGGCTGGCTTGACCATGATCTCGTAGATGTTGACCCGGTCGGGGGCACGATCCTTGGCCAACACCTCGCAGGCGATATCGGAGAGCACGACAATGCCGAGTTCGTCGTTCTCGGAGCGCGGCTTGACGATTAGCGTTTTGGTATCGACGTGGCGCATGGCCTCGAGGGCGGCGGCGACCGTCGCCATGCCGTCGACCATGTCGAAGTGGGGCTTCATGACGTCGCGGACACGGATCAGTGGACGGGTGGACATGGTTTAAATCTCCTCTTCGACGAGTTGGGTCAGCTTGCGGACCTGGTGATCGATCCCGACCGCGTCCTCGACATCGATCTGAAAGGCGATGCCCGAGCCTGGCTTCTGGCTGAAACCGGCGGCTTGGGCAATGGTTTCCAGGATGTGGCGGCTCAGGTGCTCCTCCACCAGCAGCATGATGACGTCGCGCTGACTTTCCAGGGCGAGGCCGAAAAACGTCTTGGTCTTTTCCACTCCTTCACCGCGGGCCTGATTGATGACGGTTGAACCGGTGGCGCCGGCCTTGCGGGCGGCATCGAGAACGGCTTGGGTCGATCTATCCTCGACGAAGGCCAGGATCAGTTTGAAGTGCATGAATCTTTAACCTCAAGAGGCAGGGATGCCCTGGGGTGTAGGGCCAGGAATCAGGAGGAGGCGGGTTGGGCTGCCCGGGCCGCCCGCCGGGCGGCCCATTCACTCAGTTGTGCGTAGCCCATGACGGTCATCATGGGAAAGAGGCTGGCGAAGGCGATGAGGCCAAAGCCATCCAGCATGGGATTGCGTCCGGGGATATGGGTTGACAGACCCAGGCCGAGGGCCGCCACCAGGGGGACGGTTACTGTCGAGGTGGTGACGCCGCCGGAATCATAGGCCAGGGCAACGATCATGCGAGGGGCGTACCAAGTCTGGATGAGCACGAAAACATAGCCGGTGATGATGTAGTAGGGCAGGGGGGTACCGGTGATGATACGGAAGGCCCCCAGGGCGATACCGATGGCGACCCCGATGGCAACGGCGATGCGTAAGCCCCAGGGCTGAATGGAACCGCCGGATACCTCGCTTGCCTTCATGGCCACGGCGATCAGGGAGGGTTCGGCGATGGTGGTGGCGAAGCCGATGGTGGCGGCAAAAAGGTAAATCCAGCCAAATTCCATCCAGTTCACGCTGGTCTCGGTGCCGTCGAGGCCTAGGAAGGCGGGCGCGGTGAGCTGTTCGGCCATGAGCTTGCCGAGGGGGAAGAGGGCACGTTCCAGACCTTCGATGAAGAAGGTCAGCCCGATGAGGACGAAGAAGAAGCCCAATAGCACCCGCGGCAGGTTGGCGATGGGGCGGCGGATGAGGACGACTTGACTCACCACCAGGATGGTGATGATGGGCAGAATGTCCCAGATGGTAACCAGCAGGGTGTTCCAGAGCGACAGCATTTTGTCGATCATAGGAGGGCTCCGTAACCCATGACGAAGATCATGGGGGTCAGGGAGGCGAAGGCGATGAGGCCAAAGCCGTCGATCATGGGGTTGCGGCCCTCGATACTGGAGGCCAGTCCGACACCTAGGGCGGCCACGAGCGGCACGGTAATGGTCGAGGTGGTGACGCCTCCGGAATCGTAGGCGATGCCGATGATCTCCGGCGGGGCGAAGAAGGTCATGACGACCACCCCGATGTAGCCGATGATGATGAGATTTTGGATGGGAAAGCCCTTCAGGATACGCAGCACGCCGATGACGATGGCCGCGCCCACGGACAAGGCGACCGTGATCCGCAGACCATCGGCGTAATCCTCGCGCGCCGCTGGATCATCGCTGATCCAGCCGCCGACGGCGGCGACATTGGCGGCCTCGTTGGCGACCGCGATGAGGGCGGGTTCTGCCACTGTGGTGCCAAAGCCCAGGGCGAAGGCGAAAATGAGCAACCAGATGAGGCTGCCTTTGGCGGCAAAATCCCAGGCCAGGGATTCGCCAATGGGGAAGAGGCCCAACTTGAGGCCTTGGACGAAGAGGGTCAGGCCGATCAGGACCAGAAACATCCCCCAGAGCATGTCTAGCAGGTTAGGGATGGGTTGCCCGAGCACGATCAATTGAAAGAAGGCGATGACGGCAATGATCGGGACCAGATCCCTGAAGCTGTCAGCGAGCGAGGCGAGGAATTGCAGGATGAGGGCCTTCATCGCGGTGCTGTAGGAGCGCTCTTGGGGTTGGTTGAGTAGCGGCCACTTGGAGCCATCGGTTGGTGGCTCCCTTGGGTGCGGGGACCTAAGGGTAAATCTGCGGTGCAATTCGCGCGCGATTGTAACAAGATGGCAACAAATGACCAGAAATTCGGTGGTTCTGAGGTAAAAATCATGAACAGCGTCTACAAGGAGTTCCATTCCCCCAGTCCCTCGGCCTGCCATCAAGGCACGGATGGATTGGGCAGGCCGTTTGATCCGCCGGATCCTGCGGTTGTCGCCGAGCAGGTGCGCATCGCCTTGGCCGAGGACTTGGGCGATGGCGATCGTACCGCCGCCCTCCTGCCGGCGGCTCAGGTGTCGCGGGTGGAACTGATTACCCGCCAGGAGGCGGTGATCTGTGGTCGCGCCTGGTTTGACGAGGCCTTTCGCCAGATCGACGCGCGGGTCGCCATCACCTGGCGGGTCAATGACGGGGATCGGGTGGGTCCCGGGGACTGCCTCTGCCGGATCGAGGGGCCGACCCGCGCCCTGCTGACCGGGGAGCGCACCGCCATGAATTTTCTCCAGACCCTCTCCGGCACCGCTACCCGTGCCGGGCGTTACGCCCAGGTGGTCGCCGATCTGCCGGTGCGCCTGCTCGATACCCGCAAGACCCTCCCGGGCCTGCGGCTGGCGCAGAAGTACGCCGTGCGCTGTGGTGGGTGCCACAACCATCGGCTAGGCCTCTACGACGCGATCCTGATCAAGGAGAACCATATCCTGGCGGCGGGCTCCATCGCCGCTGCACTGGATGCCGCCCGTGCCCTGGCCGGGGGGGTGCCGGTGGAGATCGAGGTCGAGTCCCTGGCCGAGGTCGAGGCGGCCCTGGCGGCTGGCGCCACCCACCTGCTCCTCGACAATTTCAGCCCCGCGCTGATGCGTCAGGCCGTCATCCAGGTCGCCGGTCGTGCCCGTCTGGAGGCCTCCGGGGGCATCACCCTGGAGGCCCTGCGGGCGATCGCCGAGACGGGGGTGGACGAGATCTCCATCGGCGATCTCACCAAGGACCTGGAAAGCGTCGATCTGTCCATGCGCTTCATGGCCTCCTGACTACAGTTCTCGCTCCTCATCACCGCCAGCGAAGACCGGCGGGTCGTCGCGGCGCACCCCCTTTTTCGCCCCGTCACGGCCCCTCGGCGCCCCGGCCAAGGGTGGGAAGTTCTGGCCTCTAAGCGCGGGTGCGTGGTATCCTGCACCTCCCTGGTAATTGAATGTAAGGGTAACTTTCTGTTAACTAAAGCAAAATTTTGATTTTGCCCCTAGCCATTCACGGAGGTTGACGCTTGAACGAGCGCATCAAACCCTGTTGCAGGTCCCGCCTCTCTCGGGCGGGAATCGCGAGTATGTCCCGCGTGGCCCTGGTGATCGCCTTGGCCATGTCCCCCGCCATGCATGCCGAGGCGGGGAGCCACGGCAAGAAAACCGCCAAGACCACCCGGATCCTGGACGGCCACCAAGTCGGTAAGGCGTCCTGGTACGGTCCTGGTTTCCATGGCAAGAAAACCGCCAGTGGCCAGGTCTTCAATCAACACGCCCTCACCGCCGCCCATCCCCATCTGCCCCTGGGCAGTCGGGTCAAGGTCACCAATCTCAAGAATGGCAAGGAGGTGGAGGTGACCATCAACGACCGTGGCCCCCACAAGGCAGGAAGGATTATTGATCTCTCCCGTGCCGCCGCCAAGAAGATCGCCATGGGTGGACAGGCACAGGTCAAGGTGGTGGCGATACCCAACTGACCTGCCATCCAGGTCCCCTGCCGTTATACCCAGGGTTGCACCCTGGGTGCCTTCCCAGCCAAAACCGTGCGCCTAAGCTGCTAGGATTATAGGGGCGTTGACGGGGCGAAAAATTCAGGTTCGCCGTGCCTTGAATTCACCCCCGCCTACCCAATTTGGGATATATAACCCTATGAAGTAGCGGAGATTCCCAGTCATGCGCATGGATAAATTGACCTCCAAGTTCCAGTTGGCCCTGCAGGACGCCCAGAGCCTGGCCGTGGGACGCGACCACCAGTTCATCGAGCCCGTTCATCTGATGGCGGCCCTGCTGGACCAGGAGGGCGGCAGCGCCCGCCACCTGCTGGCCCAGGCCGATGTCAATGTCAACCGGCTGCGATCCTCCCTGGGCGAGGCCATGGAGCGGCTGCCGCGGGTGGAGGGCAACGCCGGCGAAGTCCACCTCGGCAACGAGCTGGGGCGGCTGTTCAATCAGGTCGATAAGCTGGCCCAGCAGCGCAAGGACCAGTACATCTCCTCCGAGCTGTTCGTCCTGGCGGCGGTAGAGGACAAGGGAGAGCTGGGGCGGCTGATGCGCGAGGCCGGAGCCAGCAAGGGGCCCATCGAGCGCGCTATCGAACAGATGCGCGGTGGCCAGGCGGTGGGCGATCCCAACGCCGAGGAGCAGCGCCAGGCCCTGGAAAAGTACACCATCGACCTCACCGAGCGGGCCGAGCAGGGCAAGCTGGACCCGGTTATCGGCCGCGACGACGAGATCCGCCGCACCGTTCAGGTGTTGCAGCGCCGCACCAAGAACAACCCGGTGCTCATCGGCGAGCCCGGCGTCGGCAAGACCGCCATCGTCGAGGGCCTGGCCCAGCGCATCGTCAACGGCGAGGTGCCGGAGGGGCTCAAGACCAAGCGCCTGCTGTCCCTGGACATGGCCGCCCTCATCGCCGGGGCCAAGTTCCGCGGCGAGTTCGAGGAGCGCCTCAAGGCCGTCCTCAACGACGTGGCGCGCCAGGAGGGCAACATCATCCTCTTCATCGACGAACTGCATACCATGGTCGGCGCCGGCAAGGCCGAGGGCGCCATGGACGCCGGCAACATGCTCAAGCCGGCCCTGGCCCGGGGCGAGCTGCACTGCATTGGCGCCACCACCCTGGACGAATACCGCAAGTACGTCGAGAAGGACGCCGCCCTGGAGCGGCGCTTCCAGAAGGTGCTGGTGCAGGAGCCCAACGTCGAGGACACCATCGCCATCCTGCGCGGCCTCAAGGAGCGTTACGAGGTCCATCACAAGGTCGAGATCACCGACCCGGCCATCGTCGCCGCCGCCACCCTGTCCCACCGCTACATCGCCGACCGCCAGTTGCCGGACAAGGCCATCGACCTGGTGGACGAGGCCGCCTCCCAGATCCGCATGGAGATCGACTCCATGCCGGAGGAGATGGACCGCCTCGACCGTCGCCTCATCCAGCTCAAGATCGAGCGCGAGGCCCTGAAGAAGGAGTCCGACGAGGCCTCCAAGCGCCGCCTGGCGGACCTGGAGGAGCAGATCGCCAAGCTGGACCGGGAGTTTTCCGACCTCAACGAGGTGTGGAAGGCGGAGAAGGCCTCCCTCCAGGGCACGGCCCACATCAAGGAGGAACTGGACCGGGTGCGGGTGGAGATGGAGACCGCCCGCCGCGCCGGCGACCTGGCGCGCATGTCGGAGCTCCAGTACGGCCGCGTCCCGGAGCTGATGAAGCGCCTGGAGGCCGCCAGCGCCGCCGAGCACGCCGAGAAGACCCTGCTGCGCGACAAGGTCACCGAGGAGGAGATCGCCGACATCGTCTCCAAGTGGACCGGCATCCCGGTGTCGCGCATGCTGGAGGGCGAGCGCGACAAGCTGTTGCGCATGGAACAGGAACTGGGCAAGCGGGTGGTGGGCCAGGGCGAGGCGGTGGCCACCATCAGCGATGCCATCCGCCGCTCCCGCGCCGGGCTGTCCGACCCCATGCGGCCCATCGGCTCCTTCCTTTTCCTCGGCCCCACCGGCGTCGGCAAGACCGAGCTGTGCAAGGCCCTGGCGGAGTTCCTCTTCGACACCGAGGAGGCCATGGTGCGCATCGACATGTCCGAGTTCATGGAGAAGCACTCGGTGTCGCGCCTCATCGGCGCCCCGCCGGGCTATGTCGGCTACGAGGAGGGCGGCTACCTCACTGAGGCGGTGCGTCGCCGGCCCTATAGCGTCATCCTCATGGACGAGGTGGAAAAGGCCCACCCCGATGTCTTCAACGTCCTGTTGCAGGTCATGGACGACGGGCGTCTGACCGACGGCCAGGGGCGGACGGTGGACTTCCGTAACGCCGTCATCGTCCTGACCTCCAACCTGGGCTCCGACGTCATCCAGCAGATGGCCGGGGAGGAGCATTACCAGCGGATGCGCGCCGCGGTGATGGAGGTGGTGCGGGTCGCCTTCCGCCCCGAGTTCATCAACCGCCTGGATGACATCGTGGTCTTCCACCCCCTGCGCCGGGAGCAGATCCGTTCCATCGCCCGCATCCAGATCCGCTTCCTGCAGAAGCGCCTGGCGGACCGGGACATGAAGCTGGTGGTGGACGACGCCGCCCTCGATCACCTCGGCGAGGCGGGATTCGACCCGGTCTATGGCGCCCGGCCCCTCAAGCGCGCCATTCGCGCCCAGTTGGAGAACCCCCTGGCCCAGGAGATCCTCGCCGGCCGCTTCGGCCCCGGCGATGTCATCGAGGTCGAGGTGGACAACGGCGTCCTGGTCTTCGAGAAGGTGCTGGAAGGGGAGATTGTTGACTGATGACGCCGCCGGGATCGGGGCGCTTTCGGATGGAGCGCCTCGACCGGCATCCGCGGGGGTGTTCTTTCAGGTATCCTCGGCGTCCTTTCCCCGGCGGGCTATTATCAAGGCAAGTACCACAGCGGCGAGCAGGTCGGCCCTCTGGATTTGTGCCCGGCGAATCTGGTGGACTACCGGCTCCTTGGCCCCCTCCGGGCCGGGGCCATGGCCTAACTGTTCGAGCTGGCGTCCGGCGACGGTTGGCGTGAAAGTCACGGTAAAGCCTTTCATCTTCGGGGGTGTGGCGCATCCTCTCATGACAGTTAGCCCTGGCTGCTGAAGCACCACAAGCTGGGGTTTGGCAACCACCCGGCCTGTTACGGCGGCCTCAAGAGCGAGCAGACGGTGCTCACCCCCTTCATCGGCCTCGGGTACCCCAAATAAAAAGGGGCCCGAAGGCCCCTCAAGGTCGTGAAGTCGCGCCCGACTGGGCGCATCCTTCTCCTCGTTACTTGAAGATATCGTTGACGATGTTGGTGTACCAGCTATAGGCGTACTGAACCTCGCGGGCGTGGGCCTCGGGAGAGGCGTCCATCGGGGTCAGGCCGCCAGAGCCGGGTACCTCGGCGATCTTCCCATCGGCACCCAGCTTGTAGACCCCGGCCACGGAGATCGCCCACTCGGGGGCGATCAGAGAGTAGCAGGTATTGACGAAGGAGGGCACGCCGACCTCGCCACCCTTCAACAAGGCGACCACCGCGGCGGCGCAGACCTTGGCCTGGCTATTGGCGGCATAACCGGACTTGGGCATGGCGCCGGCGATGCAGGCGTCACCGATGACGTGGACGCCGGGCACCTTCTTGGACTCGAAGCTGCGGCCATCCACCGGGCACCAACCGCTGTCGTCGGTCAGGCCGGAATCGAGGGCGATCTTGCCGGCCCGCTGCGGTGGGATCACGTTGATGACATCCGCCTTCAGTTCGTCATCCATGGAACCATAGGTCACGGTCATGGCCTTCACGTCCACGGACGGGAGCTTGCCATCCGGGTCCGGACGCCACTCGATCAGGGCCTTGTCCGTTTCGAAGCCATAGAACTTTTTCCAACCCTGGATGAACAGCCCCTGCTTGGAGAACTTGCCCTTGGAATCGATGATGACGACCTTGGATTTGGGCTTGTGCTTCTGAAGGTAATGGGCGATGAGGCTGGCACGCTCATAAGGTCCGGGGGGGCAGCGGAAGGGGTTGGGCGGCGCTATGATGGCGACGACGCCACCATCCTTCATGTCGGCAATCTGCTTTTGTAATAAAGCCGTCTGAGGCCCGGCCTTCCAGGCATGAGGCAACTTCTCGGCGGCCTCGGCGGAATAGCCTTCGATTTTGTCGTAGAGGAAGTCCACTCCCGGGGAGACGACGCAGCGATCGAAGGACAGGGATTGACCCCCCTTGGTCTTCACGGTCTTGGCGGCGCCATCGATGGCCTCGGCGGAATCGAAGACCATCTTGATGCCCAGCTTTTCCAGGTCGCCGTAACCGACCTCGATGGACTTCATGTCCCGCTCGCCGGCGATGACCTCGTTACTGAAATAGCAAGTGAAATAGGTCTTGTTCGGCTCGACGATGGTCACGTCGATGGCAGGATCGATGCGCTTGATGTATTTGGCGGCGGTGGCTCCACCCGTGCCGCCGCCAACCACGACCACCTTCTTGGCGTCGGCGCGGGCAATGTGAGGGAAGCCAACCAGGGCAACGGCGGCCGCCGTACCGGTAGCCTTGACGAAATCACGACGGTTCATTTTCATGCTGCTAATCCTCCCCGTTCCTTATTTCTGGCTGGCATAAAAGGCGTATAGGGAATCGAGACCCTTATCGCCTTCCTTTTTGATCATGCCGTCGAATTTCTCCTTCATCTTCTTGGGCATTTCGCGGGTACCGGCCTTGAAGTCATCCATGGTGTACTTCAGGTACGGGGTCCACTGGCCAGCAATGACCTGGTATTCCTCGTCGGCGACGACCTTGCCGCCATCGGCGTGACACTTCTCGCACCACTTGTCGTGGATCTTTTTGCCCGCGTCAGCCAGTTTTTCGTCAAATTTCTGCTTGGCGGGGACCCATGGCTTAGCGGCATAAAATTCGGCCAGGAGCTTGATTTCGTCCTCGCTATAGCCCTTGGCAATTCGACCCATGACCGTGGAGTAGGCCGAACCCTCCTGGTAGCTCTTCATGACGGAAGCGAAATACTCGGGGTGCAGTCCGCCAATGGTGGGTGAGGCGGGACCGGCACTGGCACCATCGGTGCCATGGCAGCCCATGCAGGTGCCGGCGAGCATCTCAGCGCTGGCGCCGGAGACCAGTTCAACGGCCGGGGCCGCGGGGGCGGCGGCAGGGGCGGCAGCGGGCTTGGCTTCTTCTTTAGCGGCGAAAGCGGTCGTCGCCACACCGATTGAGACGGCACTCGCGAGCAAGGCCAGCTTCATAAGGTTTTTGGCCATGTTTCCTCCTTTGGACAACAGGTTTCTGTGGGAACACGGAGAGCCGGGCCTCCGTCATGCGTGAAACGCCGCGTGGCGCTCCCCTCGCATAGCTTTGGTGCGCGGCCAGCAAAGGCATCATACGCCGGCCGCGCGCGCATTCAAGGTTTGGACAGCAGGACCAGGGCGTCCTGAGCGCCTTTCTGCTTGGCAATATCACCCGCGGTGCGGCCCTTACGGTCTTTGAGCGACACATCGGCGCCATAGGTCAGGAGGGGAGTGATGAACTCGCCGTGTCCGGTGTTGACGGCCTCCATCAGGGGGGTCACCCCGTCGGTATCCGCCAGGTTGGGATTGGCCCCGGCGGCGAGCAACAGTTCAACGACATCGGTCCGTCCCGCGCCGATGGCCCAAATAAGGGGGGTGCCACCCGATTTGTCCTGGGCATCGGCATTGGCGCCCTTCGCGAGCAGGGTAGCGACGGCATCCGTCTGACCCGCGCCCGCCGCCAGGATAAGGGCGGTGGCGCCTTCCTTGTCCCGCGCCTCTAGTTCGGCGCCGGCCTCGATGAGGAGCTTCGCGACCTGCGCATGCCCGCGGGCGGCGGCATCCATCATGGCGGTGCGGTGTTCCTTGTCGGAGGCCTTGGGATCGGCGCCCTTGAACAGCAACTGCTCCACCATGTCGGTGATGCCGTAGCGGGAGGCGATCATCAGGGCATCCCAACCGCCGCGGGTCCGATCGTGGAGGTTGGCGCCACGTTCGATGAGCAGGGCGGTGATGCCGATGTGACCATTCTCGGCGGCAAAGGTCAGGGCCGTGCAATTGCCCGAGGCCCGGGCATTGACATCAGCGCCCCGGGCCAGGAGCAGGGCGACCGTTTCCAGGTTGTCGCCCTCCACGGCCATCATCAGGGCCGTCTTGCCAAACTCGTTGGGGGCATCGACGGGAACGCCAGCGTCCAGGTGGCGCATCACCTCTTCGGTGTTGCCCACGGCGGCGGCGTTACGCATGTCCTTGCCGAGGGAGTCCGCTGCCTGCAAGGGCAAGGGGGCGGTGAGCGCCAGAAGCAGGGGCAGGGTGATCAGTGGTCGGGTGCTCATGTCGGCGGCGCCTCGTGGCGATCAGGCCAGTGGGATGATCCGGCGATCATTCGGTCTTGGATTTAGCGTCAGCGGCCGTGTCGGCCTGCGTCTGGGCCGTGCCCACGTCTGGCTCTTCGGGCTCATCGGGCAGGGTGTGGACGATACCCTTGTGGCAGTCGATACAGGTGTCACCCTTATCGGGGGCATTGCTGTGGCGATTGCGGGCTGAACGGTCCTGGGCATCCAGGGCCATGTGGGCGTATTCGTGACAGGAGCGGCATTCCCGGGAGTCCGTTGCCTTCATCTTGGCCCAGACCCGGCTGGCCATGTCCCAGCGATGGGCCTCGTATTTCTCGGGGGTGTCGATGGTGCCGATGATCTCGTGATAGACGTCCTTGGCGGCAATGATCTTGGCGATCATCTTCGGCACGAAGGGCTCGGGAACATGGCAATTGGCACAGCCAGCATGAACGCCGGAGGGATTCTGCCAATGGGTGCTCTGCTGTAACTCCTCCAGGTTGGTCTTCATGGAGTGGCAGGAGGTGCAGAACTCGGTGGTGTTGGTGTAGGCCAGCCCAACGTTGAAGAGTCCGGCGAAAACCACGCCCGCCGCGAAGATGATGAGGGAGACAACGACAATTTTCTTGCGGGAGGTACCCTCAGTCTTGGCCATGGAAGTCCTCTCTGGGTGGAAGTGACTCGGCTGGCGGGCCAATGCGGTGTCCAGAACCCTGGGGGTTGGCTGCCAGTCAAATTCTTATAATTTGATGTGATGTTAAGTGATCGGTGGGTGCTTTGCCAACTCAGTGAGATCCGCCGCCGGGCAATTCGGGTTTTGTTACGCGGCAGGGGGGGTGCCCGCGCGCACTGTGGATCGAGCCTCAGGTCTTGCGGCCGCCGATGCCGCGCTGACGGGCGAAGTCGAGCATGCGCTGGATGGGCAGACGAGCCCGCTCCCGGATCGCGGGGTCGATCTGGATCTCCGGGGCGCCGTGGATCAAGGCCTGTTCCAGGTTCTGCAAGGCGTTCATGGCCATCCAAGGACAATGGGCGCAACTCTCGCAGGTGGCGCCGGTACCGGCGGTGGGGGCGGCGATGAGCTTTTTGCCCGGGGCCAACTGGTGCATTTTCCAGAAGATGCCCTCGTCGGTGGCGACGATGAACTCCGGATTGGGCATGTCCATCACGGCCTTGATGAGTTGAGTGGTGGAGCCCACCACATCGGCCTGATCGACCACCTCGTCAGGGGACTCGGGATGGACCAGAACGGCGGCCTGGGGGTGCAGGCGTCGGACCCGGTCGAGAGCGAAGCCCTTGAATTCCTCATGGACGACGCAGGCTCCGGGCCAGAGCAGCATCTCCGCCCCCGTCACCCGTTCCACATAGTGGCCCAGGTGTTTGTCCGGCGCCCAGAGGATGGGACGCCCCTGGGCGTGGAGGTGTTCGACGACGGGCAAGGCGATGCTCGAGGTCACCACCCAGTCCGCGCGGGCCTTGACCGCCGCCGAGGTATTGGCATAGACCACCACCACATGGTCCGGGTGCTGGTCGCAGAAGGCCCCGAACAGGTCCGCGGGACAACTCTCATCCAGGGAGCAGGTGGCGGCCAGGTCCGGCATGAGGACGCGTTTTTCCGGGTTGAGGATCTTGGCGGTCTCGCCCATGAAGCGGACCCCGCAGACCACCAGGGTGCTGGCCGGACTCTCGCTGCCGAAACGAGCCATCTCCAGGGAATCGGCGACATAGCCCCCCGTCTCCTCCGCCAGCTCCTGGAGGTCGCCGTCCGTGTAGTAGTGCGCGACCAGGACCGCATCCCGCTCCGCCAGCAGGGCCTTGATCCGCGCCTTCAGGGCCCCGTGCTCCTCCGGGCCGAGGTGGGGCCAGACCGGGTGCTTGGGGACCTGAATCGACGGGATGGCAATGGCGAGGGGGCTGGACATGGGTGAACTCTGGATACCCGGGGCTAGAACTCAGTCGCCAGCGGTCGGTACGCTGGCCGTGGGTGGTGCGGTTCGCACCCCGGCGGCGGGGGCGGGGCGGCAAACCGACCGGTCAAGGCCCCGGTCGGTTCGCCGCATGGCCGTTCAGGCCCCTCAGGCACCTGGAGGGGCCGCGGTGGTGACAGGGGCCGATTCTCCTTCACCTTCCTCCCCGGCGGGGGAGGGTTCTAGCGAGGGGGTATGAACCATTGCTTGGCCGGAAGGATTGGTGAAGCGGTCGTTCAGGGTCTGGACATAAAGGTTGGCCTCCTCCCGGATCTGGGCCAGGCGGCGCTTGGCGGCACCCGTCCAGCCGGCGGGGCTGGTGGTCAGCAGGGTGCGCCAGGGCTTGGTGCTGCGTTCAAACGCGGCCATAAGGTCACCGCGAATGCCCAAGGCCTCGGCCTGGGGACGGAGGGATTTGATCAGGCTCAGGGCGGCCAACCGGCGGATACCAAAGTGGACCCCGGCGGCGATGGCGAGCAGCACCGCTAGGAAGACCAGGTCCAGGGACAGACTGATGAGGGTGGAGACCCAGCCGGGTTGGGCGCTGGGATCGCTCCAGTAGCCGATCTGGATGGTGCCGGCCAGGGAGAGGATGATCAGCAGGCCCAGGGCGATCCCGTCGCCCCACAGGGTACGCTGGCGCCACCGTTGCAGGGCCTGGGTCAGGAAGGGCACCCCTTTCTCGGCGATGTCCTTGGCGGTCTTGTCCAGGGCGGCCACGATGCGGTAGGCGCGCTCGATCTCGACCTCTCGCATCCGGCCGTGGATCTCGGCCAGGTCGGCATCACGCTTGGCCTCGAAGCGCTTGCGCTTGCCTTCGTCCTCGATGGGCACGGCGGCGTCGGGGTTGTAAATGGTAAAGAACCGGCCGGCGGTCAGGCCCTCCTCGCCCAGGGCGCGCTGCCAGGCGGCCACGACGTCCTCCGGGTTATCTTCGCGGGCCGTCGTGTCCAGTTGGTTGAGGATGTAAAGAAACTTTCCGGCGTCCGGACGGCCGATGGTCTCACCCACCAGGTGCTTGAGGGTATCGCGCATGGCCCCCGGCTCGGGGTGGCGTGCGTCGAAGAACACCAGCACCAGATCGGAGAGATCGATGATGTGATTGGTGATCCGCAGGGTGGCGGTGCGCTGGGCGTCGGCATCGAAGCCCGGGGAATCGATGAGGATTTTGCCGCGCAGGGCCTCGCTGGGACAGGTCTTGAGCTGCAGATAGGTGTCGATGCGGCGCCCTTCGCCCGTCGCTACCTGTTCGATGTCCCGTGAGATGTTATAGAGCGGGAAGCGCGGGTCCGAGTCGAGGGCGATGCCAGGCAGGGCGTGGGGGGTGGCCTCGCGGGCGTAGCAGATGACGGTGAACCGATCGTCGACCGCCTGATTGCCGCTGCGCTGGATCTTGTAGCCCAGAAAATGGTTGATGAAGGTCGACTTGCCGGCGGAAAAGGTGCCCAATATCGAGATCAGGGGCCACCAGGGGATTTGATGGGCGTAGGATTGGTCCGGCGCGAGGAGGCCCATGGCATGCGCGACCTTGTCCAGGGCCCGGAAGCTCTGCACGGTGCTGAGGAGGACCGGGTTTTCCTGGGCGAGGTGGGCCTCGAGACTCTTGAGCCGCTGATCGACGGCATCCAGCACGGGGGACATAGCTGAATTTCCTCTGGGTTGTTAACTCAGCGGATGTTAAACCTCGGGAGCGAAGGACGCCAACCAAAAAGGGCCGCTGGTCCAACTTTCCGGGAATACAGCATTAGGCTTCTGATTTAACTGTAATAATAGACAGGGGGGTGTTGAAGCTTGCGGAGAAATTTGGCATAATGGTGGATAGCTCCACGAACCATAATAACGACACCAGCCTCCGCCCAGGGCCCTCGGTTCAGACCCCTGCCCAGGGATTTCCGGTGAGTCCCGCCGACGAGGTTCATGGCGTTTGCCGATGGTACGTCCATCGCTTGCTGTACCCGATCCAAATAGGTTGAATATCGCATGGCTAAGCTTAAGGTTAACCCATTGATGAGGGGGCTACTGACGGTGACCTGGATGGCCACGGCCTCCCTGGTGGCGGTTGCTCAGCCCGTTCCCTACCCCGGTGTCCAGCCCCCCCAGGGTCCGGGGGAGTTTGTCGTCCGGCAGGCGGAGGGGGCCCCCACCCTGTCGATCGGCGGTACCGTCATCCCTTATAAGGAGGTTACCCTCGCCGCGCAGTTGCCCGGCCGCGTGACCTACCTGGCGGGCATCGAGGGCGACAAGTTCAAAAAGGGTGACCTCCTAGTGGCCTTGGACGATGCCGAGCTGCTGGCCAAGCGCCGCGCCTTGCTGGCGCAACTGGCCTCCGCCGACGCCCAGCTCCGCAATGCCGGGATGCAGTACAGTCGCGAGATCTACTCCCCGCGCTCCAAGACCCCACCGGGGGGCATGGCCGTTCCCAATCTCTTCGACCAGATGTTCACCCGGCCGATGGAGAGTTTCATGGGGGAAAGGTCCGAGGGGGCCGAAATCTCGGCGGATCTCTATGCCTCCGGCACCCAGATCGAGCAGGCCCGCAGTGCCTTCATGGCCTTGCAGGCGGAGCTCCAGGCCCTGGATTCGAAGCTGCGCGATGCCCGTAGCATCGCCCCCTTCGATGGGGTGATCGTCAGGAAGAACATCGAGGTCGGCGACACCATGCAGCCGGGGCAGCCCCTGCTAACCTTGGCCGACGTGGAATATCTTCAGGTCGACATCGATATTCCCTCCCGGTTGCGCCCTGGCCTGCGCGAGGGCGTGATGATCAACGCCGAACTGGATGTCACCCACGAGCGGGTGCCGGTTCGGGTCGCCCAGATCTTCCCCATGGCGGATGCCCAGCGTCACACCGTCAAGGTCAAGCTGGACCTGCCCCAGGGCGTGGCCGAGCCTGGCATGTACGTCCGGGTCATGGTGCCGGACTTCACCGCCAGCGAGCGCGGTAACCCGGTGATCCCGGCCTCGGCGATCCGCTACAACGGCAGCCTGCCCGGGGTCTATGTCCTGGACGATCAGGGCCGGCCCAACCTGCGTCTGGTGCGCCTCGGGGAGCGCCAGCCCGACGGCATGGTGAATGTCCTCAGCGGCCTGCGTCCCGGCGAGCGGATCCTAGGCGATCCGCCCCCCGGCGTGGCCGCCGGCTGGTCGAGTGGCGCCGCTCCCGGCCCCGGCCGCTAGGTCGCGCTCATCCAGGCCCATCAGCAGCAAACGCCGGTATCCGCCGGCGCGCGCCTTTCCTCCGGGGGCATCCTGGCCCAGCCGGCCCGACTGCCTCACCGCCAGCTCTCAATGGTGTAGCTAAGCCATGAATCACGACGAGTCCCTGACCCACTCCGAGGGCGCTCCCAGGTTGACGGACGAGAGTCTCGGCATTGCCGGGCGCACGGCACGCTTTTTCCTCCGCTCCCCCCTGTCCCCCCTCTTTTATGTCGCCATGCTCATGATGGGCCTGCTGGGCCTGGTCATGACCCCGCGGCAGGAAGACCCCCAGATCTCGGTGCCCATGATCGACATCATGGTGCAGTACCCCGGCGCTTCGGCCCAGCAGGTATCCAATCTGGCCATGCAGCCTCTCGAACGGATCATGAGCGAGATCCCGGGCGTCAAGCATGTCTATTCCGCCTCCCAGCGCAACGGTGGCATGGTCACCGTCCAGTTCGACGTGGGCCAGGAGATGGGGCCCTCCCTGGTCAAGGTCAACGACAAGATCGCCTCGAACATGGACAAGATCCCCCCCGGGGTCATGCCTCCCCTGGTCAAGAGCAAGGGTATCGATGACGTGCCCATCGTCACCCTGACCCTCTGGTCCAAGGATTCCGATGGCGACGGGCTGCCAGACGTCGACGATGGCCAGTTGCGCCTCCTGGCCCAGGACGTGCTCCAAGCCCTGAAGGAGGTCAAGGACACCGCCAATGCCTTCATCGTCGGTGGTCGCCGTGAACAGGTGACGGTGGATGTCCAGCCGGAACGCCTGGCCGGCTACGAGATCAGTCTCGACCAGGTCGCCCAGACCATCCAGACCGCGAACGCCGAGACCTACGCGGGCGGTGTCGAGGCCAGTGGTACCCACTTCTCCGTCTCCACCGGCGCCTTCCTCAAAGGCATGGACGACATCAGCCGCCTGGTCGTGGGCACCCACCACGGGCAACCGATCTATGTCCGCGACGTGGCGCTTGTCTCCCAGGGTCCGGAGGATGCCACCCAACTGGTGGCCTACTACACCGGTTCCGCGGCCACCGAGGGTCTCAAGGCCGACGGGGTGCCCGGCGTGACCATCGCCGTGGCCAAGAAGGAACTGACCAACGGGGTCAGTGTCGCCAACGCCATCATCGCCAAGGTCGAGGAACTCAGGGGTTCGCGCATCCCCCACAACATCGAGGTCAGCGTCACCCGTAACTACGGCGAGTCGGCGGACGACAAGGTCAGCGAGCTGATCTTCAAGCTCTTCATCGCCACCGGCTGGGTCTTCCTGCTGGTCTGGGCCGCCTTCCGTGCCCTGCGGCCCGCCATCGTGGTCATGCTGGTCATTCCCGTCGTCCTGCTCATGACCATCTTCGTCGCCTGGATCTGGGGCTACACCATCGACCGGGTGAGCCTCTTCGCCCTGATCTTCTCCATTGGCATTCTGGTGGATGACGCCATCGTGGTGGTGGAAAACATCTACCGTCGCTGGCTGGAGGAGGGTCATACCGGCGACGATATCGCCGTGGAGGCCGTGGCCGAGGTCGGCAACCCCACCATCCTCGCCACCTTCACCGTCATCGCCGCCTTGCTGCCCATGGGTTTCGTCTCCGGCATGATGGGGCCTTACATGCAGCCCATCCCGGCCCTGGGCTCGGCGGCCATGTTCATCTCCCTCTTCGCCGCCTTCGTCTTCACCCCCTACCTGGCCATCTCTAAATGGCTGCGGCCCTCCATGCACTATCTGGAGGCGGCGGAGAAGCGCGAGCACAAGGAGGCGGAAAAGCTGGAAAAGCTCTTCCGTAAGCTGCTGGTGCCCCTGATCGAGAGCAAGAGCAAGCGCACCCTGTTCAAACTGGTGCTCTGGGGTACCTTCGCCTTCACCCTGAGCTTCTTCTACTTCAAATGGGTGGCGGTCAAGATGCTGCCCCTGGACAACAAGCCCGAGTATTCGGTGGTGATCGACATGCCGGAGGGCACGGCCCTGCCGGTCACCGCCAATCTGGCCCATCGCATGGCCGAGAAGCTGCGCGCCACCCAGCCGGAGATCACCGCCATTCAGCTCTACGCCGGCACGGCGCGGCCCTTTGACTTCAATGGCATGGTGCGCCATTACTACCTGCGCTCCGATCCCTGGCAAGGTGAGTTGCAGATCCAGTTGCTGCACAAAAAGCAGCGCAAACGCAGCAGTCATCAAATGGCCGTGGAGGCCCGCGAGGTCCTGGCCAAACTGGTCGCGGGAACGGGCGCCAAGATCGCCGTGGTCGAGATGCCCCCCGGACCGCCCGTGCTCCAGTCCGTGGTGGCGGAGATCCATGGACCCTCCCCGGAGGTGCGGCGGCAGTTTGCCCGTGACATGACCGATGTCTTCTCCAAGGCCCAGAGCCTGGTGGATGTGGATAACCTGCTGCGGGAGTCCTACGACTATTGGCGTTTCGATGTCGATACCGAAAAGGCGGTGCGCGCTGGCATCTCCGTCGATGTCATCAATCGCAACCTGGCCATGGCCCTGGGTGGGGCGCCGATGGGCGACGTCAAGGAGCAGGCTGGCCACGAGCCCATGAAGATCGTGATGCAGGTGCCGCTGTCGGCCCGCTCGGACATCGAGCGCCTCGGCGACCTGCCCGTCCAGTCGGCCGCGGGCATGACCCTGCCGCTACGGGAGTTGGGACGATTCCAACGGGTGCCGGAGGAGGACATCATCTATCGCAAGGACCTGCGCGCCATCGAGTATGTGACGGCGGATGTCGGTGGCCGGCTGGCGGCCCCCATTTATGGCATGTTCCAGATCCAGGACGTGCTGGATGAGACCGGATATCAGGCCCCGGATGGGGTGGTGCCCCAGGGTTACTGGACCGATGCCCCGCCCAGCGACCGTGTCTCGTCCTGGGAGTGGACCGGGGAATGGACCGTCACCTACGAGACCTTCCGCGACATGGGGGCGGCCTTTGCCGTGGCCCTGGTGCTGATCTATATCCTGGTGGTTTGGGAATTCGGTAACTTCCGCATCCCCCTGGTGATCATGGCGCCCATTCCGCTGACCCTTCTCGGCATCATCCCTGCGCACTTCATCATGTTCAGCCTAAACATGGGCGGGGAGTTCACCGCCACCTCCATGATTGGCTGGATCGCCCTGGCCGGTATCATCGTGCGTAACTCCATCCTGCTGGTGGACTTCTCCATCCATGAGGTGCAGAAGGGCGTGCCGGTGGCCGAGTCGGTGATTCGCGCATGCAAGACCCGTACCCGGCCGATCCTGATCACGGCCCTGGCCCTGGTGGCAGGGTCCAGTGTCATCTTCACCGATCCCATCTTCCAGGGCATGGCCATCTCCCTGGCCTCCGGTGTCCTGGTGTCCACCGTGCTGACCCTGATCGTCATCCCCCTGGGCTGCGTCGCGGCGAGCAAGGACCTCTGCGAGGTGGCGGCGGCGACGGCCGCACCGGGCGTCCATGTGCCCTGCGCCAACGGTAACGGCAACGGCCATGGCCATGGCGCCGCAGCCGCTTCCACCGCCAGTCCGGCCAAGGCTGTAGGTAAGCCTGGCCTGGCCCTGCGGCTCTGGATGGGCCTGGTCGAGGTCGTCTCCATGGCCTTCTACCTGGTGCGGGGCATCCTGCTGCTGGTCATCGATCTGGTCAAAGGCCTCTTCAAGCCCAAAAAGACCTATCCCCGGGTACCCCCCGCCTCGCCGCCGCCGGCCCCGCCCACCGCGCCTCCTCCCCCGGCCCCGACGGGTGGTGGCGGAGGGGAATCCGGCCCCAGCCCCGTTTCCGGCCCCGATTCCAGTCCTTCCGCGCCCCCCGCGCCCGCGCCCGCGCCGGCTGGACCCGCTTCCAGTGCAATCCCCGAGGGCGAGCCATCGCTCGCGGCGGCGTCTGAGCGCCAGGAACCGGCGGGTTTGGGCATGTCCATGGAAGGTCCTGGGGTGGTCCACAGTGCCAGCGCCCCCGCCGGGGCCTCAGCCCCCCCCGCGCTGGCGCCAGCGACCCGGGACACGCCGGCGGAAGAAACTCGCACGGAACCAGCCATCCCCCCGGTCGCGGCGCCCCAGGTGGCGAAGGGCGATCAGTCCCCAGCCACCGGTGGTCGGAAAAAGCCGGTGATGCCGGCCGCGGCCCTGATTCAGAAAAAGGCCCCCCGCCGCGGGATCCGCCTCAAGACGGATGCGGACGACGGCCCCGGTTACGACTGAATTCCCCCCGCTCACGGCAAGCAATAACCGGGCCTGAGAGCAGGCCCCGAATGGAGATATGTGAAGAAGGCCTTGTTGTTGGTCCTGGTCCCCGCGGTGACGCTCTGGGCCCCCGCGAGGCAAGTCCATGCCTTCTCGGATGACCGGGTCCCTGTTCCCATACCCTCGGGGTGGCAAGGGGGACACCCGCCGCTACCATTGGTCAGCGTCGCGCCCCCCGGGTCCTCCTCGCCCTCTCATTATGAGGCGGCTCGGGATGAGGCGGCTCGGGTGGTGGCTCAGAGTGCCCCAAGTTTGTACGACGCCCTGCAACAGGCCCCAGCGCCAGCATCGCGACCCAGCCATCGGTGGGGTGGGGGCGATGACCCCACCCGCCAGCCGCCAGTGGATGGGGGCGGTACGCCCGCCAAACAGTACCGTTTTCGCGGCGACAAGCCCCCGGCGGCAGGCGATCCCGAAGTCGATGGCGATTACCGTTTCCGGCCCCTGACCGCTCAGGAACGCCAGCGTCATCAACCCGCCTCGGCCTGGCGACCCCTGACCGAGGCCCCCCAAGGCGCGGCTCCCGGTCCTCTGCCGGGTCATAGCCCGCCTCCCGGGTTTTTTGGTCCTCCCTGGGGTGGCCCCGGCCCGGCCAATCCATGGGAACCGCCTGACAATTCGGGTCGTCCTGGCATCGAAACCGAGAACTGGTTCGATCGCTATTATGGTGCGGGACGGCGCTAAATTTCCTTGTGCCTGGGTCACGCATCTTGCGTAGAATCAGGTGATGCCGAGATGGCGTGGGGCCTCCCCCCCCGCCCAGAACTATTCCAACGAGAGGATTTTCCCCATGAATCAGCCCCGGCCTGTCACCCGCCGTGCCCTGACGATCGGACTCGCTGCCCTCCTGGCGGCGCCCCTGGCCCTGGCGGACGCACAGTTTTCCGCGGAGATGGTCCAACGGGGCCCCGACGGCAAGACCACCATGGGCAAGATTGTCAAGGGTGACGCCAAGATGCGGACCGAGGCCGCCCACCAGGGCCAGACCATGGTCCGGATCGGTGATGAGCAGCGGGGCCTGGAATGGATCCTCTTCCCCGAGCGCAAGAGTTACCTGGAGCGTTCGACCCTGGGACCCGATGGCAAGGTGCCGCCCAAGCCCACCGCACAGGATCCCTGCGGTGGCATGCCCGGGTTGACCTGCAAGGCGAAGGGGCAGGAGCAGGTCGCCGGTCGTACCGCCCTGGTGTGGGACATCACCGTCAGCCAGCAGGGGCAGCCCGTGACCCTGACGCAATGGATCGACCAGGAGCGCGGGCCCGCCTTCACCCTGCGTCAGACCATGGCGGATGGGGCCAAGGTGGAGCGTGTCTTCCTCGGTCAGGAGGACCTGGCGGGGCGCAAGACCGAAAAGTGGGAAGTCCAGATGACCGCCCCGGATGGCAAGTCCATGAAGACCACGGAATGGTATGACCCGGAATTGCGGATGGCCATCAAACAGGAATATCCCGGTGGCATCGTCAGTGAGTTAAGCAATATCAGTGTCGGGCCTCAGGCTGCGGAACTCTTCGCGATCCCCGCGGGCTACAGCCGCATGGAGATGCCCCAGGGCGGACCATCGGCCGCGCCGCCGGCCCCGGCCCGGCCCTGAGCGACCACCCCGGACGTGCCGCCAGCGGGCGGCACGGTGCTTTTTAATCCTGGCCGCGGGTTGATGCATGATCACGGTTATCGGTAGCCTGAAGGGGGGCTCGGGGAAGAGCACCCTGTCCTTCAATCTGGCCGTCTGGCTGGCCATGGCAGAGGTCAAGGTCCAACTGATCGACGCCGATCCCCAGGCCACCCTGACCGACGTCGTGGATGTGCGTCTGGAAGAGGCTTTCACGCCAAAACTCAAGGTCAAGGGGAAGTTGGGACTGTCGCCGGAACTCCTGGCCAGCGCCGATGAAACCTTGATCGATATCGGTACGGCGGACATGGAGGCCCTGCGCCTGGCCCTCAAGCTGTGCGACCGGGTGGTGGTGCCCGTCCCCCCGTCCCAGGCCGATATCTGGTCCACGCAGCGCTTCATCCACCTGGTCGAGTCCACGGTCCCGCAAAACACGCCCAAGATCATGGGCTTCATCAATCGCGGTGATACCCACCACAGCGTCCGGGAGACCAATGAGACCGCGGCCGCCTTGGTCTCCCTGCCGGGCATCAAGTACATCAAGCCCCGCATCGCGACCCGCACCGTCTTCCGGCGCTCCTTCAGCGAGGGGCTGGCGGTCTTCGAACTGGAACCTCGGGGCAAGGGCGCCAAGGAATTCTTCGCCCTGGCCGCCACCCTATACCCGCACCTGGTGAGCTGATCCCTCCGGTTTTCGCGGTGACCAACGGACAAGCATCTGACCGGCGATGAGCGGTAGTAAAACCATGGCGCCAAGCAGCGAGTTAGCGCGGGCCGGCGAGGCGGCGGGGGCCAAAGGGGGCGAACCGGGCGATGCCATTGCCTTTGAGCGCCTCTCCCATGCCTTCGAGACCAGCGCCAAACGCTGGGAACTCATCGTCTATCCTTCCATGTTCGCCTTCATCATCCTCGCCGCCTATGGCTTTTACCTTGTGTTCAGCCTGGCCAAGGATGTCCATTACATGGCCATCAGCATCGACAGCAACATGACGGTGCTGGCCAGTAACATGCAATCCATGTCCGACAATGTCAGTCAGATGAGCAACAGCGTCCGCGCCATGGCGTCCAGCGTCGAGGCCATGGCGACGGATGTCGAAACCCTCAGGCCCATGCTGGCCACCATGGACGCCCTGAATCAATCCCTGCGCCTCATGACCCACACCACCGGGACCATGAGTTACGACATGGGCAACCTGAATCGCAGTATCAGCCGCCCCATGGGCTTCATGAACTCCTTCATGCCCTGGTAAGGGCGTGTGAGTCACGTCCGGACCATGGGGATCGGGCCGTCCTACTGGATGGACTCCAGGGTGGGGGCGGGGCGTTGGAGGAAATTGCCCTGGACGAAATCCACGCCCACCGTCCAGAGGACACTGAGGGTGCGGGCATCCTCGATGTTGGTGGCGATACTGGCCTTGCCCTGGGTGCGGATCAGACCGACGAGCTGCGTGAGCTGCTGTTCCTTGCGCTCGTCATCGGCGATCCCCGCGGTCAGTTGGGCATCGAGCTTGACGTAGTCGGCGGCGAGGCCGGTGAGCAGCCGGTCCGGGTGGGGGGCGATGCCGAAGCGGTTCAGGGCCAGATGGCAGCCCAGGCGGGCCAGGTCCTGGGCGAATTGGGTATAGAGGGTCGGATTGGCGCGCACCTGCTCTTCCAGGACCTGGAAGGCGAGCCAATTTCCGCTCACCTGCTGACGGTCGATGAGGCCAGCGAGCCAGGTGATGAATCCCGGTTCCCGCAAGGTTTCCTCGGCCAGATTGATGAAAAAGTTCAACTGGCGGCCGTTGTGCCGCTGCTCAGCCAGGGCCAGGAGGGCATGCTCGATCACCCAATGGTCGACGGCGACCATGCGCCCGGACTGGACGGCGGCGGCGAGAAACTCCTTGGCCTCACGCACCCCCTGGCGGTCATTGCGCAGGCGGATAAAGACGTTGTAGCGTTCCTCGCCATCCCCTTTGAGGCTGATGATGGGTTGGTAGAAGAGCTGAAAATAATCGCCGCCGAGGGCGCGGTTGATGCGCAGGGCGAACTGGCGAGCATCCTCGCGTTCCCGCGCCTGGAAGGTCCCCGGGCTAGCCCCAGATCCAGATCCAAATCCAGCCCCAGCGCCAGATCCAGCCCCATCCCCGGCTCCGGCGAGGGCGCTGGGGTTGGCGCCGCGCTGGCCGCTGGTGGCCTGGGCCCCCGCCTTGCCGCAGGTCTCCTCCAGCGCCTGCACCCGTTGCCGCAGTTCCCGGACCAGCCGGCGCTGTTGCAGATCATGGAATTCCCGGGCGATCAGGAGCGCCATCCAGGGAAAATTCCCCCGATCGCAGACATCCCGGGCCCCTGACCGCCGGGCCTGGAGGAGTTGGTCCGGGTCCGCGTCGCCGGCGGTGAGGATGATCAGGGGCAGGTCCTGAGTCAGCTCCTGATAGCGCGTCAGGGCGCTGGTCAGCTCCAGGTGCGGGGGTCGGGTGAGGCAGAGCAACAGGTCGGGGATGGTGGCGGCGACCCGCGCCGCCAGTTCCTCCGGGCGGGGGCAATGATCACCCAGGGCCTCCAGACCCACCTGCCGCAGACCGGCGAGGATACTCCGGGCCTCGTCTGCCTGCGGGGAGAGGATCAACAACTTCGGCGGCACGGGGGCGTTTTCCATGGTGAATCGGGATTGGTGGCTGGGAGGCGGGATTATACCCAGTGCCGCGCCCTTGGCGGGGGTCCCGGCCGGGCGGATAAGCTTCGCCAGGTGTTGTCTAGTAGCGGAACCTCAAATTTTCGCTATCCCGACCCTCCCAAGCGATGCCGAAAACCTGAGCTGCGATCTATATATTTCACAAGCGCTCAAACAAGGGCAGCTTGCTGAGAGCACCCGGCACCTCTTGCACCAGTTTGGGGACCAGATAGCCGGGCAAGGTGGCCCGCAGGCGCAGCAAGATCTCCCCGGCCTCGGCGGGGGGCACCGCGAAATGGGCCGCGCCCGCCACCGGATCGAGCTGATGCAGGTAATAGGGCAGTACCCCGGTGGCGAACAAGGCCTCGCTCAACGCGGCGAGACAATCGGGATCGGCATTCACCCCCCGCAACAGGACGCTCTGATTGAGCAAGGTCGCGCCCGTTTGCCGCAGGGCGGCCAGGGCGGCCACCACCTCGGGGCTCAATTCCCGGGGATGATTGGCGTGGATGACGATGACGAGGGGCAGGGGGCTCGTGGCGAAGAGGGTGCACAGACGGGGGCCGATGCGGGAGGGGAGCACCACCGGCAGGCGGGTGTGCAGCCGCAGGCGCCGCACTTGTCCCAGGGCCGAAAGCCGCTTAAGGAGCTCCTCCAGTCGGGCGTCGTCCAGCATCAGGGGATCGCCACCGCTGAGGATGACCTCGGTGAGGTCCGGGTCCCGCGCCAGGGCGTCCAGGGCCTGTTGCTCGCGGTCATGGATCAGGGCCTCTTCGGCATAGGGAAAATGACGGCGGAAGCAGTAGCGGCAATGGAGGGCGCAGGCCCCGGTGACCACCAGCAGGGCGCGGCCCTGGTACTTGCGCAGCAGGCCCGGGGCATCGCGGGCCTGGGCGTCGCCCACCGGGTCCTGGGTGTAGCCGGGAGGGATCCATCCCTCCTCGCGCAGGGGCAGGACCTGGCGCAGGAGGGGGTCCGCCGCATCGCCCCGCCGCATGAGGCGGGCGAAGCCCCGGGGAACCAGAAAGGCGAAGGCGCGGGCCGCGGCAGGGTCGGCGAGGTCCGGGTCCAGGCCCAGAAACGCCAGCAGCTCCGCGGGACGAGTGAAGGCGGCCCGCAATTCCTGTTGCCAGACCTCGGCCTTGGGCGACAAGGAGGGCGGAAAAGGACGCGGCCCGGAGTCTGGGTATAATGGGGCGTTTTTTTTCGACCCCATCCGAAGAGTGACTGACATGGCGACTTACAACACCAACGAGTTTCGCGGCGGCCTGAAGATCATGCTGGATGGTGATCCATACAGCATCATCGAGAACGAGTTCGTCAAACCCGGCAAGGGCCAGGCCTTCAACCGCGTCAAGATGCGCAACCTCAAGACCGGCCGCGTGGTCGAGCGTACCTTCAAGTCCGGCGATACGGTCGAAGCGGCGGATGTGCATGATACCCAGATGCAGTATCTCTACAACGACGGCGACACCTGGCACTTCATGGACCCGGCGAGCTATGAGCAACTGACCGCCGACGCGGCGGCGATGGGGGATGCCGCCAAGTGGATCAAGGAAGAGGACATGTGCCAGGTCACCCTCTATAACGGCGCCCCCCTGTCCGTGGAGCCGCCCAACTTCGTCATCCTGCGCATCGTCGAGACCGACCCGGGCCTCAAGGGCGACACCTCCGGGGGTGGCGGCAAGCCGGCGACCCTGGAGACCGGCGCCGTGGTGCGCGTGCCCCTCTTCGTCCAGATCGACGAACTCATCAAGGTGGACACCCGCTCCGGGGAGTATGTCTCCCGCGCCAAGGAGGAATGAGCCTGGCCGGCCCCGGGCACGATGGCGGTGCCGTTCGCCAGTGCTCGCGGACCAACACTCTTCGATGGGTGCGTTTTTGGGCGGATCGGCCTAGACATCTCGCACATCAATTTTCGGCTGTTCCGGGTCGGGTGGCGTCTTCTGGCGGGGGACGCCGTGAATACGTCCCTGTAGGCTTGACGACCGCCTCCATGCGGTCGACACCCCCGCCAGACGCCACCCGACCCTCCCTTACACGATGCCGAAAAGTGAAATGCGATATGTATCATGCTCGTCCTCCCATAGGCTCGCATCCCGGATAAAGTGGGTGATGCATGATGTTTTCTTGCCCCTCGACTGAAGGGGTTGGAACGGAAAACAGCCCAATGGAGTGGCGGCCAGCGGCATCCCTTGCCGCCCTCCGGGCCCGAGCCGAACTCTACGCCCTCATGCGCCGATTCTTCGCGGCGGCAGGGGTCCTGGAGGTCGAGACACCGCTGGCCTCCCGCGCCGGCCTGAGCGACCCCACCCTGGAGAGCTGGCGCACGGCCTGGACGGCCCAGGGTCGGCGGGCGCCCCTCTGGCTGCACACCTCCCCCGAATTCCCCATGAAACGCCTGCTGGCGGCGGGCTCCGGTCCTATCTATCAGATCTGCAAGGTCTTTCGCGATGGTGAGCGTGGCCGCCGTCATCATCCGGAATTCACCCTGCTAGAGTGGTACCGTCCCGGCTGGGACAGTGACCGGCTCATCACCGAGGTGGCGGAGCTGGTGCGGTTGGCACTGGGCCAGCCCGAGCGGCCGGTGGAGATCCTGAGCTATCGCCAGTTGTTTCTTGACCGGCTGGTGATCGACCCCTTCCGCGCCTCCCTGGAGGACTTGGCCGCCTGTGCCCGGGGCCAAGGCATCGCCGGTGCCGAGGACCTGGACCTCGATCGCGATGGCTGGCTGGACCTGCTCCTCACCCACCGCCTGGAGCCCGGGCTGGGCCGGGGTCGGCTGACCTTCCTGCGCGACTATCCCCCCAGCCAGGCGGCCCTGGCGCGGCTCCGCCCCGGCCCCGAACCGGTGGCGGAGCGCTTCGAGCTCTACCTGGAGGGGGTGGAACTGGCCAATGGTTTCGCCGAGCTGACCGATGCCGCCGAGCAGCGGCAGCGGTTCGAGCAGGATCAGGCCATCCGCCGCGAACTCGGCCTGCCCGTCCCGCCGCTGGACGAGGCCTTCCTCGCCGCCCTGGCGGCCGGCATGCCCGAGGCCGCGGGCGTGGCCCTCGGTCTGGACCGGCTGCTGATGGCCATCACCGGCGCCAGCCACATCGACCAGGTGCTGGCCTTTCCCATCGAGCGCGCCTGAAACCAGGCGCCGGGTGAGGGGCTGTCAAAGTCCTTCGGTGGCCGGTCCGGCCCGGAAAATACAAATTGGTTCGAGATGGGTATGGCTCAAAGTCGCTTGTCGTTGCGACCTGACCCATAATTGAACCTAATCCTTCAGACTCCCCACGCACGCGAGGCGGCTTCAACAGCACAAGTCGCTGATTCTCTTGCTGTCTCCCTCTGACGGGGGAGGGTGGGAGAGAGGGGGCTGAAGGGTTAAAAAATCCCATTGGATCCGTCATCCAGGAAGCCATGACCATGACGCCAGACAAGCCCGCCCAAGCGCCCGGATTTTCCACCCGTGCCATCCACCATGGTTATGATCCCTACGAGGGTCATGGCGCCCTCTGTCCGCCCCTTTACCTCAGTTCCACCTATACCTTCCCCACGGTCGCCGATGGCATGGCGCGCTTTGCCGGCGAGCAGCCGGGTTATGTCTACTCCCGGGTCGGCAATCCCACCACCCATCTGCTGGAGGAACGCCTGGCCAACCTGGAAGGGGGTGAGGCGGCCCTGGTGACCGCCTCGGGACAGGGGGCCACCACCTCCCTGCTCTGGACCCTGCTGGCACCGGGGAACGAGTTGATCGCGGACAAGACCCTCTACGGCTGCACCTTCGCCTTCTTCCACCACGGGCTGGAGAGGTTCGGCGTCCAGGTCCGGCATTTGGACTTGACCGACCCGGCCAACCTGGCCGCCGCCATCTCCCCCCAGACCAAGATGGTCTTTTTCGAGACCCCGGCCAATCCCAACATGCGCCTGGTGGACATCGCCGCCATCGCCGCCATCGCCCGTGGCCATGGCGCCCTGACGGTGGTGGACAATACCTACTGCACCCCCTATCTCCAGCGGCCCCTGGAACTGGGGGCCGACTTCGTCGTCCATTCCGCCACCAAGTATCTGGGCGGCCACGGTGACCTGCTGGCGGGGGCCATCGTCGGCCCCAAGGCGGCCCTGGACGAGGTGCGTTACGTCGGCATCAAGGACATGACCGGGGCCGTGCTCTCCTCCCAGGACGCCTTTCTCATCCTGCGCGGCCTCAAGACCCTGGCCCTGCGCATGGACCGCCATTCCCTCAATGCCATCCAGGTGGCGAATTTCCTGGAAGCCCATCCGGCGGTGGCCGTGGTCCATTACCCCGGCCTGGCCTCCTTTCCTCAGCGTGACCTCGCCTGCCGCCAGATGGGCCAGCCCGGGGGCATGGTCGCCTTCGAACTCAAGGGCGGCTTCGAGGCCGGCCGCCGGTTCATGGATGCCCTGCGACTCTTCACCCGCGCCGTTAGCCTGGGGGATGCGGAGAGCCTGGCCCAGCACCCTGCCAGCATGACCCATGCCGTCTACAGCCTGGAGGAGCGTGCCGCCCATTTCATCAGCGAAGGCCTGGTGCGCCTGTCGGTGGGCCTGGAGGACGGCAGGGACTTGCTGGCGGATCTCGAGCAGGCGCTTGCGGGATTGTGAAAGGGCTGAGAGCCTGTGGCATAGCAGGGTGGTGCCTACCTACCCCAGTCAGCACTGCCGGGGGGTTGGATGATGTCTGAAACTTTACTACTCATGTGTGAGAGGTTCATAATCACAAAAATTATCTAATAACTCATGTCAGAAAAATGATTACATCCGCCCAGATTCGGGCTGCCCGGGCACTGCTCAACATGGATCAGCGTCACCTGGCAGAAGCATCCGGTTTGTCGCTGCCGACCATACAACGCATGGAGGCTAGCGAGGGTCAGGTGCGGGGCAACGTCGACTCGCTGGTCAAATTGGTCGACGCCTTGCAGAAGGCGGGGGTGGAGTTGATCGGAGAGGGAACTGTCAGCAACGGGGGGGGACGTGGTGTCCGGCTGATGACGTCCGCGAACTCCACCAGCAAGCCTTGATCATGGATACGGGATTGTTGCTCGCCGCGTTCGCCATCGCACTGGCGCTGACTTCGTCCGCGGTGTCGCTGGGCGCGGGGCGGATACCGCAGATCCTCCGCATGCTAGCGATGCCCTTGCTCGGGCTCGCAGGCCTCTCCGCGCTCGCGGCGGGTCTGGTCACTCTCGTCGAGGGTGGCGTGATCGCGACCACCCTGCCGTTGGGGCTGCCATGGCTCCCGTGGCGGGTGCGTCTGGACCCGCTCGCCGGGTTCTTCTTCACGCTGATCGGTATCGTGAGCTGTGCCGTGGGCCTGTACGGACCCGTCTATGCCCGTGCGATCGAGCGCGGTCGCGAATCTCTTGCGGCGCTGGGCGTATTCACTGGCCTGTTCCTCACCGGCATGCTGCTGGTGGTGCTGGCAGACGATGCCTTCCTGTTCATGGTGGCCTGGGAGTTGATGTCCCTGTCATCTTATTTTCTGGTGGCGTTCCAGCACGAGAATGGGGCTAACCGACGCGCGGCATTCCTCTATCTCTTGATGGCCCATATCGGCGGACTGGCCATTCTGCTTGGCTTCGGGGTCCTGGCGGCATTTGGCGGTGGCTTTGGCTTCGATACGATGCGCGTCGCCGAGCTCCCCTTCATCTGGTCGAGTATCGCCTTCGTTTTGGTCTTTCTCGGCTTCGGCATGAAAGCAGGACTGGTGCCGCTGCATGCCTGGCTGCCTGAGGCCCACCCCGTGGCGCCCTCGCACATATCGGCCCTGATGTCCGGGGTGATGCTCAAGGTGGCCGTGTACGGTTTCATTCGGGTGATCTTTGACCTCATCGGCCAGTTCCATTGGCAGTGGGGCGTCAGCGTGCTGGCAATCGGCAGCGTGTCGGCCATCATGGGCGTGCTCTATGCCCTGATGCAGAATGATCTCAAGCGTCTCCTGGCCTATTCCTCGGTCGAGAATCTCGGGATCATCTTCATTGGCCTGGGGCTGGCCATGGTGTTTTTGAGTACTGGCCACCTGGTGCTGGGAAGCCTGGCGTTGATCGCCGCGCTTTACCACAGCATCAATCACGCCATGTTCAAGGGCCTTCTGTTCCTCGGCGCCGGCGCCATCCTGCACAGCACCCATGAACATGACCTTGAGCAGATGGGGGGGCTGTTACGGCGCATGCCCTGGACCGGCCTGTTCTTTCTGATTGGTTGCCTTTCCATCTCGGCACTGCCCCCCTTCAATGGCTTCGTCTCCGAGTGGTTGACCTTCCAGTCGGCACTTCAGGCCTGGCAACTTGACAGCGGCGTGCTGCGCAGTCTGATTCCCATTGCCGCGGCGGTGTTGGCACTTACTGGCGCCCTGGCCGCGGCCTGCTTCGTCAAGGCTTATGGTATCGCCTTCCTCGGCCAGGCCCGGAGCCGGCATGTGCGTCGTGCCCGACCCGTTCCGTTCGGCATGCGCGCCAGTCAGGGATTGCTGGCGGCGATGTGCCTGCTACTGGGCGTTTTTCCTGCTTCGGTCATTGCGCTCGTCGACGTCGTGGCGCGGCAGCTCCTCGGCGAAGGCTTGCCACAGACGACTGCCCAAGGCTGGCTGTGGCTGACACCCGTATCGCCCGGAACGGCCAGCTACAGTGCCCCACTGCTGATCGTCCTCTTGTCTCTGGGGGCCGTCGCCGTGGCCTGGATGCTGCGTCGTGGCCTCGTGCGCCGGGTGCGTCACTGTGATGCCTGGGACTGCGGCTTCACACCACCGACGGCGCGCATGCAATACACCGCCACCGCTTTCGCCCAGCCGATCCGCCGGGTGTTCGGCGTTTTGTTCCACATCGAGGAGTCCATCGACCTCCGCAAGGGCGGTGAAGCCCATCATCGCCTGATAGTCAGGGACCGCGCCTGGGGTCTGCTCTATGCCCCGGTTGCGCGGGCCGTGGAGTCCGCGGCCCGCCGGGTGGTGAAACTGCAATCGGGCAACATCCGTGTCTATCTGGGCTGGACGCTTAGCACCCTTTTGGTTCTGTTATGGATCATTTCCTGAACATGGCCCCTTGGGGCCTGGCCTTGCTGCAGGCGCTCCTGTATGCCGCCTTGGGACCGCTACTGGTCGGCTGGGTCCGCAAGGTGAAGGCAAGACTGCAAAATCGGCGCGGTGCGCCGATCATCCAGCCTTACCGCGATCTGTGGAAGCTCTTCGCCAAGGAGGCACGGGTAGCCCACACCGCATCGCCCGTGTTTCGGAGCGCACCCTACATCGTCTTTGTGGCGACCTGGCTTGCGGCGGCGACGATCCCGCTGGTGGCCACGAATCTGCCCACCGCGGCGATTGCGGACATCATCGCCCTGGTCGGCCTGCTGGCTTTGGCGCGATTCTTTCTCGCCCTGGTCGGCATGGATGTCGGTACGGCCTTCGGCGGCATGGGCGCCTCACGCGAGATGCTGGTCTCGGCCCTGGCCGAACCGGCGATGTTGGTCGCGGTCTTCTCACTCGCCATGACCGCCCACAGTACCAACCTGGCGAGTGTCGTCGAATATCACCTGAACAGTGGCCTCGTGCTGAGGCCCTCGTTCCTCTTCGCGCTCGGTGGCCTGTTACTGGTAGCGCTCGCCGAGACCGGGCGTATTCCCGTGGATAACCCGGCCACTCACCTCGAACTCACGATGATCCATGAGGCCATGCTGCTCGAATATTCCGGTCGGCACTTGGGACTGATGGAATGGGCGGCGCAGATCAAGCTGGTCCTGTATGGCACCCTGATCGTCAACATCTTCTTCCCCTGGGGGATTGCGCAGAGCCTGACTCCGGTCGCGTTGGGCGTTGGGCTCGCCGCCATCGTTACCAAACTCCTGATCCTCGGCGCGGCGTTGGCGGTGGCTGAAACCGTCCTGGCAAAAATGCGCCTGTTCCGGGTTTCGGCCTTCCTGAATCTCTCCCTCCTCTTGTCGCTGCTCGGGCTGCTCAGCCACATCATCCTCGAGGTGGGCGCATGATCTTCACCAGTCTCTCCCTGCTCCAGCAGTTGGTGCTGATGTTGGCGGCGCTCGTGCTTTTCACCTCGTTTGCCCTGCTTGCTCAGGCACGCCTGGTCTCCGCTATCCATGTTTTTGCCTGGCAGGGCGCCTTGGTGGCGGCGGTAACGTTCGTAGTCGCCATGACCAGCCATTCCCATCATCTCTATTTCTCGGGAGCGCTCACCCTGCTGCTCAAGGCCCTGCTGATCCCCTGGATGCTGCATCGCCTGACACGGCGTCTGGAGCTTGATCGCCATGTGCAATCGCTGGATAGGCCCGCCCTGATCATGATGGCCGCTGTCGCCATGGTGGTCTTCAGCTACTGGCTGGTGCTGCCCATGATCCAGCAAGAGCAGATCTTCACGCGCAACATCGTCGCCATCAGCCTGTCCGTGCTGCTGATCGGCCTGCTGACGATGGTGTTCCGCCAGCAGGCGGTGGTTCAGGTGCTTGGCTTCATGTCGATGGAGAATGGCCTCTTCCTGGCCGCCGTCTCCGCAACCTCCGGCATGCCAATGGTCGTCGAGCTTGGCGTCGCCTTCGATGTCTTGGTGGCGATGGTTTTGTTTGGGGTGTTCTTCTTCCAGATTCGCGAAAGCATCGATTCCCTCGACGTGGACCGGCTCAACCGGCTCACCGAGACCGTGGAGGATGGCAATTGAACGCCTTGCTGATCGTGCTTCTCGCGCCTCTGGCAGGCGCCGTCATCCTGGCCCTGTTTCGTCCGCTGCGCTGGGCCGGTTGGCTCAACGTCGGGGTATCCGCGGTCTCATTTGCCGCGGCGATGATGCTGGCCTGGACGGTGGCCACCGTCGGCGAGGTCGCCGGATTCACCTTTCGCATCGACGCCTTCAATGTCTATCTCGTGGCGCTGAACACCTTTGTCGGGCTGACCACATCGATCTTCTCCCGGCCTTACATGCGCCACGTCTGCGAGACCGGCAAGATCGGCAATCGCGGCATGCGCATTTACCATTCCATGTACCAGACCTTCATGTTCACCATGCTGCTGTCGCTCACCACTGACAACCTCGGTGTCCTGTGGGTGGCGGTGGAAGGAGCGACGTTGGCGACCGTGCTGCTGGTGTCCTTATACCGCACACCCGAGGCGGTGGAGGCGGCCTGGAAGTACTTCATCCTCTGCGGTGTCGGTATCGCCCTGGCGCTGTTTGGCACGGTTCTGACCTATTTCGCGGCCCAGCAGGTCATCAGCGATCCGGAGACCGGTCTGCTCTGGAGCGCGCTCTATCAGCGCTCCGGGGAACTCGACGCCGTGGTGATGCGGCTCGCCTTCGTCTTCCTGCTCGTGGGCTATGGGACCAAGGTCGGTTTGGTGCCCATGCACCAATGGCTGCCCGATGCGCATTCGGAGGGTCCCACCCCCATGTCGGCCGTGCTCTCCGGGCTCTTGTTAAATGTCGCCCTCTATGCGTTGATCCGCCTGAAGATGCTCGTGGATGGCTCCCTGGCCGGAACCGCCACCCCGCACCTGGCTGGCCAACTGATGATGGGATTTGGCCTGGTCACGTTCATGACGGCGAGCCTGTTCCTGCATCGTCAGCGCGACATCAAGCGTATGTTCAGCTACTCCTCGATCGAGCACATGGGCTTGATGACCTTCGGCTTCGGTCTCGGCGGTCCACTCGCCACTTTCGGCGCCCTGCTGCACATGCTGGTGCACTCCTTCACCAAGTCGGCGATTTTCGTCACCGTGGGCCATGCGGCCCACATTGCCGGTACCCAGTCCATCGACCACATCCGGGGGCTGATCCGAACCCAACCCGCCGTGGGCTGGTCGCTGCTGATCGGCGTGGTTGCGATCGCGGGCTTTCCGCCCTTCGGCGTCTTTACCAGCGAGTTCCTGCTGCTGACCGCCACCATGCAGGCGCAGCCCTGGTTCACGCTCCCCCTGGTGACGGGTTTGGTCATCGCCTTCGCCGGCCTGTTTCGGCACCTACAGCCCATGGTCTATGGCGCCGCGCCTCCAGGCCAGCGGCCCGTGGCCGCGAACATGCTGCCGGTGCTGACCCACCTGGGGCTGGTACTCTGGCTTGGACTCTCCATCCCCCCGTTCCTCACCAGCTGGCTAGATCGAGCGACTGAGCTGATCACCGGGACGCACCTGCTATGAGTGCCTTCGACTGGCTGTCCGAGTATCTCGCGCGACTGGAAGACGAACATGCGCTCGTGCGCTTTGGCGAGGCCGCGTCCCTAAACCCGGCCCATCGGCTCGTGCTGGATGCCGAGGACTGGGGTAAGGCGGGTTCCGTGGCGGCGGGCATGGGCTGCCGCTGGGCCGGCGCCTGGGGTGATCCACGGGAATTGGATGTCGTGGTGCGTGTCTGCCTGGAGCATTTGGGGGATTACCTGGTGATCGAGACCGAGGTACCCCTGAGCCACCCGATCCTGGCTTCGCACACGCCCTACTTTCCGGGCGCGAATCGCCTGGAGCGTCATCTGCGCGATTTGACGGGAGTCGCCTTTCTGGATCACCCGGATCGCCGCCGCTGGACCCGCCACCAGGCTTGGCCAGACGGCGAATTTCCCCTGCGCCTGGACTATCCCATCGAGGGACGCTCGCTCAGACGTGTCCGCGCCGATGCCGACTACCCCTTTGCTGGCATCCACGGCAGCGGCGTCTACGAAATCCCGGTCGGGCCGGTACACGCTGGGATCATCGAACCCGGCCATTTTCGCTTCCAGGCGGTAGGCGAAGAGGTCCTGCGGCTGGAAGCGCGCCTGGGCTACGTTCACAAGGGCATTGAAAAAAGCGCTGTTGGGCGCGACCCGCTTGGACTCGCCCGGCTGGCCGGGCGCGTCTCGGGAGACTCGACAGTGGCTCACGCCTGGGCAGCCTGCCAGGCGATGGAGCGTGCCACCACCTGCATCGTTCCCCCACGGGCCGCGATATTGCGCGCCTTGTTCAGCGAACGCGAGCGCATCGCTAATCATCTCGGCGATATTGGCGCCATCTGTAACGACGTGGGCTTTGCCTTCGTTCATGTGCAGTGCGCGCGCTTGCGTGAGCAATGGCATCGCCGCAGCGCGGAGCTCTTTGGTCATCGCTTCATGATGGATGCCGTGATTCCCGGCGGCGTCGCCCACGACCTGCCACCCGAGGGGGCCGCGCTCCTGCGCGCGGACCACGCGGCCCTGCGCCAGGTGATCGAACCCTTATTCGACATTGTCGACGATCATCCCTCGCTGGATGACCGACTGCTGAGCACCGGCTACCTGAGTCACGCCGATGCCCGAGCCCTGGGATGCACGGGCTACGTCGGCAAGGCGAGCGGGCAGGTGTTCGACGTGCGGCGCGACAACCCCTACCCGCCCTACGACACGCACCCGGTGACTGTACCCGTGGAAACCGCTGGCGACGTGGCTGCCCGGGTACGGGTACGCATGGCCGAGGTCCGGATCAGTCTCTCCCTAAGGAAACGCTGAAGAATGACCCGATTTCTCTCTTTCCGCCCTTGGAGAGCGTCATTTTTGACTTAGCAGCCCGTTTTAACCCGTTTTTGGGCTCATTTTGGGTATTCTGAGTGGCTCTTGTGGTCCATTACG
>JAHDND010000239.1 GCA_018435665.1 Candidatus Thiosymbion sp. | reverse complement strand
TGTCGGAGAAGCGCTGCAACGTGCTCATGGCTTGCCTCATTTCGGTGGTCTGCATCCAGTCCGGGAGGCGGTCGGCGTCCAACCGTTCCCCGTCTTTGAAGAATTTCAGCCAGCGCTGTTCTTCGGTTTCGACCGCGCCGGGAGCTCGCGACCCAGCAGGGCGTTGAGGAAGTGGATGAGGAGGACGCGATTGTCCTCGGCCCCGAGCAGGGCCTTGAAGACACAGTCGATCTTGGGGTCGATGGGGTGGCGCATGGCGAAAAGTCTAGCACAGGCGGATGGGGTTCCCCGGCATGACCGCTGCGAGGGGCAAGCGGGGGGGAGGGTGGGGTGTCCTCGGGCCTCAGGATCGCCGCGGCCGAACCGCCGGTGGCGGAAAAAGGTCGTTTCGCGAAACGAACCCATTTGGCCGGTCTGGTCAAAAAGGTCATTGCAGTGGGGGACCGATGGGGTTGATGACCCGACCGATCTGGCGGCTTGATGCATTGCCTGCCGATACCAGCACTGCCAGCCTGGTGCCGGGCGGTGTATGCTCAGAGGGTGAATTCTGGCGGCTGATACCGGCAGACGGTAGACGGCCGTTAACTGCTGAGAGGTGAAAAAATGAATATGCAGCAACTGATTGAAGAAGCGGTTTCTTTACCTGTCGATGAGCGTGCGCATATGGTGGATTTGCTGCTGCGCAGTTTGAACCCGCCGGAATCGGCATGGGATCAACAATGGCTAGATGAAGCGCAACGCCGACTTGCCGATCTGCGGTCGGGTCGGGTTACAGCCGTTTCAGGGGAGGATGTGTTCGACAGACTCTGGAGCAGGCTGGAGCAAGGAGTTTTTCCTTCCACCCTGAGGCAGAAGAGGAGTTTAATCAGGCGGTTGATTACTACCAGGACATTGAGCCGGGTTTAGGGCATGACTTTGCGCTCGAAGTCCTGTCGGCGATTCGCAGGGCTGTCGAATATCCAAAAGCCTGGGTCTTGCTTGACGGGGATGTCAGAAGGTCTCTGGTCAGGCGATTTCCCTATGGGATTTTCTATTCCGAGAAGCCAGATGGCATCTTCATTTTGGCGGTGATGAATCTGCATCGTGAGCCAGGGTACTGGAAGACCAGAAGCTAAATGGCCACTCTTCAATCGCTGGTTCGTCTCCCAGGTGCGGAAGATCCCAGCCCTGCTGGCGGGGTTGTCGGGCCGAAGGCTCCTTGAGTTTGATCTGGTGAAAGAACTAAATTTAGCCTTGACGCTGCCGGCGCTGGTGCTGACCGGCTGCGCTAGCCTCAAGTCCGTCGATCCCACCGCCAGCCAGCAGGTGGACCGGACCGAATCCCAGGCCATCGCCGATCCCGGCGGCACCACCCTGGGCAAGCGGCTCCAGCGCCTGGTCCGCCACCAGCCCGCTGGCCAGTCGGGTTTCCTGCTCCTGGACAAGGGCGAGGAGGCCCTTCTGTGGCGGGGCATGCTGGCCGATCAGGCCAGCCACACCATCGATACCCAGTACTTTATCTGGTATCAGGACAACGTCGGCAAGATCGCCGCCGAGCGCCTGCTGCGGGCGGCGGAGCGGGGGGTCCGGGTCCGGGTCATCGTCGACGAGATCTCCCTCGATGCCGACCCCCGTTTTCTGGCCTGGCTCAACGACCATCCCCAGGTCGAGATCCGTTTGTACAACCCTGCCGGTATCCTGGGGCTGGATACCCTGGGCAAGCTGGCGCGCCTCATCGGGGCCGGGGGCGACTTTCCGCGCCTCAATCGGCGCATGCACAACAAGACCTTCATCATCGACGGCAGCGTGGCCATCCTCGGCGGCCGCAACGTCGCCGATGAGTACTACGACCTGAACCGCCAATTCAATTTCCGCGATCTCGATGTCTTGACTGTGGGTCCCGTGGTGCCGGCCATCTCCCGCAGTTTCGATGAGTACTGGAACGATCCCTGGGTGGTCCCCCTGGAGGCGGTGGTCGACCTCCCCATCACCCCGGCGGAACGCGCGGCCTACTACCAGGGGTTGCACCAGTATGCCGCCCAGCCCGAGAACTTCCCCCCGCGTTTCAACGCCGGCCTCGCGGCCACCGCCGACCGCTTTCGGGGGCTGAAGGCGACGGATCTCCACTGGGGCCCGGCGCGGCTGATCTACGACCGGCCGGGCAAGAACCCGGAGCTGGACCGTTACGATGCCTTCGGCGAAAGCGGGCGGCAGTTGACCGACCTGGCCCGTGGCGCCCGCCGGGAGGTGCTCGCCGCCACCCCCTACCTGATCATGCTGCCGGGGACCTTCGACCTGCTGGAAGGGCTGCGTGACCGCGACGTACGAGTGGCCATCCTTACCAATTCCATGGCGGCCAACGATGCCGTCTGGGTCCATTCCCGCTACGCCTTCCAGCGCCGCCGCCTGCGGTTGCCGGGGCGGGTTCGCCATCCCAGACCGCGATCAGCAGGTCGGCCTGATCGACGGTGTCCAGGCCGCATTCCAGCCGGGCCTCATGCCGGTCACGGACGGTTCCGCGGATCTCGATTTCGATTGCCCGCGCCAACAAGCGATCCCGCAACGCCCAGTCCGCCGCGGAAAAGTCCTGGCGCAGCTCGGCCACTGGCACGGGCAACAGGGCCCGCCAGGGCAGGGACATCCCCAGGACGGTCTGGGCGAAGAGGGTGTCCGCCCCCGGGGCGATGGAGGAGACCCCGACCAGGGTGCCCTGAATCTCCACGCTCAGGGTACGCAGCAGCGCGGCGAGTGCCTCCTCGACCGCTTCCGGCTGCCGCAACTGGCGATGGCCCTTGAGGGCGACGAGCCAGTAGGGGCGGAGCGCGGAGGGGGCACAGGGGGAGGTCATCATCTCCACATCATCGACGAAATGGGGCGCCAATAATACTGCTGGCCCGCCTCGTGCCAGGGCCTGAACTTTGGCCTATCCTTTCTCTCAGAGAGGGGGCGTTTGCTCAACCTTCTCCCCCCGCGCCACCTTCCTTTCCACCCTCTTCAGGTGTGCCGATGGCTGACCCCCTGATCCGCATCTTCGTCTCTTCCCCGTCCGACCTGGATCATGAGCGGGCCCTAACCCGGAGCATCATCGAGGCCCTGGCGCAGGAATATCTGCCTTATTTCAAGGTCCAGGCGGTGCTGTGGGAACAGGAGGCCCTGACCGCGGCCCAGAGCTTCCAGGCGGGACTGGTGCGGCCTTCGGATTGTGAAATCGTGCTGGTCATGCTGTGGGCGCGCCTGGGGACGCCCCTGGCGAATGACCCCTATGGGGGCATGACCGGGACCGAGTGGGAGTTTGTCGACGCGGTGGAGGCCTCGGCGCGCACCGGCAGTCCGGAGGTCCTGGTCTATCGCAAGACCGCCCCCTGCCTGGTGGATGTCAACAACGCCGAGGCGGCGCGGGAGGCCCTGGCGGACCGCAACCGCCTGGAGAGCTTTTTCCGCAACCACTTCTTCAACGCCGATGGCAGCTTCCGGCGCGCCTTCCGACAGTTCAGCAATGACCACTCTTTCCGCGATCTGGTGGAGACGCAACTGCGCAAGCTCCTCAATCGCCGCATCAGCGCCGAGCGCCGCCAGACCTCGCACTTGCAGGATTGGCAGGGCAGCCCCTTCCGCGTCGACCGGCCCTTTGAATTCACCGACCATCCGGTCTTCGTCGGCCGGGAGACGGAGACCCGGGAGCTGATCAGCCGCCTGGAGGCCAATGCCGACCGGGGTCGCGGGCTCCTGCTGGTCACCGGCCCCAGCGGCGTCGGCAAGAGTTCCCTGATCCGCGCAGGGCTGCTGCCCCGGCTGGCGCGGCCCTTCCTGTTCCCGGGGATCGCCCTGTGCCGCTGGTGTCTGGTCGATCTCGGGGCGGGGGACCCCCTCCAGGCCCTGGCCAGCGCCATCAGCGTGCCGACGATCCTGGGCGACGCCCTGCAACACTTCGGGCTCGATGCCGCCGCCCTGGCCGATCTCCTCGCCACCTCCCCGGAGGTGGCCGCCGCCGAGCTGGCCGCGGCCCTGGGCCAGGTCACCGTCAAGTTCGCCGATCAGGCCGGGAGCAACGGCGGTCGGGCGCAACTCACCATCGTCATCGATCCGCTGGACCCCCTGTTCGCCGGCCCGGTCGGCAACCTGGACGCCACCCGGGCCTTCCTCGCCGCCCTGCGCTGCCTCGCGGCGCGGGATGGCATCTGGGTGATCGCCACCCTGCGCAGCGACTACCTGCCCCTGCTGGCCACCCTACCAGAACTGGCGACGGCCCTGGACGAGATAAGCTGGTTCGCCCTGGACCCCCCCGCCACGGCCCGCATCCGTCAGGTGATCGAGATCCCGGCGCGGATCGCCGCCCTCGATTTCGAAGAACCCGGGGGTGGCGCCGGACGGGGCTTGGTGGATACCCTGGAGACCGAGGTTAGCACCCTGACGCATTGGCCCCCGCTCTTGCAGGAGGTCCTGGACGCGCTCTACCGGCGGGCCCGCGGCCGGGAGGCGGAGACCCGAGCCCGCGCCCAATCCTTGCTGACCCTCGCCGATCTGCGCGGGCTGGGTGGGGTGAGCGGTACCCTGATCGCCCGGGCCGAGACCCTCTGGACGGAGCTGGAGCCGGCCCAGCGGGCCGCCCTGCCCACCCTGTGCCGGGCCTTGACGACCCTGGAGGGGAGCGGGGCAACCCGCCCCGGTCTCCGCGCCGGGGATCTGCGGACCCTGACCCACCGGCCCGCGGTGGCGCGACTGCTGGAGCGCCTGATCGCGGCCCGCCTGGTGGTGGCGGACGCGGAAGAGGAGGAGGTGGCGGAGGCAGCGGCCACCCCGTCGGCCTCTCCGACGATCTGGGATGACCTGCGGCGCATCGTCCGCCAAATCCGCGAAGAGCGGCGCATCCGCCACGGGGGCGTGGGACGCCTGTTGCGCCTGGGGACGGACCTCATCTCCGAGGGGACCAGGGTCACGGCCAGCCCGGCGGCCAGCGAGGCCACCACCGCCCCAGAGCCGGCGCCCCGGGAGGTCGCCCACCGTTGGGCGCATTTCCGGCCCATCGCCACCTTCGTTCATCCCCTGCTGCTGGAGCGCTGGGCGCCGGTGCGGGACTGGCTGGCGGAACCGGCCCAGCGCCGGGATCTCATCCTGCGTTATCAGCTCAGCCGTCAGGCGCGCCTCTGGCGGCGCACGGACCGCAACCGGGAATACCTGCTGGGGGAGGCCGGCTATGCCGCCGCCCAGGTGTTCGCCACGGCCTACGCCGACGAACTGGAACCCCTGGAGCGCGACTATCTGGAACAAAGTCGCCTGCACCTGGGATTGCAGCGGCGCCGCAACCGGGTGGCGCAGGTTGTGGGTTGGACGCTGCTCAGCCTGCTGCTCATCGCCACCTCCACCGCCTGGTGGGCCTGGGAGGCCTCCAACCAGGCCCGGCTCGGCTTTTACCACAGCCAGTTGCGCAACGCCGAGAACGCCATCGATCGCGGCAATACCGCCGAGGCGGTGCGCCTGGCCCTGGCCGCCGGGCCCTATCTGCCCGCGGAGGCCACGGACAGCCTGAGCCGCGCCTTCATTCGTAACCGTCTGATCAGCATGGTCACTGGCCCCACCGGGGGCGGTGCCGCCGCCCTGGCGGCGGCCTTCAGCGACGATGGCGAGCAGTTGGCGATGCCGGCCCCGGGGGGTGGCGCCGAACGCTGGACCCTCCAAGGTCAGCGTTATCACTTCGCGGGGGGGCTGGCGGGTCCCGAACTGCCGATTCACAGCCTGCGCTTCCCGGGGGTGGGGGAGATGGCCATCCCGCTGGGGATCGGCGAGGAGGGGGTCTGGCGCCTGCCCGCCGCCGCCAGCGACGCGCCGACCTGGGGCTGCGGCGGGCGTCCCCGCACGCCCATCGCCCTGGCCCCCAGCGGGCGCTATCTGGCCCTGATCCATGGGGATCGGCGCTCGCCCGCCCTTTGCGTCCTGGACCTGCGCACCCCGGGGGCGATCCTCTGGGATCGCCAGATTCATGAGCGCGGCCTGCGCGGCCTGACCTTCTCTCCCGATGGCCAGCGGCTGGTGACGGCCTCCTTCGACGGCACCGCGAAGGTGGTCACGACCCATACCGGCGAGGTGATCGCCGTCCTGCCGCCGGATGGCTCCCTGGGCCGCCCGGCTTACCATGCCGTCTTCGACCCCAGCGGTGAGCGGGTGGCCGTGGCCTTCGCCGATGATCGCATCCGGGTTTACGACCTGGCCGGGGGCGCGTTGAGGGAGTTGGCGGAGTTGGGCGTCATCACCCGTGACGGGCGCAAGATCCGCATCCATCGCGCCTCGATCCGCAAGATCGCCTTTGGTCCCGGGGGGCAAAACCTGGTGGCCGTCGATGACGATGGTCAGGTGGTGCGTTGGGATCTGGCGACGGGGGAGGCCCAGATCTTTGGCCATCATGACCTGGCGGTCGATCAGGTGCGGATCGCCGCGGGACCGGAGGCCGGTGAGGAGGAGCCCCTCGTGCTCACCGCCTCCCAGGATGACACCATTCGGCTCTGGGGGCTCTGGACTGGCCAGAGCCTGGCGGTCATGAGTCATGAGGGGGATGTCAGCGAGGCGCGCTTCAGCCACGATCAGGGTCGCATCCTCAGCTATTCCAGCGAAGACGGCTCGGCCCGCCTCTGGTCGGTGCGACCGACGGCGACCTTCGTCCTCCAGTTTCCCCAGCCGGATCAGGTGGCCCATCTCGCGCTGACCATGGCGCCGCCCGCGGTGGAGGGGGCAGGCCCGACCGATTCGACCATGCCGTCCGGCGCGACCAGTCCGACCGGCTCTCAACCCGCTACTTCCGGCGCGATGCTGTTGGCGACCGGGTCTCACAGCGGCCAGATCGAGGTCTGGCGCCTGGAGCGCGGCGCGGAGGGTCTGGTGCCGGCGCTGCGCTGGCAGCTGGGGGGCGGGGGACGGGGCCATCAGGATCGGGTGCGCCGCGTCGGTTTCTCCCCCTCCGGTGGCCTGCTGGCCAGTGCCGGCTTTGACGGGACGGCCCGGGTCTGGGATCTGGCCAAGGGTGAAAGCGTCTGCACCCTGGCCCTGACCCCGGATCGACAGCCCTGCACCCAGAACGGGAGCCCGGACTGCCCGGCCCTGTACCAGGCGCTGTTCGCGCCTCAGGGTGACTGGCTGCTGACGGCCTCGAACGATTCCTGGTACCCGGTGCGGCTGTGGGATCTGCGGACCTGCACCCCCCTGGGCGAGGACCTACCCCTGGAAGGGGGCGCCGGAGGCGTGCGGGCCGCCGCCATGGCCCGGGACGAGGAGGGCGGGGTCTGGGTGGCCAGTGGCGCCGAGAACGGCACGGTGAACCTGTTCCGGGTCGCTGCCACCGGTCAGTGGTCGCCGGCCTGCACCGGGGCCTGGCACAAACAAATCGTCCAGGATCTGGCCTTCAGCCCCGATGCCCGGTCATTGGCCACGGTGGGCGAGGACGGCCGCGTCGCCCTGGTCGAGCTCGCCGGCGGCGCCTGTGGCGAACCCCGCTATCTGGAACCCCAGGCCGGCCCGGTGACCAGCGTGCGTTTTGCCCCGGATGGCCGGACCCTGGTCACCGCCAGCGGCGAGGGGGAGGCCCAGGTCTGGACCCGGGACGGCACCCTGCTCGCCCGGCTGAGCGGCCACAAGGCGCGGATCCTGAGCCTCGATGTCTCCCCCGACGGCCGCTGGTTGCTCACCGCCTCCCGCGATGGCACGGTGCGCCTCTGGCCCCGCCCCACCCAGGTCCAGACGGAACCGCTGTCGCCCTGGCTGACGCTGTCCGCCGGTCTGGGGGGCGCCTCCCACGCCAGCTTCAGTCCCGATGGCCTGAGCATCGGCGTGGCCTACCGCAACGATGCCGCCCTGATCTGGCAGTTGTGGAACGAGGGGACGGCCATGGACCCGGCCCTGGTGCTGGACTGGGGCGCGGAGCGGGCGCGCCTGACCCTGATTCAGGCGGCGCGGCGCTTCATGGATGAGAACTTGCAGGCGGTGAGACCGGTTGCGGCGCCGTGAGGACGCGCCAGGTCCGCAAGTCCGCCACCACCTCGGCGGCCAATCGGTTCGCCAGGTGGCTGGCGGCGGTGGCCATGTCGGCCGGGGTGGGACCAGCGACTATCTCCTCGGCGTCATGGCGGCGTTCCAGGAGGGGGCGGCCATCGCTGGCCCTGATCAGGGTCAGGTTGAGGGTGCCCACCATCCGGGGCGGGCTGGCGGTGGGTAGGTGCTCGAACCGCTCCACCTCGCCGCCGAGGAGATAATCGGCGCGCCCGCGGTCGGCGGGGATGAGGACGAAGCGGAAGAGTCGGGCGTCGCGGATACTGGCCGCCAGTTGGCGGGACAGGGCCCGCGGTACCGGTTCGTCCCAAAGCAAGTGGTCGTAACGTTGGGTTTGGCGGGGCGCTTCCTCGGTGCGAAAGAGGATCTGTCGTCCGCCGAGAAAGCCCCGGGCCGAAAGTTCGTTGACCTGGAGGCTGGCGGCGATAGGAGCGCGATTGCTGGCGGTTGGCGGTGCCTGGTCACGGACGGGCAGCGGTGGCTGGTCGTGGGCCGGGAGTAGTGCTTGATCGCGCGCCGAGGGCGGTGAGTGGTCAGGTGTTGAGAGTGGTGATTGATCGCGGGTCGGGAGGCGGTCGGTTGGGGCTTGGACGAGGGAGAAGTACTGATCTTCCTTGACGGGGATGGGCGAACCGCAGGCGGTGAGACCAAGCACCTGGAGGAGGCTCAGGAACATGACCCCGACGGCCGCGATGAGGCTACAGTCAAGGCCACGATCGTGACGGCGGTCAGGGTCGCGGCTATGGTCAGGGTCGAAGCGGCGGTCATGCTCACAGCCACGTCCAGCCGTCCTAAAGGCCCAATGAATCTTCAGGTGGGGTCTGAGCTGATACGCTTTCATTTGAACCATGGGGCCTGCTCCTCGGTTTCCCGGGGCCGGAGGATGTGGGTGGGATGGGTGCGCAGTTCCTGGGAGAAGGCGGCCAGGTTGCGGCTGGCGTCCTCGATGTTGGTCAGGATCGGGGTGAGGGCCGCCGCCAGGGACTGCAGCAGGAATTGGGTGTCATCCAGGGAGCGTTGCAGGGCGGGACGGTTCTCGTTGACCAGGCCGCGGATGTCCGTCGCCAGGTCCCCGTAGTTGTTCACGGTCCGTTGGACGTCCTGGGTGCTGCCGGCCATCTCGGCGGTGATGCGCGCCAGGTCGGCGGACATGGTCTCGACGGAGGCGAGGATGGCGCCGATGCGCTTGGGGTCCACCGTCGTGACCAGGTTCTCCGATAGCAGGCGCAGGTTTTCGAAGGCGCCGGCCAGTTGTTCGCGGTTACTTGCCAGACCTTGACCCTGGCCCGGACCCTGGCCATCGCTTTCGCCCTCGCCAACCCCGACCAGGAGTTCGATGGTCTTGACCTGATCGCGGATGCTGGCCAGGGTCGGGGCGATGCTCTCCTCGACCACCAGGCGCACCGTCTCGGTGAGGACGGCGAGTTGCTGGGTCAGGTCGGGCTCGGGGGCGCGGGCGCTGATCACCCCGCCGGGGGCGAGCAGTTCCGTCGACCGCCCGACCGCGATACGCAGGGCATTGCCCTTCAGCAACCCCAGGGTCGTCAGTTGGACCTGGCTGTCCCGGGGGATGGGCCAATGATCGCGAATGCGCAGGGTGGCGCGAAAACAGGGCTGGCGGGGGGCGGGGGGCTGGCTGGCGGTGGAGGGAAGGCTGATGGGTGAAGGCTGGCTGAGCGAAGAGGGTTCGTTGACGGAGGAGGGTTGGCCAGTGGTTGAGGGCTGGCTGACGGTGGAGGGCATGGCATCCGCGACTGGGGCGGGGCAGTGGCGGCCATGGTCGGGGTCGTCGGGAAAGACCGGCTGGACCCGTTCGACCAGGCCGATGACATAGCCTTTCTGCAGCAGTTGCATCCCCGGGTCCAGGCCCTCCGCGTCGGGGAAATAGGCCTCCAGCCGGTAGGCCTTGCCTAGCAGTCCCGGCAGGATCAGGGCGAAGGTCGCCACGACCAGGACCACCATGGCCAGGACGAAGAGCCCGGCTAGGAGCAGTTGGCGGCGTTCGGCCAAGGCCCGGCGTTTGCCGGGGGCCCCGATCTCGGGCGGGGCGTAAAGGCGGTCGAGGCGCCGCGCGGCGGGGGGGAGGGGGGCTTGATTGCTCATCGTGTCCAGGTTGGCGGTCGATCGTTTAATTGCGGTGCGCCGGTCGTGGTCAAAACCGGCCCCCGAGGGCGGTGCGCAGTTCCATGTTGTCGGCGCTGGCGGCGGCCAGTGCGGCCGGGGTTCCTTGAAATAGCAGGCGCCCGCGATTCAGGACCGCGACCTGGGCGGCGATATCCCCCAGGGCGTCAGGGGTGTTGTCGGTGGCGATCAGGGCCATGGGCTGGCCGGTGCGGAGGCTGTCCAGGACCGCGAGGATCTCCCGCGCCACCGTCGGGTCGAGGCCATCGGACAGGCCGTCCCAGACTAGGAGGCGGGGGCGGCGGATCAGGGCGCGCGCCAGCTCCACACGCCGCTGCTGGCCCAGGGAGAGGGCCTGGGGGGGATGATTTTCCAGCCCGTCGAGGCCCAGCAGGGCCATCACCAAGCGTGCCGCCCGGGCCATTTCCCCGCGCGTCAGGGGAGTATGGCGCAGGGGGAGGAGGATGTTGTCGAGGACGCTTTGATCGGCGAGGAGCGAGCCGCGCTGGAGTACGGCGCCGGCCTCGGTGCGCAAGCGCTCCAGGCCCCGTCCGTCGAGCCCGTCCAGGTCCCGCCCCAGGACCTGGACGCGGCCAGCGGAGGGCCGGTCGAGGCCGAGCACCAGCCGGGAGAGGAGGGTCTTGCCCGCCCCATTCGGGCCGCACACCAGGAGCCAGTCCCCCTCCGCCAGCTCCAGGCTCAGATCCTGAAGGGCCAGGCGCCCGGCCACGTGCTGGAAGACGCCCTCCAGGCTCAACGCCAGCGGCATGCCGAACCCCCCGGCGGTGGCCATGGTTGGGCGGGCAAGTGGCGCCTTTCGAGACAGGTTACCCCGCACATCCGCATCAGACTCGCACCAGAACGATATAAAGCAGGTCCGTCACCAGGATGGCCGTGACCGCGCCGATCATGGTGCCGGTGGCGGCGCCGGCGATGCCGCCGGGCCGGCGACCGGCGCCGATGCCGTTCAGGGTGGCGATCAGGGCGATCAGGACCGCGAACAGCAGGGGTTTGACCAGGGCCTCGATGAGGGCCGCGGGGGTGAGGGCGCTGGTCAGCATCTCCAGGTACAGGGCCGGCGCCACGCCGGCGCTGGCCCAGAGCCAGGCCCCGGCGACGGTGAAGGTCACCAGGGTGCCCCAGACGACGAAGGCGAAGCTCATCAGCAGCATGGCTAGCAGGACCGGGGCGAGGGTGAAGGGCAGGGGCGCGATCCCGCACACCAACAGCCCGTCCATCTCCCCGGTGGCCAGGAGGGTCGCCTGTCGCACCGCCAGGGCGACCCCGGCGCGGCCCGCCACCAGGATGCCGACCAGGACCGGCAGGACCTCGATGATGATGACGAGGGCCACCGTCAGGATGACCACCACCGGCAGATCGAACTGGGTGAGGATGCCTTCCACCTGATGCCCAAGGATGAGCCCGATGGCGACCATGACCAGGGTGATGGCCGGCAGGATCGACAGGCCGGACTGTTGCAGGGCGGCGGCGAAGGCCGGCAGGTCGAAGCGCGCCCGCCCCGCCAGGACCCGGCCGTAGAAGCCCAGGCACCCGGAGAGGGCCAGGGCCGCCAGCCCCAGGGCATCGATCCAACCCCGGGGGCCGCGGAAGTTCAGGCGTTGAAAGTCCATGTGCGCATGCTGGCGGCGGTGGCCGGTAACCTCATGAAGTGGGGAGGGTTCAGTAGTGGCGGCAAGCGCTTAGTAGTGGCTGCAAGTATCCAGTGGTGGCCGCAAGCATTCAGTAGTCGAAGTTCCAGCTCAGACCGGACCCGTCCGGAGCGAGCTGGATGAGTTTCTTGGACCTGGGTTCGGGATAACCCCAGTGTATCCCTTCAGACCCCCTGGACACTTGGGGAGCTTCGTCAGGACCAGCCGCTGCTTCTCTTCCTCCCTCCCCCCTGGCGGGGGAGGGCTGGGGAGAGGGGGGCTGAAGGGTTTGACCCCAGTAAGGCAAGGCCCCCCCCAGAACCAGGTGGATCTCTGCGCGGCGGGCGAACCAGGTGGCCAGTTCCTCCGTCCCCCGCAGGCTGATGCGCCGCTCGGCCCGCGCCAGCAGGTCCAGAAAGTCTCGGCGGTCTGCGGGCGAGATCAGTCCGTCCCGCTCCCGGGACTCTGCGGGGGGGGGCAGCCCGCCCAGATCACGCTGATCCGCAGAGGCGGTCAGCCCAGCCCGCTCCCGGTGCTCCGTGGGGGCTGTCTGCCGGTCAAGGAGCTGAGTCAGGGGTCGGGGCAGCAGCAGGAAGAGTCCGGCGGGGGCGGAGGCCGCGGCGGAGGTGACGGGCGCAGAAGCCCCCATCAGCTCCCGGACCAGGGCCCGCTCGCGGGCGTCCTCCAGGGTGGCGGCGAGGACCAGGGCGCGGTCGGGATAGCGCTCGCGTAAGGCTGCCCCGAGGCCCGCCGCCAGGCGCCGCAGGGGCTTGCCCGCCGGACAGGCGGGGCCGGGGGGGTGGATGCCGAGGATCAGCAGACGCTGAATCCCCAGCCCCAGGCGTGCGGCCAGGGTCGGCAGACCGCGCACGGCGAAGCGGTCCAGGTCCTTCATCGCCTCCGTCAGCGCCGCATAGGGGATGAGCTGGGGGTGGAGCTTGCGGGCGTTGTCCCGCACCGGCCCGAAGGACCAGCCATCGAGGTGGCGGTCCGCCGCCCAGCGGTCGTGTTCGACGATCGCCAGGCGCTCGACCTCCAGGGGGCTCAGGGCGAATGCCTCCACCAGGTCCTCGGGCACCGCCCGGCAGTCGGTGACGGCGAGCTTGGCCCAAAAATGGTCGGCCTGATGGCGATTGGCCTGGCGATAGGAGGTCGCCAGCCGTTCCCAGGGCTGCCCCGCGGGCTCCTGTGACAAATCCCGCCCCTGGGCGGCGATGGTGTCGCAATAGTGCTCGTGAATGGTGCGCGCCAGTTCGTCCCCAGCCCCGTCCAGCAGCAGGCTAGCGCGGCAGGCCTCCCGCCGGTAGGAAATCGGGATGATCTGCCCGTCCCAGTCGTCGATAGCCCCCCCCGGCTCGGCATCACCCACCTCCAACAGCACCGGCGGGGAGACTCCCTGGCTGGTGGCCAGTAAACCGATCACGTGGCGCGCCAGGGTCAGGCCGGGGTCAATCTCTTCCTCAGCGGTGGGAGCATCGCAACAGACCACCACGAGGCTGACCGGCGGGGCGGCCGGGGGGGGTGAATTCAGCTCGCTCGCGAAACGCAACTCGGCGATCTGGGGCGCCTGGGGATAGGCCGCCAATATCTCGGCGGCGATGGCCTCATGGCGGTCGCAGACCAGGTTGATCCAGGGCCGGCCCTGACCATGATGGGCCAGGCGCAAGGCCTGCAACAGCAGGGCGCGGGCGGGGGGGGCGAAGCCCAGGAAGAGCAGGTGGGGGATCTGGCCAAAACCGGGGTCCAGGGCCAGGTGCGGGGGCCAGCGGCGGAGGAGGGCGCGGGCGGCGCGGTCCTCGATGGCGAAGGTCTCGACCCGCGAGGGATCGCCTGGCTCCGGCGCCGGCAGGGACGGGGCGGGGTCCCGAGGGTGCATGAGGATTAGCCGTTGAACCGGTCGCGGTCGGCTTGGCCATCCCACCTGCCCATCTGCCGGCCGTCCCACCCGACGCGGACCCTTGGCCTCCCGGGAGCGGGCCAGGACTTGGGCGACCAGGGCCGGGGCATCGGGGGGATCGGCCAGAATCAGGATCGGGGTCCGGGCCGGGTCCAGCGCTGCTGAGTCCAACAAGATTTTGGCCTTGTCAGGTGCCGTCGACTCCGGACGGTCGAGGCGCCGCACCCGGTGGCCCTCCCGGCGCAGGCCGGCATCCACCTGATCCGCCAGGGGGCCCGTGCCCAGGACCAGGATGGAGGGACGCCGGAAAGACATAGCTTCTCAGTTGGGGGTTATCAGTTGGCAAAGGCCCGCGCCAGCAACCCGGGCAGCCGTTCACCTGAGGTGAGCAAGTCCAGAGCCTCGACCAGCGCGGGGTCGGGGACCCCTGGGTCGTCCAGGGGTGGCGGCCCTTCCCCCCGCCGCCAGGCGACCAGGGCGTCCGCCGTGCCACCGCTGCCGGCCAATGCCAGGACCCGGCCGCCCTGACTCAGCCGCTGCTGGACATCATGACGGGTCACCTCCCCACCCCCGGCGACCAGCAGCAGGGTGCCGCACCCAGCGGCGAGCCGTTCCGCCGCGGCCATGAGCCAGGGGGATTCGTCGCCCCAACGGTCCCCGGGCACCAGGAGGAAATGGCTGTGATGAGGATCGAGGGCAACGCGGGGCTCGTCATCCATCCGATGTGGCGCGGCACTCATTAATTGGTCCGGGGGAACATCACAGTTCGCCGACCCCTTCACGCGCCCGCGAGGCGCGATCCCGATCAGTGGAAAGCTGCCGCCGCCGCGCTGGCGCGCCTCACCCATCAGGGCCATGACCCCAAACTGGGTCCCACCGTCGATCACCGCCGCCCCCAACCGATCCAGCACGGGTACCAGGTCCCTGAATAGGAACTGAAGATGAGCCGCCACCCCCTCGTCGAGATTGGCGGCCCCGCCGACCAGGATCAGGACCGGACGGGGATCGGTGAGGCCGAGGGTAGTCAAGGCCGAACCCAGCGCCGTCGCCATTGGTCCCGGTGGGCAAACACAGACCGCCGGGGAAAGGTCATGCAATCGACGTGTTTTATCCATGCCAACGGATTGTCCGCGATCCTTGCCATCCTGTCCCAAGTTTTGCGGGGCGCGGACCACGCCATGGTTGGCGTGATACACATCGCAATTCCGTTTTCGGCATCGCAAGGGAGGGTCGGGTGGCGTCTGGCGGGGGTGTCGACCGCAGGGAGGCGGTCGTCAAGCCTCCAGGGACGGATTCACGGCGTCCCCCGCCAGACGCCACCCGACCCGGAAAAACCGAAAATTGAAGCGGGAAGACTTTACCTTCGTGGGTTGACGGGGCCAGTGCCGGTGCCGGTGCAGGGGTCGGCCGCGATGGTGGGACGCCGCGGCATGGCATGGCAGAAGGACTCAGACCGGGCTCAGGGCAGCGCCCAACCCTGGCGATTGGCCAGGTCGCGTAAGGCCGCCTGGGCCTGGGGATAATCCAGATCGCGAATGGCAGTGGCGATCTCGGCGTAGGCGCTTTCCAGGCTCGTGCCCGCCACCAGCGCCACTAGGGCCTGATTCAACTGCCGCGCCCGGTTGGAGCCGTTCGCCAGCAAGCCTGCCAGCTCAACCAGGTGCGAGGCAATCATGCCGGTATCGGGACCGGCCTGGGCCTCGGGGCCGGGGTCGAGGTTGGGTTGAGCGCCGACCCCCATGTCCTTACCGGGGCGGGGTTGAGCGCTAGTCCCGGTGGCCGTGCCGGAGCGGAGTTGAGCACCAGCCCCCGTGGCCTTGCCGACGCGCACTGGGGTGGGTATGGAGTCCGTATCCTCCCCCACCTTCTCGTGCCCCTTGCGGCCCCCTGGGGTGGGCAGGGGATCGGGTAGGGGGGGCGCAACCTCCCCGACCCGGGCCTGGGCGGGCAGGCCCAGGGGCACGGTGAACCAGAGGGTGCTGCCGACCCCCTTGACGCTCTCGACCCCGATCTCGCCCCCCATGAGTGTCACCAGGCGTTGGCAGAGGGTCAGGCCCAGGCCGAGACCGCCGTGGGCGCGCCGGGAGGACATATCGATCTGCTGGAAGGGGATGAAGATCCGCGCCTGTTCCTCGGCCGTCAGGCCGATGCCGGTATCGGTGACCGCTAGATGTAGCCGGACCTCCGTTTCCGCCGCCTGGGGCGGATCCGCCCGGCTGATCACCACCTCCACGCCCCCCTGGGCGGTGAACTTGAGGGCATTGTCGACCAGATGATTGATGACCTGCTGCACGCGCAGGGGATCGCCGCTCAGGAGCGGCGGGACATCCGACGCCACCTGGAACCGCAAGCTCAGGTGTTTGTCCGCGGCCTGTTGCTGGAACAGATGCCAGGTGCTGGTGAGGAGGTCCTTGAAGCGCAAGGGCAGGGACTCGATGGCCAACAGGTTGGTTTCGATCCGGGCATAATCCAGAATTCCGTTCAGCAGCCCCTGAAGGGCACTGGCGGCCTGATGGATCTTGCGCAAGTAGTCCGCCTGACCGGGAGTCGGCTCGCGGGTGAGCAATAAGTCGGTGAGCCCCAGGATGCTGTTCATCGGGGTGCGGAATTCATGCCCCATCGCGGCCAGAAAGGCGCTCTTGGCCAGATTGGCGGACTCCGCCTCCTGCTGGGCGAGCTGGCATTCCCGCGACAGCTCACGCCAGCGCTCCTCGCTGTCGCGCAGGGCCAATTCGTCGCTGCGGTCGACCAGCACCGCCAGGGTTTGACCACGCTCGACGGCCGCCGGGTTCAAGGGCATCAGGTGCAGGTCGCAGGGGTAACTCGGGTTCCCCGGGCACCGGACCCAGAGATACGGCAGGATCTGCGGCTCCGCCTGGGGCGGCTCACGGAAATAGCGGTGGAGCGGGGCACGGCTGTCGAGGTCGAAGAGCTGGAACAGAGAGCCCCGGTTCTGCGCCTCGTGATGGCTCAGGCCAAGCTGGCCGCACGCCTGATGGTTGAGCTCCTGAATGAAACCCGCGTTGTCGACCACCAAGGCGGGGAGGGGCAGATGGTCGAAGAGCCGCCGATAGCGTTCCAGGGCCAGGGAGGTCTCACTCTGGGCCAGGGCCAGCTCCTCGTTCTGGATCTCCAGCTCGGCCTGATAGACGCGCAACTCCTCGATCAGTTGATGAAAATCGAGTTCCCGGGACGAGGTGCCGGCGGTGGCCAGGCTGGCCTCCTGGGCGATGGCCAGCTCCGCCCGCTGCCTGAGGTGAGCGAGATTGACCTGGGATTTCTTCATGGCGGGTTTACTGCCCTGGGGTGGCGAAGACATGCAACCGGTCCCGCCCATCCTCCTTGGCGCGATACATGGCCGCGTCGGCGTGGCTGGCCAGTTCATCGACCGTGGCCCCATGTTCCGGATAGAGGGCCATGCCGATGCTGGCCGAGATCGCCAGTTCATGGCCCTCGATAACGAAGGGCCGCGCCAGCGCCAAGCGGAGGTCCTCGGCGACCCGCATGGCGCACTCGGTGCTGGCCAGATCCGACAGCAGCACCACGAACTCGTCGCCGCCCAGCCGGCCGAGGGTGTCCGCGGCGCGGACCCGCTGCCGCATGCGTTCTGCCACCGCCTGTAGCAGCAGATCCCCCACCTGGTGGCCCCAGGTATCGTTGACGGGCTTGAACCAGTCCAGGTCGATGAACAATACGGCCAATTTGGTGGCATGGCGCTTGGCCAAGGCCAGGGCCTGGTCGACCCGTTCGCAGAAGAGGCTGCGATTGGGTAGGTCGGTGAGGACATCGTGGCTAGCCATGTGGATCAGGCGCTTCTGGGTCTGGATGCGGTCGGTGACGTTGAGCTTGATTGCCACGTAGTGCGTGATGGCGCCCCGTTCGTCCCTGACCGGGGCGATATGGGCCTCCTCCCAGAAGACCTCGCCAGAGTGGCGCCGGTTGATGAGTTCCCCCGTCCAGGCCTCACCCCGGATAAGGTGGGCCCACAGGTCCGCGTGGACCTCGGGGGGGGTGAGGCCGGACTTGAGTACACGGGGATTGTGCCCCAGGACCTCGTCACGGCTATAGCCGGTCAGGACGCTGAAGTAGGGGTTGACATACTCGATGGCGCCGGTAACGTCGGTAATGACGATGGACGTCGGGCTCTGTTCGATGGCCTGGGTTAGGACCAGCAGCTGTTTTTGCAGTCGTTGACTCTCCGCCAGGCTCTGGGCCAATTCCCGGGTGCGCCGCTCCAGTTCCAGGTGCAGGCGCACCCGGGCCAGGACCACGAGGCGGTTCACCGGCTTGGTGATGTAATCCACCCCACCCACCTCCAGGGCCTGGCCCTCGCTGACGGGATCGGTCTTGGCGGTGATGAAGATGACGGGGATGTCCCGGGTGGACGGATCGGCCTTGAGGGCCACGCAGACCTCATACCCGTCCATGCCCGGCATCATCACATCCAGCAGGATCAGGTCCGGCTTGACCCCCTTGGCCAGGAGTTCGAGGGCCTTGGGCCCGGAGGTGGCGAAGCTGAGGGCATACTCACCCTCGAGCATGGCGAGGAGGATTTCGATGTTCGTCGGCGTGTCGTCGACGATCAGGATGTGCGCCGCGTGCTTATCCATGAAGGGGCAATCCTCTGCGGGGTAAAGGCCCATTGGCCATCACCCGGAGGTGGGCGGGATGATCGGCGTGCATCGACGACTCAGACGGCAGGGCGGGGTTCAGGGATGGCAAGGTTCAGTGATTTGGGGGGGCGAAGTTTGGGGTGACCGCCACTGCTGGCGCCGCATTATCCAGGATGTTCAGCGCGGATGAGAAATCAAGCGCATCCAGATGCGCGGCCATCTCTCCGACTGGCGCGGCGCCGCAGCAACCAACCAGGCCGGCGCGCAATTCGGCGAACAGCGCCCGGGCCGGTTGCGGGCGATTGAAGGCCAAGGCCTTGCGCAGGGCGGCCAGCTTGGCCAGGTCCAGCGTCGTGACGGCGGCATCGGGGCCCGGCGCCACCGGCGGAGGCGCGGCCGCCGCCGCGGAGGCGACCGGCGCCGGCGGCGCGCCGTGCGCCAACCAGTCCCCGGCGGACGTCAGCAGCGGCATCAGCTGCGCCTCGACCTCGGTCAGGCAGGCCGCGACCCTGGGCCCCGCCGCGCCTAGGGGCTCTTTCAGGGCCGCCTCCAGTCCCCGGATCGCCGCCGCCAGCTCCAGGGCTCCCAGATTGCCGGCGGCCCCGCGCAGTCGGTGCAGGCTGGCGGCAGCCGCGGCCAGGTCCCCCTGGGTCAGATCGGCCCGGACCTGCCCGGGCACGTCTCGCGCCTCGGCCACCAGCCCCCCCAGTAGTCGCCGGTAGAAGGGGAGATCCCCGCGGATGAGCCGGGCAATATGGGCCTGATCAATGCCGGCGATGGCGGGGAGGGCGGTCGCCGAGGGCGTGGGGTCCGCTGCCCGCTGGCCCGCCATCGCCCCCTCCCCGGCCACCGCCGGGTCCGCCAGGCCTCGCGACGCGGATCCGCCACTGTCATCGCCCGGGGTGACGGTGCCGAGCGTGACGGCGCTGGTGGTTACGCTATCCGAGGCATCAGGGGCGCGGGGGGCCCAGCGGCTCAGGACTGCCACCAGGCTCTCCAGCTCCACCGGCTTGGGCAGCACATCATCCACGCCCGCCTCCCGCGCCCGTTGCTGCTCGTCCTTGAGCACCCCGGCGGTCACGGCGATCACCGGCAGTTGGCTCAGGCCCAGCTCGCCGCGGATGGCGCGGGTGGTGCTCAGGCCGTCGAGCACCGGCATCTGCACGTCCATCAGCACCGCGTCGAAGTCGTCGGCCTGGGTCCGCAGCCGCTCCAGGGCCTCCCGGCCGTCAAACGCGCGGGTCGCCCGGGCGCCTTCCAGCTCGAGCATCCACTCCAGCACGTCCAGATTCAGGACGTTGTCGTCGACGATCAGGTAATGGCGGCCGGCCAGGGTCGGCCCGTCGGTGGCCGTCCCCGCCGGCGCCGCCGCGCTCGCTGCCGGGTCGGCGGCGCTACGCGCGAAGGGCAGTTCGAACCAGAAGGTGGTGCCCACACCCTCCTGGCTCTCGACCCCGATCACCCCGCCCATGAGTTCGACCAGGCGTTGGCTGATCGCCAGGCCCAGCCCGGTCCCGCCGAAACGGCGACTGATGCCGGAATCGGCCTGAAGGAAGGCGGCAAAGATCCCGGGCAGGATCGCTGGGGCGATACCGATACCGGTGTCGCTGACCTCGAAACGCAGGCGCGCGCGGTTCTCGTCCTCCTCCAGGGTCCGGATGTGGAGCCTGACCTCGCCCTGGCCGGTGAACTTGATGGCATTGCCGATGAGGTTGGTCAGAATCTGTTCCAGCCGCAAGGGATCACCCACCAGGGCCCCGCTGGGCAGTGGCGCGGCGTCGATGGCGAAGCGCAGGTCCTTAGCCCGGGCGGTCGACCCCAGGAGCGCATCGAGATGTTCGAACAAGGGCCCCAGGACGAAGGGCCGGGACTCGATCTGGAGCTGTCTGGCCTCGATCTTGGAGAAGTCGAGGATGTCGTTGAGGATCAACAGGAGCGATCGACCGGCGGCACGGATGCGGGCGATCAGGTCACGCTGTTCGGGGGTCAGGGGCGATTGCTCCACGACCTGGACCAGCCCCAGCACGGCGTTCAGCGGGGTGCGGATCTCGTGGCTCATGTGGGCCAGGAACTCGCTCTTGGCGGCGCTGGCGGCGCGCGCCTCGGCGGTGCGGGCCTCCACCTTGGCCTCCAGATCGGCGTTGAGGGCGCGGATCTCCGCCTCGATGCGTTTGAGCTCGGTGATCTCCTCCACCACCCCATTGATGCCGATGACCTGGCCGGACTCATCCTTCATCGGGTAGTAATGCTCGCGCCAGTGCCGGCGGATGCCGGGTTGGGAGCCGGTCTCGCCGCTCAACTCGATGTTCAGCAGGGGCTCGGCGCGGTCGATGACGCCTTGGAACAGGGGCTCGGCCGCCTCGGCCAGATCGGGCACGATCTCGCGCACCCGGCGTCCCAGGTGGGCGGCGACCGGCAGGCCGTTCATCTCCGCCAGGCGTTCGTTCAGGCGCCGGAAGCGCAGGTCGCGGTCGAGCACGAACAGGCCCACCGGGGCGGTGGTGTAGATGGCCTCCAGCTCGATCCATTGCCGACGCGCCCGTTCCTCACTCTCGTGCAGGCGTTCTTCAGCCTCCTGCCAGGCGGTGATGTCGGTCAAGGTGCCGATCATGCGCCAGGGGGCGCCGTCCGGCCCCCGCTCGCTGACCAGCCCGCGACTCAGGAACCAACGCCAGTTGCCGTCCCGGTGACGGACCCGGTGCCGGACTTCGTAGTGCCCTTGCTCGCTGGCGAGGGCGGCCCGCAGCGCGGACGCGATGGCCTCGCGTTCGTCGGGATGCTGGCGCTGCAGCCAGACGTCCAGGTCGAAGCTGAGCTCCGCCGGCTCCAGACCCAACAGCCGGGCGATCGTCGGTGAGAACTCAAGCCGCCCGCCGCGGATGTCTAATTCCCAGACCCCATGCCCGGCCGCATCCAGGGCCTCCTTCCAGCGCTGCTCCCCTTGGAGGCGGGCAGCGGTCGCCTCGGCAGCCCGCAGGTCCGCCTCCAGGCGTTGGCGCTCGCTGATGTCGCGGGCAATGCCATAGAGCCCAACGATGGCCCCCTCGGCATCGCGCAAGGGCACCTTGGTGGTGAGAAAGGTGTTCTCGTTGCCAGACAGGACCAGCCGTTGCTCAAGGTTGACGAGGGTCTCGCCGGCCAGCACCTGACTTTCAACCTCTCCTAGCATCGCGGCGGCCGCGGGCGGAAGCAGCTCGCGATCGCTGTGGCCCAGCATGTCCTCGACCCTCAGGCCCAGGTTCGCGGCACAGGCATGATTCGCCAGCAGATAACGACCCTCCAGATCCTTGGCGAAGATGATGTCGGTGGAGCTGGCGAGGATGGCGTCGAGCAGGGTGCGGGTCCGCTGCTCCTGGCTGCGCAGTCCCTGCTCGCGCTCCTCGACGATGGCCGCGCGGCGCTGCCGGTCCCAGCGCCAGAGTCCGAAGACGGCGCCATTGAGCAGGATCAGCGCCAACAGGGTGGCGAGGGTCAGGGCCACGGCCAAGTTCCGCACGCCGGCCTCGGCCTCCTGCTGATCGATCTTGGCGATCAGGATCCAGGGCGAGCCGGCGATAGCGGCCGCGTAGCCCAGGATCGGCACCCCACGGTAGTCCAGTGCCCCCTTGATGATGCCGCGCTGGCCTTGCGCCGCCTGGACGGCCAACAGGCGGGGCCACTCGTGGAAGGACCGTTGGTCCCCAGCCGGTATCCGGTTGTCCTGAGTGAGGAGAAAGCGCACGGTGTCGCCCTCGCGCCGAATCAGGGCCGTGCCGGCGCTGTCGCTCGGGATCGGCCAGTGGGCCAACACCGGCTTCAGCGCCTGGTCCAGACCCCAGGTCAGGGAGGCCACCGCCAAGGGCGGCTGACCCACGACGCCCACCGGTACCAGCAGGCCATGGCGCCAGACCCCATCGGCGCCCGCTTGTGCGTCGAGACGCTGGAGCCGCGGGCGGTGCAGGAGGTCCTGGACCCGCTCCGCCGGCACCCGCGACCCGGAATCGCCGATCTCCACCAAGGGTTCGCCCTGATCGTCGTACAGGGTCAGGCCGCCCCAGCCGCGCTCCCGGGCGACCTCCTCCAGTCGCGCGCGCAGTCGGTCCAGCAGGGACTGGTCCTGCCGGCCGCCGGCGATCCATTCATTCAGCAGCAGTTGCGTGACCGAGGTCCCGGTGAAGAAGGTCCGGGCATCGGTGTCGGTATCCGCCAGCCAATGCTCGATGGTCGCGCGCTTCTCCTCGGCGATGCCAGCCAGGGTGTGGACGGCCTCGTCCCGGACCTCGGCGCTGAAGAGGCGATAGGCCCACAGGCTGAGCGCGCCGATCAGCAGGGTGATGGTGACCAGCGGTAGCAGCCAGCGCCAGGCCTGCCCCCGCTGCCGCCAGATCAGTACGCTGGATCTATCCATGCCTGAGTCCTCGTGGTTGCTGCCGGAGCCATCCGGTGAGTGCTGGGGCGGCCTTACGCTATCGGGTGACTGGCGGAGATACGGAGCGGTCGGGTCTTTCTGACCGGCACCTCGACAACTCTGCCGGCCCTGCCAGCCCTGCCAACCCTACCAGTCTGGAGGAGATCCCGCTAGCGGGTGATTCGCGAGAGGGTGATTGCGGAAGGCAGGTAAGCGCTGACTTTCATGAGGGGGGCATCTCCCCTGAAAATGAACGGCTTGCGGTGACTTTAAGACGTTCAGCCCATGGCTGATCAAACGAGGATTTTATCCGTGCACCTCAAGCCCCGGATCGCAGTGCCGCAATTTCTCAGCGATGTGCCCAGGAATTCTGGGGCGGGGAGGGGGCGCGCCTTGATGCCAGGGTAGCCGTTCGCCCCCCGCTTCCCCACTCTCGCCGGCCAGGAGGGAAGGGGGGAGAGGATCGGCGGCGGGTATTGCCGCGGCCACCCTCGGGAGGAAATGGCGGTATGGATAAGGCCTGGACACCCCCTCAGCGGGGCGGGCGTGGCAGGTCGCGCGGCGAGACGCCGAAGCGTAGCTTGAAGGCCCGGGACAGGTCGCGCCCGTTGCGGTAGCCGACCTGGTGGGCGATACGTGCGATGCCCACCTCTCCCTGTTCGAGCAGTTGGCGCGCCCGTTGCAGGCGCTGCTCACGCAGATAGGCGACGATACTCAGGCCCAGGTGGGCCTTGAACAGGCCCTGGAGGTAAGTGCGGTTGGTGTGGCACAGGCCGGCCAGGGTCGCTGGGTCCGGCGGGTTGAGCGGATCGGCCAGCAGCAGGTCGCGGGCATGAACCAGGAGCGGCGGCAGGTCCGGGGATGGCTCCCGGCCCGGGGCGGGGTCGCGGGCCCCTCCGGGCGGCGGGGAGGCCCTCCTCAGGGCCGCCAGTTGCTGGCCGATCCGCAGATGGGTCCTGACCCGCAGCAGGAGTTCGCGGGCATCGAAGGGCTTGGTGACATAGTCCACCCCGCCGGCCGCGAAGCCTTGGGCCTTGTCCTCGATCTGGTCCAGGGCGCTGAGGAAGATCACCGGGATCTCCCGGGTGGCGGGCTGGGCCTTGAGCTGTCGACAGACCGCGAAGCCGTCCACCCCGGGCATGCGGACATCGAGCAGGATGAGATCGGGCAGCAGGCGCGTGGCGACCGCCAAGCCTTCCAGGCCATCCCGGGCGGTCGCCACTTCCAAGCCGTGATCCTCCAGGATCGCCAGGCCCAGGGCCAGGTTGTCGAGCTCGTCATCGACGATCAGGACGCAACGCGGGGGGCTGGAATGATTCATGGCCGGCTCTCTTCCTGTTCAGCCGAACGGGCGAAACCTTTCGGAGCCGCATCCAGGGCTGCATTTACCAGGGTGAGGATACTGGCATGGTCGAACTGGGTCGCCAGGTCCATCACCCGCGCGGCGAAGACCGGTTGACGCTCGGGGACGGCCCCGTGCCGACACCAGGCGCGGATGCGTTGATTGAGGCCCCGGATCGCCAGCTCCCGCAACTCGGTGAGGGCCTCCGCGGGGGGCGCGACCAGGTCTTCCGGCGGCTTCGCCGTGGCCGGGGTCCACTGCTGGCGCTCCGGCTGAAGTTCCGCCTGGCATGGCGGCTGGGGTTGTGGCGGCGCGTCCGGCGAGAGCTCCACGGGGCTTAATGGATGGCGCCCCGACTGGTGTTCCGGTCGGTGTTCCGGTCGTCTTTCTGGCTCAGGCTCCGGCTGACCTTCCGCCGGGCGCGTCCTGACCGTGTCCACGGGGGCGCTGGCGCTGTCCCCTTCCTCCGCCAGGGGCACGGATGGCAGGATCAGGGTGAAGCGACTGCCCCCTTCGGGTCCGCTTTCCACTCGCAGTTCGCCGGCCATCGCCCTCGCCAGTTCACGACTGAGGGGCAGCCCCACCCCATGACCGCGGAAGGAGGCGGGGACGTCCTCCCCGGTCAGGGACTGAAAAAAGGGTTCGAAGAGCCGTTCCTGGTCCGCGGGGGTGATTCCGGGTCCCGTGTCCATGACCCGAAACCAGAGACCGATCCGCCCCGGCGCGGCGGGCTGGGCGCCGACCTCCAGGTGGATTTCACCCCGGCGGGTGAACTTGACGCTGTTGATGAGCAGGTTGTTGAGGATCTGTTGCAGCCGCAGGGGGTCGAGCAGGACGCCAGTTGGCACCCCGGGGGCGATGGTCAGTTGCAGGGTCAGACCCTTGGCCGTGGCCAGGGGGGCCAGGTCGGTCAGGCATCCCCGTGGCACGGTGCGGGGGTTGACGGGATGCAGGCGGTTTTGCCAGAAATCGTAGTAAAGGCCCGTCGCTCGGGTCTCCTCCGGGACCCCGTACCAGTGGCACAGGCGATCGTCCCACTCCAGCTTGCCGCTCTCCAGGTCCCAACTCCAGAGGCCAATATCCGCGGTATCCAAGGCCAGTCGCAGGAGGTCCAGGGTCTCCTGGAGCCGCATCTCGCGCCCTTTCTGGTCGGTGATATCCTGCATCACGCCGATCAGGCGCCTGGGGGTCCCATCCGCCGCCCGGGAGACCACCTTGCCGGTGACGCGATGCCAGCGGATCTCACCGCTCTTGATCACTACCCGGTGTTCGCTCCGGTAGTCGGGGGATTCCCCCGCCAGATAGGCGGACAGGGCACGCTCGACCCTTGGGGCATCCTCCGGGTGAAGGCAGCGCCGCCACAGGTCATAGGTGGCCTGGACCTCGCCGGGGGCATAGCCCAGCAGGGTGTAGGCGCGGTCGTTCACCAACACCGCGCCAGCGGCCAGGTCCCAGTCCCAGGCACCCTCGTCGTTGGCCTCCAGGGCCAGGCGATAGCGCTCTTCGCTGGCGGCCAGGGCCTCCAGGGCGGTGGCCGCCGGGGCAGGGGGGGCGGATGGAGCGGGGGTTGACGGGACAGGGGTTGATAGAGCAGGGGTCGACGATGCTGAGGTCGATGCCGCAGGGTTCGATGGGGCAGGGGATGCTGGTGCAGGGGCCGACGGGGCAGTGGGGTCGGATGGGATGCTGGGTCGGGGTGCGGTCATGGCTGGCGATTGTCCAGGCACTTCTGGGTGGGTCACGCCGAGGATACGCTCATCATCCGCGACTATCTGAGCGTTTTCCGCCGCACTTATTCGCCCGCCTAATCTTTCAGAATCCGCACAATATCAACGGTTCCCGAGCTTCCACGCGGCAACGCGCCGTGAACTCGGCCCATGTTCACGGATGGTCCCCGATCAGCGTGGCGTACTCGTCCCAGACGCCGACCCCCGCGTCAGGAGCGCGAAGATCGCCAGCCAGATCCCCAGGGGATGGCCTGCCAGGATGTGTCTCAAGGGACGAGATCCTCCGTCAAATAGATATTTTACTGATTTAAAATAAAACTTAGGGAGACACTGATTTATTCCAACCTCATGGATTGTATGTGATAAAATATTGCCCATGCTATCTCCGACCGCGAGTCGCCCCATGTCCAAGCAGATCTCCTTTGCCCAAGCCGAGTATGACGCCAAGCGCAAGATCA
>JAHDND010000040.1 GCA_018435665.1 Candidatus Thiosymbion sp. | reverse complement strand
GCGCTTCCATTGGGCATGGCCGCCGCCGTCGCCGTCGCTGCGGTGGCCTACTGGTGGCAGCACGACGGCAACCAGGCACCGGAGCACATTGCCAGCGGCAACGGTCGCATCGAAGCGGTGGAGATCGACATCGCTCCCCGCCACCCCGGCCGCATCGCGGCCATCGAGGTGCGTGAAGGCGAACTGGTCCGCACCGGCGAGGTGATGGGCGCCGGCGGGCGTGGGCTCAACCTGACCTGATGCACCGGGTTGATCTGAACTACAGCCTGTGGCGCCGACGACTTGTCCACCCAGAGGCCCACTTTGTCAGTCCTTGCTTTCAACTCCGCCGCCGCATAGAGTTTCTAGTCCACCTGAGACTGCCCGTCTATGTATTTCCGATACCACCACGCCAGGCCGGCCCCAATTCCCGGGCCTGGATTTCAGCCAAACCAGGTATACCAGAACGCGCCCATCGCTACCGTTACCACCAGCCCGAACGACAGGATTCGCCGCCAGGGAGGCAGGCGGCCTTTGCCTTGTTCGGGTTGCCAACCAGGCGTCAGGAGCATGTAGTAAAAGCAGCCGACGTAGATCAAGATCCCAAGGGATAGAACCAGTTGTCTTACGATCCCAGTGAGCGCGGGCAACAGCAAGGCCAGGACGATAGCCGTGGCAACCAGGATCACGGGGACTTCCAGCAAATAGCCCGCTTGTCTTGTGTGGGTGCTCAATGCTGGCCTCATCCCCTGCTTACCCCAACCATCAGCCTCAGCACGGCGACCACTCTGAACCATCCCAGGCACTAGGCCCCAGCGGCCATCCCCTGATACACGCTCTGACCGGCCCCGAAGTAATTATCGTAGATGTGGGCATAGGTCTTCGCCCGCTTGTCCTTCTTCAGCGCCGGCGTGTACGGCTTGGGCAACTTGATGTAGAAGTCCCGGATGGTCCGCTCGACATCGGCCTTGGTCTGGGTCTTCAGCTTCCAGTCTAGCACCAGCTTCTCCGCCTTCAGCTTGGCCAGCAGGTCCTTGGCCACCTTCTTCACCTCGTCCTTCTCCTTCTCGGTCAGCGCGGGTTCGGGCTGGGTCAGGAGGTCGAAGATGGCCAGCTCCTCCTCGCTGAGGTTCTCGCGGGTGGCCCGCTGTTCCTCCTGGGTCAGGTTCTGAGCGAAGCGCATCAGCTCCTGGAAGAAGGCCTCCAGGTTGTGACTGAAGGCGTTGTAGGACGCGATCAGCTGCTGGAACTTCTCCAGAAAGTCGATCCGCCCCTTGTTCTCCCGGACCATCGTGGCGAGCTTCTTCGCGATCTGCCCCTTGAGCTTCTCGGTTTCGGTGGCCTGCTTGCCGTCCGCGAACTGCTTCTGTAGGGCGGCGAAGTCGATCTGCGACAGGTCGATCAGGGCCTCGGCTTGCGGTCGCTCCCCGATGCGGTAGCCCTCGGTGGCAATCGAGTCATCGAGCAGGGCATCCAGGTCGTTCATCACCCCGGAGATGTCCGGTGGCGAGCGCAGGGCCTTGATCATCGCCCCCAGATAGGCGACCAGCACCGCGGTCGGCGCCTGGGCGTTGGCTTCCGGGTCGGGGAGGATGGCCTTGAAGGTCCGCGCCACCTGACCGGCCAGCAGCAGATAGGCCTTGGTCTGGTCTTCCCCAGCGGCGAGGATCACGTCCCTGGCCGTATCGAGGGCTTCCAGACGCTGGGCGGCCGGGGTGTTCACGATCCCCTGGAGGTCGATCCCCAGGCCAGTGCAAAAGGTTTCCGCGTCCCGCAACAGCCCTTCGAGTTGCTTGACCAGTGCCGCCTTGTCCTTGATCGGCAGTTGCCCCGGCTGGTTGGGCTTGGCGTAGATGCGCAGGGCGTCCTGGAGGTTACGGAAGATGCCGACGTAATCGACGATCAGGCCCGCCGTCTTGCCCGGTGCCACCCGGTTGGCCCGGGCGATGGTCTGCATCAGGGTGTGGTTGCGCATCGGCTTGTCGAGGTAGAGCGTCGAACAAGTCGGCACGTCGAAGCCGGTGATCCACATGGCGCAGACGAAGACCAACCGCAGCGGGTCGTCCGGGTTTTTGAACTTCTCGTCCAGTTCCTCGCTGAGCATGCGCTGGCGGTGGGGGACGATGTCCAGGCCCTTCTCCTTCAGGTCCTCGACCTCGTTCTGGGCCTGGGACACCACCACGGCCATGTCGGTGGTGCGCAGGACCTGGAGCTTGTCGGCGAGCGCCTCCCGGGCGTCCCCCCTGGCGGTCTTCAGTTGCGCTTCCAGTTCGGCCAGCTGCTGCTGCCAGTGCGCCTGGACCTTGTCATACATCCGCACCGCCGTGGCCTTGTCGATGCAGACCATCATGGCCTTGCCCCGGTAGCCGCGGCCGAGGTAGTGCTTGACCAGATCGGCGGCGATGGTCTCCAGGCGGTCGTCGCGGGTGATCAGGTGGTATTCGCGGGCGAACTCCCGCTCCAGCTTCTGCTCCTGTTCCTCGTCGAGTTCCGCCTCTTCCAGCAGTCGCTCGATATCGCGGTTCAGGTGGTCGTTGGTGAGCTGCAACTCCGGGGTGCGGTTCTCGTAGTACAGCGGCACCGTGGCCCCGTCCTCGATGGAGCGGGCGAAGTCGTACACCGAGACGTAGTCGCCGAACACCTCGCGGGTACGCTCCTCCTCCCCGGCAATCAGCGGGGTGCCGGTGAAGCCGAGGAAGGCGGCATGAGGCAGGGCGTTGCGCATGTTCAAGGCGTACACGTCGTACTGGCTGCGGTGCGCCTCGTCGGTGATGACGATGATGTCGTCCCGGTCGGAGATCCTCGGGTAGGCCTCGCCCTTGGCCGTGCGGAATTTTTGGATCAGGCTGAAGACGTAGCGGTGGTCTTCCCGTAGCAGTTGCTTCAGGTGCTCGCCGCTGCTGGCCTGGACCTCGACCCCGGTGAGGGCGCTGATGGCGGTGAAGGTCTGGTAGATCTGATTGTCGAGTTCGTCCCGGTCGGTGACCAGGACGAAGGTCCACTTGCCGGGGAGCTTCCGCAGCACCTTCTGGGTGAAGAACACCATCGACAGGCTCTTGCCGCTGCCCTGGGTGTGCCAGAACACGCCGAGCCGCTTCGCCGCCTCGCGGTCGTCGGCGGCCCGCAGCTTCATCAACTGGGCGATGGCCTGGTTCACTCCGAGGTACTGGTGGTTCTTGGCAACCTTCTTGATCAGTCCGCCCCGCTCGGTCTCGAAGACGGTGAAGTTCTCGACGAAATCCAGGAGCCGCCGCTTGTCGCACAGGCCCCGGATCGCGGTCACCAGTGAGGTCGAGCCGACTTCAGTCTCGTCGTCGATCCGCCGCCAGGCGAAGAAGTGCTCCCAGGGGCTGGTGAGCGTCCCCACCCGGGTCTGGGAACCGTTGGACAGGAGGATGAAGGCGTTGGGGTGGAACAGTTGTGGGATGCTCTGGCCCTTGTAGTCCTTCAGGTTGTCGTCGTAGGCCGTTTTCAGCGGTACGTGCGGACCCTTCAGTTCGATGAAGACCAGGGGGAGGCCATTGACGAAGCCGAGCAGGTCACAGCGGCGTTTGTACATCTCGCCCGACACCCACATCTGCCGGGCGAGGAAGAAGTCGTTGTTCTCGGGGTCGTTCCAGTCGATGACCGCTAGCTCCACCGTCTGCGGGTTGCCCAAGTCATCGGTGATCTCCACCTTCACCCGGTCACGCAGCAGCTGGTAAAAGGCCTGATTGGCGTTGACCGGGATCTGTTTGGAACGGTCCTGGGTGAGTTGCTCGATGGCCTGTTCGTAGGCGGTGGCCGGGTAGCCGGGATTGATGCGCTCCAGCGCCTGCCGCAAGCGCCGTACCAGGATGACCTCGGCGGAGGATTTGCGCCCTTCCGTGCCGTCGACGCCGAAGGTTTCGTCGTAGAGGTTGGCGGTCTCCCACCTCAGGGAGGTGAAACAGGCCATCGCGGGCAACTCGACGAGGGCGAGTTCGCCGTAACCGGCGGTCACTTCCTTGACGGTGTGCAGGGGGGTCATGCCGCGAGGGCCTCCTCCGGTTCGGGCAGGGTGGAAACGTCGAGTTCGCCGGAGATGAGCTTGGGGAGCAGGAGGTCGCGCGTGGCGCGGAGGTTATTGTTCTTTCTTACCAAAGCGAGAATCAGTTCTTCCATTGGGCCTACCTTCTCTTCGAATAGCTTTGCGGTAGCCTCGTCAGGAGCGATAACCCATATTCCCTTTAGGTGCGAAGGACCATAATTCTTTTGGGCCGCACCAATTGCAACCGCATGGATTTGGTTCTGGAAGTAGCTTGACCTAATAAAGGACTTAAGGAGCCACCTCCCCAACTTATCACTTTTTGGCCTCATACGAATAATGCTCGTATTAAGCATTAAGGGAAGGTGACAGGACTGAATAGTTACAGTGCGGCCAAGAGTCCCGGAGCTTGAAACAACATGGTCGTACGGGGCGAGAAGAAAGTGCTGATAGCGTTGCTGAACTTCTTGTTGATCGAGATACTGAACTTTACTGAGATCAATGTCGTTTCCAACCAAGGTTCTGATGTTCAAAAATGGAATGCCGCTATCTCGATATTGCCAATTTCTAAGCCCAGGACCTTCAAGGAAGTCAACGTGACTCGAATATGATGCGATCCACCCCTCCGGGATCAACCCCAGCTCCGAGTCGACCATCTTCGCCAGCTCATGCCCCGGAAAACGGAAGCGGACGAACCACTCCTCGTAGATTCTCCGGGCCATTTCCTCAAGGATGGCGATCCGTCGCGTGTTGTTATCGATCAGGTCGTCGTAGGCGGACAGGATGGAGGCGATGCGGCGTTGGGTCCGTAGGTCTGGCAATCGAATGGGAAAGTCAGGAAAGCTAGATAGTGGAATGCGATCTACCGTCGCACCCGAAAGGGTATTGGCTGCGACGACGGCACGCCACTCTGGACCAAAGAAGTAGTAGTGAAGCCATCGCGTATCTACCGCCTCAGGATTGGGGCGAATTAATGCGAGGCGGCGACCAAGACATCCCAGGAAGCCATTCGGAACAATTGCGTAACGATTCAGCGTTGCCTCGTAGGTGAAAACAATATCGCCTGGCTGTGGAAGGACGCGCTTTGTCCATCTTGGAAAATCGTGCTCCGAGATCCGCTTGATTTGGGCGAGATCGAGGTGACCATCTTCTGTAATGTTCCCGATGCCAAGAAAAACAGGCCCTTCCTCGGAGGGTTTCGGCGTGGCGTGTGGACCATCAAATAGGCCGCTATACACCGTGCGAATTGGAACTATGGGCCAAACCTGATTCATGCCATCCCCAGCAGTGCCGTCATATTCACATTGACATGCTCCTGAAGATCACCCGCTTCAGCGTTGAGCGCCTCAAGCTCCTCATGTAGCACTTCAAGCCGCTCTGCGAAATCAAAGTCAGCGGCACCTGCACTGGCCACACCCACATACCGTCCCGGATTCAGACTCCACCCCTGCGCCTCGATCTCCGCCAGCGTCGCCACCTTGCACACCCCCGCGACATCTCGATACCCTCCGTCCAGAAACTCCTTCTGAAGCATCTCCTGGCTTCCCGCTTCAGTCTCAACCTCCTCACCCCGCCACAGCCGCACGATGTTGGCCAGGAACTCGATCTGCTCGGGCAGGAAGTCGCGGATTGCCCGGCTGACCTGCCGGTAGTAGCCCCTCGCGTCGATGAACAGCACCTCGTCCCAACGCGCGCCTCGGGCCTTCGCTCGGTCGAAGAACCACAGGGTGCACGGCAGAGTGACGGTGTAGAAAAAGTTGGAGCCGATCGAGACGATCACATCCACGCCGCCGGTCTGGATCAGTTTCTTGCGGATCTCCAGCTCGGTGCCCCGGGCATCGCCCGCCGAGTTGGCCATGACGAACCCAGCGCGGCCCCGCTCGTTCAGCGCGGTGTAGAAGTGCTGAATCCACAGGTAGTTGGCGTTATCGGTGTTTGGGATACCGTACTTAAAGCGCGGGTCGTCCCTGACCCGCTCCTTGTCCACGCCCGAGACGTTGAACGGTGGATTCGCCATGACGAAGTCGAACTTGCCCAGCGCCTTGTGCGGGTCTTCGTAGTAGGTGTTCGCTTCGCGGATGTCCCCCGAGAGCCCATGCACCGCGAGGTTCATCTTGGCGAGCTTGACGGTGTCGTTGGCCTTCTCGGTGCCGAACACGGTCAGTTCCTCGGCAGCCCGCTTCTGGTGGCGACTGACGAACTGGGCGCTCTGCACGAACATGCCACCCGAGCCACAGGCGGGGTCGAAGATCTTGCCGTGGTAGGGTGCGATGATCTCGACGATCAGCTTGACGATGCTGGTCGGGGTGTAGAACACGCCGCCCTTCTGGCCTTCCGCCAGGGCGAACTTGCCAAGGAAGTACTCGTAAATTTTGCCGAAGGCGTCACCCTCGACCTCGCCCAGCCCGTTGAGCACCCGCAGCAGCTCGACCAGGACGGTATTGGGGAGCCGGCCGTAGGAACGCGGCAGGACGCCCTTCAGCTCCTCGTTCTCGGCCTCGACCGCCGCCATGGCCTCGTTGACCGCGCGGCCCAGGTCCTGCCCTTCGGCCAGGTCGAGCAGGTAGGAGAAGCGGGCGTTGTCGGGCAGGTAGAGCGCCCCCTCAGCCTGATAATCGAACTTCTCGATCTCCGACACCTCCAGCCCGCTCTCGATCAACTTGGCCTCGGCCTCGTGGAACCGCTTCTCGGCGTAGCGCAGGAAGATCAGGCCGAGGACCGGGTTGGAGAACTCCGAGGGCTTCAGGCCGGTGTTGGCCCAGAGTTGGTCGGCTGCCGCCCACAGGCGGGTTTCAAGCTGGTTGAGGTCGAGGGACATTCTTCTTGTTGTGCGAACCGGTTGGTTTAGCAGAAAGCCCGATTGTAACCCGCAACTATTTGTCTGGCTCTCGATCAAGCCATCCCCGGAGAGAGCCTGCCCGATTTCTCCCGCTTTTCACGCGCGCGGCGCCTGCACCAGCCCTGCCGCCTTGTGTTGCTGCAAGTGCTTGGAGGTATTGGCGATGGACAGCCCGGCGACCTGGGCCAGGTCCTCGACGCTGCGCTCCCCCTGGGCGAGGTAATCCAGCAGTTCCAGGCGGGAGCCATGCCCCACAGCCCGGGCGACGACCGCCAGTTGGGCGAACAGGGCCGGCTTGGGATCGTGACTAGGAGGCATGACGGACTCCGCGGCTAACCGTCGCCCCCTATTGCCAAAACGCCCAGACTTTGAGTCTCAGTCATCACCGATCCATTTTCGGTTGCCCCGGGTCGGGTGACATCTAGCAAATTCCGGTTGCCCCTACGTTACTAATTTGATAAAAAGCCGGGCTTTTCCAGCGAAACGTACCTAGCCTGGCGCTCAAGTTGCTTCGCCAGCGCAGGGAACATCCCACACCCCTTTCGGGAGGACTGGCATGAGCGTGGCAGACAAGCAGGGTGCGACGGTCTTTGGTTTCGAGCCTTACCAGGCCGCCAGCGACGAGGATTACATGAGCCCCGCCCAGGAGGAGCACTTCCGGGAGATCCTGATCGCCTGGAAGCACAGCCTCATGGAAGAGGTGGACCGTACCGTTCACCATATGCAGGACGAGGCGACCAATTTCCCCGATCCAAACGACCGCGCCACCCAGGAGTCGGAGTTCAGCCTGGAACTGCGCACCCGGGATCGCGAGCGCAAACTGATCAAGAAGATCGACGAGGCCCTGGAGAGCCTCGACAGCCATGAGTATGGCTACTGCGAGGCCTGTGGCGTGGAGATTGGCATCCGTCGCCTTGAGGCCCGGCCGACCGCTACCCTGTGCATCGATTGCAAGACCCTCGACGAAATCCGGGAGAAGCAGCGCGGCTAATCCGCCGCCAAACGGTTACCGCGCCGCTAGCCCGATGCGCCGGTGAGTGGGAGCGGCCCTTACCGGGGGCGATTCGCCCCCTCCCCCACTGGCCCCCTGCACTTTGGCTCCCTGGTGGCCGCGGTCGGCAGCTTCGCCGAGGCCCGCGTCCGGGGCGGAGAATGGCTGGTGCGCATGGAGGACCTGGACCGGCCCCGTGAGGTCCCGGGCGCCGCCGCCGACATCCTGCGCACCCTGGAGGCCTTTGGCTTCGCCTGGGATGGCGAGGTCCTCTATCAGAGCCGCCGCGCCGCGGCCTATGCGGCGGCCCTGGCCCAGCTCCAGGCCTCCGGGCTGACCTACCCCTGCGGTTGCAGCCGTCGTGAAATCGCCGCGGCGGCGTCCGCGGTGGGACCCGAAGGCCCGATCTATCCTGGTACCTGCCGTCCCCCCCAGACTTGGGACCCCCCTGCCGTATCCCCCGGCGCGCCTCCCGTGCCGGTCTTCTCGCCCGCCACCGTGCCGGCCCCCGAGCCAGTTTCCTCGCTGGTCACCGCGTCAGTTTCCCCGCCGGTGGCGACGCCGATCTCCTCGCCCAGCTCCTCGCCGGTCACCGCACCTCCAATCTCCCCGGTTACATCCAGGCGGGCGGCGCTTCGCCTACGGGTCGAGACCCCACCCATCGCCTTTCACGACCGGGTGCAGGGTCCGGTGAGCCAGAACCTGGTCACCGAGGTCGGCGATTTCGTCCTGCGCCGGGCCGATGGCCTCTTCGCCTACCAACTGGCGGTGGTGGTGGATGACGCCTTTCAGGCCATCACCGATGTCGTCCGCGGGGCGGATCTCACCCGCTCCACGCCGCGGCAGATGCTCCTGCAGCGCCACCTTGGCCTGCCCACCCCCACCCACGCCCACCTGCCCCTGGCCCGGGACCGCCAGGGTCGCAAGTTGAGCAAGAGCGACGCCGCCGCCCCTGTCGATCCCCGCGACCCCCTTCCCGCCCTGCTCCGGGCCTGGGCCTTCCTCGGTCAGCCGGCCCTGACGGAGCGACCGGTTACGCCGGCGGAATTCTGGTCAATGGCCCTGGGCCGCTGGGACTTGGCGCGGGTCCCCCAAGAGGCGGTTATCCCTCTGGTGGCCTGAATCGGAAGCTATGAAAAAAACCCGATCAGCCTCCTGGGCATCTTCAATGACAAGGAGACAGCACCTCGGTAGCTGGGCGGCAAAGGAATTGTTCACCAGTTCCCAGAGGTCACAAGTGCTCAGAGGCGGTTCGCCATCACCAGTTGACGGATGGGAACCGCCGCCGCCTCGGCGTGATGGACATGAAGGGCGAGCATCTCCCGGGCCAGTTGCTCCCAGTGATGGACGCCACGCTCGGCCAGATCGAGGATGGCACCCGGATCACCACTGCGGAACCAGTCGTCGTAGGCCCGCACCAGGCCGGGAAAGAGCTCCTTGCGCATGGCGGTCAGGTTGCCGAGGTAGAAATGCAGGGGCGGGGCCTCGGCCTGGCGGGCCAGGGCCGGCAGGGTACAGAGGCAATCCGCCAGGTGATCCCGCACCGCGCGCGCCATGATCTCCGCCGGGGTCTGGACCAGATCCAACAGCAACCGGCCCCAGGCCTCATCCCCCAGGAGCTGGCCGGCGCGGAATTCGCCCTCCTCATGGAGCAGCACCGCCTGAACCTCCCGGTCGGTCATGGCCTCCAGGGCCCCCTCGAGGTCCTGCTCGAAGGGGTAACAGGCAAAGGCGCGCCCCAGGGCATTGTCCGGCCGGCTCCAGCGCCAGGTGTCCAGCTTTTCCCAAAGCAGGCGCCGCAGGGACTCGCGGCGCAGGGTGATACCGGACCCCAGGGTCATGGCCGGGGGGGCGGTCAGGTCGCGGGCATGCTCCCGGGCGATGATCAGGACCTGGTAATCGCCATGGCGCCTGGTCCCCTCCAGGTCGCCTAGCACGAAGTGGGGCTTGGCGCCATGGCCCAGGCCACCGCCATAGGCCAGGCCGTGGGGGGCGAGGCGCTGGTTGATTCCCTCGGTGTCGAAGGGATCGAAGACCTCGTCGCCGATGGGCAGAGGCGCGAACTCGGCGTCTTCCAGGGTTTCCCAGAGTTGCTCGCGACTGGCGAGCCAGTGACCGACCTGGTCCTTGCCCAGGCTGGCCCCGTAAGGCAGACCCTGTTCCCAGCGGTAGTACTCCCGCATCTTCAGGAGATAGACGCAGAGGGAGTAGTCGCCGCCATGGCGGGCGTCGGAGATATGGCAGTTGTGTTGCACGAGCCGCGTCAGGGCGCGGCGGTTTTCAGGGGTCATCCTCGCCTCCACATCAAGGCCAATAGAGTCGTTCAACCTGACCGCCGGGATAAGGGTATCCGCGGGGCTTTCGCCCCCGGAAGACCCGAGGCGGACGATCCCCGTGCAGGACTATGCCCAGGTGAGCTGGGTCGAACGTGTCGCCGCCCCCTAAAATGGTGGGCATTCGCCATCAACCAAGAGAACCAAGAGGAGTTATCCGTGGCCCTGAGAATCAAGAGTCACTGGAACGACGACGGGGCCGAGCGCTCCCTGCCGGAGATCGCCAGCGCCCTGGCCTACATCGCCTGGCGCATCGCCATGGACAAGGCCATCACCCTGCATTGCGCGCGCTTCGTCTACCGGGACGACGCCCAGCGCCTGGGGGTAATCCAGGAGTATCTCCTCTTCCTCATCCAGATCGCCGATCGCCTGGCCGCGGAGCGCCTGGAGACGGACGACCGCCGCGTCCTCATCACCGCCCTGGCCCGCAAGCTCATCGAGCACGTCCAGGACAACAGCCAGGACCTGCTGGGCCCGGGGGATTACGGCAGCCCCTTCATCGAGCGGCTCAATCTGCGCTCCGGCGAATACGCCGAGTATCAACTGGCCCCGGACGGCCCCAGCTACCCCTTCCTCCGCCACCTGGGCTTCGAGATCCAGACGCTGATGGGGGAGGCGACCGAAAACCGCTGGGTCATCGACCAGGTGATGGACAAGGACGGTTACGAGGCCTACAAGACCTTTGCCAAGGCCTTCGCCAATCTTTTTGAATGAGGTACCGGAGGCGCCATAAGCGCCTCCGACCGGGCAGCCTAGCCCGCCGCCACCAGGGCCTGCGCCAGGTCGGCGACGATGTCGTCGATATGCTCCAGGCCGATGGACAGCCGGACCATGTCCTCCGAGACCCCGGCGCGGGCCAGTTCCGCGGGCGCGAGTTGGCGATGGGTGGTGGTGGCCGGGTGGCAGGCCAGAGTCTTGGCGTCGCCGATGTTGACCAGGCGCACCGCCAGTTGCAGGGCGTCGATGAACTTGGCCCCGGCCTCGCGCCCGCCCTTGATGCCGAAGGAGAGGATGCTGGAGGCGCGCCCGCCCATGTACTTGTGGACCAGGTGGTGGTCCGGATGGTCCGGCAGGCCGGCGTAGCGCACCCAGGCCACCTGGGGCTGCTCCTGGAGGAAGCGGGCCACCGCCAGGGCGTTCTCGCAGTGACGATCCATGCGCACGTGCAGGGTCTCGATGCCCTGGAGGATCAGGAAGCTGTTAAAGGGCGAGATGGCGGCGCCCATGTTGCGCAGGGGCACCACCCGCGCCCGGCCGATGTAGGCCGCCGGGCCCAGGGCCTCGGTGTAGACCACGCCATGGTAGGAGACATCGGGCTCGTTGAGCCGGCGGAAGCGCGCCTTGTGCTCGGCCCAGGGGAACTTGCCAGAGTCCACCAGGGCGCCGCCGATGGTGGTGCCGTGACCGCCCAGGTACTTGGTCAGGGCATGGACGACGATGTCGGCGCCATGCTCGAAGGGCCGGCACAGATAGGGGGTGGGCACGGTGTTGTCGACGATCAGGGGGATGCCGTGGGCATGAGCCATGTCGGCCATGGCGCCGATGTCGGCGACATTGCCGGCCGGGTTGCCGATGGACTCGCAGAAGACCGCCTTGGTGCGCGAATCGATCAGGGCCGCCATGCCCGCGATGTCGTTGGGGGCGGCGAAGCGGATCTCGATGCCGAGTTGCGGCAGGGTGTGGGCGAAGAGGTTATAGGTGCCGCCATAGAGGGTCGAAGTGGTGACGACGTTGTCGCCGCTCTCGCAAATGGTGAAGAGGGAGTAGGTCACCGCCGCCATGCCCGAGGCCAGGGCCAGGCCGCCGACGCCGCCCTCCAGGGCCGTCAGCCGCTTTTCCAGCACGTCGCTGGTGGGATTCATGATGCGGGTGTAGATGTTGCCCGCCACCTTGAGGTCGAAGAGATCCGCCCCGTGCTGGGTGTCGTCGAAGGCGTAGGACGTGGTCTGATAGATGGGGGTGGCGACGGACTTGGTGGTCGGGTCGGGCTGAAAGCCGGCGTGGATGGCCAAGGTCTCGATCTTCATGGGGTCTCCTGGTGGGGAATGGATGGGGCCGCTGTTCTTGTTCTGGGGCGGCACCTGAGTGGGAACTTTCATCAGGGGGTCTCAACGCTCCCCAGATGAAGAGACACGCTGCTGGCGACTTACACGCTCATTAGGGACAGGTTGCGCGGGCACCCGCCCAAGGCTGGCGGCAAGGCTTCGGCGATCTTAACGACCGCGGTGAGGACTGTCGATGAAAACGGATACGGTTATGGAAACGGAATCTCCTCGGCCGCGCCCCCGGTTACATGTTGTACTTATGCCTGACGGGCCCCGCGATCCCCATCGGTGCGGAATCCGTCAACCGATCCCCGCCCGATCAGAATTCCATCCCAATCTTCAAGCCGCCACCATAGCTCTCGGAGTTGTCTGAGAAGCTGCCGAAGACCTCGGCGCGTATCATCAGATCCGAGCGGGTGAAGATGTCCACCGCGGCGGCAACGTCGAAGCGGGTCTGGTCCAGCCCGGTGCTTGCCGTGAAAGAGGGCACATTCCCGGGAGCGCTGACGAAACGGCCGGACACCGTTGGCGAGGTGTCGCCCAGGAATTGAGTGATGCCCAGGGTGAGCTTCGGCCGGATCAGGATGCCGTTGGCGGTCTCGATCTCGGTGGCGATGTCGATGGCCGGTTGCAGGTTGAAGTAGGTGTCGCTTTGTCCGTCGATATGCAGCCGTAAATCGGTCGTTCCGGATTCGTTGAAGGCCTCCATGGTGAGGTAATCGACGCCGAGGTCCAGGCGCGGCTTGAAGGCCCAGCGCCCCCACTGGAGGAGATGGGCGATACGCACCTGACCAGAGAACAGCCATAGCTTCTGGGTGCCGTTGACCACGGCGCCGGGCCACGGGACCCGGTCATTGTCGAAGTCACCGTATCCGATGGCCAGGGAGCTGGACAGCTCGGTGGCACCCCAGCGGCGTTTAGCCGAGATACCGGCCTGGAATTGACCACCGTCGCTGCTGGCATTGCTGTCATCGGCGTTGAGACTGCGGCCCGCGTAGGAGAGGGCTGCACCCAGATGCCAGTCGTTGCCGACGTCGATCTGCCCGCCACCGGCGAGTTGCCAACTGTTTTCGTCGAAGCCCAGGTTATCGTGGGTCTCCCGTTGGGTGAAGCGCTGACCCCGCAGACGCAGCCAGCCGCATTGCCCCTGGTCGAAGAAGCGGTAGTCACCGGCCCGCTCGGCGCAGCTCAGGAGCGCATCGTTGAAGGCAATCGTCGAGAGCAGGGAGACCGTCTGGTTATTGACAGCGAGCTCGGCGCCCAGGGTATTCATGACCCGTGCGTAGCTGCCCTGATCCTCGATGGCGATCAGGTCCCGGGCCATGCCTGGATCGAGCGCCTGGGAACGGTACACGCCGTGCAGGTGGCGGGCGATGCCGTCCTGATTGTCATTGGTCGCCGCCAGGATGCCAGGGTTGGCGAAGTCGATGTCGTATGCCAGGTGCAGCGCGCCCGGACTGGGCTCGATGAACCTGTACTGGGCGACCGCGGACTGGGCGTGCTCCAGCTCGTCGTAGGTCAACCCTTCGTCGGCTGTCAGGATCAGGACCGACTGTACACCAGCCATAGGCTGCCAAGGGTCGACGACGTTGACCACCACCCGCCCGCCGAGGTCCGCGCGCCCGTCGATGCTGAGCCGATCGGATAGCCCGGCGCTGCCGGACCCGCCGGGGTTGAGATCGACGGCGAGCACACCGCCATCGACCTGTGTCAGGTTGCCTGTCAGTCGGGTGTTGCCGATCTGGCCCTGGCCACCCACCGCAAGGGTGCCCTGGTTGGTCAGGTGGGAGACATCGAGCAGCGGGCCAGCATTGACGACACCGCCGGGTTTGTTCAGCAAGTCGATGCTGGACGGCACGCCAAACATGGCGCCGTTGACGCCGCCGTCCGTCTGGAGTTGGTCGCTGTCGATGCCGGTGATCGCGCTACTGTCGGTGCCGCTCATGGAGCCGGTGATGGTGCCATCGTTCTGGACGGAAAAGGTGAAGGGGCTGGACACGCGAACCGCGTAGCTCGCGGCATTCCCACTCGTAATGGTCCCATGGTTCTGGAGACTGGACCCGGCGCCGGCGCCAAACACCCCGACGGTCTCGGCACCTTGCGCCCCGGTCGAAACGGTCGCATCGGCGGCGATCCCGATGGTCACCGCCCCGGTGGCCTGGTTCTGGTAGCTGGAGCTGGCGACCAGGATGCCGCGGCCGCCGCTCCCGGTGGCGGAGATGTCGGCATTGGCCTCTACCTTGACCGTGCCGCTGGAGTTGCCCACGACGGCACCGCCGGCGCTTTGAGCCACCACGCCCACGGAGCCGGTGCCGCTCACGGAGATCGGTGCGTCGACCTCGACGTAGACGTCGCCGCCGCTGCCGTTCGCCCCGCCGCTGCCGGCAAAGACCGTGGTCGACAGCGCCGAGGAGTAGGACAGGGCGGCGATGCCGCCGGAACCGCCGATGGACTGGGCGATGATGCCGTCCGCCGCCTGGCCGGTGGTCGTGATGGCGCCGCTGGAGGTGACGTTGACGGCCCCGCCGTCGCCGCCGTTGCCGGCGTCTTCCTGGATGCCGAGGCCGGTGCCGATGTTGAGCTGGGTCCAGGAGTCCGAGAAGCCGAGGCCCACGTCCCCCGCCGACCCGCCGCCCCCGCCGACGGACTGGGCGAAGATGCCGGTGCCACTCAGGCCGCCGGTGGTGATGATGCCCCCATTGGTTACCCACACCGCGCCGCCGTTACCGCCGCCGCTGCCCGCCCGCCCGAGGGTCAGGGTGGCGCTCAGCCCGGAGGAACCGGCGCCGCCATTGCCGCCGCCGCCGCCGACGGATTGGGCGTAGATGCCCGCGCCGCCGGCGAGCAGCGGCAGGAAGGCGTCGGCGGGCAGGTCGGCGATGCCGGTATAGCGCTGCACGATGGAGGGGTCGGGCCCCGCGGCCGTGATGTTGCCGGTGTTGTGGACGGTCACCGCCCCGCCGTCACCGGCCGCCCCGGCGGTGCCGCCGATGGCCACGTCGGTGGAGTTGAAGCTGGGCAGGAAGTTGCTCGGGATGTCCGCGAGGTTGTTGAGAATGGTGTTGCTGGTCCAGGCCTCGATCCCGAGGGAGCCGTCGCCGCCGGTGCCGCCGCCGCCGCCCACGGACTGGGCGTAGATGCCGTGGCTCATGTTGCCGGCGGTCGAGATGGTGCCCGAGTTGTCGACCGTCACCGCGCCGCCGTTACCCGCCAAGGCGCCGTTGCCGCCGATCTGTACCGTGCTGCTAATGCTGAAGCCGGGTTCCGACTCGGGGCAGACGTACTCCCCCGAGCCGACGTTGCAGATGTCGCTCAGAGCGAACGATGTGGCGGAGGCCGTCCCGCCATCGCCGCCGCCGCCGCCGACGGACTGGGCAAAGATGCCGCGGGCATGGTCGCCCTTCGTTGAGATGGCGGCGTAGTTCTTGACTTCTACATTGCCGGCGTCGGCACCCGTGCCACCGCCGCCGCCCTTGCCGACATTGACCGAGATCTCCAGCGGAAAGCCGGAATCGCTGTAGTTGACCGGCGGGGTCAGGTTGAGGCCGATGTAGCCGGTGCTGCCGCCGCGACCGCCGTTGCCGCCGATGGACTGGCCGTAGATGCCGTCGGAGCCGCCCTTGTAGGTGGTGATGGGGCCCGAGTTGGTCAGGGTCACGTCGTTGCCCACCGCGCCGACACCGCCCGCCCCGCCGAGGGAGACGGTGACCGACTCGGGGGCCGCCGGTCCGATCTGGACCGCCAGGGTGTGGATGGAGCCGCCGTTGCCGCCGCTCCCGCCGACGGACTGGCCGAACAGGCCGATGGCGTCGTAGGCGTTGGTGGTGATCGCCCCGTAGTTGTCGACGGTGACGGTCCCCGCGGTCGAGCCGTTGCCCCCGGAGCCGCCGAGCTCGACATCCACGTTGATGGATGCCTTGGTGCTCATGTCCAGGTTGCCGGCCACGATGCTGCCGCCGTCGCCGCCCGAACCGCCGATGCTCTGGGCCAGGATGCCGAAGGAGGCGATGTCCGAGACGTTGATCGTCGAATTGTTGTTAATGGTCACGTTGTTGGCCTTGCCGCCAGCGCCACCGGCGCCACCCAGGGTGACCCCCACCTGACCCGTGACCCCATCGGTCCCGGCGCTGATGTTCGCGGAGAATTCGGCCGCGAAGCCGCCCTGTCCGCCTTGTCCGCCGAGGCTCTGGGCGACGATGGCGGAGGAGAAGGCCCCGTCGGTGCTGATGGTGGACTCGTCATCGGTCGAGACGCTGACCGTGCCGGCCTGCCCGCCGTTGCCGCCCGCCCCGCCGTGGGTGATCTGGACGTTGCCGACGTCGATGACGCTCGCGGACACCGAGCTCAGGGCCTGGCCGCCGCCGCCGCCGATGGACTGGGCGAGGATCGCGCTGGAGAGCGCGCCGCTGGTGGTGACGTCGTCGGTGGTCCAGAGGCCGACCGCGGACGACACCCCGCCGTCGCCCCCGGCACCGCCGGTGGTGACGTTGACGGTCCCGATGGCCCCGGCCTGGGCGGATACCGCCATGCTGGAGGCGCCGCCGCCACCGCCCTGACTGAGGGCGTAGATGGCGGTGGCGTTGTTGCCCGTGGTGGTGACCGGGCCGGCGATCACCGACACCATGCCGCCGCTGCCGCCGGGGCCGCCTGCGCCGCCGGTGGTGAGGTCGATCTTGGCCAGGTCGGCGTACCCGGCGGACGAGGCGAGGCTGCCGGCATCGCCGCCGCCACCGCCGATGGACTGGGCCAGGATGCCCTTGGCGCCGTCACCGCTGGTCTGGATGGAACCCAGGGTGTCGACGATGACCATGCCCGCGGAGCCGCCAGAGCTGCCGCCGCCGCCGACGGTGATGCTGACCCCGAAGGGTGTCCCCGAGATGGCCCCGATGGCCGAGCCCCCGTGGCCGCCGCCACCACCGATGGATTGGGCCAGCAGGCCGTGGGCGTGGCTGCCGGAGGTGGTGATGTCGGCGGAGGAGTCGACCCCGACCTGGCCGCCGTTGCCGCCCGCGCCGCCCTGGCCGCCGACGGCGTGGGTCAATGTGAAGCCACCCAGGGTCGAGCTGCCGATGGCCATGCCGCCGACGCCGCCACCTCCGCCCACCGATTGGGCGAGGATGCCGTCGGACAGGTGGCCCTTGGTGGTGATGGGCGCGAGGCTGTTGATCGAGACCGCGCCACCGGCCCCACCGCCGGCGGCCGAGCCGCCCACGGTGTGGCTGATGTCGATGCCGGCGACGGTGAGGGTGGTCGCGTCCCCGCCGTTGCCGCCGCCGCCGCCGATGGACTGGGCGAGGATGCCCCGGGAGCGGTCGCCGCTAGTCTGGATAGGCCCCGGCTCCACCAGGTCGTCGATCCCGTTCAGGGTCACCGTCCCGCCGTTGCCACCCGTGCCGCCCGAGCCTCCGACCGCCGAGTCGTAGATCACGCCGGTGCTGGACACCGAGGCACCGTCGCCGCCGCCACCACCGACGGACTGGATGAACACCGCATCCGCGTCGTCCCCCTGGGTCGACACCGCGCCCGAGAGGATGAGCTCGGCGGTGCCGCCGTTGCCAGCACGTCCGCCGTTGTTCCCGCCGATCACCCCAAAGGTGGTCGCTGACGCGGCCGAGCCGCCGCCGCCGCCGCGGCTGGCGACGACGATGCCGTCGGACTGATCGCCGGTGGTCACCACCGGGACCGACACGTCGGCGTGGGCCAGGCCGCCGTCTCCGCCGGTACCGCCGGACGCGCCGATGGTGTTGACGCCGGTCGACGGGCCGGCGTTGCCGCCGCCGCCGCCGAGGCTCTCTACATAGATACCGCGGGCGAAGCGGCCGCTGGTGAAGATGCCGGCGTTGCCACTGATCCAGGTCCAGGCCTGACCGCCGTTGCCTCCGGCGTCGCCGGTACCGCCCAGGACCTGGGTTCCCAGCGGGGTGAAGGCGCTGCCGCCACCGCCGCCAACGGACTGCACGAACACTGTGTCCGAGGTGTCGCCGCTGGTGGTGACCGCGTAGGTGGACGACGAGGTGAGGGAGAGCTGGGCGGTCGCCTGACCGCCGTAGCCCGAGCTCAGGGTGCTCGCGCCGAAGCCGTCCTGGCCGAAGTACCCGCCGACGGACTGGGCGATGACGGCATCGGACTCGCCGCCGGCGGTGGTGACGCCGCCCTGGAGGTAGACGCTGGCGTCACCCCCGGGTCCGGGTCCGAGCTGGGCGCCGTTGGCCGCCACGTCGATGCTGTTGGCGGTGCCGCCGCTGCCCCCGGCGCCGCCGACGCTCCGTACGAAGACGCCCCGCGCGTTGTCCCCGCTGACGCCGATCCGGGCGCCGAAGTAGCCGCTGGGCGAGCCCAGGGAGGCCGCGCCTCCCATGCCCCCGACGCCGCCCTTTCCGCCGTAGGTACCCCCGGTGGAGTTGGAGGCGTCTCCGCCGCCCCCGCCCGCTCCGGCGATCGACTCGACCCTGACCCCGTCGAACGGTCCGGTGGCAGCGGCCGTCAGGACCAGCGAGCCGGTCAGTTGGGCGGTGCCGCCGTTGCCGCCGGCACCGCCGTCGCCACCCTGGCTGGCATATTGGCTGATGGTGCTGATGCCGTCGTTGGATGCGCTGGTCCCGTAGCCCCCGGACGCCCCCAGCGACTGGACCAGCACCCCGGCGCCGTTGCCATTGGTGACGTTGAAATTGGCGACCGCGATGTCCGCCGAGGCGGCGCCACCGGCACCGCCATCGCCGCCCGAGCCGCCGATCAGGGAGCCCATACCGACCAGGTCGGTCCGCATGGTGAATCCTGGAGACCCGCCGACGCTGGACACCAGGATGCCAGTCCCGATCCCCGTCAGTGACAGGTTCGGCACCTGCACGTTGGCGCTGGCAGTACCGCCCTGGCCGCCGTCTCCGGAATCGCCGCCTTTTTGGGTGGTCGTCGATCCGCCATTGGGGTCCAGTGGCTGGGCCCATCCTTCTCCACCGTTACCGCCATCGGATACGACTCGGACCCCATAGCCGAGGAACGGGGCCTGACCCGGGTCGTCGTAGGCGCTCGAGGTGAGCGAAGGGGCGGTAAGGACGAGGGTCGCCGCCAGACCGGTCTGTCCGGATTGGCCGGACTCCCCGACCGCCGTGCCGTTGCTGTCGGTGGTGTAACCCGAGCCGCCCCAGCCGTCCACCCCCTGGATGAGGACGCGAACGCCGGCCGCGCCGGTGGTGGTCACGCCATAGTTGCCGCCGGTGAAGAGGATGGTTCCGGGCGAGATGCTGGTGCCGCCCCCAACTACCGGACTATTGGCGAGGAGCACGCCATCAGTTTGGAGCGATGGGGCGATCGGTGCCGTCAGGGAGTCAACGGTAACGGTGCCGACGTTGAACAGCACGACACCGCCCGACAGATCGCCGCTACAGGTCGCGGTCGGGGCATGCGCGGTAGCAGTGCATTGCGCCAGCGCCAGGTTGCTGTGCAGGGGTGTCAAGGTCGCGGAGAGGACGGCGAGGGAAACGGGGAGGCGGCGCAAGGATCGTGGGGGCATGGGGTGTACCCTGTGCTGTGGTGGGCATTTATTGTTGGCCGGCGCGTCGTGGGGTGAACACGGCGTCGAGCCGGAGGATACGCGAGTGCAATTCCGTGGCGCAATCGCCTGACAAATGGCGTTCCGACTGCTGGTGCTATGACCCTATTAAGATGGGCAGCTCCACCACCCGGTCGACGTCCCTTCTGCCGGCGTTGCGGATCCGCAGCTTAGCGCACCTGTTCGGCCAGACGTCAGTCCAGTCGTCCCGCAGGATGCCCCTCGTGTCGGGGGGACAAGTCGCACCATTTGGTGGCATTCGGGAGCTTCGTGGATTCGAGCCTTCAGTACATCGGGCGGAGCGCACAGGCGCTGCTCAAACCATGCCCGCTCTCGCCCAGGCTCGATCCTGATCGGGCGTCTTCCACGCGGTTGACCAGTCCTTGTGATCTCGATATCCTCAGGATCGTGGGCCGTGCGGGGCTTGAACGGAAAATCGCTCGAGCCGAATGATCTTCACCCGGTCGCGGAATACCCAGCCACAATTCGAGGGTTGCACAAGCCATGATGGTCACCTACGCCGATGGCGATCGGCTGTTCGTCACCCTCCAGCCCGACCACTCGCGGGTGGCGGGCTTTCTCGCGGCCCATTGGGGCAATGAGTGCTTCTCTCGGCCCCATCCCTGGAACTCGGTGGTGTTGGCCGCCCAGGAGCATGACCGGAACTGGTGGCGCTGGGAATGCCGCCCCACCCTGAGCGATCAGAACGGGCCGCTGGACTACCAGAACGATACCCTGCATCACCTGGGTGCCTTGCGCACCCGCATCTATGCGGCCGCCGTCGAAGACCTGATTCCCATCGACCCCTATGCGGCGCTGCTGGTGCTGGAGCATTTGACCGGTTTGCTCACCGCCGGAAACGGCGCCTTTTCCTTCCGTACGGACGTCAGCGATCACCCCATCGCCAGTGCGTACCTGGCGGAGCAGGCCGTGGTCAAACAGGGGCTGTTGGAGCGGCTGCGCCAATCGCCGGAGCCCCAGGGGTACTGCGGCCCGAAAGAGATCGAGGCCAATTGCCAGGTGGTCGAGGTCTGTGACGCCCTGGCCCAGTTCCTGTGCAACCGCTATCCCCTCGATAGCCACCACCGGGGAAAGGACCCCAACCGGGTGTTCCGCGAAATGCCCGTCCCCTTGCAGGCGGCGCAGTCGGAAACGCGCCTCGAGGTCCGGGCGCTGGATGAACGGCATTTGGCGATCGCCCCCTACCCCTTTGATCGGGACCACTTGGAGGTCAACTACGTCGCGCGCTGGCTGTCCGCCCGGCCATTCGCATCTGAGCAGGAATTCCTGGAGGCGTTCTACGGGGCCGAGACCCTGGCCGTGCAGTATTCGTTGGAGGCGGCATGACCGGGACGCACGACGAGCCGATCCCCGCCCTGCTCGCTACCTTGCAGGCGGGTTGGAGCAACCCCTTCTATCGGCGCCTGTGGCAGGGGCAGGGGCAGGGTCTGGGCTCCCCCCGGGAACTGGAGCAACTGCTGTGCGAGGCTCGCTTTGGGGAGCTGCCGATCGTGCGCAAGGACGATCTCAAGCGGCACGCGGACGAGATCATGTGCTGGGACGGTGCCGTGGATGTGGTCAGCTCCTCCGGTACCACCGGCCGGCCGGTCGATATTCCCCTGCTGGCCGCGGAAGAGCAGAACCGTGTGGACCGTGTGCGGCGCACGATTCGCGAGATCGGCGTGGGGCCCAATGGGCGCGTGCTCGATCTGCTCAGCCTCAACGACATGTTCGCGCTGGGGCCGCAGATGTGGCTGGCCATCAAGGCAGAAGGGGCCATGGCCATTCGCTGCCAGGCGGCCCGCCTCCAGCGCATCCTCGATGTGGTGCACTACCTCAAGCCGGGATTCGTGGTGGGCAATCCCCACGTACTGGTGGCGATGGCCGAGGATGCAATAGCCAATGGCCTGTGGCCGGACCGCGCGCTGTTGCCGCGGGCCGCGGTGTTCGCGGTGGCGGCAACCTTTCAGTCCGACTTGCTGCCCGCCCCCGTGGTGCAGCGGGTCCAGGAGCTGTGGGGCATCGAGACCTATACCTCCCAGTACGGCTGTAGCGAGGCCGGGACCCTCGCGTACGAATGCGGGCACCACCGCGGCTACCACATCAACGACGGCGACAACCTGATCGAGCTGATTGACCCGGACACGGGCGCGGCCTGCGGCCCGGGGCAGGCCGGCGAGGTGGTGATCACCGCCCTAGCCCTGCCGCGGGGCTTTCTGCCCATTCGCTACGGGACCAACGACATTGCAGCCTGGATCGACCACCGGGCCTGCGACTGCGGCCGCACCTCCAGCCGGCTGGGGCCGGTGATCGGTCGCCGCGATCACCAGCTCAAGATCAAGGGACAAACCCTGTTTCCCGAGCTGTTGCTTCAGGTCGTCGACGAATCGCGCCTGGCCCGGCACTGCGCCATCGGCGTTCGCAAGACCGAGCTGGGTGCCGATGAGGCCACCATCCTGGTGGTCCCGGCGGAGGGGGTGGACGGGGGCGACCTAGTGCACCGTCTGGAGGCCATCCTCACACGGCACGTCCCGGTCCTGCCCCGTCTCAGCCTGATCGAGGAGTCGCAGTTGCGCGCGCTTGAAGAGCGGGAGCTCCAGCGCACCAACGGCGTGAAGGTTCCGCGCGTCCTGGCGCTGTAACCGTCCGCGATCACCGTGACTGAGACCCCGCCCACCGCGCCCACGCCCCTGGTGTCCCTCGCGCCCGTTGGGCCGGGTCTGTTCGGCAAGCTGGAGTATGTTCATCCCACGCGTTCGGCCAAGTTTCGCGCCCTAGTGCCCTACCTGCGGCAGGCCGCGCGGGCGGGCGATCTGGTCGGCGTCGAGCGGGTGGCGATTCGCAGCGCGGGCAGCGCGGCGGTGACCGTCGCCTGGGCCTGTCGTGAATTGGGGCTCACCGCCGAGGCGGTGATTCCCGAGCAGGTGGACGACCCGCAGCTGATGGGTGCGTTGGGTGCCCTGGGTGTGGTGGTCCACCGGTTGGCCGCGGACGCTGCGGCGTCCCTCATGCAGCAGCTGACCGCCGACCCGAGCGTCCATGTGCTGGACCAGTTCCACGACCCGCGGGTGGTGGGCTATTACCGGCCCCTGGCCGCCGAGATCCTCGATCAGCGGCCCGACGTGGTGGCCATCGTGGCGGGGATAGGGACGGGTGCCACCATCATGGGGCTGGCGGATGAGCTGCGCGCGCGCAACAGCAACTGCCGAGTGATCGGTGTCTGGCCGGCCGAATTCGACCCCACCTGGCGCCGGCCCTACAGGGCGCACGGCATCAGCGGGCTGGCCCCGCCGGTGCGTGAGACCCACCTGCGACCCGAATCCATCGACTCCATCGTGCAGGTCCCCAGCGCGGCGGCGGCGCGTCGCGCGCGGCAGGTCTTCCGGGAGCTGGGTCTTCCCGGGGGGACGTCCTCCGGCGCCACGGTGGAGGCGGCCCTGGAGCTGCGGCGCTCGGGTCTGGAGGGGACCCTAGTGTGTCTCTTCGCCAGCGCCTGCAACAGTGCATCGCCCGACCAGCCGGGGACGCACGCCCGATGATCGAGCGGGTCGGCATTGTCGGCGGCAGCGTGGCCGGCCTGTCTCTGGCGCTGGAGCTACAGCGGCGAGGCATCGCCGCGCGGGTCTACGAGCGCTCCGCTGGCCTGCTGGCGCACCAGGGGGCCGGCCTGATGCTGGCGCGGCCCATCGTGGAGCGACTGGGCCTCGCGGGGGCGCGCAGCGTTCGCCGTCGCCTCTCGCTGGGGCCCGCCGGACAGGTGCTGTGGCGGCAAGCGGTCGAGAAGCATGCCGTTGGCTGGAGTGAGGTCATCGGGGCCCTGCGGGCGCAGGTCGAGGGCATCGGTCTCTACGAGCAGTGCTCGGTGAGCGCGGTCGGCGCCGATCCGCCCCGCGTCCATACCGCTCGCTTCGGCACCGAGACCTTCGACCTGGTGGTGGGGGCGGACGGCATCGGATCGGTGGTCCGCGCCGCCGTGGACCCTGGATTCGAGGCGTGTTACCTGGGCTACGTGGCCGTGCGCGGCCTGATTGCCCGCCGGCAACTGCCGAGCGCCTTGCCCGCCGTCATCGACAGCCTGTTCGACGACGCCATGGCAAAGGTGCTGCTCGGTGGCGCGCACGTCACCCTCTACGGTCTGCCCGGAGGCGACGAGCCGCTCAACTGGATGTGGTACCTGAACCTGCCTTCAGGGGATCTGCCGGGGCTGCTGACCGACGCCCAGGGGATCGCCCACCGCTGGTCCCTGCCCGCAGGGACCCTGCCCGCCGCCACCGAGGCCCGGTTGCGCGCCATGGCAGATGAGCGGCTGCCGGATTGGCTGGCGGCACTGGTCGACTCCACCGAGACCCTGTTCCTTCAACCGGTGTATGCCGGCTTCGCGCAGCAGATGGTCGCCCCCGGGCTGGTGCTGGTCGGGGATGCCGCCCACCTGGCGGTGCCCCACGTAGGCGGGGGTGTGACGCTGGCGCTCCAGGATACCCTGGCCCTTGCGGAGGCTGTGGCGCAGACCGGTGCCGGTCTCGAGGAGCGTCTATCCCGGTGGGAGGCGGCCCGCTTGCGGGCCAACACCCCGCGCCTGGAGTTCGCCGTGCGGCTGGGGCTATCGCTCCAGTCGAAGGGGAAGGATTGGACCGGCTGGGGCGCGGCGGACTTCGAGCGCTGGTGGTCCCATATCCTCGAGGACGCGCCCGATGACGCGTCGCGCTAGGCGCCATGACCGGCGCCGGTAAGCCCAGCGGGGCGCTGGAAGGACTTCCGCCCAGCTTCCACAGCCTGCTGGACGAGGCCGATGCCGCCACCTACATGCTGGTGCGCTCGGGCACCAGCCGCATCCTGGCCGTCTACGGCGATCAGGTCCGCCGAGGCAAGGCCGGTGAGGCGGAGTTGTTGCGCCTCCTGCTGGGCCGGGATGGTCGTGGCGGGCTGGGCGGACCGACCCTGCAAGACAACAAGGTTGCCCTGGTGTGGCATGAGGACGGTCTGGCGCGTCTTCGTTTCCGCTTTCTCCAGGTCATCCCGTCCAACGGGACGGTGTTGCCCATGGAGTGCTCCAACTCGGCCTCGGCCGCCGCCATGCTGGCGCAATTTGGGGGCCGTCACCGGGTGCTGGAGCCCTGCTGGCATGCGGAGAATGTGTCCACCCGTCAGCGCATCGAACTCAGGCCCTTCGGCGGGGACCGAATCCCCGAAGCCTATCAGGTGCGCTTCCTGGCGTCGGATCGCACCCGCCGCGCACTCGCCGGGCTGGCCGGCCCCGGGGTGGTCAGGGTCCGCGGCCGGCAGGTGGCCTTCCAGCCGGTGCTGCTGGGAAACCTCTTCCTGTTCAGCGAAATCGATCCCAACCTGGACGCCGAGACCCTGGACGCCTTGGTCGGCGCCGGCATGGAGGCGGCCCGGGCGGTCGGCTTCCAACCACCTCCCGGGTACCACCCCAAGGTGATCCCCTATCGGCTGCTGGACTCGGAGGCGGTCCCCACGGTACTCACCGCCAGCTTCTATCTGGGGGAGCGGCATCGCTCCTTCCCCGGCTCGGCCGCCATGGCCCTGTGCGCCTATCTGGCGCAGCGGCGCAGCGCCCCGGATCAAGCCCGCGACCATTGGCAGGTCCGCCATCCCAGCGGCCAGATCGACGTGCGGCTGGGATTCGATCCCTCACGTGGCGGCGCTTTGCTGCGCTGGACGGAATTCGTCACCCCGGTCTCCTTGCTGGCGTGGGGCCGGGTGGCGATGCCCTGGCGGGATCGCTGAGCATGTGCGGGATCGCGGGGGTGGTGTACGACCGGCCGGGGCCACGTCCCGGATTGCCCGACCTGCTGCGGGCCATGTCCTTGGCGCACCAAGGACGCGGCCCGGATGGTTTGGACACCTGGGTCGACCCCACCGGTCGGGTCGGTCTGGGGGCCGTGCGCCTGGCCGTGGTCGGCAACAGGGAGCGTGGCCACCAACCGATCTCCGATGGCTGGGGCGGTCGCCTGGTCTTCAATGGCCAGCTCTATCGACCGGCCCAGGTGATGGCCTCCCTGGGCGGCGCCTTCCACCCGGGCGAGTCGGACGGCACCGTGCTGCTGCGTCTGTTGCAGCGGCGGGGTGTGGACGGGCTGCGGGGGGTGGGGGCGATGTTCAGTCTGGCCCTGTTCGATCCCGCCACGGGTGAGGTCCTGCTGGCGCGCGATGCCTGGGGACAGAAGCCCCTCTACCTCTGCCGCATCGAGGGCGGGCATGCCTTTGCCTCCACCCTGGTCGCCCTGCATCATGCGGCGGGCGCCCTGCGCATCCGGCCCGAGGCCATGCTCGAGTGCCTGATCTTCAAGAGCGTCGGCGGCAACCACTCGGCCTTCCAGGGCGTGGAGCAGTTGCCGGCGGGTGGTTGGATGCGCATTGGCCCGGGCGGCAGCGTGCACCAAGGCCGCTGGCTCGACATCCCGGACCCCCGCGACGAGGCCCCCCAGCCCGAACGCCTGCGCGCCGTTCTGGATGACGCCATCGCGTCCCAGTGTCCGCCCGAGCATCGCCCCGCCATCTTCCTTTCCGGCGGGCTGGACTCCAGCATCGTCGCCACTGTGGCGAGCCGCCAGCCGACGCCGGCGCCCCGGGTCTTGACCATTGGCTATGACGTCGGTGGCTGGGAAGACGAGCACCGTTTGGCGGTTCGGCTGGCGCAGGGGCTCGGCCTGGAGCATCGGGCGATCATCCTGAGGGTGGACGAGGTGCCCGATCTGCTGCGCGAGAGTGCCGTCGCGCTGGAAGACCCGGTCCATGACCCGGTGACGGTGCCGACCCTCGCCCTGTCCCGGGCCGCCGCCGCCGAGACCAAGGTCGCCCTGACCGGGGACGGCTCGGACGAATTCTGGGGAGGCTACGAGCGCTTCGACCAAGCCACCGACGACCTCGATGCCTACCTGTACCGCACCATGGTGTTCGAGCCCCGAGACCTGGGGCTCGACCGGATCCCCAGCAGCTATCTGGACTCGGTGGCCCTGCCCGCTGCCGGGGCGATGCCGGCGCTGGACCGTATCCTCCGGCTGGAAACGGCGAACCGCCTGCGCAACTACCACCTGTCGCGGCTCGACAAGCTCTCCATGAGCACCGGCCTGGAGGCGCGCTCCCCCTTCCTGGAGATCTTCGTCACCTCGCTGGCCATGTCCCTGACGGCTGCGGCCAAGCGAAGCGGGGGCAGACCCAAGGGCATGCTGATCGATGCCTTCGCCGCGGATTTGCCCGGCTGGCTGGTGCAACGCCGCAAGCAGGCGTTTACGGTACCGGTCGCCGCCTGGTTGGCCGGTGGCCTGGGTGAATGCTGCTGGGACACGCTCGCCTCACCCAATGCCTTCGTGCGCGGGCTGGCCGACGTCGGGCGTTGGCAGCGTGCCTTTGGTGAAGATAGCGGCAACACCGCCCTTGCCATGCGCATCTGGTCTCTGCTGCACTTGGAGATCTGGTATCAATCCTTCGGGCGAATCATGGAGCGCAAGGCGTGACCAGACCGACACGACGGGCGATCAATCTGGCCGAGCGGCTACAGACGGCCGGGATCGTGGATACCCACTTCCACGTGGGGCCCGAGCTGGTCCCGCGCCGTTATGACGTGGCGGACCTGGCCGAGGCGGCCCGGGCGTGGAACGCCACGCTGGTGCTCAAGAATCACACCTATCCCACCACCCCGCTGGCCGCCCATGCCCGTCGCCATGCGGGCGTCACTTTTCTGGGCGGCACCGTCCTTAACCGCTTCGTTGGTGGGCTGAGTGCCGATGCCGTCGCCTCGGCCGTGAGCGGCAACCGCACCCACCCCAGCGAGACGGCGGACGAGCCACCCTTCGTGGTGTGGATGCCCACCGTCCATGCCGCCGCCCATCTCGACGCCCTGGGCTTTGCCTTCGACAAGCGCTGGGGCGGTTGCTCGGCGTGCAACGCCCAGGTGGAGATCGAATCGGAAGGGCCGGAAGTCCCGGTGCGGGTGTTCCTGCCCGACGGGACCCCCAACCCGGAGCTCCCGGCCGTACTGGAGGCCATCGCCCAGGCGGGTGCCCGCCTGGCCACGGGACATCTGTCGGCCGAGGAGATCATGCGCCTGGTGCCGATGGCGTTGGAAGCAGGTGTCCCCGCCGTGCTCCTGACCCATCCCCATTACCCCGCGGTCAACCTGTCGGACGAGCAGTTGATCCAGCTCATCCGCGACGAGCGCGTGTTCATCGAGCACTGCTACGCGATCCACACCATCGAGGAGGTGCCGACGGAGCGCTTCGTGGCATCCATCGAGGCCACGGGCACCGAGCAGGTGGTGCTGTCCACGGATTTCGGCCAGGTCAGCAGCGCCCCCTTTCCCGAATGTACGCTGCGCTTCGCCGAGGCCATCGAGGCCCTGTGGCCCGCGCGTTGGTGTGAAGAGCGCCTGATCACGCTGTTCACCGACAACCCCAGGCGCGCGCTCGGCCTGAGCGCCCCCCCTCGCTGATCCTTGTGCGAGGACGGCCTGTGCGCACTGGGAAGCAGGCGAAACCCCAGGTGTCAGGATAGATGTCGCCTCCCTTTGGGATGGTTTGTGTGACGATCGGGATGAAATCGGATGGCTATGCCTGAGACCCTCGTGTGCTCCCTTCTCGTGAACCGCCTAGTGCGGACCCGCATGCTAGGTGGTGTGGGGAGGGCTGGCTAAACCCCCGCCCTTATCCGATTAGCCTATGGGATATCAAAAATTACTCCGGTCATTTCATCTGGATCAAAACCACCTTCTGACTCTTCGGGATCTGACCATGCACCGAAGAAGTCTTCCACATGACCCTCGCGCATTAAAAAGCGAATGTTAAGCATCTGTGGTTGCTTTCTTCTATAGTAATTTAATTTGTACAACCCGCCCCGACTGATCGTCGCGGCGGGTTGCCCGGTGGACCTTGCCGGCAATCAGGGTTGGATTTGCAAGTAGCCATCCTGAACCAGTTGGATGATTCGCAGGTTGGCGGAAGTGACGACTTTTACGCCTGACAAGACATCCTCGTTGGTCCAGCCGTTGCCACGGGCGGTCACGGCGCAGAGCTCAAAGCGTACCCCCTTCTCCTGCAGGGTCGCGATCATCGCCTTGTAGGGGTTGCCGCGTGGCGTATGGCGGACCGCGTTATACCGCGCATCATCCAGGAGCATGTAGCCGGCCTCGCCGTGGAAAATGGCCACCAAGCTGTGATGGGTCTTTGCCTGTACAAAGTCTTCGTGTAAGACCTTCATGTAATTAAGCCCAGTCGGGTTGTCACCCTCGAAGGCCAGGTGGTCCATGTTGAACACCACGCGGGCCTCCTTCAATGCCACGGGGATGTCGATATGGAGCGTCCCGGTCGCCGCCGGCTCCGCGGCTGGAAGCAGTGAGGGGGCACCGAGCACCAGCGCGCCAGTCAGAAGCCCAAAGTAGAGCGGGATGATCTTCACCAACGATTCTCCTCTTCTGCAGTTTGCCTACGCCATTCGACAATACCACATGAAGTCACCGAGTCTATCGACTCAGAATGGGGCCATTACTCCAGCCAGCCTTTACGAGGCCGTTGCCACCCTGGTGGACGGCATGGCACCAACGAGGCCCCGTTGACTATCGCCCCCGGCGCTCTGTTAGTCTGCGCCGACGGGGGAGAAGCCGGCCTTCGGCGAGGCGGCAGCGACGGGATTGAACCCATCCAGATGGATTGCCGCGCCGACGAGGGCGCTGTCGGCTCGTGCCCAACCAAATCCACCCCATCCTTACGGCGTAGCTGGAGCCCTAGACATGCCAAACGAGAGAGTACTTCCACCATCCGGGCTGGCCCTGATCGCCTTTCTCGCCCTACCGGCCGCGGCGGACGACCCCGGGGCGCGGATCGCGACCCAAGGGACACCTGGGGGAACCGTGGCTTGCGCGACCTGTCACGGCCAGAACGGCGGTGGTGACGAGGGCGCCGCCTTTCCTCGTTTGGCCGGGTTGAACGAGGGGTACCTGGCCCGGCAACTCCGCGCCTTCCGGGACGGCGGCCGGGACCACCCCATCATGAGCCCCATGGCAAAACCTTTGACCGATGCCGAGGTCACCGCGGTGTCGGCGTACTATGCCGCGCTCCCCGCCGTTTCCAACGCCAAGCCCCCGCAAGAGCTGTCAACGGTGGTTGGTGGGGTCCTCGCCACCGAGGGCGACTGGGCGAATCGTGCCCTACCGGCCTGCGCCCAGTGTCACGCACGCGACGGCCTCGGTGCCGGCGAGGCCTTCCCGGCCTTGGCCGGCCAGGTTTACTCTTACATCCTGGCTCAACTCGAGGCCTGGGTCCAAGGCAAGCGGAACGCAGATCCCCATGGGCTCATGAGCCCAATCGCCCCGCGGTTGAGTCTGGATGAGGCCAGGTCGGTGGCAGCTTACTATGCCGGCATGGAGGTCGAGCCTAGGCCAGCCTCAGGGGTCAAGCAGAGCGCTGGGGTGCCGGCCGGCTTCGCCCACCCGGGTCAGCCAGGGATCGGTCCGGCACAGACCCAAGCTGCCGCGCCCCTTCCCGCCAGCCCGCCCATCGACCATGGCCCCGTGGATCCTGGTCGCTCCCAGGGGGCAGAGGAACTTTTCCAGCCGCCTGCACGCGGCACCGCCCCGAACGACCCCATGGGTGACGCCATCCGACTAGGCGAGGCGATCTTCGTTGGGACCTATTCGCACCCGGAGTCGGCGAGGTATGTCGGCAATACCCAGACCTGCGAGGGGTGCCACCTGGATGCCGGACGTCTGGCGGGCGCGGCCCCCATGTGGGCCGCCTGGGTTGCCTATCCCGCCTTCCGCACCAAGGATCACCGCATCAACAGCATCGTCGAGCGTATCCAGGGGTGCTTCACCTACTCGATGAATGCACCGGCATCCGCCGTCGGGCATGCCCCCGAGGCCGACAGCGCGACCCTGGTCGCGCTGCAGAGCTACATCTACTGGCTTGCCACCGGCGCACCCACGGGGGATACCCGAATGCCGGGGCGTGGCTACCCGGCTCTGGATCCGACGCCCCAAGGCTTCGATCCAGACCGCGGCGCCCGGGTCTACCGGGCTGTTTGCGCCGTCTGCCACGGCAGCGGCGGTCAGGGCACCTGGGCGCGCGGGGAGTTGCTCTTCCCACCCCTCTGGGGTCCCCAGTCCTACAACTGGGGTGCTGGCATGCACCGCATCGACACCGCCGCCGCCTACATCAGGCACAACATGCCCCTGGGGCCCGCCCAACGCCTGAGCGATCAGGACGCCTGGGATGTGGCTGCCTTCATCAATGCCCAGGAGCGTCCCCAGGACCCGCGCTTCAAGGGTAATCTGGCGGAGACGGCGCGGCTCTACCACGCCGGTCACTACGATTACTACGGCAAGCGCCTGGGGCCGGATGGGAAAACCCTGGGTGATGAGCCAGCGGGGCGCTGACGGATTAACCGCCAGGCTTGCGCATCGGCCTGGGGGCGCCGCGGCAGGCCGCCAAACCCGAGAGATGGACTCCAGCGCACCGCCGACTTCGTGCTTGCGTTGGAGGCCCAGCGCTGCGTGGGGGAGGTGGCAAAGGGTTATTCGTCAGGTGCCGGCACCGGTGATAGGTCTGGCTCAGGCATCAGGGCGCAGGGAGGCGTCCTCGTAGTGATAGCCCGCCCGCCGGATATCTCGCCGGACCCGGCGATAGAGCCGCCAGACCCGCGCGGCATAGGCCAGCAGGCCCGAATAGGTCCGCAACACTTCTGCGGCACGGCGGGGATAAAAGATCAAGGGCGACTCAATTGGTAGACTCGGCCGGCGATCGGTGCGCACCTTGCGGCGGATAAAGCCGCCCTGGAGGGGATGGACCTTCTCGAAGTGGAAGCAGCCGTAAAACTCCAGGGCAATCTCCATGATGCGTTTGGGGTTGCGGTCGAAGGTCGCCGCCCGCCGCATCAGGGTCTCCAGATGCTCCAGGGAATAGTAGCTGTCCCAGGCCTGGGCATAGACGGCCTGCCACTCGGCCGCCGTCATGCGCGGGTGGGTGGTGCAGACGTGCTCCAGGTCATAGCGGTTGAGATCCGGCTCCAGGGGCGCGCCCTGGTGGAAGAGCGCCTGATGATCCGCCGAGCCCGGCAGGGGCGTCAGGCAGAAGAATTCCAGGATATCGAGGGGCAGTTCCCGCTTGATGGTCTCGATATCGGCCATGATGGATTCCGGAGTATCGTCCGGAAAGCCCAGGATATAGCCACAATAGGTGGTGACCCGCTGGCCCTGCCAGGCGAGGAGCATGGTCCGGTAGTTGTCGAGCTTGTTCTGCTTCTTGTTGGCGGACTTGAGGTTGTCCGCGTTCACCGTCTCCAGGCCGATGAAGACCCGGGAGACCCCCGCCGCCCGCGCCTTGACCACGAACCCGGGCAGGGTATGGCACATGGTATCCACCTGGATGGTGAAATTGAACTTGACCCCGAGTTCCTGGCGCAGGGCGATGATGCGGTCGAAGATGGGTTCCCAGTTGCGGTTGCGGGCAAAATTATCGTCGGTGATGAAGTAGTGACGAATGCCGTGGGCCAGATTGGCACGCAGCAGGGCCTCGATGTCCTCCGGATCGCGAAAGCGCGACTTGCGGCCCTGGACGTTGATGATGGTGCAGAAGCTGCACAGGAAGGGACAGCCGCGCCCGGCATCGAAGGTCCCGGGCATGGGGGCGTAGCGCCGCGCCACCTCAGGGGGCAGATGCGGCAGCGACTGCCCCTGCAGCGCCGGCAGTTGGGCCATGAAGTTGTAGACCGGCGCCAGACGGCCCGCGTCGGCGGCGCGCAGGAGGGCGGCGAAATGCTCCTCGGCCTCCCCGGCGAAGAGCGTGATGCCCAGGTCCAGGGCCTCCTGCAACTCGGGCGTCAGGCGGGGCAACATGGCCAGGGAACCGCTGACATGGAAGCCGCCGATGGCCACCGGCAGCCCCGCCGCACGAAAACGCCGCGCCAGGTCCAGGGCGCGGGGGTACTGGTTGGACTGGACCCCCACCAGGCAGATCAGGCCACGCCCGCCGTTGGCCTGGAAGCGCCGGATGATGCCGGCCACCGGGACCCGGGTATTGGTCTCGTCATAGGCCTGGATGGCGATCTGGACCTCCGGACCCAGGACCCGCCCCCGGTCGGCGACGCGGGCCAGACCGTAGAGGGAGGCCAGGGAATTGGAAGGAATCCAGGCCTTGAGCCACTGGATGACATAACCCTCGTCGTCGTAGTGGGAGGGTTTGATCAGCTCCAGCAGAAAGGTGCCGGGCTGGGTATCGACCGGGGGCGCGCCAGGGTCCGGGGTCACGTCCTGGAAACGCGTGACGATACGGAAAGCGGTGGGGTCTTGGGCAGGGGTGGTGGAGGTGCCTGGCATGGGTGCTCCCGGGTGAGGAGGATTCGGCAAGGTCCCGAGGGCACCATACCTTGGCCTGAGTGTTGACGGGGAAGGGGCGCTGAATCAGCGCGGCTGGAAGAAGCGATGGCCTTCAAAGGCCAGGGCCACGCCATCGGGGAAGATCTCCTCGACCAGGATACCACTGCGGGTGGCGTCACCCTGGCGCAGCCGGCGGCCATCGATGATCACCAGGCGCTTTTCGGGATCGGCATCGTAAAGATGCACGGTGAGGAGAAAGGTGGGCAGCCGTTCCTGTACCTCGGGTGGCAAACGGCGCTCCCGCAGTGGGACCTGCTGTTGCGCGGCGCTGGCCTTGGCCTTGGACGCCGACTTACCGCCCTGCCCCCCCTTGATCTGCTCCTTGAAGGCCTCGATGTCCTCGCGCAGATCCTCCGGGATCGCATCCGCCGGCGATGGGCGGGTCGCCTCCCTGGCCGGGGGCGCGGGTGGCGCGGGCGGGGGATAACTGGGTTGCGGTTCGGCCGGGCCACCGGAATGAGGGGGGTAAGGGGCGTAAGGCGGAACCTCGGGATCGACCTCGGCTTCTTCCGGGATACTGGAAGTTACCGGGTGGGCGGCTTGGCCAGCAGGGACCGCCCCGGAACCAGGAGCAACCGGAGATGGCTCGACCCTGGCGGAGGTGGGGGAAGGGCTGGGTGGTTCGACGGTAGCGGCCGGCGGTGCCACCACGGCCATCGGACCTGGTGGCGCCGCGGGGGGAGCACCAGCGGGACCGGCGGCTGAAGGCTGGGCACTGGCCACAGTCTGGGCTGGGCTCTGGGCTGGAACCTGGACGCCCATCGGCGCCAGCCCACCCGGCGCCGTCTCCGACCTCGCCCGTAGGACGGCGTACAGGGCGATCGCCACCGCCAGGGCCGCCAGGCCAAGGGCGATGCCGATCCAGGAATTTCGGCTGCTCTCCCGGGGCGTGAACAGGGGCTGGGTGGCGAGGGTCGGCACCCGGCCGAGTTCCCGGTCCTGCTGGGACTTTCTCAGGGCTTCGAGGATGTAGGACATGGCGCTAGTCTCCCGGCCGGAGCTTGGGCAGCCCCGGCATGTCGACCAGACTGGTCAGACGGATCAGGGTGCGAGGTCCCGCCAGGCCATCGACCTCCAGACCGGACTGGGTCTGGAAGCGCCGCACGGCGTTCTCTACCTGGTGGTCGAAACGGCTGGAGCCGTCATCCTTGAAGTCCAGTCCGGGGGCCTGCGCCAGGAGGCGGCGCAACCAGCGCACGGCCTCGCCGGAGGAGCCGGGCCTAATCAGGGTCCCCCCCACGGGCGGCGGCTGCCAGACCAGCAAATAGTCCCCGGTCCACCAGCCATCCAGCGACCCCAGGGGAAAGTTCTCGGTCCCCTTGGCCAGTTCCAGGGTCGCCTGATGCTCGTCCAGGCCCACCAGGGCCACCCAGCCCTCGACGCCCTGGCGGTCGCGCAGGCGCAGCAAGGCCGGCAGGTTATAGTCCCGCACCCGGCTCCAGCCGCCACGATCCAGTTCGCACTCCAGGCCGAAGGCGCTGAGCCGCTCGCAGGGCGCCCGGCCGTCCAGCTTGCCCAGTTCGACCTGCCAGCGCCGCAGCAAGAGGCGCAGGGCCAACTCCTGATCGGCCAGCAGCTCACTGTCCGCCGCCAGTTCCGTGAGCCGTTCATCCGCCAGGGCCTTGGCCAGGGCGAGGCGGGTCTGTTCCTCCGCCTGGGCCTTCTCGGCCTCGGCCGCCTTGGCCTCGGCCGTGGGCTCGGGGGTGGCGGCCTCCTCCCCGCCCGGCGCCTCGCCCTTTAGGGCGGCAAGGACGGTGGGCAGATCCGGCCGACCGCGGTATTCCCAGAAGCCCCAGGCCCCACCAATGGCCAGGGCCAGCACCCCGGCCGCCAGGGCGTTCCAGCGCCGATGCGCGCCGGGCTGACGCCAGGAGCGCCCATCGTCGACCTCCGCCACGGCCTTTTCCAGGATGCGCCGGGTGACCATCGGGTTGCGGGAGACACAGGCCCCGAGCAAGGCGCGGTCGCAGTAGATATTGATCAGGCGCGGCACCCCTTGGGAGAGGCGATGCACCTGGCGCAGGGCCCCACGGGTGAATAGGGGCCGCTCCACCCCGGCGACGGCCAGGCGATGCTCGACATAGGCCGCCGTGTCGCGCGAATCGAAGGGCTTGAGGTGATAACGGGCGGTGATGCGCTGGTTGAGCTGGCGCAGGCCGGGATGGAGCAGCATCTCCCGCAACTCGGGCTGGCCGACCAGAAAGATCTGCAACAGCTTGTGCTTGGGGGTCTCCAGATTGGTCAACAGGCGGATCTGCTCCAGCACCCGGGGCGACAGGTCCTGGGCCTCGTCGATCATGAGGACCGGACGCCGGCCCTGGGCATGGGCCTCCAGCAGGAAGCGGTTCAGCTTGTCCACCAGCCGTTTGACGGTGCGCTCCCCATCCTCCAGGGGGATGCGGAACTCGTCGCAGATGGCACGCAGCAGCTCCGTCGCCGATAGCGCCGGGTGCAGAATCAGGGCCAGATCGACCTGCTCGGGCAACTGTTCGAGGAAGGCGCGGCAGACCGTCGTCTTGCCAGTCCCCACCTCGCCCGTCAGCAGGACGAAGCCGCCGCTCTCCCCGGCGCCGTAAACGAGATGCGCCAGGGCCTCCCGATGCTGCTCACTCAAGAAGAGATACTGGGGATCCGGGGTGATGGAAAAGCTGGGTTCCTTGAGGCCGAAATAATTGGCGTACACGGTTAGCGGATATTCAGGGCACGGGGCCAAAGCCCAGGGCGGACCCAGGGACCGGGGTCGGGCAGGCGGGGGGCGATTTAGGGCAGACTAGGCACAGAGCCGGCCCGCGTCAAGCGCCAGGGGGTCCCTGGCAGCTTTCACGCCTCCCCTGGCGCTGACAGACCCAGCAGGGAGGCGAGGGGATACTGGTCAGCGGGGAGAAATCAATACAGGGGTAGTAGCCAGGCCACGAGAAAGACCGACAGGGCCCCAACGATCAGGGTCAGGGGAAAGCCGAAGCGGACAAAGTCGCTGAGGCCATAGTTGCCCTTGTTCTGCACCAGGATGTTGATCGGGGAGATATGGGTCATGAAGGTGACGGAGGCCCCCAAGGCCACGATCATGGCGAAGGGATAAGGCGAGGCCCCCAAGTGCTTGGCGACGGCCAGGGCGACGGGGATGAGCAGGACGGCATTGGCGGTATTGACGATGAAGAGGCCACTGACCACGGTGAGGGCGAAGAGGACGGCGAGGATGGCCCTGGGGTTGGCGGCACCCAGGAGCTGCACCAGCCCCTCCGCGGCCAGAGCGACACCGCCGGTCCGCTCTAGGGCCAGGGCGAAGGGCATCATGCCCACGATCATGATCAGACTCCGCCACTGGATGGCCCGGTAGGCCTGATCGGCCTTGATGCAGCCAAAAGCGCCCATAAGGAAGGCGCCGAGCAGGGCGGCGTGGACGTTGGGCAGGAGGCCCGTCGCCATGAGGGTGACGGTGAGGATGAGGATCAAAACGGCCTGGGGCGCCTTGTCGGCCTTGGGCAAGACCTCGTCGAACTCCTTGGGGAGATTGAGCACGATCAGGTCATGTCCGCCCTTCTGCAGCTTGCGCAGGGGTTTCCAGGGACCGGCGAGCAGCAGGGTGTCACCACCTTGCAGCCTCTCCTCGCGAAGACCATAGGGCGGATGGGGCTTGCGCCCACGCCGCAGGCCGACCACCGTCAACTCGGTGCCCATCACCTCCATCGCCTCGGCCACCGTCAGGTCGACGAGTTGGGACTCCTCCGGGATCATGACCTCCATCATGCCCACGTCATCGGCCTTGTCGACAAAGTACTGACGGGTCCGCGGCAGGATCTCGACCTTGAACTCGGCGGCCAGGGATTTTTTATCCACCCCGGCCCGCTCGCTGTCCACGTCCAGGAGCAGGATGTCATCCGCTTGAAGCCGGAGCTCCGCCGTCCGGGCCAGGACCTGGCGCTTGAGGCCAGCCCCGCGTTCGATGAGGAGCACCCTCACCCCCACGTGGGTGGGCAAATCCAGCTCCCCCAGGCTCTGGCCCAACAAGGGTGAACCCGGCAAGACCCGGACCCGGTGTTCACGCCCCGCCAGGTCATAGCGCTGGACCCAGTCCAGCATCTCGGGCTGGGGGCGGCCGAGGGGTGCCGCGCTGCGGGCTGGGCTCAGCCACCGTTGGGTCGCCAGCATGTAAAGGATGGTCACCACCAGGATCGGCAGGCCGAAGGGGGTGAAACTGAAGAAATTGAAGCCCTCCACCCCGCCGCGCATGAGCTCGTAGTTGATGATGAGGTTGGGGGAGGTGGCCACGAGGGTCAGGGTGCCGCTGACCAGGGCGGCATAGGCCATGGGCAGGAGAAACCGGGCCGGATCGATGCCGGTGCGGGCGGCGATGCGCAGCACCACCGGAATAAAAATCGCCACCACGCCGGTGCTGCTCATGAAGGCCCCCAGCAAACCGACGGCGAGCATGATCAGCAGGGTCAGCAGCCAGCCATGCCGCCCCCCTCTGTCGGCCAGCCAGTCCCCGACGCGCTTGGCGACACCGGTGCGGGCCAGGGCCTCGCCCACCACGAACATGGCGCCGATGAGGACGATGTTGGCGTTGCTGAAACCGGCGATGGCCTCACCGATGCTGATGACGCCGGTGAAGGGCAGGACCAGCATCATCATCAAGGCGACCATGTCCGGCCGGGGCCGGTTGATCGCGAACATCAGGATGGCCGAGGCCAGGAGGGCGAGTACGATAATGAGTTCCTGGTTCATGAGGCGGCGGAACAGGTCGGCAATGATGAAGAAAGGCGTAGCTTACCCGGACTGGACCCTTGGGGACCCTAAAACCCATTTCGGAGGCCCTGCATGAGTCGATTGGCCGCTCGGCGGATGGCGACAGGACCCGGGCAGGCTCAACCCGCGCGCCGCCGAGTCTGGCTGACCGGGTATGGCGCCCTGGCCTGGTTACTGACGGGCTGCCAGGGCCTGCCCCCGGGCGATGGCAGCATGGAAACTAGCCGGCTTCGGACCGCCCTGGCGGAGATTGCCCAGCCACAGACCACGGATCAGCAACGGGAGCGGGCCAGGGCCCGCTACCGCCAGGAACTGGCGGCCCTCCTGCCCGCCGCCCTCGCCGGTGAGGCCGGACCCGACATCCGGCTGGACGCCGGCGACCCACCCCGGCGCCTGGCACCGGGGGACCTCGCCGACATCACCCCGGTGACCGGGTCCGGGCCGGATACCCCGACCCCGGGCCTGCACCGCCCGGGCCTCGGCTTGCCGACGGTGGCCCGCCTGGAGCCTGAGGGGGCCCATGTCCCTCGCCATGGTTTCCAGGTCCCCGCGACCCTGGTGGCGCTGCCCGACCCGGAGGACGAGAGCCGCCTGCGCCTGAGTCTCCTCGATCCCCGCCAGGTGGAGGAGGTGGCCGTAGCCGGCCAGCGGGTGCCCGTGGCGATGGACCTGGAGGCCCCCCTCGCCGCCGCCAGGTCCCTGGGGCCGGGCTTCTTGCTGGGCTTGCGTCATCTCCTGCGCGCGGACCGTTTCGAGGGGTTTTCCAACATCTTTTTTCTGGAGCCCTACGACCCCGCCAAGCGCCCGCTGGTCCTGGTCCATGGCCTAATGGCCACGCCAACGGCCTGGCATCCTCTGGTTCGGCACCTCCTGGCGGAACCCTGTTTGCGCGACCGCTACCAGCTCTGGTTCTTTTACTACCCCACCGCCCAACCCATTGCCCTGTCCGCCCTCCAGTTGCGCGAGGCCCTGGATGAGGCCTACCGGGTCTATCAGGTCAAGCAACCCATGGTGCTCGTCGGCCACAGCATGGGCGGGATTCTGTCGCGGGCCCAGGTCTCACGTCTGGACCTGGCGCAGGCCGAGGCGATCATCCCCGGCGTGGCTGACCTCCCCGAGGACAGCCCGGTGCGCCGCGCCCTGGTCTTCACGCCGCGCCATGACGTGAGTCGGGTCGTCTTTCTGTTCACGCCCCATCAGGGCAGCCAGGTAGCCAGTTGGAACCTCAGCCTCTGGGTCTCCCGCCTGTTGCGCATGCCGGAATGGATCCGCAGCGGCATCAGCGAGGCCCTGGACACCATCGATCATGACCCGGCGGGCCATTTTCCCAACAGCATTCGCGACCTCTCGCCGACCTCCCCCTTCCTGCTGGCCCTAAGCGCAACCCAACCCCAGGTGCCCGCGCACTCGGTGATCGGTAACCGCGGCCATCGGTGCCCCCTGGAGGAGAGTTCCGATGGGGTGGTGGCCTATCGCAGCGCCCACTTGCCGGCGGCCCAATCCGAGCGCGTAGTGCCCGCTGGCCATCGGGATACCAGCCACCCCGAGGTCGTGGCGGAATTGACGCGCATCCTCAAGGAGGAGGCCGGATGCGCACCGCCCCACCCTGGGACTAGTCTGCCCCTTGTTGATCGGGTCCAGTGAGCGAAGCGGGCGGCGGCACCCCGGGGATGATCGCGGAGATGGAGGATTCAGCCCTGGCCCGGTCCATCCTGGCCGCGAGCGGTGCCTGGAGCGCGGCCCTCCCATTCTGATCGCGCCAGGCCTGCGCGCTGGCGGATTGGCCGTGCTGCCTATCCGCTTGCCCCATCTTCGGCTAAACTCCAATTTCATCTACGTTGAGAAGCCCGTTACTTTTGCCAGCCATCCAGGACTGCCTGGGGCTCATCAGGTGGGTCGGGCCCTGATCGGGGACAAATTATTCAGCCCCCCTCTCCCTTGTCCGCCCCCGCCAGGGGGAGGAAGGAAGAGAATAAGCGGCTGACGCGGTAGAAGCGGCCTCTCGTCCGTGAGAGGTCTGAACGTTTCCCGCGGGAAAGGCTATCCCTGAGGTGCCCGCGGCGCGCGCCCTCCACCCTGGTCGTTCCCGGGCCGCGCCACTTGAACTCGGCAATCCACCAGGATGAGCACCGCCATGAAGCGCACCACCCGCCTTCTCTGGGCCCTCTCCCTCCTGCTGATCGT
>JAHDND010000222.1 GCA_018435665.1 Candidatus Thiosymbion sp. | reverse complement strand
GGGCACATTCACGGTAACATTTACCCTGAAATGCTTTTGGACCCTCCCGGCTGCCTGTCTCCGCCCCTGATCGAGGCGGGTATCCTGCCACCTCGGAACCTTGCCAACCACCATGAAGAATCGTGATTTCACTCCCGCGGATCAGTTGCTGATCGGCCTCGACCAGGCCATCCGCACCCTGTTTGGACCTCCCCAGGTCACCGAGCGCCCCAATCCCGCCGCCGGCCTGGCGGACGCGGAACTCGGGGAACAGCAACGTCGCCATGTCGCCCGCCTGATGCGCATCAACCATACCGGCGAAGTCTGCGCCCAGGGGCTCTATCAGGGTCAGGCCCTGACGGCGAAGCTGCCGGAGACCCGCCGCGGCATGGAGCGCTCGGCCCAGGAAGAGAACGACCATCTGGCCTGGTGCGAGGGACGCATCGAGGAATTGGGCAATCGCACCAGCCTCCTCAATCCCCTCTGGTACGCCGGCTCCTTCGCGATAGGCGCCGCCGCCGGCCTGGCGGGAGACAAGTGGAGCCTGGGCTTCGTGGTGGAGACGGAGCGACAGGTGGAGGACCACCTGGACGAACACCTGGCGCAGGTGCCCGCCGAGGACCTCAAGACCCGGGCCATCCTGGAGCGGATGAAGGCGGACGAGATCCACCATGCCGACCTGGCCCAGGCCGCCGGCGGGGCAACACTGCCCGCGCCCATCAAGCTAGCCATGCGGCTGATGTCCAAGGTGATGACCAGGACCGTCTACTGGGTCTGATCAGCGCCACCCCGGCACTTTTCAGTTACTTCTCCGGCACTACTCCGGTGGCGTCGCTCCCAACCGCCAGGCTGGAGGCGGCCATGCTGCTGGCCGTGAGGGGCCAGGAGACTGCCGCAACGGCAACGGCCCCTACCCCTCGCGAATCTCGTAGTCGTGGGTGATCCGGGCGGTCGCCCCGAGCATGATGGAGGCGGAACAGTACTTCTCGGCGCTGAGGGCGATGGCCCGCTCCACGTGCTTCTCGCTCAGGTTGCGTCCCGTCAGGATGAAGTGCGCATGGATGCGGGTAAAGACCTTGGGGTCCTCGGGGGCCCGCTCCGCCTCCAGCTCCACCTCGCAGCCGGTGATCTCCTGGCGGGCCTTGCGCAGAATCATCAGGACATCGAACTCCGTGCAGCCCCCCATGCCCAGCAGGAGCAATTCCATGGGTCGGGGCCCCAAGTTGCGGCCGCCGAAGTCCGGGGGGCCATCCATCACCAGGGCATGGCCGCTGGGGGACTCGCCGACCATGGTCACGCCTTCCAGCCATTTGACACGTGCCTTCATGGGTTACCTCGCTGTACTCATCTGAAAGATCGCCGCTTTTTATCCTGCCGGTGTCATCAGGCCGCTCGGGTGGCGTCTGGCGGGGGACGCCGTAAATCCATCCCTGGAGGCTTGACGACCGCTTCCCTGCGGTCGACACCCCCGCCAGACGCCACCCGACCCTCCCCTGGCCTGCGGGGCGAAAGCGCCTATCGGGTTCGACGATTTCGGGCCGACGTGAAAGACAGATCAGGCGCTGCCAAAAAAGAGTTGCCCCAGGGCCGCCCCCGGGTCCGGGGCGCGCATGAAGGCCTCGCCCACCAAGAAGGCGTGGACGCCGTGGGCGCGCATCAGGGCCACATCGGCGGCCGAGAGGATGCCGCTCTCGGTAACCAGCAGGCGCTCGGGGGGGATGGCGTCGAGCAGGCCCAGCGTCGTGTCCAGGCTGACCCGGAAGCTGCGAAGGTCGCGGTTGTTGATGCCGATGAGCTTCCCCGGCAGGGCCAGGGCCCGCTCCAGTTCGGCCCGGTCGTGGACCTCGATCAGGACATCCATCCCCAACTCCAGGGCCTGGGCGTTCAACTCCGCCATCGGGGTATCATCCAGACAGGCGGCGATGAGGAGGATGCAGTCGGCCCCCAGCAAGCGGGCCTCCAGGACCTGGTAGGGGTCAAGGATGAAGTCCTTGCGGATCACCGGCAGACGGCAGGCGGCGCGGGCCTCTTGCAGGTAGGTGTCGCCGCCCTGGAAGAAGTCCCGGTCCGTGAGGACCGACAGACAGGCCGCCCCGCCGCGCTCGTAACTGCGCGCGATTTCCGCCGGCCGGAAGTCCTCCCGCAGCACGCCCTTGCTGGGTGAGGCCTTCTTGATCTCGGCGATCACCGCCGGCTGACCGGCGGCCACCCGGGTCTGCAAGGCCGCGGCGAAGCCGCGTGGGGCAAGGGAGGTTGGGGCAGCATCAGCATCCTGCCCACCTCCTTGCACTGTCCTTAGCTCCGCATCGAGCTCCGCATAGGGCCGGCGCTGGCGCCGCTCGGCCACCTCCACCACCTTGCGGTCCATGATCTTGCGCAGGATATCGGGAATATCGGGGATCTCGGCCATGGTAAGCGTGAAAGTCATCAACGGGTTCTTTCATCATCGGGGTGGTGGCGAGGAAACCGTTCAGCCCCCCCAGAACGAGAGGCGGCTTCTACAATATCAGCCGCCGATTCTCTTGCTCCCTCCCCCCTGGCGGGGGAGGGTTGGGGAGAGGGGGGTCTGTACGGTTAGGTGGCGGGCCACCTCATGAAAATAGCGTGGGCACCGCTCAGGCAAAGCTCTGGGTCAGGGCCACCAGCCGCTCGAAACGGTGCCGGGCCTCGCCGCTGTCGATGGCCGCCGCCGCCCAGCGCACCCCTTCGGCCAGCGTGGGGGTGAGGCCCGAGACATAGATGGCCGCGCCGGCATTGAGCAGCACGATATCCCGGGCCGGACCGGGCTGGCCATCCAGCACGCCCTTGACCAGGGCCAGGCTGTCCTCCGGCCCCTTGACCCGGATGGCGTCCAGGGGGGCGCGGGCCAGACCATAATCCTCGGGGCGCAGGGCGAAGCGCTGAATCTCGCCCTCCTTGAGTTCCGCCACCTCGGTGTTGTCGCCGATGCTGATCTCGTCCAGGCCATCCCGGGCATGGACCACCAGGACATGGCGGCTGCCCAGGCGCTGCAAGACCTCCGCCAGGGGGACCAGCAGGTCCTCGCTGAAGACGCCCAGCACCTGATTGGGGACCCCGGCGGGGTTGGTGAGGGGGCCCAGGATATTGAACAGGGTCCGCACCCCCAGCTCCCGGCGGGGGCCGATGGCGTGCTTCATGGCGCTGTGATGCCCGGGGGCGAACATGAAGCCGACGCCGATCTCGTGCACGCAGCGGGAGACCTG
>JAHDND010000237.1 GCA_018435665.1 Candidatus Thiosymbion sp. | reverse complement strand
TGGAGTTCAGACGTGTGCTCTTCCGATCTCATGCGGTAGAAGTGATTATGGGCTAGCTGTCCAGGCAGTAGTGGTGAAAACTTCCGGCGCTCCCGGTGTCAATCCGCTCAACATCGTGAGCCCGTTGATCAGTGGGGGTTCTGTAACCCTTAGCGGTTCAGCCAGTGTGGCCAATTATTACAGCGATGAAGTCATCATCAGTAAAAATCAGTATGAAGCCTTGAGTAATGCAGGAAAAATTTATCTTCGTAATGATGTGACACATCCCACGCCAACGACCATGCCGCCTCCGCTTACTCTACAAAATATCTGCAACGCACCGTGTGATCAAGATGAGACGGTGCCTTATATGTCATTAGGGGAAAATCAGCAGCAGATCATGGCCATTGGCCTTGATGAAAGCCTGGGGGCTGCGGATATGTTCGAGAAATATTTTTGCATGAACCTGCAAGATTATAAAACCAACGTTGCCTACAATTACGACCCGCCGTTGACCGCCGATGATCTGGATGGCATGAAAGGTAAAGCCGTGGTATTCGAGGAAGATTTGGTTCTCGGCGGCGGGACTATTGGCACCCAAGAACAACCAATGGTCATCGTGGTCGATGGCAACTTGACTTTAAATGGTAGTCCGGATATTCACGGTGTGGTTTATGTGACGGGCTCAATAACCAAAGGTACGGGGGTGGCGACGATTTATGGTTCGATAATTGCTCAGCAAAATCTGGATTTTGGTGCTGGCAATTTAACAATTGTCTATGACAAACAAGCTATAAATAATGCGGGTAAGGTCGGGCGACCTGGGATTACCAGTGGGTCCTGGCGTGATTGGTTATAGCTGCACAGCGGGGGAGCGTGTCATGGCACATCAATGTCGTATCCAACCTGGTGGATTTGCCCTTATCGACGCGATGATTGCCATCGTGGTTACGTCGGTGGGTCTCTTTGGCATCGCGCACCTCAACAGTGTCCTTCTGGCTAGCACCGGGCTAGCTAAAACTCGTTCGGAAGCCTTGCAATTCGCGGAGGATAAAATTGAGGAATGTCGTGCCAAACATGTGAACGAACCTTCAGCTTGGCGTTGTACCTCAGGGTCTGATTCCAAATCAGGGACAAATGCGACCTTCACCCGAGAGTGGGTTATTACTTCAGGAACAAGTGGTAACCCTGACACGCTTGAGGTGGAGGTTGGGTGGCCAGGGAGCGCGGAGACCGTCAACTTGACCAGCCAACTTGCCCGCTATGTCCTGGGCACAGGGGCGGCTATCGGCAGCGAGGACTGCCCCCTTCCTTGCTCGGCGAACCAGAATGCACCGAAGCCCTCGGGGACTGCTGCCAGGCCAGGAAACGACGAGTCGTTACCGTCCCCACCTACAGGTTCTACCCCACGGGTGGATGGCACTATCGAGTTTGAATCAGGGGGCAAACTCTATCTTTATGATACAACCACTAATAAATTCCTGTTAGTCAATTCCACTACCTCACCCTTCAGCACAATATCCGGTAATGTCTATATCTCCTGGGGCACCAAAATTACCAATAAAAGCGGCAATCAATTGACTTTAGCTTTGATTAAGGAGAATGTCGCTCTACTTGGTTCGGCGGGATCAGCCTGCATACAGTACGGATATAACGGAAGTTCTGACTTGGTTGTATATCCTGATTCAGGAACTGATTACTCGTATTACAGCTATCGCTGTTATATGGGGGAAGGTTGGTTTGGAAATATCGGTATTTCTATACTCAAAGGGGGGCAGCATATTTGCTTAGGAGACCCCCTGGTTTCTCAAAGCGATGCCCCTACTTCAACTCATCCTATTCTTAGTGTCATGCGGTTGTATCGTGGCTTGGTGAATCTTGGTGGTACCATTAATCCCGTAGGTATTGGTTTGACGACGCCAAATGGCAGCTATACTCCCAAAAATTACGGGAGTAATGTAACTGGGGAAAGGGGACACCATTTCTTGATTACTAGCATTAGCGGAAAACTAGATGAAGTTGAGGACTGCCGAACTAACGAAAGTTTCCCATCGGTCGCATCCAACCCATTTACTACTGTAACATCCCAACATTTAGGAAACACCGGTTTTCTTTTTTGTTTTACCGATGCATGCAATAGAGAAGAAGCTGCTGCATCGCTGTTGACAAATTTTAAAATTAAGGTCCAGATAAGTGCAGATACTCCCGCGATCACCCCTCCAACGAATTGCACCTCAGGCACAATCCTGGACAACACGATTACCTATGCTTGTCAAATTAGTTGGAGTGGATGGTCAGGAATAACTTGGAATGGAAATCTTGACTTTAATACAGCCGCTATGCTCTCGTTAACGGAAATTAGCGACGATACGATTCAATTAGCCGAGCCGCCCATCGGAGTTGATACTCAAGATGAAAATAAAAAATGGGTTGAGGTTGTAAGTCTCCCAAAAGAGTCACAAGATTTTAGTCTATCGCTTAGTGCTAGTTTGGCACCTGAGGAGCCTTAGTCATAGCCACTCAATGATCTAAGCAGATCACGCACTCTACTACCGCATTAATCATAGATGGCCAACCTATCTGGATCTCTACCCAATCCCCTCATCCCACTAGGAAAAAGCCACAGGTCCGGCCTGACCTGGCAGGGGCCAAAAGCCTTGCTGGGCTACTCATACCTTGAAATGGCTGTAGCCTGGGGAGGTCTCAATCAGCCGGGCTCCAAGCTATTTCCTACCAACTCAGCTACCTCCTGAGATACCCGTTCATTCAGGCTCTCTGGTAAATCAAACCGGTCGTAGAGGGCATTCTGACCGGAAAACAACTTCAGCAGTTGAACGGTGACTTCATTCATGTCATCGAAGGCCCACGTCACCATTCCACTTTCACGCCGCACATAGAGGCCCTCGCAAAGTAGGCGCAGCACATGAAACACGGTATCGCCGACCTTCTCGCTGAAATGCAACCAGTAGGGCCACTGAGCCGTTACCGCCTGAAAGTAGGCCCTGATGTCGGCAATTTCTGCCGTTTCGCGGGGATCATCATCCCATCCTTGAAAGAAAAAGGTCAGTTTGCCCTCCCAATGGAGGCACGCTTCCCGACTGGAGGACAGCCAGGTGAGCTTCTGTAACAGGGGTTGGATGTCCCGGGTGACGACCGACTCCCGCATGATCTCGATGCCGAGGAGCTGGTCTTTCGCCGGTGACAAGTGGGCAAGTGGATAGCGAATGCGGTTCAAGCTGGCTGAAACCTCTGGCGGTCAAAAGGGTTAACATGCCGATACACTACAGAATTTTGCCATATTCGGAACACCGCTATGGAACGAGACGATGAATTTCGGCAATACATCCTGGTTGCCGATGCCCTTCTGGAGCAGGCTTCTCATGATCACCTCGCGGAGGCCCTGAAAATACTCGCGCTGAATCTGGGCTATCTGGTCCAACGCCATGGTGAGGTGCCCCAGGACGTTCTCTTACAGTTGACGACCGCCGAGTCCTTCACCGCTGAAACCCGGGAGTTGGTGATTACCGGGCTGCGTCATCTGATCGGTCTTTTGGGTCATGTCATGGAGATGGAAGGTGCTGAAACCCTGCATTAGTCTGGTGCTGCTTTGGCTGTGTGCCTGTACCGTTCAGGCCGATACCTTGAACGGCAAAGTGGTCAAGACTACCGATGGTGATACCTTGGTGATCTTGGATACCGATATGACCCAGCATAAGATTCGGCTGTCCGGCATCGACGCCCCCGAGTCCAACCAACCCTTTGGCCAACGCTCCAAGGAGGCCCTGAGCGCCCTGGTGGCGGGCCAGGAGGTCGAGGTGGACTGGCATAAGCGGGATCGCTACCAGCGCATTGTGGGCAAGGTGATCGCCCAAGGGAGGGATGTCAACCTGGCTCAGGTCCGGGCAGGCATGGCCTGGTGGTACCGCAAGTACGCCAATGAACAATCTCGGGTGGACCAACAACTGTACGAAGTGGCTGAAGCCAAGGCGATGAGGGATAGGGTCGGGTTGTGGTCGGATAAGGACCCCATCCCGCCGTGGGAGTGGCGGAAGCACTAAGGGCAGAATATGCGTTAACCTTGGTCGACACACACCATCCTGACACCACAGTCAACTTGGAGAAAATCTATGAATAAGCTCATGTGGGCGGTACTTCCGCTGACCCTCGCTACCGCTACTTTTGCCGATGAGAAGATTCCCAATCTCGTGGGCACTTGGGAGGGTGAGGCAACTTCCGTGGTCATGGGCGGAGGGCGACATCATGAACCAGGAAACATGACTGACATCCGATTTGTCACCAAGAAATTTATTTATGTCATTGAACGGCAGGAAGGGCGTAATCTGGTTGGTTATATCACCAATGAAGGCAACCAGTTTCGGGAAGTCTTTATTGGCTCCATCCATCCGGATGGGACCAAAGCCATTATTCAGGACGAAGATGGTAAAAACCAGATTGATCTCGTTGGGGAAAATGAAATGGTCTCGTGTTACAGCCATTCCAATGCGGAATCCCGCGTATCATCATGCTTAACCCTCTTTAGGAAACCCTAATCCCCACCCATCTTTGCTTCTGCTTCCAAAACAATAAATTTAAGGACAGTAAATACCATGATCATCCTCACCACCGCTGATTCCCTGGAAGGCTATAAAGTAACCAAAACGCTGGAGGTGATAACGGCGGAATGCGTTTTCGGCATGAATTTCCTCCGTGATTTCTTTTCTTCCATCACGGATTTCTTTGGCGGCAGAAGCAACGCAACCCAAAAAGTACT
>JAHDND010000092.1 GCA_018435665.1 Candidatus Thiosymbion sp. | reverse complement strand
GAACCACCTGATCCCATCCCGAACTCAGCAGTGAAACGGTGTATCGCCGATGATAGTGTGGGGCCTCCCCATGTGAAAGTAGGTCACTGCCAGGGCCTCTTCCTAAACCCCGTCACTACCCGTGACGGGGTTTTTTTATTGGCTACCGCATTTGAATTTGATCATCGCAAGGGCTCTCCCATGCGCCATCTGAGCGCTGTTGTAAGCTCACCGTTTCGCTGCAATTGTGGTATGGGCCTTGAGGGTGCGCTGTTTGGCAGTTCCCGGAGAGTAAACGCGTTTGATCGCGTTGTCGAGGCGCTATTAGTAGGCGCTTTCTCGAGGGGCGCGTTATCCACCTGAAATGAAAGACTCTGCGGTGACCTTCAGGTTAACGCTTGAGCGACTTCTCCTTGAACAGGAGTGGCATGACATCTTCAAAACGCGTTGCGAAGTGTATGATCAGCCCCTGTCGGACGTGTTCAGGTACTTCCTCGAATTCCCCCTGATTGTCCGCGGGTAGGATGATTTCCTTGATCCCGGACCTTCGGGCCGCAATGAGTTTTTCCCGGATGCCACCGACAGGGAAGACCGCACCAGTAAGTGTCAACTCCCCTGTCATGGCTAGACGGCGTACGGGTTGCTTCCTGGCGAGGGAAATGAGGGCACTGGCGAGGGTGATACCTGCGGATGGACCATCCTTAGGGGTGGCGCCAGCCGGAACATGGACGTGAATAAAGGATTTTTCGAAATAGGTGGGGTCGATGCCAAACGCTTCGGCGTGACTGACGACATAGCCATAGGCGATCTCCGCTGATTCCTTCATGACATCGCCCAACTGCCCCGTGAGTTTAAAGCCGCGCGTGAAGCCGTGGGTGCGCACCGCCTCGATGGCCAGCGTGGCGCCGCCCATCGCGGTCCACGCCAACCCGGTTACCACCCCTGGGCCATCGAGTTTGCGATCATCGCGAAACAGGGGGCTGCCGAGGAACTCCTTGAGTTGATCCTCTTTCACCTGAATGGGTGGATCCTGCCCTTCCAGCATCAGTACTGCGGATTTCCGGACGATTTTGCCCAGTTGTTTATCCAATCGGCGGACGCCGGCATCCCGAGCGTAGGCGCTGATGACCGCTCGCAGGGTCGCCGTGTCCAGGCGGACGCCACGTTTCGGTAGGCCGGCCTTATCGATCTGGCGGGGCAACAGGTACTTCCTGGCGATATTGAGTTTTTCTTCCAGGATGTAGCCCGACAAGGGGATGACTTCCATGCGATCCAAAAGCGGGCCGGGGATGCTGTCCACCTGGTTGGCGGTACAGACGAAGAGGATCTTGGATAGGTCAAAGCGCAAGTCGAGGTAATGGTCCAGGAAATCGACATTTTGCTCGGGGTCCAGGACTTCGAGCAGGGCGGAGGCAGGATCTCCGTGATAGGAGGAACCGATCTTGTCGATCTCATCCAGCATGATGACTGGATTGGCGGTACCCGTATCCTTGACCGCCTGAAGAAACTTACCGGGCATGGCACCAATGTAGGTCCGACGATGTCCCTTGATTTCGGCCTCATCCCGAATGCCTCCAACCGAAAAACGGTAGAAGCGCCGTCCCAGGGCATCGGCGATGGAGTGGCCTATCGAGGTCTTACCCACACCCGGGGGACCCACCAGCAGGATGATAGAGCCGGCGATCTCGCCCTTGTGAATTCCTACCGCTAAAAATTCCTGGATGCGGGTCTTGACGTCAGCCAGCCCATAGTGATCACGCTCCAGAAAACGCCGCGCCCGTTTTAGATCCAGTTTGTCCTGAGAATATTTTCCCCAGGGCAAAAGCGTAATCCAGTCCAGATAATTGCGGGTAACAGAGTATTCAGGAGAACCGGTCTCCAGGATGGCCATCTTTTCCAATTCTTCATCGACCCGTTTCTGTGCCTCCGAGGTGAGGGTTAAGCCCTTGAGTCGCCCTTTGAATTTATCGAGTTCCGCCGTGCGGTCGTCCTTGGCCAGTCCCAGTTCCTTCTGAATAACTTTGAGTTGTTCCTTGAGAAAAAAGTCACGCTGCTGTTTATGCATGCGTTCCTCGACGGACTGCCTGATCTTTTGCTGAGCACGGGCCAATTCCAGTTCGTTATTCAGCAGTATCAGGACCTTTTCCATTCGCTTCAGCAGGTCGACTCCCTCAAGGACCTCCTGGAGTTGTTCCTTGCTGGAAGTCGTCAGACTGGCGGCGAAGTCGGACAGGTGCGAGGGATCATCCGGCCCAAAGCGATCGAGGAAGACGCGCAGTTCCTCCACGTAAAGGGGGTTGAGAGGTAGCAGTTCCTTAATGGTATTGATGACGGCCATGGCATAGGCCTTGACCTCGGCATCGGGTTCGCGACTGGGTTCAGGTAGATACTCGACTCGAGCGGAAAAGGGTGCTCGCCGTGCAACCCAGTTCTCGATGCGAAAGCGATGCAGGCATTCCACAAGGACCTGTAGGTAGCCCTCCTGTTCATGAACGCGATGGACCCGACAGGCAGTCCCGATGCTATAGAAGTGTTCCGGTTGGGAATCCTCGGCGGTATCTCCAGTCACGAGCACGACGCCCAGGATTTTGTTGTCCGATTCAACCACGGCCCGGATAGTCTTGGCCCAGTGCTTGGACGACATCAGCAGGGGTACCGCCTGACCGGGAAAGAATGGCCGCGCCGCCACGGGCAGCAGATGTATGATTCCGGGCAGCACGTCCTTGACACGGGCGGGCATGGCAGGCTCGACCACTATTTCCTCTCGTGGTTGATCGGTAACCTCCTTGTCTGCTGTTGCTTCAGGGTGAATGGTATCCGGCTGATCATCATCGTCATTCATGGTACTTCGTCTGCGGGGATTCGCTAATCTTCGCTATTTAGATGGAAGTCAGATGAGGTATTACAAGTCATATCAGCCAACTCGACAAAGGCTGAGACGGGTAATTCCTCGGCTCGTTGACCCGGATCAAGGTTCAATCGGGCAAAGTCCGCCGGTCTGACAAGGCCTTTCAGGCTATTACGTAAGGTCTTTCGGCGCTGAGAGAAGGCAAGGGCCACAAGCTGGGCATGGTGGCGGCGATTCCGCGGCGCCAGGGGCGCAGGATCCAAGGGCAGCAAGCGCAGAAAGGCGGATTGGACCTTGGGCGCGGGAAAGAAGGCCTGGGATGGAATATCAAACAGGGCCTGGACCTGGCACCAGGTCTGGACCATCACCGAAAGACGGCCATAAGTCCTGGATCCTGGTGGGGCCACGATACGCTCCACCACCTCCTTTTGCAGCATCAAGTGCAGATCTTGAATACAGGCCTTTTGGTCCAGAAAACGGAAAAGGAGGGGGGTGGAGATGTTGTAGGGTAAGTTTCCGACGACTCGTACTTTTCCCTTAGCGTGAAAGTCACGGGAGAGTCTTTCATTATCAGGGGGGTGGCGCGCCGCCCCATGACAGTTAGGGTGAAGGTAATGGCAAAGGTTTTCATTTTCAGGGGCGTGGCCCGCTCCCCCATGACCATTGGGACCTGCAAGTGAACAAAGCTCAAAGGTAAGGGCATCGGCCTGGTGAATGGTCAGTTGTCCCAAACCCTGACAGGCCCGCCGCAGGGGTTCGATCAGGTCCCGATCCAGTTCGACCACATCCAGTTGTCCCGCCTGGCGTAACAGGGCCTGGGTGATGGCCCCACGGCCGGGACCAATCTCCACCAGTCGGTCTCCGGCCTGGGGAGCGATGGCGGCGAGGATCTGGTTGATGATTGCCGGGTCCTGGAGAAAGTTCTGTCCGAAGCGTTTGCGGGGTTTGGGGAACATGGGGTTATGGGGGATTTTCTGGTCGCCAGGGCAAAAGTCGCGTAACATCGGTCTGGTTGAAAATCAACATCATGAAGCCTCCCTGCTCCCGAAAAGCCGTTTTTCTGGGGGTGGAAGGTGGCAGGCGGCCCAGTCATGCCTGCCGCACTAGGCCTGTGTGGCCGCCACAGCCAATCATCATAGCAACCTAAGAGGACGATACATCCATCAATGAACGAATTTGCTCAGGCCTATCTGGTTCCCGATGGAACCGACCTGCAGGGCATCAAGGATGCCTTTGAGGGGCGCTATAGCGTGACCGAGGATGAGCCCCATGAATTGATCCGCCGCTTTTACGACACCTTCGATTGGAGTCTGTACCAGGCCGGCACCGTATTGGAAGAGCTCAGCGACGGCTCCCAACGGGAGCTGATTTGGCGTGACCTCCATGGCGAGGCTCCGAAACTGGCGTGGAATACCGACCGCAATCCCGGTTTTGCCGCCGATCTTCCGCAAATCCCGGAGATCGACCGCCTGGCAAGCCTGGTGGGTATCCGTCGTCTCCTCCCCTTGCTGGACGTGCATACCCGCCTGATCAGTTGGCGCCTTCTCAACGAGGACGGCAAGACGGTCGCCCGTCTGGAAGTGGAGCAAAACCGCTATGTGGACAAAGGGCGTGAGCGCCAGGGACCCGTTTCCGTCCTCCTGCGGTTGCATGGCGTCAAGGGCTATGATGACGAGTTACAGGCAACGGCCCGGCTCCTTCAGGAGGGCCTGAATCTGTCACTGGCCCGCGCCGAACTCTTGCAGGAGGCCCTGGCGGCCGCTGGGCGCCGCCCCCTGGACTACAGTTCCCAACTCGATTTCCGTCTCGATCCCCAACGCCGCGCCGACGCCACGGCCAAAGAGATCCTGCTGCACCTGCTCAACACCATAGAGGTCAACATTCCGGGGACACGGGCGAACCAAGACTCGGAGTTTCTCCATGACCTGCGGGTGGCCGTGCGCCGGACCCGCTCCGCCCTGACCCAGATCAAGGACGTCTTTGCCGCCGACCTGGTCGAGCAGTACAAGGAGTCCTTCGGTTGGATGGGCGAGTTCACCGGTCCGGTCAGGGACCTCGATGTCTATCTCCTCGACTTCAATGCCTATCAGGCGAGCCTGCCTGAGACGCTAAGGCCTCACCTGGAGCCCTTGCGGGACTTCATCCACGCCCATTACGGCGCCGAGCAGAAGGCTCTGGTGGCGCATCTGGACTCCAAGCGCTTTCGCGACCTGTTGCGCGACTGGCGCGCCTTCCTCGAGGCCCCGGTACCCGAGCAGTCGGTCGTCCCCAATGCCATGCGACCGGTCAAGGCCGTGGCGGATGAACGCATCTGGACCATGTACAAACGCGTGCGCAAGGAGGGACGGGCGATCACCCCGGACTCACCGCCGGAGGACATGCACGAACTTCGCAAGAGCTGCAAGAAGCTGCGTTACCTCATAGAATTTTTCGATAGCCTCTACCCGAAGCAGGAGGTACGCCAACTGGTGAAGCTGATGAAGGTCCTGCTCGACAATCTGGGTAATTTCCAGGACCTGGCGGTTCAGGCCGATCACCTACGTGACATGGCCCAGCGGATGCGGGAAGAGAGCCACGCCAGTACCGATACTCTGCTGACGATGGGGGTCCTGGTCGGACACCTGCTGGAACATCAGCACCGGGCGCGGGAGGAATTCGCGCAGATCTTCGCTACCTTCGACAGTGAGGGGCACCAGGCCCTCTTCACCGCCCTCTTTGGTCCGTCGAAGCCGCGGAGGAAAGGCGCATGAAGATCATCGCTTCCTACAACATCAAAGGCGGCGTCGGCAAGACGGCGACGGCGGTCAATCTCGCCTATCTGTCAGCTCGGGAAGGCAACCGGACCCTGATCTGGGACCTGGATCCCCAGGGCGCTGCGACCTACTACTTCCGGGTCAAGCCCAAGGTCAAGGGCGGCACCCGGGCGCTGGTGAGCGGCCATCATGACCTGGATGATCTGGTCAAGGGGACCGACTTCGAGGGTCTGGATCTGCTGCCGGCGGACTTTTCCTACCGCAACATGGACCTGGTGCTGGAGGACAACAAACGTCCCACCAAGCAGTTACAGAAGTTGCTGGCGCCCATGGCCATTGCCTATGACTATGTCTTCCTCGATTGTCCCCCCAGCATCTCCCTGGTGTCGGAAAACGTCTTCCGCGCCAGTCACGCCCTGCTGGTACCCATGATCCCGACGACCCTCTCCGCCCGGACGCTGGACCAGTTGCAGGAATTCCTCGAGGGCCATGATGGCCTGGGCAAGGTCAACCTGATGCCCTTCTTCTCCATGGTGGACCGGCGCAAGCATCTGCATATCCATCTCATGGAGACGCTGCCCGAAAGCTTTCCGACCTTTCTCCAGGCTAGCATTCCCTATGCCTCCGATGTCGAGCGCATGGGGCTCAACCGGATGCCGCTGCCGGCCTATGTCCCCCCTTCCAACCCCATCACCAAGGCCTATGAGGCCCTGTGGGCGGAGATCAAGGCAGGGCTAGCGAAGCCCCGGGGCTAGCTTGATCAAACACCTGATCAGGCTAGCGAAGACAAGTACTGGTCCACCGCCGCGTCGGGGCAGATCTCGCCCCGGCGCACCGCATGGCCATAGCGCTGGTGCCAGCCGTTGATCAGGGGCCTAGCCAACAGCCATTCGGCATAGACGATGCGTGCCAGGGGGCCGCCCCGGTCGAGGAAGCCGGTGTCCTCATAGGCCCGCTCCGCCGCGGCGCGATCGTAATCCAGGCGCACGATCCGGGTGTGCCAGCGCCCCCCACGCCACTCCAACTGGCCATAACTGGCGCGCACATCGCCATCGAAGGGCGAGCCGACGGATCCGATGTTCAGGATATCGATCCCCGCGAAGTGTCGGAACAGGGGCCGATGGGTGTGGCCGGTGACAAAGAGGTCGACATCCGCGGGGATCCGGGTAGGGAGGTCTTCGTCTTGGGTACGTAACGAGATCCCGTCACGGTTGCCTAGGAGCGTGCCATGGGTAACGTGAACCCAACCCCGGCCCGGCTCGCCCTCGAAGCAGAGGTGATCCGGCCAATCCATCAGCCACTGCTCGGTTCCAGCCAACTGGGCATGGGTAAAGTCCGCCAGGGCACGCAGGCGGGCATCGATGGGGTCCGTGGGTGGCTCATGACCGCAGCGCAGGACCCAGACTTCATGATTGCCCAAAAGGGGCAGCCAGCCCGCCCCTTGCCGCAGATGCTGAAAGGACCGGAGGCAGAGATCGCTGCTGGGGCCGCGGTTGATGAGATCCCCAGCCATGACCACCAGGTCCGGGGCCCAGGCCTGGATGTGGGCGATGCAGGTCTCCATGGCCGGGAAGTTGGCCTGCACGTCGGAAAAGACGGCGACCCTCATGCGGGCGTCGCCTGCGTTTGCCTGTTGATGGCGAGTCGCCCTGACATGGGTTTTACCTCCGGTGTCGAATGGTTCATCATTGCGGAAAGCCGTGGCGACGAGCGCCACTGGCCAGTGCGCCCCACGGGGCCCTCCTTGACGATCGAGTTACTGGATGTTGCAAGAACAAGAAGTCACCGAGCCGGACTGGGACAGTCCGCTCACCCTCCGCCTGTCCCCGGCCCTGCTCATGCATTCTCTCATGGCCACCGCCACGGCGGTGCATACCGGCTACGCCAGTTGCGTGGATGACAAGCTGGTCGTCAACGACCTGATCTCCATGGATGGCGCCGTCGGCAATTATGTGCGCCTGGTGGAGCAGGATTTCTATGAAGAAGAGGACCCGGATACGGTCTGGCACGACTGGACCCTGGAGATCTCCATCGGCAAGATCTTGACCACGGGCCATTGGCAGATTCCGGCCAATGCCTCACCCATGGAGTGGGAGTGGACCGCCCGCGAGGCGGAAAAGGCCTTTGGCCACGCCTGCGTCCTGATCGGCCGGCGCGTCCGTCAGGGCCTGGTGGTGGATGAGCCGGTACCCGTCGAGCAGCCCCATCCGCGCATGGTCCGTCACTGAAGCCTGGTTCCCGGAAAGACTGGGCGGGGGGGGCGCCGGATAGGCCTTGCCCGGCCCAGCCGTTTCCCTGGGACCGGATGTCTCCGCCGACCCTCTTCTTTCCCTCCCATCCCTAGTGAGTATGCCCATGAATGTGAAAATCGACGTCGATGTCACCCCGGAAGAGATGCGCAAGTTGTTGGGCCTGCCCGATGTGGAGGGCTTCCAGCGGCAGATGCTCGACGACATCCGCGCCCGCATGCTGGAAGGCGCCGAGGGTTATGATCCCCTCAAGCTCTTCCAGCCCTATCTGGCTGGCTCCATGGCCTCCTGGGACATGTTTCAAAAAATGTTCTCGGCTGCGGTGGGCTCGGGACCGGGGCTGACCAAGACCGGGACCTGATTGAAGCGGGCTCAAGCGTACGGTTAAAGGCTGGGCACCCAGGGTTGCTCAGCCCAGCCGCTGCAATTCCCGCTTGGCCTGGGCGCGGACGCTCTCCAGTTCCAGGTGGAGCCGATCGACGAGGGCGTCCACCTCCGCCTCGCTGTGCAGGATGGGACCGATCAGGATGGAGCCGTCAAGGGCATACCCATGCTGGCCAAGGCGAATGCCGACGCCGGGTTCCTCCGACTCGCCAAAGAGGGCCCAGCCGGTATTGGGGAGGTGGAGTTGGAAGACGTGTGCCATGGAGGTTCCCTGGGAGCGACGGGGCTAGGGGGAGGCGTGGTGGCTAAGTCCGGGCTTCAGGCTAACTGGTCAGGGGTCAAGAGGTCCAGGCGCAGGGGCGCGTCCAGGGCCTGACCATCCAGGCATGGCAGGCCGTCGGGGCTCAGTGCCAGGCGGCCCTGGGCAAACCAACGGACCACCTGCGGGTAGAGGCGGTGCTCCTGAACCAGGACCCGGGCGGCCAGGCGACTGGCATCGTCATCGGCCGCCACCGGCACCCGCGCCTGCAGGATGGCCGGCCCCCCGTCCAGTTCCGCCGTGACGAAATGCACCGTCGCGCCATGCTCTCGTTCCCGCGCCGCCAGGGCCCGCTCGTGGGTGTGGAGGCCACGGTATTTTGGCAGCAGGGAGGGGTGGATATTGAGCATTCGGCCCGGGTAGTGGGCCACGAAGCCGGGGGTCAGGATGCGCATGAAGCCAGCCAGCACGACCAGGCCGGGGTAAAAGCCATCGATCAGGTCCATCAGGGCGGCGTCGAAGGCCTCCCGATCGTCAAAATCCTGGTGACTCAGGACCTGGGTCGGGATGCCCGCCCGCCGGGCCCGCTCCAGGCCATAGGCATCCCCCCGGTTGGCGATCACGGCCGCGATGCGGATGGGCAGGTTGCCGTTGACGGCGCCATCGATCAGGGCCTGGAGATTGCTCCCGCTCCCCGAGATCAGGACCACGACGGGCAGGGGTGGCGGCTCACCCGCGGCGAGGGCGGGCCCCGAGGCCTGGGGATCAGCCGGAATTGGGAGCGGGTCGGCGTTCAGGTCCGCGGCCAGGGGGGCGGTTTCACCCGCAGGTCCAGGGGGGACCGGGCTCACGCCGTCTGACCTCGGGAAAAGATCACCTCGGGTTGGCCCGTCGCGGCCTCGATCCGGCCCAGGTGCCAGGCCGATTCGCCCAGCTCCGTCAGGCGCTGGCAGGTCCGATCCGCCACCTCCGCCGGGACGCAGAGCACCAGGCCGACGCCACAGTTGAAGGTCCGGCGCATCTCCAGATCCGCCACCCCGCCCTGGGCCTGCAGCCATGCGAAGATGGTCGGCACTTGCCAGGAGTCAAGGTCGATGACGGCCCGGGTGCCAACCGGCAAGACCCGGGGCAGGTTCTCTGTCAGGCCGCCACCGGTGATATGGGCCATGCCATGGACCGGCAGTTCCCGCATGAGGGCGAGGACCGGCTTGACGTAGATGCGGGTGGGCGCGAGCAGTCGCTCGCCCAGGCTCAGCCCCTCCAACTCCTGTCCCAGGTCGGCGCCGCTGACTTCCAGGATCTTGCGGATGAGGGAATAGCCGTTCGAATGGGGTCCTGAGGAGGCAAGACCAATCAGGGCGTCCCCGGGTTGGACCCGCTCGGGGGTCAGCAGTTGCTCCTTGTCGGCGATGCCGACGCAAAAGCCCGCCAGGTCATAATCGCCGCCAGCGTACATCCCCGGCATCTCCGCCGTCTCCCCCCCGGTCAAGGCACAGCCCGCCAACTCGCAGCCCCGGGCGATGCCGGCCACCACCGCCGTGGCGACCTCGAGGTCCAGGTGCCCGGTAGCGAAATAGTCGAGGAAGAACAAGGGCTCGGCCCCCGCCACCAGGATATCGTTGGCGCACATGGCCACCAGATCGATGCCGATGGTGTCGTGGCGACCCAGTTCGATGGCCAGCTTCAGCTTGGTGCCGACCCCGTCGGTCCCGGACACCAGCACCGGCTGGCGGTAGCGGTGGAGGGGCAGTTCGAAGAGGGCGCCAAAGCCACCGAGGCCGGTCAGCACCCCAGGGCGGAAGGTGGCCGCGGCCAGGGGCTTGATGCGTTCGACCAGGGCGTTGCCCGCGTCGATGTCGACCCCAGCCGCCCGGTAGCTCAGGCTAGTTGAGCCGGGTTGGTTGTCGACATGGGTCGGGCGGCTGGCGCCCGGGCGGATGGGGGGGTGGGGGTCCTGTGGCACGGCCGGCTCCGGTGGTGATTCAATCCGCATTTTAATATGAATTACTGGCCTGACGCGCCCATCCGATTCCTAACCGCTGTGCCTGCTTGGACAAGCTGGCGGCGGGAAGAATAAAATCCAGCCATCCACTTCTCCTCCCCCGCCTGCCTGAGCATTCATGGTCTTCAGCCCCCGGGACTTACCCAACCTCATCAGCTTCCTGCGCCTGCTGGCGGTCATGCCGGTGGTCCTGTTGCTGCTGGAGGGTCAATTTGGCTGGGCCCTGCTGCTCTTCGCCATCGCCGGCCTTTCCGACGGGCTCGACGGCTGGCTCGCCAAGCACTATCACTGGCAGAGCCGGCTGGGTGGCATCCTCGACCCCCTGGCGGACAAGACCCTGCTGGTGGCCTGCTTCCTGGTCCTGGGGGCCCTCAAGCTGATCCCCATCTGGCTGGTGATCGCGGCCGTCGGGCGTGATCTGGTCATCGTCGGCGGGGCTACCCTCTATCACTTCCGCGTCGAGGAACTCAAGGCCGCCCCCATATGGGCTAGCAAGCTCAATACCCTGGTGCAGATCGCCCTGGTCGTGACCGTCATTGCCGACGCCGGTCCTTTGCCCTTGCCCGACGGCTTGATCGCCTTCCTTACCTGGGCCTGTCTCGTGACCATCCTCGTCAGCGGCATCCAGTACGTCTGGGTCTGGTCCGGCAAGGCGCGGGCGAAGGGGTTGCACGAGGACTTTTGAGGCGGTGGTAGTGCGACCGTAGGCTTTGAGTCCTTTTCTCCCTTACTCTCTGCTTAACCCATCCGAGCCGGGAAAAATGAAATTTTGATGTGCGATGACCCTAGCCTCCGGGGAGGGATGAACTCCCTGATCAGTGACCAGGCTGGCGGCCTCTCGCTGGCTGGCATGTGACGGGATAGGTGGTAGGGTCCTATCCCGGCTCAAGGGCCGCCAGGTACTGCCGGGCGCTATAGGCCTGCTCATATTCCGCGACGGCGTCCATGAGCAGATCCCCGGGCGGGGGTTGGTCCAGGGTGGCCAGGATCGCGGCGGCCAGGGCCTCGGGGTCCCCCACCGGGACCAGGGGGGCGATGCGGCCCCCGTCGAGCAGTTCCGCGGGTCCACTCGGGCAGTCGGTCGCCACCACCGGGGTACCCAGGGCCATGGCCTCGGTGAGTACGTTGGGTGATCCCTCCCAGGCGGAGGAGAGCACGAAGAGGTTGGCCCGGGCCAGAAAGGGCAGGGGATGGGCCTGGAAGCCGGGCAGGTCGACCTGGTCCGCCAGGCCCAGTTGGGCGATCAGGGCCCTGAGGACCTGGCGCTCCTGACCCTCGCCGATGATCACCAGCCGGCAGGGGCGTGCCTGACGCACCCGGGCGAAGGCCCGGATCAGGGTCGGGAAGTCCTTCTGCCGCTGGAGCCGGCCCGCCCCGAGGAGGACCGGGGGACCCTCGCCCTGGAACCAGGGATGGGGGCAGGGCGCCGCCGCCCGCTGCCGCAGGTCGGGGGTGATCACCGGGTTACGAATGACGCTGATGGCCTCCCGCGGCAGGCCGGTGATGGTCGCGGTGTCGGCGGCCACCCCCGCGGAGACGGCGACGATGCGGTCGATGCGCGGATAAAGGCGGCGAATGGGCCAATAGCGCCAGGCCCGGCGCAGGGCCGAGCGGCCAGCCAGGGAGGCGGAGAGGTTGGTTCCCAAGCGCAGGACCAGGCGGGTGTCGACGCCCGCCAGGGCCCGTGCCAGCACCGCCGCCCGTCCGGCCCGGTCCTTGGCCGCCAGCAGGGCCCGCGGCCGCGCCTGGCGGAGATAGCGGGCCAGGGCGGGAATAGCCAGCAAGCTATGCTGGCTGCCCAGGGGCACGCGGTTGACCGCCACGGGCAGCCCCGCCAGGTGGGGACCCCGGTCACGGATCAGCAGCAAGTCGACCTCCTGGCCCGCCGCGACGAAGCCGGCGATAAGATTGACCAGCATATGTTCCACCCCCCCGCTGCCGGAAAAGGAGGCGAGCACCGCCAACCGGGGCGGGTTCAGGGCTTGGGCGTGGTCGGGCATATACAAAAGTTTGTCGCGGTCGGCTACCAGTCCTGGCTATGCTATAGGCCAATCCCCACTAAATGCCAGACGCACCACCGCAATCCAGCAAGATTTTCCCCCTAGCCCATGCCGCACTCCGCCCGCGTCTACTTCTTCGGCACCTGCCTGATCGACCTGATCTTTCCCCAGGCCGGTCTGGCGGCCATGCGCCTGCTGCGCCGCGAGGGCCTGGAGGTGATCTTTCCCCAGGGACAGACCTGCTGCGGCCAGCCGGCCTATAACTCTGGCTACGATGCTGCGGCCCGGGCCGTCGCCCGGCAGCAACTCGCCACCTTCCCGGAGGATTATCCCATCCTGGTGCCCTCGGCCTCCTGCGCCGGCATGATGAAGGTCCAGTATCCCAAGCTGTTCGCCGGCACCGCCGACGAGGAGCGCGCCCTGCACCTGGCGGCGCGGGTCCACGAACTGACGGACTATCTGGCCCGGGTCCTGGACTGGCGGCGACCGGACCTGGGACCCCCGCTCAAGGTCGTGCTGCACCACTCCTGCTCCGCCCGCCGGGAGATGGGGGTCTCCGGCGCGGCGGCGGACTTGCTCGCCCGCCTGGCGAACCTGGAGGTGGTGGAGCCGGATCACACCCACGAATGCTGCGGTTTTGGTGGCACCTTCGCCGTCAAGCAGCCGGAGATCTCGGCGGCCATGGCCGCGGACAAGGCGGCGGCCATCCTGGCGACAGGGGCCCGAGTCCTGGTCGGTCAGGATTGCGGTTGTCTCCTCAACCTGGGGGGCACCCTGGCCTATGGGCTGACCGCGAAGGGGCTGACGGCGAGTCCGCGGACGCCCGACCCGCAAGCGCCGGTGGTCAAGCACATTGCCGAATTGTTGTGGGAACGCACCCATGCCCCCTGAATTCTCCGTCCGCGTCGGTCAGGCCCTCGACAATGAACGGTTGCGGCGCAACATCCGCCGGACCATGGATGGGCTGGTCGCCAAGCGCCGGCAGGCCTTTCCCGACACTCATGAACTGACGGTCCTGCGCCGGCGCGGCAAGTTGATCCGCGGCCAGGCACTGGCGAACCTGCCGGACCTGCTGCTGGAACTGGAGGCCAACTGCGAGCGCAACGGCATCCAGGTCCATTGGGCGGAGACGGCGGCAGAGGGCAACGCCCTCGTCCTCGATCTGCTGCGCCGCCAGGGTGCCCGGCGGGTCATCAAGGGCAAGTCCATGGTGTCGGAGGAGATGGGCCTGAACCACTATCTGGAGGCCCAGGGCATCCAGGCGGTGGAGACGGACCTGGGGGAGTTCATCCTCCAGTTGGCGGGGGAAAGGCCCTCCCACATCATCGCCCCGGCCATCCACAAGGACCGGGGGGAGATCGCCGCCCTCTTCGCCGCCCACTTCCCCGAATATCCCCATACCGAGGACATCGAGGGGCTGACGGCCATCGCCCGCCGCATCATGCGCGAGCACTTCGGCCAGGCCGTCGCCGGCCTCTCCGGGGTCAATTTCGCCATCGCGGAGAGCGGCACCCTCTGCCTGGTGGAGAACGAGGGCAACGGCCGGCTCTGCACCACGGCCCCGGACATCCATATCGCCGTGTGCGGCATCGAGAAGGTCATCGCCCGCCTCGACCAGTTGCCCCCCCTTCTGACCCTGCTGACCCGCTCGGCCACCGGCCAGCCCATCACCACCTACGTCAACCTGATCAGTGGGCCCCGCCGGGAGGGTGAACGCGACGGTCCCCGGGAGGTGCACCTGGTCCTGCTCGACAATGGCCGCTCCCGCATCCATCGGGATCAGCAGTTGCGAGCCACCCTGCGCTGCATCCGCTGCGGCGCCTGCATGAACCACTGCCCGGTTTACAGCCGCTTGGGTGGTCATGCCTATGGCACCGTCTACCCCGGCCCCATCGGCAGTGTCCTCGAACCCCAGCTCCAGGGACTGGACCGGCAGGGGGAACTGGCGGAGGCCTCGAGCCTCTGTGGTGCCTGCGGCGAGGTCTGTCCGGTGCGCATCCCCCTGCCCGGCCTGCTGCGGCGGCTGCGGGCCGAGGGCGTCGGCGACGGTCCGGACGCGGGGGTCCCAGGACAGGGCAGCCGTCGCAAGGTCCTGCATCGCCTCATCTGGTCGCTCTGGCGCCAGGCCCATGCTCACCCCCCGCTCTACTGGCTCATGACCCGGCTGGCCACCCGCCTGCGCCGGCTGCTCCCCATTGGGCTGGGACCCTGGGCCCGGACCCGCACCCCCCCGGTCATCGCCCCCCGCAGCCTGCACGAACTGGCGCGGGCCGAGGGCTTCGCCCATGAATAGCCCGGCCCGGGAGGCCATCCTCCAGCGCCTGCGGCGCGGGACCCCCGGCGGCGCCCGCCCCGCCCCGGAGAATCCGGTCCGCCGCTTCGACTGGTCCCCCGAGGAACGACTGCGGCGCTTCATCGCGGCGCTGACGGCGGTCCGCGGCGAGGTGATCCTGGTGGGAGACGATTGGCCGGCCTGCCTGTTTTCCCGCCTGCAAGCCAAGGGCGCGACCAATCTGCGTTACGCCGCCGACACGGCCCTGGGCGCGGAACTGGTGAGGGCCTGGCCCGATCGGGGGGCGATCGCCCTGATCCCCCATGACCAACCCATCGAGGCCTGCCGGACCCAGCTCTTCACTGCCACCGACGCCAGCCTCACCGGCTGCCTGGGCGGGATCGCCGAGACCGGGACCCTGGTCCTCTGGCCCAGCATCCAGGAGCCTCGCCTGATGTCCCTGGTCCCCCCCATCCACGCCGTGGTCCTGGAGGCGGACCGCATCCGCTCGACCTTTCACGAATTCCTGGTCGAGGAGGATTGGGCGGGCCGGGGCCTGCCGACCAATGCCTTGCTGATTTCCGGGCCATCCAAGTCCGCCGACATCGAGCAGACCCTGGCCTACGGCGTCCATGGTCCCAAGGAACTGCTGGTCCTGATCCGAGCGGGGCGGGGTGCCGCGGACCCGCACCTGAACCCGCCCCGGGACCCCACGGCTGCCTTGGCCGGGGCGCTCGCCTGACCGCTTCTACAGACCGCATTTTAGTTTTCGGCATTGTGTAAGGGAGGGTCGGGGGGCGTCTGGCGGGGGTGTCGACCGCAAGGATGCGGTCGTCAAGCCTCCAGGGACGGATTCACGGCGTCCCCCGCCAGACGCCACCCGACCCGGAAAAACCGAAAATTGAGTGCGATGGCTATACCTTGCTTGCTTCGGCTTCCCCGGGCCTAAGCAGCCCTTCTCTCTGGACTAAACCCCATGTCGATTGTCAGCCAAGTCCCGCCGCCCTCCCTGGACGCCCCATCCCGCGCCACCCCCGAGACCCATCAACGGGGCCAGGACAAGGTGGCCCGCATCCCGGTCAAGGTCGAGCCCCTGGCAGAGCCCTTGCGCAAGCCAAGCTGGATCCGCGCCCGCGCCCCCATCGGTCCCGGGGTGACGCGCATCAAGCGCCTGTTGCGCGAGGCCCGCCTCGCCACCGTCTGCGAGGAGGCCCAGTGTCCCAATCTGGGCGAGTGCTTCAACCACGGCACCGCCACCTTCATGATCCTCGGCGATGTCTGCACCCGCCGCTGCCCCTTCTGCGACGTCGCCCATGGGCGCCCAGCGCCGGTGGATGCCGAGGAACCCGAGCACCTGGCCCAATCCATCGCCGCCCTCGGCCTGCGCTACGTGGTCATCACCTCCGTCGACCGCGACGATCTGCGCGACGGTGGCGCCGGCCACTTCGCCGCCTGCCTGCGCGCCATTCGCCGCCGCAGTCCGGACACGCGGCTGGAGGTGCTGGTGCCCGACTTTCGTGGTCGCGAGGCCCTGGCCCTCGCCCAGTTCAGCGGCGACGGCCGGCCGGACCTCTTCAATCACAACCTGGAGACGGTCCCCCGGCTCTATCCCCAGGCCCGCCCCGGCGCCGACTATGCCGGCTCCCTGGCCCTGCTGCGCGCCTTCAAGGAGCGCCACCCGGACATCCCCACCAAGTCCGGGCTCATGCTCGGCCTGGGCGAGGAAGAGGACGAGGTCCTGGCGGTGATGGCCGACCTGCGCGCCCACGGTTGCGACATGCTGACCATCGGTCAGTACCTGGCCCCCAGTCGCGCCCACCTCCCCGTCCGTCGTTACTGGACCCCGGAGGCGTTCGCCGCCCTGCGCCAGGCGGGGGAGGGGATGGGTTTCACCCACATCGCCAGTGGCGCCCTGGTCCGCTCGTCTTATCAGGCGGACCACCAGGCCGCGGAGGCCCTGGCGCGGGTCCGGCCCTGACCACCCGTTCGCCCGAGGTCGCCGGGATGGGCACCCCCCGTCAAACCGCCGTGTTGCTTGCCAGCCGCGGCGGCGTGGGCGTGTCGATCACGGGATGGCCAAGGCCAGGGTCCCTTCCGCATCGTCAACCTGATAAGGGCCCCGCCCCGGCTGGCGATCCATCAATCCATTCTATGGGGGCATAGAACTGGGGCTGTTTTTTGACTTATGTCAAGGCGATTCACGCCCTGACTGTCAAAATGCCAGTGGGGGAGTGGAGCGAGCGCCGCAAGAAATAACAATAGAGGCGCGGGTAGGGAGCTGTATACCAAGGGGCTGGAATCAGCGGCGCGATCGTGCTGCTTTCCCACGCTCGGAGTATCGCCTCACGCTAGGCCCGTCCGGCCGCGGGGGTTTGTCCTACCTGTTGAGGAGTGCGCGCACATGAACACCAGTCGCCAAGTCCGCAAGGTCGCTTGGCTTAGTTCCAGTTTGGCGGCCTTGGCCTTGATGGTGGCCAATGGTCCGGTCCAGGCCGACCGCCCCGAGGGGAAGGCCGGCGTCGATTGGGGAAATCCCGCCGGTCAGGAATGCGTTGATTGCCACATGACGGAAAATCCTGGCCTCTATTGGGAGTGGAACCACAGCCAGCATGGCCAGAACGGGGTCAACTGCCTGGACTGCCATGAGGCGAAGGAGGGGGAAATCGATGCCTTTACCCATGAAGGTGCCCTGATCTCCATCGTGGTCACCCCCAAGGATTGCTCCAAGTGCCATACCACCGAATTCGAGGAGATGGACGGCTCCCATCACTCCAAGGCGGGTGACATCCTCGCCTCCCTGGACAACCTGATGGGCGAAGTGGTGGGTGGACCGGCGGCGGTGAACGCCGGCTGTCGTCAGTGCCACGGCGGCACGCTGGAATTCATCACCGAAGGCAAGGACAAAGGCCGTCCCCTGCCGGGTAGCTGGCCCAATACGGGTATTGGCCGGTTGAATCCCGATGGGTCCAAGGGCTCCTGCACCGCTTGCCATGGCCGTCACCGCTTCTCTCGCGAACAGGCCCGCACCCCGGACACCTGCGGTAAATGCCACGTCGGCCCCGACCATCCCCAGATCGAGGTCTACAACGAGTCCAAGCACGGCATCATCTACCGCGCCAAGATCGACGAGATGAACCTGGACTCGGATAAGTGGATCGCCGGCGTCGATTACTCCGCCGCCCCCACCTGCGCCACCTGCCACATGAGCGCCGGCGTAAACCAGCCCAAGACTCACAATGTCGGTGAGCGTATCTCCTGGACCCTGCGGCCCCCCATCTCCACCAAGATGAACCTGGTGAAGCTGGAAAATGGCAACGAGTTCGACGTCCCCGAGGGCAAGGAGATCCCCAAGGTTGGCGACGAGGCCAAGGGCTCCAAGGTCGTCGAGGTCCTAACCTGGAAGGATCGCCGCGCCAAGATGGAGAGCATCTGCTTCGGCTGCCATGCCACCAGCGTCATCGAGGGCCATTACAAGCAATCGCCTGGATCGATCAGCGGGTCAGCCACTAGCGGCGGTGCCTAGGCCCTTTGACAGTTAAGCGTCATTAAGAGTCCAGAATCCCCCGTGGCACTTTGCTGAAGGTTCCTCATGAACGCCTCTTTGTATGGACTCATCGCAAGGTACCTGCCCTGGTGCGCACCTATGACCTACCCCGCATGCTCCGGGCGCAGGCGTGGCTCTGCGAGCCGGGGCGCAAGGCCGCGGGCTTTGGGCTCCGCGCGCTACTCGGCGCGGTAGCGCGTCAGCACTTCGTTCAGGCCATCGAGCAAGTCCTGGCGATGGTTGACGTACCTTCGTCGAGCGAATCAATGGCCGATTCGTCACTCCGCTCGTGGTGCATCGGTACGGAAGAATTTACGGCTTTATCCAGGTTGCCCGCCATCTCATAATCCTCGACGCTGAACATGCGCCGCAGGAACTCCGGTTCGATCTGGGGTGCTGGTATAGCGTCCGCCGGTGAAGGTGGATTGATCCGTCTGGCGGGGGTTGCCACAATGCATGATCAGTTCACCGGCAGGCGTTGCAACTGGCGCAGGAGGCCCCCGATGCTTGCAATCGACAATCTGGCCAAACACTTTGATGCCGTCGAGGACCGACCACTCTTTGCCACGGTGTCCATGCGGCTGGCGCCCGGGGAGTCCGTGGCCATCATGGGCGAGTCGGGGGTCGGCAAATCCACCCTGCTCAACTGCATCGCCGGATTGGAGGGGGTGGACGGGGGCCGGGTCCAGTTGGGGGACCGGGACCTGACGGCCCTGGATGAGGATGCCTTCGCCCGCCTGCGGCGGCGGGACTTCGGCTTCGTCTTTCAGGCCTTTCATCTCCTGCCTCATCTCACCCTGGCGCAGAATGTCGCCCTGCCGCTGTGGCTGCTCGACCGGGATGCGGTCGAGGCGGACGAGCGGGCGCGGGCCATGCTGGCGCGAGTCGGTCTCGACCGGCGCGCCGACGACTGGCCGCGGCATCTGTCCGGCGGGGAAATGCAGCGGGTGGCCATTGCCCGCGCCCTGGTCCACGCGCCCCGGCTGGTGTTGTGCGACGAGCCGACCGGCAATCTGGACCCGGGGCGGGCGCTGGGCGTGCTGGAACTCCTATTCGAGGGCATTCGTGGCGCTGGGGCCATGGGCATCATGGTCACCCATTCGCGGCAAGCGGCGGCCTTCGCCGATCGCGTTCTGCGTCTGACGTCCCAGGGCCTGGTCGATGCCGCCGAGCCCTCATGACCGCTCCAGGTCTGGCCGTGGCCGCCGAGGCCTGATGAACATCCGGGTTTTAGTCGTGGGAATCGTTCCATCATGCCCCGCCTGAGGGTCCTGGGCTGGCGGCCTGACCCCATTCTCTGGCACCTGTTCCTGGCCAGCCTCTGGCGACGGCGTCTGGCGACCCTGCTCTCGATCCTGGCCATCGCCCTGGGGGTGGCCCTGGGCCTGGCGGTGCAGCTCATCCATGCCGAGGCCCTGAACGAGTTCGGTCGCGGCATGCGGGTGCTCAGTGGCGAGGCGGATCTCCAGGTGGTCGGGCCTCAGGCCGGCTTCGACGAGGCCCTATATCTCCGCCTGGCCCAGCGGCCGGAGATTGCCGAGGCCAGCCCCCTGCTGGAGATCGAGGCGCGTCTGCCGGGACGGGAACGAAACCTGCGCATCCTGGGCGTCGACCTCTTCCGCCTCGCCCGGGTGACGCCCACCCTCCTGCCGGTGGCAGCGGTGGAAGATGAGACCCAGGCAACCTCGGGGGCGGAGACCCCGGCCTTGGCGGCGCCCACGGCCAGACAGGATTTCCGCCTTCAGCCCCTCCAGGAGGGCGTCCTCTTCCTCAGCCCCGCCGCCGCCAGTCAGCTCGGGCTGACCAGCGGGGAGCAACTAGCGGTCCAGTCGGGGCTGGGGCAGGCCATCCTCACCATCGCCGGTCAGGTCCCCGGGGCGGGCAGGGGCCAGGCCCTGGCGGTGATGGATATTGCCGCCGCCCAGCGGACCTTCGGCCAGATCGGGCGCCTGTCCCGCATCGACCTGCGTCTCGCCCCCGGCGTTGATCGCGAGGGGCTGCGGCGGGACCTGGCCGTCGAGCTGCCGCCGGGGGTCTCGCTTCATACCCCCACAGAGGCCCAGTCGGAGCTGGAGGGCCTGTCCCGAGCCTATCGGGTCAATCTGACCATGCTGGCGGCGATCGCCCTCCTGACCGGGGCCTTCCTGGTCTTTTCCGCCCAATGGCTGGCGGTGGTGCGTCGCCGGCAGGAGTTTGCCCTGGTCCGCGCCCTGGGCCTGGATCGGGCGGGTCTGCGGCGGGGGCTGCTGGGGGAGGGCGCCCTGCTGGGCCTGGTGGGGGGAGTGGTGGGGGTGGCCCTGGCCCATGGCCTCACCGGGCTCGCCTTCCGCCTGCTGGGGGCCGACCTGGGCGCGGGCTATTTCCGCGGCCTGACGCCCACCCTCAGTTTTCAGCCCGGGCTGGTGCTGGCCTATCTGGGCCTGGGCGTGGCGGCGGGGACGGCCGGGGCCTGGCTGCCGGCGCGGGAGGCGACGCGCATGGTCACCGCCCGGGGCCTGCGGGCGGGAGACGAGGCCGAGGCCTACCATGCCCGCCCGCGCTGGGGTCTCGCCCTGGGTCTCCTGACCGCGGCGGCCCTGCTGTGCGGGTTGCCGCCCCTGGCCGGGCTGCCCATCGGCGGCTATCTGGCGGTGCTGCTGTTGGTGGTGGGGGCGGTCCTGCTCCTGCCGGGGATCACCCCCCTGGTGCTCCGCCCACTGCCTGGACGCAGCTCGACCCTGTGGCGCCTGGCCCGGGCGCGCCTCGCCGCCGCCCCCGGCCAGGCGGTGGTGGCGGGCGCCGGGATCGTCGCCAGCGTGGCGCTGGCGGTGTCCATGGCGATCATGGTCAACTCCTTCCGCGTCTCCCTGGGGGCCTGGCTGACCCAGATGCTCCCCGCCGGTCTCTACGTGCGGGCGGCCCCAGCGGGGACCAGCGGTTATCTGGATGCCGCGGCCGTGGCGCGACTGGCGGCCTTGCCCGGGGTCCAGGGGATCCGCCCCATCCGCTACGAGACCTTGCGTCTTGGGGCCGGGGGGGAGGCGATGACCCTCATCGCCCGGCCCATCGGTGCGGAGGCCCCTTTGCCCCTGGTGGCGGGCAGTTTGGAGGCGGGCATCTCCTATAGGCATGTCGATCCGGCTCCTCACCGGTTTCCACCCGCCTGGATCACCGAGGCCGTGGCGGATCGCCTGGGGCTCGGCGTGGGCGCTCCCCTCGACTTACCCCTGGGGGGGCGAATGCAGCGCTTTCTGGTCGCCGGCATCTGGCGGGACTATGCCCGGCAGCAGGGGGCGGTCGCCATCGAGATCGCCACCTATCGCCACTTGACCGGGGACGAGGGCGTCAACGACCTGGGCCTCTTCCTCGATGCCAGCACGGACCCCCAGGCGTTGATGCCGGTCATTCGCGACCTGCTGGGCAAGGCGGTGACGGAGATGATCCTGCCGGGTGAACTGCGGGGGATGATCCTGGCAATCTTCGATCGCACCTTTTTGGTGACCTATCTCATGGAGGCGGTGGCGGTGATGATCGGCCTCTTCGGCATCAGCACCAGTTTCGCCGCCCTGGCCACCAGCCGGCGCAAGGAGCTGGGCATCCTGCGCCATCTCGGCCTATTGCGACGCCAGGTGGCCCACCTGCTGGCCCTGGAGGCCGGCCTGACCGCCCTGATCGGGGTCCTCGTCGGACTGGTCACGGGCGGGGCCATGGCCCTGATCCTGATCAAGGTCATCAACCCCCAGAGTTTCCACTGGAGCATGGAGGTCCAATGGCCCTGGGGACTGCTGCTGCTCTTCAGTCTGGCAATGATCCTGCTCTCCGCCCTGGCCGCGGCCTTGGCGGGTCGCCAGGCCATGCGCCAGGAGGCGGTGTTGGCGGTGCGGGAGGATTGGTGATGCGCGGGTCAGGGCGGTGGCTTTTGGGGCGCGTGGCTGGTGGGGATAAGAGGAGACCGGCCGAGATCGCAGGGGAGAGGTGGAGATGAGCGTTGAGCGGGTGGTGCGGGAAGGAAAGGGTAGGCAGCCTGGGCGGGTTCCCTACCTAGGGAGGCTGCGGTCACGCCCCTGGCATCAGTTTGATCTGAGTGCCCTGTTGGACCTGAATCTTTCACAGATCCTTTTGCTGACCCTGGCGGTGGTGCTGCCGTTCCGGTTCGCGGCCGCGGAAGTGACGGATGCCTTGGGCCAGGTGGCTGATCAGCCGGGGGGACATTTCGCCCCGGTCGTCCCCGATCGCCCCCTGATCTTTCCGCGGGACACGGGCGTTCATCCGGACTTTCGCATCGAGTGGTGGTACATCACCGGCTGGCTTGGCGACGCGGAGGGGGTCGAGCGGGGTTTTCAGATCACCTTTTTCCGGGTCGGTACCGGCATCGGTGCCGATAACCCCAGCCGCTTTGCCCCCCGTCACCTGATCCTCGCCCACGCCGCCATCGCCGATCCCGCCAGCGGTCGCCTGCGGCACGCCGAGATGGCGGAGCGCGCCCTGGAGCCCCTGGCCGGGGCCGCGACCGGCCGGACCCACGTCTTGTTGCGGGACTGGGAGCTGCGGTTGGTGGATGCTGGGAAGGATGCGGGGAGGGATGCTGGCTACCAGGCGCGAGTCGCGACCCCTGACTTTACCTTGGATCTGCGCCTGATCCCGTCGGGCCCGCCAGTCCTCAATGGCCGGGGTGGCTTCAGCCAGAAGACCCCGGACCCGACCGCCGCTAGCTACTATTACAGCCGTCCCCAGCTGGCGGTGACCGGCCAATTGCGGCTGGACGGTGTGGACCGGGAGGTGAGTGGCCAGGCCTGGCTGGATCATGAATGGTCCAGCGAGCTTTTGTCGCCCGAGGCGGCGGGCTGGGATTGGATCGGGATCAACCTCCACGACGGTGGCTCCCTGATGGCCTTTCAGATGCGCCACCGGGATGGCGGCGCCCTATGGACGGCGGGCACCCTGGTCGCGCCCAATGCCCTGCCTGAGTCCCCGACGCCACAGACCGTTGAGCCGCAGATTCTGCCGTCGCGTGCCCTGCAGCCGCATGCCCAAGAATCATATACCCAAGAACCATATGCCCTAGTGCCGGAGTCACTGGAGCACGGAGCACAGGAATCGGGTGCCCCTATGCCGCGGGCCCTGGCGCTGGAAGAGGTCCGCTTCCGGCCTGGGCGTACCTGGCAGTCTCCCCGCACGGGCAAGACCTACCCCGTGACCTGGGAACTGGACATCGCGGGGCAGAGTTGGAGGTTACAGCCGCTGATGGACGATCAGGAACTGGACGGGCGACGTTCCACCGGCGTCGTCTACTGGGAGGGCGTGGTCCAGCTTCTGGAAGGGGAGCGGGAGATTGGCCGGGGGTATCTGGAGATGACGGGTTACTGATTGACAGGCATCCATACGAGCCCGCTTCGGATATGAACGTCGCAGAGGACGCGCATTATGCGACCAGGCGAAGGGGTTCACCGGAAGCCAGAATGCGGGCGTTCTCCAGACATGCCGTGATGTCCTCCCACTCCAGTTCCGGATGATCCAGGAGGATTTCCTCGGTGGACATCCCTGAAGCGACCAAGTCCAGCACCACCTCAACGGGCCAGCGCATGTGGCGAACACAGGGTTTGCCGTGACAGATATCAGAGTCAATCGTGATACGGCTTAGGTTGGACATGGGGGATTTCCTCAAGCATGCTGAAACTGAGACGCGCCGTCGCTAAGGCACTCCCCGCATTGAGGCCAAAAATCGAGATGCACCCTCTCTATCTCACGCAAACGCTGGCCGCTTGGGACAGCCCCCAACGGGATGCCGTCCTGAAGCATGAACTCGAACGGGTCGATCCTGAGTTGCTGCCCTTGCGGGAGGCCATGGCCCACGGCAATCAGGTCGCGGCGGAGCCGGTCCGAGTGCTGGTGCTGACGACCGGGGAGGATGCGGGCGCCACAGGGGAAGAAGGCAGTGACTATCGGGCGCGGGTTGGCCTCCTGTTCGCCAGCCTCGTCGGCGGTTGCCAGTGCGCGGATGACCCCGGGCCGCTGGAGGCACTGCCGGAGTACGCGGAGCTGGAGATCTGGATCAACCGGCGGACGGGGGCGGCGCGGTGGCGGTTGCTCGACTGACTTAGTCCGGGCCAGGGCCGCTTGTGGTCTGGCCCGGGGAGCTGGTGCGGTTGAGACCGAGGGCCATGGTCCCGATGCGCCGGTAGAGATCGGCGCAGGCCTCCGCGGCCAGGTCCTCCAGGTTCAGGAAGGCGTGGACCATGCCGGGGTAGTCGACAAGCTCCGCGGAAATGCCCGCCGCCTTCAGCCGTTCGACATAGACCCGTCCCTCGTCGCGCAAGGGGCAATATTCGGCCGTGAACACCAGGGTGGCGGGGTAGGCCGGCGTCAGGGGCATGAAGAGGGGTGATTCCGCCTGGCGGTTCTCGGCGTGGCGGAAATACTGGTCGAAATACCAGACGATGCGCTCCCGTTCCGGGATCCAGCCCTTCCCCAGGGTCGTCGCCGAGGGTTGCGACAGGGTGTAGTCCAGGCTGGGATAGATGAGGACCTGGCGCTCGATGCGCACCCCAGGCTCGTATTGGCACAGATGGGCGGCGCTGGCGCACAGGGCGCCCCCGGCGCTGTCACCGATCAGGGCCAGGCGGCGGGCGAAGGACAGGGGGCCGGGCACGGATTCCAGCAGGGGAAAGATGCCCTTGATGCCGGCCATGAGGTCCCGGAGCCCGCAGGGGTAGGGGCACTCGGGGGCCAGCCGGTAGTCCAGGGAGCAGATCAGCCAGCCGGTGGCCGCGGCCAGTTTGCGCGCGATGGGGTCGTAGACGCTCAGACTGCCGGAGATGTGGCCGCCACCATGGACGAAGAGGGCCACCGGCGGGGCCTGGTCGGCCGTCGCCTCCGGGGCGGGGTGGTAGAGGCGGACGGGGACCGCATGGTCCGGCCCCGGGATCAGCTCATCGCGCACCAGGGGGATAGCAGGAATGCGGCTGTGGAAGGGGCGGGTGATGGCCTCGAGGCCCTCCCGGGCGGTGACGACGGTGTCGCGCAGGCCCTGCTCCGCCCGGAACTGGCGGATCTCGCGCATGCGGGCGATGAACTGGCATAGGGGCGCGGGGAGGTTATCGGGCAAGGCTGGCATGAGCGATTTTCCCTGGTCTGGCGATCATCAAGGCGGTGTCGGTGCTTCCGGGTCGGGTGGCGTCCCCCGCCAGACGCCACCCGACCCTACCTCTTGGGCACAGAAAATGCCTTTACATCAGGCATATAAGGGGCTGGGGGGTTAGCCGGTCAGCTCTTCCAACTCCACCAGCCCCCCGGGGTTCTTGGCCTCCACCTGGCGATAGGCATCGTAGAGGGCGGCTTGCAGGGCCTCTTCCATGACCGGGTGGTAGAAGGGTAGGCGTAGCATCTGGCCGACGGTGAGGCCCAGCTCGAGGCACCAGCAGATGCCGTGGGCCAGGTTCTCGCCTTTGGGGCCGATCATCTCGGCGCCGAGGAGGCGGCCGCTGGCACGGTCGGCGTAGATGCGGAGCAGGCCCTGGGTCTTGCCCATGGTCAGGGCGCGGCCGACCGGGGCCATGCGGATCTGGCCGATGACGGTGGTGGCCGGGTCCAGTTCGCTGAAGCGGGCACCGACGGCGATGATGTTGGGGTCGCTGAAAATGATGGCCAGGGGCGTCTTGCGGCGAAAGGCGGTGTCGCCCTGGCGGGCGGCGTTATAGCCGGCGATCTTGCCCTCGTCCCCGGCCTCGTGAAGGATGGGCCGCTCGCCGTCGACGTCGCCGGCGATATAGACCGGCAGGTCCCCGACGCGCATGGTGCGGTTGTCGAAGGGCGGCAAGCCGCGGCGGTCCAGGGGCAGGCCCAGGCACTCCAGCCCCAGGCCGGCGACGGTTGGGGTACGGCCGATGCAGCACAGCACCTTGTCCACCTCCACGCTCACCTCGCCGGCGCTGACCCGCAGCCGGCCGTCGGCGGCCTCGGCTATGCTCGCTGGCTGGCCCAGGTGCAGGGGGAACTCCTTGCCGAGGATCTCCCGCGCCTGGGCCAGGACCTCCGGGTCGCTGATGCCACCGATCGTGTCGAGCTGGTCGAAGCCGGTGACCGCGACGCCTAGGCGGCGGAGGCTCTGGCCCAGTTCCATGCCGATGACGCCCAGGCCGATCACCGCCACCGCGGCCGGCAGGTCCTCCAGTTCGAAGATCTCGTCGCTGGTGAGGATGCGGTCGCCAAAGGCGCGCCAGGCCTCCGGCACCAGGGGCCGGGAGCCGGTGGCGATGACCACCGCCCCGGCGCGGATGCGCTGCTCGCCGACCGCGATCAGGGTCGGCTCCAGGAGCCGGGCATAGTCATGGAGGAAGCGCTCCGCGTCCATGCCGTCGGTGCTGTTGGACAGGACCCGGTCGACCAGGGTGTCGCGGATGTGGCGAACGTGCTCCAGGGCCTCGGGGGCCTCCAGGCGCAGGTCCGAGCCGCCGGTCACGCCGTAGCGCGGGAGACGGCCGCTGGTGTGGAAGTCGTCGGCGACCTGGATCAGGGCCTTGGAGGGCATGCAGCCGACGCGGGCGCAGGTGGTGCCCGGCTCGCCACCGTTGATCAGGACGAAGGACTTGCCGGCCCGGCGGACCTGGCCCATGGCGTTGAGCCCGGCGGTGCCGGAACCGATGATGGCGACGTCGACGTATCTCTCTTCCACGGGGGACCTACCTCTGCTGCTGGGACTCGCTACGACTGGGGTGCCTATTATGGGCCTTGGGCTCAACAAGCCCAATCGCCGCCCCGCGGGCGAATGCTCCGTGAGGTGGCTTTTCATCAAGATTGCCTTGCATCCGTCACCCTTCATCCCCGCCACCCCCCTCTTCGCCATTCCACCACGATCCTCCACCCAGGGCGAGGCTACAAACTGGTAGAATCGTCACGCTTTATACCTATCGCATTTCGGTTTTTGGCCTTGATGGGGGGCGGGGGCGTCTGACGGGGGTATCGACCGCAAGGAGGTGGTCGTCAAGCCTCCAGGGATGGATTCATCCCTCATCAGACGCCACCCGACCTGGAATAACCGAATATTGAGGTGCGATGACTTCGAGCCCGTTCACACTGAGTCTTGTCATGACTGGCGCTGCAAATTCCCGTTTTCTGATCTCCCCCGGCGGGGCCTTGCGCGGGAGCCTGCGGGTGCCCGGGGACAAGTCCATCTCCCACCGCGCCATCATGCTCGGCGCCCTGGCGGACGGGGAGACCCGCGTCAGCGGCTTCCTGGAGGGGGAGGACAGCCTTGCCACCCTGGCGGCCTTCCGCGCCATGGGGGTCACCATCCAGGGGCCGGAGGCGGGGCGGGTGCTGATCCAGGGCGTCGGCCGGGAGGGCCTCCGCGCCCCGGCGGCCCCTCTGGATCTGGGCAACTCTGGGACCTCCATGCGCTTACTGAGCGGCCTGCTGGCCGGGCAGGGGTTCCCGGTCACCCTGATCGGCGACGAATCCCTGAGCCGCCGCCCCATGCGCCGGGTCACCGAGCCCCTGGCCCTCATGGGGGCGCGCATCGAGACCAGCCCCGGCGGTACCGCGCCCCTGCATCTCCAGCCCGTCACCGGGCTGCGCGGGATCGACTACGCCCTGCCGGTGGCCAGCGCCCAGGTCAAGTCCTGCCTGCTCCTGGCCGGCCTCTTCGCCCAGGGCCGCACCTGCGTCACCGAACCGGCCCCCACCCGCGACCATACCGAGCGCATGCTGGCCGGTTTTGGCTACCCGGTCGAACAGCGGGGGGCTAGGGTCTGCCTGGAGGGGGGCGAGCGCCTCATCGGTTGCGACCTGGACGTACCCGCCGACATCTCCTCCGCCGCCTTCTTCCTCGTCGGCGCCAGCATCGCCCCGGGCTCGGACCTGACCCTGGAACATGTCGGCATGAACCCGACGCGCATCGGGGTGGTAAATATTCTGCGGGCCATGGGGGCGGACATCCAAGTCCTGAATCCGCGGCAGGCCGGCGGCGAACCGGTGGCGGACCTGCGGGTGCGCCACGCCCCCCTGCGTGGGATCCGCATCCCCGAGGACCAGGTGCCCCTGGCCATCGACGAGTTCCCGGCCCTGTTCATCGCCGCCGCCTGCGCCACGGGCGAGACCCTGCTGACCGGCGCCGAGGAGCTGCGGGTCAAGGAGAGCGACCGCATCCAGGTCATGGCCACGGGGCTGGCGGCCCTCGGCATCGACCAGCAGCCGCGTCCCGATGGCATCCTCATCCGCGGCGGGACCTTCCGCGGTGGGGCGATCGACAGCCAGGGCGATCATCGCATCGCCATGTCCTTCGCCATGGCGGCCCTGCGCGCGACCGGCCCGATCGACATCCACGACTGCGCCAATGTGCGCACCTCCTTTCCCGGTTTTGTCACCCTGGCCGCCGGAGCGGGGCTAGGCATCGAGGAATTTGCATCATGAACCAGCCCGTGTCCGGGACTCCCGCGATCCCCGTCATCACCATCGATGGCCCCTCCGGCACCGGCAAGGGGACCATCGCCAGTTTGGTCGCGGCCCGCCTGGGCTGGGCCTGCCTGGACAGCGGGGCCCTGTACCGGGTGCTGGGGCTGGCGGCCGAGCGCGCGGGCCTGGACCCCGGGGATGGAGAGGCCCTGGGGCGCCTGGCCGCGGGGCTGGACATCGCCTTCCGGGATGGCCGGGTGCTGCTGGCCGGCGAGGATGTCTCCGCCGCCATCCGCACCGAGGGCGCGGGGAATTTCGCCTCCAAGGTGGCCGCCCATCCCCAGGTGCGCGCCGCCCTGCTGGAGTGGCAGCGCGCCGCGGCCCGCCCGCCGGGCCTGGTCGCCGATGGCCGGGACATGGGCACCGTCGTCTTTCCCGACGCCGAGGTGAAGATCTTCCTCACCGCCAGTCCGGAGGAACGGGGCAAGCGCCGCTACCGCCAGTTGCGCGGCCAGGGGCAGGAGGCCAATCTCAAGCAACTGGTGCGCGACATCGCCGAGCGCGACGAGCGTGACAGTCAACGCGCCGTCGCCCCCCTGCGCCCGGCGGTCAACGCCCTGGTGGTGGACACCACCAGCCTGACCATCGACCAGGTCCTGGAGCGGGTCCTGGACGTCGCCCAGCAAAGCCTCGCCGGGGCAGACCCCCTGGGAGGCTAGCGCCGGCCTCTGCGGCCCGGCGGATGACCCAAGCCCGGGTGTCAGCCGATCCTCATCCCCACCCCGCCTTGGCAAGATGGTCCCGCTCCGGGCCGGCCGGGGCGTGCCGGCTTTGACTGGAGGCGAGTTTGTACGGCCCCACCTTGCAGATGACCTTGGAGGTGATCACCACGGCCTGCGTGATGGTCGTGGTCGCCTACATGATCATTCGGGCCGAACCCGGGCTGCTGGATGCGGGGCGGCAGACGGGCGCCAGGACCCTCGTCAAGCTAAGCATGCTCTTTGGGGCCTTTTCGCTCTACGGGGCCTTCAACGCCATCCATGCCTTCGAGGCGGTCATCAGCCTGCGCCATACGGGGGCCATAGTGGGTGGCTTCATCGCGGGCCCCTGGGTCGGTCTGGGCGCTGGCCTCATCGGCGCGATCGACCGCTACCTGCAAGGGGGGCCCTCCGCCTGGTCCGCCGTCCTGGCGGTGATACTCGCCGGGACCCTGGCGGGTCTCTATCTACGGTACATCAACCGCAACCGTATCCCCGGGGTCGCGGAAGCCGCCTTCTTCACCGCACTCTACGAGATGGGCGCCGGCTATCTGACCCTGATCTACGTGCCCGATTTCACGCGGGCCTGGCAGATTGAAAGCGGGATTCGGGTCCCCCTGGTGGTCGGTAACGCCATCGCCGTGGCGCTCTTCATCGGCTGCGTCAAGATCCTGGCCCAGGAGCGCGACCCGCGCCAGTCCCGGGAACGGGCCGAGGCTGCCAACCGGGCCAAGAGCGACTTCCTTGCGCAGATCAGTCACGAGATCCGCAATCCCCTCAATCTGGTGCTGGGCCAGGCACAACTGCTGGCCCGGGAGCAACTCGCGCCGCACCAGCAGGCCATGGTCAGGCGTATCCATGACGCGGGTGACTCCCTGCTATTCATCCTCAACGACCTCCTCGACCTGGCCAAGATCGAAGCCGGTCATCTCCTCCTCCAGCCGCGGCCCTGCGACCTGTCCCGGCTGTCCGCCCGCCTGGCCGAACTCATGGCCCCCCTGGCCCAGGCCAAAGGGCTCGCCTTGCGCGTCACCGGTCCGCCGCCCGGCGAGGAGCCACTGAGCCTGGATGGGCATCGGCTCCTGCAGGTCCTCACCAACCTGGTCCACAACGCCATCAAGTTCACCGACCGCGGGGAGGTGGCGCTGCGGCTCCAGACCGAGCGGCTGAGCGATACCAGCGTCCGTCTGCACGGCGAGGTGCAGGATACGGGTGGCGGCATCGCCACGAAGGACCTGCCCCTGCTTTTCACCCCCTTCACCCAGGGCGAGGCAGGCGTCCAGTACCGCTCCGGTGGCACGGGATTGGGCCTTGCCATCTGCAAATGGCTGGTTGAATTGATGGGGGGGACAATCGGGGTCCGCAGCCAGCCGGGGCAGGGGACGACCTTCTGGTTCGAAGTAAACTGTGAGATCGCCACCAGGGCCCTGGGTGACCAGGGGGAGGAAAGCGGCTTCCTGGCCTCCTGTCACCCAGGCTCCAAACCCCGGCTGGTGGGCAGCCATTTCCTGGTCGTGGACGATAGCGAGGAGAATCTGGAGGTGGTTGCGCAGGTCCTGAAGCGGGAGGGGGCTCAGGTCAGCCTGGCCCTCGATGGTCAGGAGGCCTTGGACCACCTGCATGCCGCGCCCGAGGCCTTCACTGCCGTGCTCATGGACTTGCAGATGCCGGTATTGGACGGGCTGAGCGCCACCCGGCTCATCCGCGCTGAACCCGCCCTGGCCAGCCTGCCGATCATCGCCCTCACCGCCAACGCCCTCCAGGCCCACCGCCAGGCGGCCCTGGCGGCGGGCATGAACGAGGTCCTGACCAAGCCCTTCAACCTCGACCTGATGGTGTCCATGCTTGCTCAGTGGGCCGGGCCCCGACAGCCGGTGGGCCCGGCGGTGGGCCTGGCCGGGGGCGAAGCGGACCTCGCTGTCGCCACCTCTACCACGCCGGTCCCCGGCAGGCCAGTGACCGGAAAGCTGGTCCCCGGCAACTCAGTGATCGTCACGCCGGTCTCCGGCAGGTTAGTGGTCGAAATGCCGGCCGCCGGCAGGTCAGTGACCGAAATGCCAGCCAACAGCAGCTCAGTGATCGTTACCTCGACCGCCGGCAAGCCAGTGACCGTCACACCTACCTCGGCCAGGTCAGGGACCGAAATGCCGGCCGCCGTCATCCCGGTTTCACACCCGCCATCGCCATCGCCATCGCCATCGTCATCGCCCGAGAGCCACACCTTTCCCTTCATTCCCGGCCTCGACCGGGAACAAGCCGCCAGGGCCTTGTGCGGTAACGAGGCCATGCTCATGGATTTCCTGGAGCGGTTCGCCACCCGGTACGGCAACCTGATAGAGGCGTTGCGCGCCGGGCTCGCCGACGGCGACCGCGAGGCCGTCGCCCGTCGGCTTCACCAGTTGCGGGGCTTCGCGGCCAACTTCGGCGCCTTGGGCGTGGTGCGCGGAGCGCGCATGCTGGAGGAGGCCCTGCTACGGGGCGATGACCCCCGGCCGGAGGAGTGGGCCGAACTCGAGGACCAGATCCGCATCGTTATCGACGCCAGCGCGCCCTGGCGCCAGGCCCTCGACCAGCCCATGGGACAGGCCCGAAGCAAGATCACGGCCCCGCCGGCGCCAGCGTAACCGGCCCACCCGACCCGGGAAAACCAAAGAATGCCGCCGGCCAGGGGGAGCAGACTTCCTGAGGGCTGCATGCCAGTGGCTAAGCCGTCATGAATACAGCAGCTTAGGGCTTCGCGGCCAGCCCTGGCGGGAACAATGGCGGCCATCCTGGCCTTCCATGCCGTCGCGACCCGGCTGCCGGGCAAAAAGGGCTTGATTAGGATAGTCTTTTCGGTCATCCTTTGCCGCCCTGACGCCCGGGCCGTGCCTGGGCGCGTGAGTTTTCGGTTCCCCCTCGCCGCATCGACGCAGCCGGTGGTGGGGCAGCCGCAAGTCGGTCGCCCCCGGCGGCCTTTTTTTAACCAAACCATCGGTCTCTCCCGGCCGATTCGATGCCGCGTCAGGAAACCTCTAACCCATGAGCGAAAGCTTCGCCGAACTCTTTGAACAAAGCCTTGCCGTCACCCAGTTGCAGCCGGGGGCCATCGTTACCGGGACCGTGGTGGCCATCACCTCCGAAGTGGTGGTGGTCAACGCCGGTCTGAAATCCGAGGGTGTCATCCCCCGTTCCCAATTCGTCGATATCGACGGCACCCTCGAGGTCGCCGTGGGCGATCAGGTCCAGGTGGCCCTGGACGCCGTCGAGGACGGCTCCGGCGCCACCCGCCTGTCCCGGGAAAAGGCCAAGCGTCACGCGGCCTGGGAATTCCTGGACAAGGCCTTCGAGGCCGGCGAGGCCGTCAAGGGCATCATCAACGGCAAGGTCAAGGGTGGCTTCACCGTCGAGTTGGGCAGCGTCCGCGCCTTCCTGCCGGGTTCCCTGGTCGACGTGCGGCCGGTGCGTGACACCACCTACCTGGAAGGCAAGGAGCTCGAGTTCAAGGTCATCAAGCTGGACCGCAAGCGCAACAACGTCGTCGTCTCCCGCCGCGCCGTGGTGGAGGACGAGTACAGCGCCGAGCGCGAGGCCCTGCTGGAGAAGCTGGAGGAGGGCATGGAGGTCAAGGGCGTGGTCAAGAACCTGACCGACTACGGCGCCTTCCTCGACCTGGGTGGCATCGACGGCCTGCTGCACATCACCGACATGGCCTGGCGTCGCGTCAAGCACCCCTCCGAGGTGGTGGAGATCGGCGACGAGATCATGGTCAAGGTCCTCAAGTTCGACCGCGACCGTCAGCGCGTCTCCTTGGGTCTCAAGCAGATGGGCGAGGACCCCTGGGTCAACATCTCCCGCCGCTATCCCGAGAGCACCCGGGTCTTCGGAAAGGTCACCAACATCGCCGACTATGGCTGCTTCGTCGAGATCGAGGAGGGCGTCGAGGGTCTGGTCCACGTCTCCGAGATGGACTGGACCAACAAGAATGTCCATCCCTCCAAGGTCGTTTCCCTGGGCGACGAAGTGGAGGTCATGGTCCTCGACATCGACGAGGAGCGCCGCCGCATCTCCCTGGGCATCAAGCAGTGCGTCATGAACCCCTGGGACGAGTTCGCCCTCAACCACAAGAAGGGCGACCACGTCAGCGGCAAGATCAAGTCCATCACAGACTTTGGCATCTTCATCGGCCTGGATGGCGGTATCGACGGCCTGGTCCATCTCTCCGACATCTCCTGGGACGAGGGTGGCGAGAACGCCCTGCGCCGCTATCAGAAGGGCGATGAGTTGGAGACGGTGGTGCTGTCCGTCGACCCCGAGCGCGAGCGTATCTCCCTGGGCGTCAAGCAGCTCGACAAGGATCCCTTCTCGGCTTTCGTCGCCGCCCATGAGAAGGGCAGCGTGGTCCACGGCACCATCACCGAGGTGGACGCCAAGGGCGCGACCGTGGCCCTGGGAGACGGCGTGGAGGGCTACCTGCGCGCCTCCGAGATCTCCCGCGATCGCGTGGAGGACGCCCGCGCCGTGCTCAAGTCCGGCGAGGCCATCGAGGCCAAGTTCCTGGGCGTCGACCGTAAGAACCGCACCATCTCCCTGTCCATCAAGGCCAAGGATCACGACGAGGAATCCGCCGCCATCAAGGGCTATGCCCGCGAGGCGCAGGCGAGCACCGGAACCCTCGGCGACATCCTCAAGCAGCAGATGGAAGAGGCCGGTCGCGGCTGATCGCCGGTAATGGCCTAGGCTTGGTCTCCCGGCGGCGCTCAGCCGCCGCCGGGCACGGTCGTATCTCCCTGGGCCTGGCGACAATCCCGGCCCAGGTACTTGCTGGTCGACGACCTGATCGTTTGAATCCCGGATCCCCGATCCCGGCAGTCCCTTTTCCACCTTTGGGTCCGAAAGCCCTCTCCAGTCCGGAGGCGATTCGCCCCTCCCTCAGCGGTCCAATCGGAGGCACATCCGCATCATGACCAAATCCGACCTGATTGAAATCCTGGCCGCCAAGCCTGACCACCAGTTGCCCTACAAGGACGTGGAGCTTGCCGTGCGCCATATCGTCGAGCGCATGAGCAACGCCCTGGCTAACGGTGAACGGATCGAGGTCCGCGGCTTCGGCAGCTTCTCCCTCCACTATCGCCCGCCCCGTGTCGGTCGCAATCCCAAGACCGGCGATGCCGTGGCCCTGGCCGGCAAGCATGTCCCTCATTTCAAACCCGGCAAGGAACTGCGGGACCGGGTCAACGACGCCTATCAGCAGGAACTGGCCTCCGCCGCTTCCTGAATGCGCCGCGACCTCGCCTTTTCCACCGTGCCGCTTTCCGCCTGCCCGCGCCGCCGGCCGAATCGCGCCCCAAGGGGTGGTCAGTTGACACTCAAGCCGGGCCTTGGCGGTGGGCACCGGTCGTGAAGGCGGCGGTCATCCGGTACCTGCGCCGTCATCTGCCGGATGCACAGGCCATCCGGGAACATCCCCGCCTGCAATTCCTCAGCCGCCACTTCCACGACCCCTGGCTCTGGCACTTCAACCGCCGGGCGACGGTCCGCGGACTGGCGATTGGCGCCTTCTTTGCCTTCGTCCCCGTGCCCTGGCAGATGTTGCTGGCCGCCATCGCCGCGCTCTGGGTGCGGTTCAACCTGCCCGTCGCCATCGCCATGGTGTGGATCACCAATCCGGTGACCCTGCCGCCCATCGCCTACGTCAACTATCAGTTTGGCACTTGGCTGCTGGGCAGTCCCCCCTGGGAGTGGCGCTTTGACCCCAGCCTCGACTGGTTCCTGGGTCAGGGGGCGGACCTGGCGGTCCCCCTGCTGGTGGGCTCCATGGCCACCGCCGTGGTCGCGGGCCTCCTCACCTTCACCCTGGCCCACCTCTTCTGGCGCTGGCGCATCATCAACCGCTTCCGGCGTCGCCGCCGGCTGGCCTGAGAACCGAAGGGGACGCAGTGTCAACCTCGACAGGCATCATGTCCCAATCTTCGGCATCGCCGAGGAGGGTCGGGCGGCGACTGGCGGGGGTGTCGACCGCAAGGATGCGGTCGTCAAGCCTCCAGGGACGGATTCACGGCGTCCCCCGCCAGACGCCACCCGACCCGGGGCCAACCGATAATTGACGAGCAATGACGGTATAAACCGACCGACCGGCCCCTAACGCCAGCAGCCCGTTGGCAATGAGACAGTCTGCTGGCCTTGTAGCCAACCATCACCAAGCCCCGCCGCCCGCGATCCCCTTCCTCCCAGGTGTCCGCATGGTCTTCAGTTCGTTCAACTTTCTCTTCTTCTTTCTGCCCATCACCCTGGCGGGCTTTTATCTCCTGGGGCGCAAGGACGAACACTGGGCGGCCTCCTGGTTGCTGCTTGCCTCCCTGGCCTTTTATGTCTCCTGGAATCTGGCCTATCTGCCGATCCTGGCGGTCTCCATCGTCGGTAACTACCTGGCCTATCGCCAGATCCTGCGGGCGGCGGAGGCCCACAAGCGGGCCTGGCTGATCCTGGCGGTCACCGGCAACCTGCTCCTGCTGGGATACTTCAAATACGCCAACTTCTTCATCCAGTCCGTCAACGACCTCACCGGGGCGGGCATCCACCCCCTAGATGTCCTGCTGCCCATCGGCATCTCCTTCTTTTCCTTCACCCAGATCGCCTTTCTGGTCGACGCCCGCCAGGGCAAGGCCCAGGAGGTCTCGCTCTGGCGCTATGCCCTCTTTGCCTCCTACTTCCCCTACATCGTCGCCGGGCCGGTCCTCAACCACCGGGACATGCTGCCCCAGTTCGCCGACCGCGCCAATTACGCGGTCACGGCCAACAACCTGGCCGTGGGCCTGACACTCTTCACCTTTGGCCTGGCCAAGAAACTCCTCATCGCCGACAACCTGGTGCCGGTGGTCGATGTCGCCTTCGCCGGGGACAACCCCTCGCTGCTGGCGGCCTGGGTGGGCATGCTGGCCTACAGCTTCCAGCTCTATTTCGATTTTTCCGGCTACTCCGACATGGCCATCGGCGTGTCGCGCATGCTGGGCTTCCAGATCCCCTTCAACTTCGACTCGCCCTACAAGGCCGCCAACGTCAGCGAATTCTGGACCCGCTGGCACATCTCCCTGTCACGGTTCCTGCGCAATTACCTCTACATCCCCCTGGGGGGTAACCGCCATGGCCAGTTCAACCGCTACCGCAACCTGATGCTGACCATGCTGCTGGGGGGGCTGTGGCACGGTTCCAACTGGACCTTCGTCATCTGGGGTGGCCTGCATGGCCTGTACCTCTGCCTTCAGCATGGCTGGCAGACCTGGCGGGGCGAGAGCCGCCCGGCGCCGACCCGGACCGGGCGGGTCCTGGGCCAGGTCCTGACCTTCCTCGCCGTGCTGGTGGCCTGGGTCTTCTTCCGCGCCCCGGACCTCCCCGCCGCCCTGGAGGTCCTCCGCGGCCTGGTCGGGCTCAACGGCCTGGCCCCGGCCGACGCCATCGGCGGCTGGGAACTGTCCATGGTCGGCATCGGCGCCTTTATCGCCTTCCTCATGCCCAACACCAATCAGATCTTCATGTATTTCGAGAACCGCTTCCCCGACGCCCAGGCGGCCTTTTCCCTGGTGCGGCTGCGGTGGCGCCCCACCCTGGGCTGGGCCCTGGTGACCGGGGTGGTGCTGGTGATCGGTATCCTGAACCTGGATCGCACCGCGGACTTCATCTATGCCCAGTTCTGAGGTCAGGCCCCCTATGGTCAGTACCCGTTCCTATCTCGCTTATCTTGGCGCCACCGCCATCGGCCTGCTGGCGCTTCTGGTGACGATCAACTACCAGGTGGACCCCTTCCTCATCCATCAGTGGGACTCTCCCCTGCTGCAGCGCCTGACCCGGGCCCAGCAGAAGATCGTCCCCTGGGGCAAGACCTACGCCGCCTATCGCTATCGGCCGGAGATCGTCTTCGTCGGTAGTTCTCGCACCGAGATCGGCTTGCCCACGGACCTGCCCGAGTTCGCCGATCGGCGGGTGCTCAATCTCGCCATCAGCGGCGCCTCGGTGGGCGACGCCATGAACATGTTGCGCCACACCAGCTACTTTCATCGCCCGGAGGTGGTGGTCTGGGGCCTCGACTACGGCTGGTTGTTTGGCCTCCAGGCGGGCAACAGCGACTTCACGCCGGACCTGATCGCCACCTCGGACCTCTACCCGCTCAAGCGCTTCCTGCTCAACCTCAAGCGCGCCGCCTCCTGGACACAAACCGAGGAGTCCGGGAAGATCCTCATCGGCCTCGACGACCGCCAGTGCCTGCCGATTCTGGCCAGCCGAGGCCAGAAGTCCAAGGAGTGCCTGGAGATCATCATGGCGGACGAGGGCGGCACGGCCCACGCCTTCGACAAGATCATCCATCAGGGCGATCCCTCGGCCACACCCCCCCAGCAGGCGGAGACCCTCGCCGCCCTGGACGCCGTGACCCGGGAATTTTGTGGCAAAGGGGTCGCCTTCCGCTTCTTCCTCAGCCCGGTCCATGCCCTGGCGGAGCTGTCCTACTGGCAGGATGTCCTGCCCCAGCATGAGCAGTGGAAGCGGGAGCTGGTCAAGCTCTTCGACCGGCGGCGTCAGGAGGGGTGCGATATTCGCTTCATGGATTTCACCGGCTTCAACCGGATCACCACCGAACCCGTCCCGCAGGTCACGGGGCGGGACGCGATGCGCTACTACTGGGAGTACTCCCACTATTCCGCCGAGGCGGGCAAGGAACTGCTGACCAGCCTGCTGCCCAGTCGCCACCAGGACGGCCCCGATGGCTTTGGCGTGGACCTGACCGGGGCCACGATCGAGCGGCACCTGGCCAACTTCCGCCAGTTGCGGCAGGCCTATTGCGCCAGCCACCCCCAGGAGACCTACAAGATGCCCGCCTGTCGCCCCTGATCATCGGGATCACCCGGGATCATCCCCGGGACCAGGGCTAGGGGCCCTTGGCCTCCCCTTTCTCCTCCCCGCCGTCCAGGCCGTAGCGGTTGAGCTTGACATAGAGACTTTGCCGGCTGAGGCCGAGGAGTTCCGCGGCGACGGTCCGATTGCCGCCGGCCAGGGCCAGGGCGGCCTCGATGTAGTGGCGTTCCACCACCCCCACCGCCTCGTCCACCAGCTTGCGCAGGGTGGTCTTCCCCACCTGTTTGACCAGGAAATCCAGCCACTGGCCAGCGCCCCCGGGGCTGGGCTCGGTGGAGAGTCGGCGGCCCACGTCCCGCATCGCGACCCCGATATGGCTGGGGTTGAGGGCCTGGTTACCCGCGGCGGAGATCTCCACCTCGACTTCCGAGCCCTGCTCGCCGTGGAGGGTGGTCGAGAAGAGGCGCACCGCCCCGAGGCGCAGCACGTTCGCCAGCAGCACGGTCAGATCGGCGCCGGGGCGGCCGAGCCACCGCCCCAGAGGTTTGCCAAGCAGTGCGGCCTCGGAGCCGACCTGGACCATGTCGAGAAAGGTCCGGTTGGCGCGCAGGATCAGGCCCTGGTTGTCGATGATCACATAGGCGTCCGGCCCCCGCTCCACCAGGTCCTCCAGGGGGAGGCCCCGCTCCTTCTCCGGGGACAGGGCCGCCCCCCCGGCGGGGGCCAGGTGGACGACGAAGATCTCCTTGTCGCCGGTAGTCATCAGCCCGGCGTGGGCCGACCAGGGGTGATGGTCGGGACCGAGCTTGAGGGTGATGTCCTGGCTCTGGCCCCGCTCCCGCAACTCCCGCAGCATGCGGCTGAAGGCCTGGCCGTCCTCCGGGGTCAGGGCGTCGAGAAACTTGCCCTTGTCCGCCGAGCGCGGCCGGGGGGCCGGCAGCCCCAGGACCTGGACCGCCCGGGGGTTCAGGTCGATGATGCCCAGGCTTTGGGCGTCCAGGAGCAGTATGGCCTCGCGGGAGGAATTGAACAGCAGCCGGTAGCGGGTCTCGACCTCGCGCAGCTTCCAGTAATCCCGCTCCAGGGTCTGTTGCGCCTCCACCAGGCGGTTCTGGAGTTCGGTGACGGCCCGCAGGCTTTTGCCGATCGCCAGCAGGCGATGGTCATCATCGAGGCGGATGGCGGTGAATTCGATGGGTGCCTCGGTGCCGCTTGGCAGGCGCTGCACGATCTGACGGAAGGACGAAACCCCCTGATCCCGGGCGTCCTTGAGGATGCGGCTGAGGTGAATCTCATCCGAGGGGCGGACGGTGTCACCCCAGGACACCCCGATCCAGTCAGCGGGCTCCTCGCCAGCAAAGACATCGGAGAGGCTGGCCTCCTGGATGTGGCCTTCCCAGTCCAGGACGAGCTTGATGTCCGGCGCTGACGGGCTTTTCTGGATCATCGGGGCAATAGCGCTCGCTACCTTGGGAGGTTGAGAGTGACTGGCCGGTTCAGGATTGATTTGGACATCGCCTATCACTCATCGGTTTTTCCGGGTCGGGTGGCGTCTGGTGGGGGGCGCCGTGAATCCATCCCTGGAGGCTTGACGACCACATCCCTGCGGTCGACACCCCCGCCAGACGCCACCCGACCCTCCCTATTGAGGCGGAAAACTCTCATGTGATGTGCGTGGATGGCCGCGGTCAGTTCCCCTCCGGTTGAGGCCGGACGGGCGGCGGTCAGGGTCGCCACCCCGGGGCTGGGATGTCCGTGGCCGTTCATCCGTGGCGCCAGCGCGTCGCGAGATCCACCAGGTGCAGTATCAGGGCCCCTGACAGCCAGAGGGCGGCCACATGCCAGCCGCCCCCGGTGAGGAGGGTGCGCAGGGCGAGCAGCAGACAGGCACCGGCCCCCAGGTTGGCCAACAACCCCGCCAGGGGCGGACCCCGGCCTGCCAGATGGCGATAGACCCCGAGGAGGGCGGCCTCCAGGGCCATGAGGCCGAGGAGCAGATCGGCGACCCGGCCCGAGGCAAAAAACTCGTCCATGGTGGCCCGCGGGCATCCGGTGACGACGGGTATCCCGTGCCTCAGGCACGGATGATGCCCAATAGGTGGGCGACATCCTTCATCAGGATGCGCAGGTGGGCCAGGGGGCTGGAGCGCACCAGGCGCTTGTTCATGTAAGCCTCCCAGGTGAGCCGCTGCACGTCCGGGTCCCGGCACATGCTGACGAAGCGCTCGCGGCGGCGGTCGCTGGAGTACCAGAAGCGCTGCAGCAGGCCGAGGATGCGGAAGACCCGGCCATGGGCCTTCATGAAGCGCTTGCGGGCCAGGCCCAGGGCCCGGGCGTCGCCGGTCCGGCAGAATTCGTCCGCGGCCTGGGCGGCGAAGCGGCCGCTGGCCATGGCGTAGTAGATGCCCTCCCCCGAAGCCGGCGCCACCACCCCGGCGGCGTCCCCCGCGAGGATCAGGCCCCGCCCGTCGTCCCAGCGGGGCAGGGGGGCCATGGGGATGGGTGCGCCCTCGCGGCGCAGGGTTTGATACTGCTCGAGACCCGCGGCGGCGCGCAGCCGGTTGGTGGCCTGGCGCAGGGAGAAACCGGGGATGGCGGTGCCGACGCCGATGCTGACGCTGTCGCCGTGGGGGAAGATCCAGCCATAAAAGTCCGGGGAGATCAGGCCCTGGTAGTAGACGTCGCAGCGGGTCGGATCATAGTCCGCGTGGCCAGCGGCGGGGGCGGCGACGATCTCGTGATAGGCGGCCACGTACTGGGGGCGGGGGACATCGGGCAGCCCCTTGCGCGCCACCAGGGAGTTGGCGCCATCGGCGCCGATGACGCAGTGGGCGCGGACAGTCACCGTCGCCACCGGCTCCCCGTCGGGGGTCCGGGGCTGGTAGTGGATGCTCAAGCTGCCGTCGGCCTCCCGGCTCAGGTCCTGGAAAGTGCCGACGCGGCGCGTGGCGCCGGCGGCGGCCGCCCGTTCCCGCAGCCAGGGATCGAAGACATCGCGCTTGACCATGCCCACGAAGCCACCGTTGATGGGCATGTCCACCCGCCGTTCGCTGGGGGAGACCATGCGCGCCGAGCGGATGTGGGCGCAGAGCAGGGACTCGGGGATGTCGAACTCGCGCATGAGTTGGGGCGGGATGGCGCCGCCACAGGGCTTAATCCGCCCCTCGCGATCGAGGAGCAGCACCGAGCGCCCGGCCTGGGCCAGGTCATGGGCGGCCGTGGCCCCGGCGGGTCCGCCACCGATGACGACCACCTCGAAAATGGTCGGGGATGGGGCCTCCGGCGCGGGCGGCGCGTCGGGGGCCAGTGCCGGGCGATCCGCCTGGGTGGTCTCCATCTCAATGTCCTCCCGTGTCACCCGCGGGTTCGCCCGCGGCCGGGTAAGGGGAGCGGTCATTGGCCGGTCCCGGATGCGGGGGCAGGGGGCGGGTCACCCGGACCGCCAGGACGGCGGAGACGAGGAACATCAGGGCCTCCCCGGTGAAGACGCTGGCATAGGCGAGGACCGGCGAGTCCAGGAGGACGCGCGCCAGATCCACGGCCACCGTGCCCAGGAAGCCGCCTAGCCCAAAGGCCAGGGCCTGGGCGGCGCCCCACAGCCCCATGCGCACCCCCTCGCGCTGCGCCTGGCCCGTGTCCACCAGGCCCATCATGGAACCGATGGCTGCCACGGCGAAGAGGCCGTTGGCCAGGCCCAGAAAGAAGACGGTCAGGTGGAGCGGCCAGTCCGGGGCGTAAAAGCCCCCGGCGGCCAGGGTGGTGAGGGCGATGGCGGAGGCGATGCAGCCGCGGACCGTCCAGTCCTGGAGGGTGCCGAAGCGCCGGCCCCAGGTGGAACTGCCCATGACCGCAAGCAGGATCATGCCGCCGAGGACACCGCCGTTCTGCACCCCGGCAAGTTTGGTGGACTCCCCGGGGGTCAGGCCGAAGACGGTTCCGGCGAAGGGTTCCAGGATCAGGTCCTGGGCGCTGTAGGCCAGCATGGAAAAGAAGACGAAGACGGCGAAGCGCCGCGCCTTGGGTTCGGACCACACCTGGGCCAGGGCCTCCCGGAAACCCCCTCCCGACGCGGCGTGGGCTTTGGCATTTGTCTCGGCGCCGGCCGTCAGAACCGCCGCGGTCGGGCCCTCGATCCCCTGGATCGCGACCAGGGTGACGACGAAGGCGATGGCGGCGACGACGGCCGTCACCAGCACCAGGCGCTCAGGTGAGAAGGGGTCGAGAAAGTGGCCGGCGGTGGTGGCGGTGATGATAAAGCCGACGATCATCATCAGCCAGACCGTGGTGGCCGCCGCGGCACGCAGCCGTTCGCTGACCCGCTTGGCCAGCAGCACCAACAGTGAGGTGCCGCAGGCGCCCACGCCGACCCCGATCAGGGTGAAGGCCAGGACGGCCAGCAGGGTGCCCCCCAGGACATGGGTGGCCATCCAGGCCGTCGCGCTACTCGCCAGGACCCCGCCGATGGCCAGGAGGCCCATACCGCCGATGATCCAGGGGGTGCGCCGGCCGCCAACGTCCGAGCCATAGCCCCAGCGTGGCCGGGAGATCTGCACCAGGTGGTGCAAGGCCACCAGGGCCCCGGGGAGCATGGCGGGGAGGAGAAACTCGACGACCATGACCCGGTTCAGGGTCGAGGTGGTGAGGACGATGATGGCCCCCAGGGCGGTCTGCACCAGGCCCAGGCGGAAGATGCCGAGCCAGCCGAGGGGGGGGAGGGGACCTGGGGTCATGCCGTTAACTCAAGGGGACAGGTTGCTGGAGGATGGCATCAGGGCCCCGGGATCAGGGCGCGGACGGCAAAGGCGCTAATCATCATGCCCGTGACGTAGACGCTGACGGCGGAGGCGCTGAACCAGGTGGCCTGGGCGACGGGGGCGCGCAGGAACCGGACCATCATCAGGAATTGGATGCCGAGGACGAGGGCCACGGCCAGGGCGTGCCAGGGCCGTTCCCAATGCGCCAGCAGGGCGATCACGCCCACCTGGGGCAGGGCCATGAAGAGACAGGCCGCCCAGGCCGCGCCCTGGACGCCGAGCTGGACCGGCAGGGAGCGGATACCCATGCGCTGATCGCCCTCGATGGCCTTGAAATCATTGAGGGTCATGATGCCGTGGGCGCCGGCGCTGTACAGGAAGGCCAGCAGCAGGATGCGCCAGTCGGGCAACTGGCCACCGATCATCACCGCCGCGCCGGTGACCCAGGCCAGGCCTTCATAAGAAAGGGCGACGGCGGAATTGCCCCACCAGCCGTTGCGCTTGAGGCGCAGGGGCGGGGCACTGTAGGCCCAGGCCATGACCAGGCCCAAGGCGGCAGCGCCCAGGACCCAGGGGCCGAGCAGGGCGGCGACGGCCAGGGACAGGAGGGACCAGGCGATGGCGACCCGCAGCCCCCAGGTGCCCGGCATGCGCCCGGAGGGGATGGGGCGGTGAGGCTCGTTGATGGCATCGACGTGGCGGTCGAACCAGTCGTTGACGGCCTGACTCATGCCGCACAGCAGGGGCCCGGCCAGGATGATGCCGACCAACACCAGGAACCACTGCTCCAGGATGGGCTGACCCGAGGAGACCACCCCACAGGTGAAGGCCCACATGGGTGGGAACCAGGTGATGGGCTTGAGTAATTCCAGCAGGGCGGAGCCGTCGGGCCGGTTCGCGACGGTCGCGGAGAGGGAAGGTTGGCTCATAAGCTTAAACTAAACTTGACAACCTCAAGTGTCAACTAAAATTTACACCTGTGCCCAGGTGGGAGAGGTCAGAGACCGACCCATCCTGACGTAAACTTTAGTTGACACTTGTCCCGCTCCGGACTAGATTTCCCGCGCAGGCATGGGTAGCTCTCTCCACGGGTGCGCGATGGGTCTTACTGAACCCCGGAAAACTTCGTCTCGGCCATTGTACACGCCCGAGGAGCGTCGGCGGCGCGATGCCACTCCATGGACGATCGTTCAGGGGGTGTTGGCCCCCGTGCAGTTTCTCGTCTTTCTGATCAGCCTGGGCCTGGTCCTCAACTTCCTCTGGACCGGGGAGGGCGAGATCGCCGCCACCGTCTCCATCGTCATCAAGACCCTGCTCCTCTACACCATCATGATCACCGGCTCCATCTGGGAGAAGGTGGTCTTCGGCCATTACCTCTTTGCCGCCTCCTTCTTTTGGGAGGATGTCTTCAGCATGCTCGTCCTCGCCCTCCATACCGCCTATCTGATGGCGCTGTTCGGGGGTTATCTGGACGTGCGCGGGCAGATGTTCCTCGCCCTGGCGGCCTATGCCGCCTATGTCATCAACGCCACCCAGTTCCTACTCAAGCTGCGCGCGGCACGCCTGGCCCAGCCGGTGGCCATCGCCGATGCTACTCCAGCCACCCCGGCCAGCCTGGGGGCTGCCGAGTGACCCTGGCCAGCGTCCCCCCTCCCGCCATGGCTGAGGGCCGTCAGGCGAATGGGAGCCCGCTTGAGACGTCCTCCCCGCGGGAGGCCTCCTCCCGTGACCTTCCGGTGGTCTGCGAGGGTGGCCAGCGTCAGGCCTTCTGTGGCTTGGCCGGAATCGTCTGGCTGCATCGCAAGCTACAGGACACCTTCTTCCTGGTCGTCGGCTCCCGGACCTGCGCCCACATGCTCCAGTCCGCCGCCGGGGTCATGATCTTCGCCGCCCCGCGCTTCGCCACCGCCATCCTCGAGGAGCGTGACCTGGCGGGTCTGGCCGACGCCAATGCCGAACTCGACCGGGTCGTCACCCGCCTGCTGGAACGGCGCCCGGATATCGCCACCCTCTTTCTGGTTGGGACCTGTCCCTCGGAAGTCATCAAGCTGGACCTGCACAAGGCGGCCGAGCGGTTGAATCAGGCCTTCCAGGCCCAGGCTCAGGCCGATGCCACCCAACCCAATCAGCCCATCCCACCCCAGGGATTGCCAGGCACGACCGGGGTCAGTCCCGCCGGTCGCCCGCGGGTCCTGGCCTATTCCGGCAGCGGCCTGGAGACGACCTTCACCCAGGGCGAGGACACCTGTCTGGAGGCCCTGGTCCCCGACCTGCCCGCGCCCCCCGCTGGTGAGTCCTCACTGCTGGTGGTCGGCACCCTGGCCGATGTCGTCGAGGACCAGTTCAGCCGCCTGTTCGCGGAACTGGGTATCGGCCCCGTCCGCTTCTTTCCCCCCCGCTCGGCGCGGGCCCTGCCCCCTGTCGGCCCGGGGACCCGCCTGCTGCTGGCCCAGCCCTTCCTCGGCCGCGCCGCCCGGGCCCTGGAGGCGCGCGGGGCGGAGCTGCTGACGGCGCCCTTTCCCATCGGCATCGAGGGCACCCGGGGCTGGTTCGCCTCGGCCGCCCAGGCCTGGGGACTCGCCGCGGACCGGGTCGAGGCAGTCCTGGCCAAGCCCGCCGCCCGGGCTGGACAGGCCCTGGCCCGTTACCGCGAGCAACTGGCGGGCAAGCGGATCGCCTTCTTTCCCGACTCCCAGTTGGAGGCGCTCATTGCCCGCTTCCTCCAGCAGGAGTGCGACATGGAGATCCTGGTGGCCGGGGTCCCCTATTTCGATCGCCGCCTGATGGCCGGCGAGATCGACCTCCTGTCCCGCGCCCTGCCAGGGCATCCCGCCGGGTCCTTCGGGGTGGTCGAGGGTGGCGACGTGGATCGCCAATTGGACACGGTGCGGGCCGCCCGTCCCGACCTGACGGTCTGCGGCCTGGGCCTGGCCAACCCCCTGGAGGCCGAGGGCCTGACCACCAAGTGGTCCATCGAACTGGTCTTTTCCCCCATCCAGGGCTTCGAGCAGGCGGCGGACCTCGCCGAGCTCTTCGCACGCCCCCTGACGCGCCGCGCCCGCCTGAGGTTCTGACCGGCCATGGAACTCGCCGTCTGGACCTACGAAGGCCCCACCCACATGGGGGCCCTGCGCGTCGCCACCGCCATGCGCGGGGTCCATTGCCTGCTCCATGCCCCCCAGGGCGACAGCTACGCCGACCTCCTCTTCACCATGATCGAGCGCCGCCCGGGGCGGCCGCCGGTCTCCTACACCAGTTTCCAGCAGCGAGACCTGGGGCGGAGCACCGCCGACCTGATCAAGGAGGCGGCCCGCGCCACCTATGAACGCTTCCGTCCCGAGGTGCTGCTGATCGGCGAGTCCTGCACCGCCGAGTTGCTCCAGGATCAGGCCGGCTCCCTGGTGCGGGGCCTGGGCCTGCCGGTGCCGGTCCTGCCCCTGGACCTGCCCTCCTGGTCGCGCAAGGAGACCTGGGGCGCCGGCGAGACCTTTCACCGCCTGGCGCGCGCCCTGCTCAAGCCCCGGGCGCCCGTCCCCGGCGCCCCGCGACCGGCCCGCGCCCCCGGCCAGCCGCCCCGCGCCAACCTGCTCGGCCCTATCGCCCTGGGTTTCCGCTGCCGCGACGACGTCACGGCGGTCAGCCGGCTGCTGGCGGCCATCGGCGTTGAGGTGCATGTCGTCGCCCCCCTGGGCGCCCGCCCCACCGACCTGCTGCGCCTGCCCGAGGCCGACTTCAATATCTGCCTCTACCCCGAGATCGCCGAGTCGACCTGCGCCTGGCTGGAGCGGACCTTCCGCCAGCCCTGGGTGCGCGCGGTGCCCATCGGCATCGGCGCCACCCGCGACTTCCTGGCCGAGGTCGCCCGGCTGGCCAACGAACCGGGCGTGACCGCCGCCGCGACACGGCTGGCCGACTCCGCCACCGCCGGCGCCTCCGAAATCGGATTCGCGACTGGCGCAGCGGCTTATGCCCCCCGCCTGCCCTGGTACAGCCAGTCGGTGGACGCGACCTACCTCACCGGCAAGCGGGTCTTCATCTTTGGCGACGCCACCCATGCCCTCGCCGCCGCCCGTATCGTCGACCGGGAACTGGGCATGCGCGTCGTCGGCCTGGGGACCTATCTGCGCGAGCAGGCACGGCCGGTGCGGGAGGCTGCCCGCCAGTACGGGCTGGAGGCCTTGATCACCGCCGACTATCTGGAGGTCGAGGCCTGCATCGCCGCCTCTCATCCGGAACTGGTCCTCGGCACCCAGATGGAACGCCACGTCGCCAAGCGGCTGGGCATCCCCTGCGCCGTCATTTCGGGGCCCGCCCACGTCCAGGACTTCCCCGCCCGCCATGCCCCGCAGATGGGCTTCGAAGGGGCGGACGTCATCTTCGACACCTGGATCGGTCCGCTGATGATGGGCCTCGAAGAACACCTGCTGACCATGTTCCGCGGAGACTTCGAGTTTGGCGCTGAGCCTGCCATCACCGCGGAGAGCCTTCCGGCCACCGCCGCCGTCAGCCAGGCGCCCGCCAGCCCGGAGAGGGTGCCCGACACGACCGCCGGCTTTGCACCCGCCGTTCCCCCCAAGGCCGCGGACGAAGTCGTCAACGACCCCATCTGGGACCCCCTGGCCGAGAACGAGCTGAAAAAGATCCCCTTCTTCGTCCGCGGCAAGGCCCGGCGCAATACTGAATGCTTCGCTCGCGAGCGGGGCATCGCTACCATCACTGTGGAGACGCTTTACGATGCCAAAGCCCATTTTGGCCGCTAAAAAGGGCCAGGTGCCCCTGGCCACGACGGAGGTTCGGGTCGTGATGGTGTCGATGGACAGCCATCTGGCGGGCACCGTGGACCGCGCCCAGGCCAGTCTGTGCGGCCTCCTCCCCGGCCTGACCCTCAGCCTCCATGCGGCGGCGGAGTGGAACGAGGACCCCAAGTCCCTGGAGCGCTGCCGGGAGGACATCGCCCGCGCCGACCTCGTCATCAACACCATGCTGGTCATGGAGGAGCACTACCTGCCGGTCCTGCCCGCCCTCCAGGCCCGCCGCGACCAGTGCGACGCCATGGTCTCCTGCTTCTCCGCCGGCGAGGTCATGAAGCTGACCCGCCTGGGCGGATTCAAGATGGACGGCACGGGCGGCGGCCCCATGGCCCTGCTCAAGCGTCTGCGCGGCAAGCCCAAGCCCAACCAGCAGAAGACCGTCGGCGCTCAGCAGATGGCCATGTTGCGCCATATCCCCAAGCTGTTGCGCTTCATCCCCGGTACCGCCCAGGACGTGAGGGCCTATTTCCTCGCCCTGCAATACTGGCTGGCGGGCTCGGACGAGAACGTCGCCGCCCTGGTGACCTATCTTGTCGACCGCTATGCCGATGGCCCCCGCCGAGCCCTGCGCGGCACGCTCAAGGTGCCGCCGCCGGTGGAATATCCCGAGGTCGGTCTCTATCACCCGCGCCTCAAGGAACGGGTCGGCGTGGATCTCGCCCGGCTGCCCATGCCGGCGCGCCCGGCCCGTGAGGGGCGGGTGGGCCTGCTGCTGATGCGCTCCTACGTCCTGGCCGGCAATACCGCCCATTACGACGCCGTCATCGCCGCCTTCGAGGATCGCGGCCTCCAGGTGGTGCCGGCCTTCGCCAGCGGCCTGGACGCCCGCCCCGCCCTGGAGCGCTTCTTCACGCGCGACGGCCGGGCGACGGTGGACGCGGTGGTTTCCCTGACCGGCTTCTCCCTGGTCGGTGGCCCGGCCTATAACGACAACCAAGCCGCCCAGGAGGCCCTGGCCGCCCTGGACGTGCCCTATCTCACCACCCTGGCGGTGGAATTCCAGACCCTGGAGCAGTGGCAGACCTCCGACCAGGGCCTGATGCCGGTGGAGGCGACCATGATGGTGGCCATCCCCGAACTCGATGGCGCCACCGGTCCCCTGGTGTTCGGCGGGCGCTCCAATGCCGCCCTGCCGGAACAGGCGCGGGACATGCAGCCCCACATGGAGCGCATCGAGGTCCTGGCGGAGCGCGTCCAGCGCCTGGTGCGCCTGCGCCAGACCCCCCGCGCCCAGCGCAAGGTCGCCGTGGTGCTGTTCAACTTCCCGCCCAATGCCGGCAACACCGGCACCGCCGCCTATCTGTCGGTCTTCGCCTCTCTCTACAACACCCTGACGGAGATGAAGGCCGCCGGCTACGGCGTCGAGGTGCCGGAGTCCGTCGACGTGCTGCGCGAGGCCATCATCAACGGCAATGCCGCCCGCTACGGTGCCCACGCCAACGTCCATGCCCGGGTGCGCACCGACGACCATGTCCGCCGTGAGAAGTGGCTGCGGGAAATCGAGCAGCAGTGGGGGCCGGCGCCGGGTCGCTTGCAGACCGATGGCGGTTCCCTCTTCGTCCTCGGCGAGTCCTTCGGCAACGTCTTCGTCGGCGTCCAGCCGGCCTTCGGCTATGAAGGCGACCCCATGCGCCTCCAGTTCGAGAAGGGCTTCACCCCCACCCACGCCTTCTCCGCCTTTTATCGCTGGCAACGGTGTCCGGTTAACGTCATAGGTAAGCCTTCAACATTGGCCCTAGCTCGCGTTCGTAGAGCCCTGGCGAGGCAGGTTTGAGAAAGCAATGTTTGAAGAAGCGCAGGACCTGGCGGCTCACCTTAGCGCTATAGCG
>JAHDND010000226.1 GCA_018435665.1 Candidatus Thiosymbion sp. | reverse complement strand
GGCGGTGGCGCCGTAGTTGCGGGTCACCGTCACCGCGACGCCATCGGGGATGAAGGTGCCATCGAGCTGGGCAAAGCGATCGATGACGCGCTCGGCCACCTCGACGGCATTGATCCCTTCCTGCTTGGCCACGGCGATGGTCACCGCCGGCGTGGTGCCGGCCAGGCTGACGCCGCTGTGCTCGGCCATGGGCCCGGCGCCCAGCCAGACATAGGCCCGCGGTGGCTCCGGGCCGCGCGTGATGGTCGCCACGTCGCGGAGGAAGACCGGCCGGCCGCCGTGCAGGCCCACTACCAGGTCGCCGACCTCCTCCACCGTCATCAGCAGGGTGCCGGCCTGGACCAGGATCTCGGCGTTGTCATGGGTGACGGCGATGTCGTCGCGGGTGTGATTGGCGGCCTGGAGGGCCTGCCGCAGGGTATCCAGGTCGACGTTGAAGCCGGCCAGGGCCTGGGGATCGAGGACGACCCGCGCCACCTGGGCGGGAGCGCCGACGGTGTAGACGTCCCGCGTGCCCGGGACCCGCTTGATCTCCTGTTCGATGGCATGGGCGATCTTGCCCAACTCGAAGGCCCCCTGGGTCTCGTCCCGGGACCAGAGGGTGGCGGTGATGATGGGCACGTCGTCGATGCCCTTGGGCTTGATCAGCGGCTGGCCCACGCCCAGGTTCGGCGGCAGCCAGTCCTGGTTGGAGTAGATCTTGGAGTAGAGGCGGACGATGGCGTCCGTCTGGTCCTCGCCGACCTGAAACTGGACGGTGACCACCGCCAGACCGGGGCGGGAGACCGAGTAGACATGCTTGATGCCCTTCATCTCCGACAGCACCTGTTCCGCCGGCCCGGCAACCAGTTGCTCGACCTCGGTGGCGGAGGCGCCCGGAAAGGGGATGAAAACGTCAGCGAAGGTGACGTTGATCTGGGGCTCTTCCTCCCGGGGTGTGACCAGGATGGCGAAGAGGCCCAGCAGCAGCCCCACCAGGGCCAGCAGGGGCGTGATGGCCGAGGCCTGGAAGCGCTCCGTGATCCGCCCGGAGATGCCAAGTTGCTCAGCCATCGTGGCGCTCCCCGCCCTGGTGGGACTGGGTCTTCAGGGAGGCGCCGGCGGCGATGGGGTCCAGGGCCACGCGCTCGCCCTCGGACAGCCCGGAGAGGACGACCAGGGCATCCCCCAGATCGCGCCCCACCCGGATCTGGCGGAAGCGGACCTTGCCGTCGCTGAGCACATAGACCCCGGTCACCTCGGAGCGCTGGACCATCGCGGCCTTGGGGATGGTCAGTTCCCGTTTCTCACCGGTGAGGAAGCCCGCCTTGACGAACATGCCGGGATAGAGGTTGGCGTGCTCGGCCGGCAGCTCGAGCCGAACCTTGAAGGTGTTGGAACCCTGATCCGCGAAGGGAAAGACGGTCATGCCGGCGGCGGTGACCACCTGGTTGCCGGGCAAATGGATGCGGGCCCCCTGGCCCGCCCGCACGGCGGGGATCAGGTTCTGCGGGACATCAACGGTGACCCGCAACTGGTCGAGGGAGATGCCGGTCATGAGCGGTTGACCGGGATTCGCCATCTCCCCGACCTGGACATGGCGCTGGGTGACCAGGCCGGCGTAGGGGGCGCGCACCTCGGTGTAGGCCAACTGCTCGTTGGCCTGTTCCAGGGCGGCGGTAGCGGCCTCGACCCGGGCCTGGCCATTCTTGACATCGGCGATGGCCTTGTCCATGGCGGATTCGGAGGCGGCCTGCTTGTTAAACAGCCCCTTGATGCGGTCGAATTCCTCCCGGGCATGATTCAAGGTGGCGTTGGCCGAATCCAGCTCCGCCGCCGCCTGGGCGACCCGGGCCCGATGCTCGGTGTCCTTGATCCGGGCGATGATGCTGCCCGCCTCGACGAAGTCGTCGACATCGAAGAGGACCTCCTTGACCTGGCCCTGGGTCTGGGCGGAGACCGTGGCCTGGTTGACGGCCTCGATGACGCCATCGAGTTGGTACTCCCGCGGGATCTCGCGGTAGGTCACCGTAGCGCTGGCCAGCTTGGCCGGGTCCAGATCCGCCGCCGAGGTCGCGACCAGGGCGGAGAGGAAAGGTATCAGGGAGGCAAGGCTCATCGGCGGAGGACCTCGGGATTAAATATTAGATTTCTCTAATATATGCTCAAGTGCTGGGGAAGGCAATAAAACGCGACGGGGGTTGGCTACTGGATCGGGTCAGGAGACCGCTTGGGTTCATCAAACCGCCGGAGGGAGGGTCCAGAGCGACACCTCCACCGCGATGGCACCAGTTGCCGAATCCCTAGGGGTGGCCCGAGGGTGACAAGCACCCACGTTGCGTCCGGTCAATCCTGGACCTCGGGCTTGCCGACGGCAATGCCTTCCGTCAATAAGGGGCGGATGGCGTGCAGGATGTTGGTGAAGAGGTGCGGGTGTTCGGCCTCCTCCCGGGCCAGCAGGGCCTTCATGTGTTCGCGGCGGGTCGGGGCGGAGAAGCAGGCGGGACAGGAATCCGCCACCACGGGCAGACCCGCGGCACGGGCGAAATCCGCCGTCTGCCGCTCCCGGCAATAGGCCAGGGGCCGGATGATGCGCACGTCGCCGGCATCGTTGAGGTAATGGGCCTTCATGGTCCGTAACTGCCCGCCGTGAAAGAGGGACAGCAGCAGGCTTTCCGCCAGGTCATCCAGGTGCTGGGCCAGGGCCAGCACGTTGTAGCCGTGCTCGCGACACAGCCGGTACATGATGCCCCGCTTCATCCGCGAACAATAGGCACAGAAGGAGTCCCCATCCATGTGGGTCTGGGCCTGGTCCATGATCGGTTGCCGTTCATAGTGCCAAGGTAATCCCAGGTCCGCGTAATAGTCTTGCAGTGGCGCGGGCTCGAAGCCTGGGACTTCTGGGTCCACCGTCAGCACCGCCAAGTCGAAACGGACCGGGGCATGGCGTTGCAGATGCCGAAGGATGTGCAGCAGGGACAGGGAATCCTTGCCGCCAGACACCCCGAGGAGGATCCGATCCCCCTCGCGGATCATGCCGTAATCCCCGATCGCCCGTCCAACCTGGCGCAAAAGGGACTTGGGTGGCTTGATAGGCGTGGCGTTCATGGCGGTTAGTTTAGCAGTTCACCCCTGAAGGTCGGGCCCACCAGGGGGGAGGGAGGTCGTGCCCAAGAAGGGAAAGTCGGGGCGTGTCTGGGCGTGCCGCGAATTCTAGTCATCAGTTACAAGCTCCCCGGCCAGTCAGCGGTCGCGATGCCCTCCCCGAGGTCAGCCGCGATCAAGCGTTCGCGGACGGTCAGCAGTTTTTCCAGCAGGAGCGGTTCAAAGGCGGCATAGGCGGCGGCGTCGGGAACGCGCTTCACCACCACCCCAAGCAACTCGGTGATGGCGTTGCCGATGGAGTTCTGGCTGATGGTGACCAACAGTTTCCCGGCGTC
>JAHDND010000113.1 GCA_018435665.1 Candidatus Thiosymbion sp. | reverse complement strand
TGACCCGCTGCTCGGCCTCGTCCAGGGTCTGCTGGCAGGTGCGGGCCAGACCGATACCGCGTTCAAAAACCGCCAGGGACGCCTCCAGGCTGAGGTCCCCGGACTCCAGGCTGTTCACCAGGGCCTCGAGTTCGCTCAGGGCCTGCTCGAAACTGGGTGCGGGGGGCTGGTTGTCGGTGGTCATAGGGTGTAGGTCCGCGCGCGGCAAAAATGCATCCCGCTCCGCCCGCCGGGGGCGGAGTCGCATGAAATTTGAAACAGTCCAAGTGGCTAGGGTACCTTTCGCCCCTTTGGCCGGTCAAATCCCGCCGGGGCCAGGGCGCGGCCGCCGGTCCCGCCCATGTCACGGCAGGCGTTCGTCGCTTCCATCGCAGGGGAATCCCTAACAGGCATGATCACTCATTACAGGCAGTTATGGCGCAGTTGTGGCGTGCGTGGCGGCCGTTGTTCTCAGCAGACATGAACCACCCATGACCACCCCATACAACGCCGCCGCCATCGAGGTCCTCAGCGGCCTGGACCCGGTCCGCAAACGCCCGGGCATGTACACCGACACCAGCCGGCCCAACCACCTGGCCCAGGAGGTCATCGACAACAGCGTCGACGAGGCCCTGGCCGGCTTCGCCCGGACCATCGACGTCACCCTCTACGCCGACGGCTCCCTGGAGGTCCGTGACGACGGTCGTGGCATGCCGGTGGACATCCACCCCGACGAGGGCCTGCCGGGCGTCGAGGTCATCCTCACCAAGCTCCACGCCGGCGGCAAGTTCTCCAACGACAGCTATCGCTTCGCCGGCGGCCTGCATGGCGTCGGCGTCTCGGTGGTGAACGCCCTGTCCCGGCACCTGGAGGTCTGGGTCAAGCGCGAGGGCCAGGAGTACAACATGGCCTTTGCCCATGGCGCCAAGGTCTCGGACCTGGAGCCGGTCGGCAAGGTGCCGCGCAAGGAGACCGGTACCCGGTTGCGCTTCTGGCCCGATCCGAGCTACTTCGACAGCCCGCGCTTCTCGGTCCGGCGCCTCAAACACCTGCTCCAGGCCAAGGCGGTCCTGTGCCCCGGCCTCACGGTGACCTTTCGCGACGAGGCGAGCGGCGAGGAGATCAGCTGGTACTACGAGGACGGCCTCAAGGACTATCTGCTCCAGTCCCTGCCCGATCGGGAACTCATCCCGGCCAGCCCCTTCACCGGCCACTTCGAGGCCCGCACCGAAGGCGCCTCCTGGGCCCTGGCCTGGTCCCCCGAGGGCGGGGAGCCCTTCGCCGAGAGCTACGTCAACCTCATCCCCACCGTCCAGGGCGGGACCCACGTCAACGGGCTGCGCACCGGCCTGACCGAGGCGGTGCGCGACTTCTGTGAGTTCCGCAATCTGCTGCCGCGCGGCGTCAAGCGCGCCCCCGAGGACGTCTGGGCGCGCTGCGCCTACATCCTCTCCGTCAAGCTGCTCGACCCCCAGTTCTCCGGCCAGACTAAGGAGCGCCTCTCCTCCCGGGAGTGCGCCGCCTTCGTCACCGGGGTGGTCAAGGATGCCTTCAGCCTCTGGCTTAACCAGCACGTCCAGGACGGCGAGGCCATCGCCCAGCTCGCCATCGGCGCCGCCCAGGCCCGGCTGCGCGCCGGCCGCACCGTGGTGCGCAAGAAGGTCACCACCGGTCCCGCCCTGCCCGGCAAATTGGCCGACTGCACCGCCACCGATCCCCAGCGCGGCGAGTTGTTCCTGGTGGAGGGCGACTCCGCCGGCGGCTCCGCCAAGCAGGCCCGCGACCGGGAGTTTCAGGCCATCCTGCCCCTGCGCGGCAAGATCCTCAACACCTGGGAGGTTGATCCGGAGGAGGTCCTGGGCTCCCAGGAGGTCCACGACATCAGCGTCGCCATCGGCGTCGATCCCGGCAGCGAGGACCTGTCGCGGCTGCGCTTTGGCAAGGTCTGCGTCCTCGCCGATGCAGACTCCGACGGCGCCCACATCGCCACCCTGCTCAGCGCCCTGTTCCTGCGGCACTTCCCGCGCCTGGTGGCGGAGGGCCATGTCTATGTCGCCCTGCCGCCCCTCTACCGCATCGACGTCGGCAAGCAGGTCTTCTACGCCCTGGACGAGGACGAGAAGCGCGGCATCCTCGACCGCATCGAGGCGGAAAAGCTCAAGGGCAAGGTCAGCGTCCAGCGCTTCAAGGGCCTGGGCGAGATGAACCCCGGCCAGTTGCGCGAGACCAGCCTCCACCCCGACACCCGCCGCCTGGTGCAGCTCACCATCGACGACCCCCGGGAGAGCCAGCAGCTCTTGGACATGCTGCTGGCCAAAAAGCGCGCCGCCGACCGCCGCGCCTGGCTCCAGGACAAGGGTGATCTGGCGGAGGTGAGCCTGTGATTGAAGAAACTGGCGGCCAATTGGTCGCCCATGAGCCACGACCTGTCGGCTGCTGTCCTGGCCTCTTGCCCGTGGGCACCGCCGAAGTCAGATTCCCTTTGAGCCTTGTGACGCACCCTTGACATGACCGCCACCCTGGACACCCCGACCCGCAGCGCCTTTACCCCCGAGGGCATCGAGCGCCGCCCCCTGCATGTCTTCAGCGAGAAGGCCTACCTGGACTATTCCATGTACGTCATCCTCGACCGCGCCCTGCCGCACCTGGGGGATGGCCTCAAGCCGGTGCAGCGGCGCATCCTCTACGCCATGTCCGAGCTGGGCCTGTCGGCCGCCGCCAAGCACAAGAAGTCGGCGCGCACCGTGGGCGACGTGCTGGGCAAGTTCCATCCCCATGGCGATACCGCCTGCTACGAGGCCATGGTGCTCATGGCCCAGCCTTTTTCCTACCGCTATCCGTTGATCGACGGGCAGGGCAACTGGGGTTCGCCGGACGAACCCAAGTCCTTCGCCGCCATGCGCTACACCGAGGCGCGCCTGACCCCCTACGCGGAGGTCCTGCTTGGCGAGCTGGGCCAGGGCACGGTGGACTGGCAGCCCAACTTCGACGGCACCCTGGAGGAGCCGCGCATTCTCCCCGCCCGCCTGCCCAACCTGCTGCTCAACGGGACGACGGGCATCGCGGTGGGCATGGCCACCGATATCCCGCCCCATAACCTGCGGGAGGTGGCCCGGGCCTGCATCCATCTCCTCGACCATCCCGGGGCCAGCGTCGCCGAGCTGATGACCTTCGTCCCCGGCCCCGACTATCCCACGGCGGCGACCATCATCACCCCCGCCGAGGAGATCCGGAAGCTCTACGAGACCGGAAACGGCAGCCTGCGCCAGCGCGCCCGCTACGAGCTGGAGCAGGGCGACATCGTCATCACCCATCTGCCCTATCAGGTGTCCGGCAACCGGGTCCTGGAGCAGATCGCCGCCCAGATGCGCGACAAGAAGCTGCCCTGGCTGGAGGACCTGCGGGATGAGTCCGACCATGAGGCACCGACGCGCCTGGTGCTGGTGCCCCGGGACCGGCGGGTGCCGGTGGAACGGCTCATGTCCCACCTATTCGCCACCACCGACCTGGAGCGCTCCTACCGGGTCAACATGAACCTCATCGGCCTGGACGGCCGGCCGCGGGTCATGGACCTGCGGCAGATCCTCACCACCTGGCTTAGCTTCCGCACCCAGACGGTGACCCGGCGCCTCCAGCACCGCCTCGACGAGGTGCTGCGCCGGCTGCATCTGTTGGAGGGCCTGCTGATCGCTTTCCTCAACATCGACGAGGTGATCCGCATCATCCGCACCGAGGACGAGCCCAAGCCGGCGCTGATGGCCGCCTTCGGCCTCGACGAGGTCCAGGCCGACTATGTGCTCAACACCCGGCTGCGTCAGTTGGCGCGGCTGGAGGAGATGAAGATCCGCGCCGAGCAGGCGGAACTGGCGGAGGAACGCCAGCACCTGGAGCGGCTGCTGGGCGATTCGGCGGCCCTGCGCGGGCTGATCCAGGCGGAGCTGGCGCGGGATGCGGATAAGTACGGCGATGAGCGTCGCTCGCCCCTCCAGGTGGTGACCACCCTCGCCGCCGCACTGGACGAGACCGAGCTCAGCCCCAGCGAGCCCATCACCGTCATCCTCTCGGAAAAGGGCTGGGTGCGCGCCGCCAAGGGCCACGAGATCGACCCCACCACCCTGGCCTACAAGGCCGGGGATGGCTTCCTCGCCGTCGCCCGGCTGCGCTCCAATCAGCAGGCGATCTTTCTCGACTCCACCGGCCGCAGCTATTCCCTGCCGGCCAACGGCCTGCCCTCCGCCCGCGGTCAGGGCGAACCCCTCACCGGCAAACTGTCACCCCCCGCCGGGGCCAGCTTCGTCGCCGTCCTGGGGGGGGAGGGCAGCCAGCGGGTGGTGCTGGCCAGCGATGCCGGTTATGGTTTCGTCACCACCCTCGACGAGCTTCAGGCCAAGCCCAAGGGCGGCAAGGCGGTGCTGACCCTGCCGGAAGGGGCCAGGGTCCTGCCACCGCGGATGGTCCTCAAGAGTGGCTCAGACCGCCTGGCGGTGGTCGGCTCCGGCGGCCATCTGCTGGTCTTTCCCATCAGCGAATTGCCGGAGATGCCCCGGGGCAAGGGCAACAAACTCATCGCCCTGCCCAAGGCAAAGCCCGGGGAGGAGCAGGAGCGGGTCGGCCATCTGGCGGTGCTCCACCAGGGGGCGGGGCTGGTCATCACCGCCGGCAAGCGGCACCTGACGCTCGCGCCCGGGGACAAGCCCGGGGACCTGGATGCCTACCAGAGCGAGCGAGGCCGGCGCGGCAAACTGCTGCCCCGGGGTTATCAGCGGGTGGAGACCATAACAGTCAGTTGATCAGACCGGTGCTACCTACTCCTGACGCCGAGTTGGCAGCCTGAACAGGGCAAGGGCAGAGATAGCGGTCCGGTAACCAGGTGATCCCTTGAACTTGTTATCCCCCCTGTCTGCCCTTACGCGACGGTCCAAGTCGCGCCGAATCGCTCCAGCCCTTGGCGCCAGTCATCAACGAAGCCCTCGATGGTTTCGATGAGTTCCGTCTCCTGCTCGCTGTGATTGATGGTGCAGTGAACCTTTACCCCTGGGGTGGCGCTGGCCCCGGGCACTTGAGACGCAACGGTCAGGGTCCAGGCTATGCACGCGCTGAACATTCTCATCTGAAATCTGCACAAAGATGCTACCGCGCTCATGTAGCAGCTCCCGCGCCAGCAATAGCCGGTCCCGCAGGTAGGTGAGATAGGAATGGATTCCCAGCTCCCAGGTATCCCGGAATGCCTTGATCATCTCCGGTTCCTGGGTCAGGTCGGCGTCGTTGCGGTCCTTGACCTCGCGCTTGCCGATGAAGGGCTGGAAGTTGGAGCCGTACTTGATGCCATACGGCGGGTCGATATAGATCATCTGCACCCGTCCGGCCAGGCTCTCCTTCTGGAGCAGGCTGTTCATCACCAGCAGGCTGTCGCCCGCGATCAGGCGGTTGGACCAGTCGCGCTCGTGGCGGTAGAAGTCGATGGCCTCGCGCCGGGGCAGGTACTCGGCGGGGTTCTCGAACAGGCTGGGTTGCAGAGTCAAGGGCGGAGGCAGGCCCGCGGCCTGGTCGTCCATGCCCTTACGCACCGCCCGGAGGATGGTGACGGGGTCAATCCGCTCGTGGACATGCAGGCTGACGGTGTCGATCTCGAAGCTGGTGCGCTCCGCCTTGCCAGCCCAGTTGAGGTAGGGGGCTTGCAGGCGCTTGAGTTCCTCCAGGGCCTCGCGCATCGCCTCCGGGTCGTTGGTGGCCAGGGCGTCGTCGATCAGCTTTTCGATGGCGGCGCGCGGCGGGTCGAAGTGCAAGGCCGGGTCCAGGTGCGGGTTGAAGGCCCAGCGACGCTTACCGCCCTCCGGGTCAGTGACCGGGTTGACCAGGCCCACCTCCGGGTTGTTGAGGCGCTTGTCGGGATGCAGGTAGCCGGTGACCAGGCGGCTGGGGCTGGCCGGGGGCGGTATAGCTGAAGCGGTCGGGGTGATCGGCGTAGCCGGTCTAGCCGAGGAGAATGGTGGTGTCACAGCGGTCGGGGTGGGACGAGCACGGCGGGGCACTTACGGGGCCGGCGTGTGCGTGGCTGGGGCCGTCAGGTCGGAATCGGCCGCCGGTGATGGGGGAACAGCATCCGCCGTGGGGCAGACCTGCGCGGTCCGGCGGACCGATCCGCCGCGGCCTTGGCCCTTGACCAGCATTCCCTGGGCGACCAGGGTGGCCAGTACCTGCCAATAGTCCCCGGGGTCGCGGGCTGTCCCGCAGTGGCTAGCCTGGCCCCGATCGCCCGCCACAAGGCGGCGTTGTCGATGAAGCTGCCGTCGGCGGGGGCTAAGGTCAGCAGCAGCTCAGCCAGGCGCTGCTGCTGGTCGTGGAGGGGCGGGTGCGGATCGTGCGGGCCAGACATCGATAGGCTCCCTGGAAGTAATCGGTGGGCACGCCCAGCACCTAACGCGGCTGTAGGCTTCAGGGGATTCAAAACGAGCCGGGGGGAGGTGAAGGGGTCAGGCTCTGCTGACATGCTCTTGGCACGGGGGAGACGAAGCCCATCAAGTGTGAGCCATAGAAGATTTTTATGCCTGCCCAAAAAACCTCTGGGCAAATGTCGGATTTGGACGGATCTTGACGGAGTTCGTGTGTAGAACTTTCCTGAAGGAGGTGATAAAACCCTAGCCGTGGTGTAACTGAGTCCGACCCAGATAGCATGGAGAGTTTGTCGTGACGAGGGTTGGCCGTTATCTGTTTGCCTTAAGTCTCTCGGTGCTTGCTAAGAGTGCACTGGTGGAGGCCTTCTGCGTTGATGCCGCTGAGGAAATACAGACTGCGCTCACGAGGGCGTCCTCCAATGGTCAGGACGATGAGATCAAGATTGTCCAAGGAACTTCTCCGGAGGGAACGAGCAGGGCCCCAGGCTTAATACTGATGAATAAGTTATTCTAGAACAATTCCAGCAGCATGGGGATCGACTTCTTGCTTGATAAGGAAACGCTGAAGAATGACCCGATTTCTCTCTTTCCGCCCTTGGAGAGCGTCATTTTTGACTTAGGGAAACGCTGAAGAATGACCCGATTTCTCTCTTTCCGCCCTTGGAGAGCGTCATTTTTGACTTAGCAGCCCGTTTTAACCCGTTTTTGGGCTCATTTTGGGTATTCTGAGTGGCTCTTGTGGTCCATTACGCCCC
>JAHDND010000053.1 GCA_018435665.1 Candidatus Thiosymbion sp. | reverse complement strand
TCCAGCGCCAGATGGACCTGGTCAAGGAGGGCGCCAGCCGCACCCTCGACTCGCGCCACCTCACCGGCCACGCCATCGACGTCGCCGCCCTCGTCGACGGCCAGGTCACCTGGGACTGGCCGGCCTTCGAGCGCATCGCCCGGGCCTTCAAGTCCGCCGCCACCGATCTGGGCATCGCCCTGGTCTGGGGCGGGGACTGGAAGGGCTTCCGCGACGGCCCGCACTTCGAGCTCAACCGCAAGGTCTACCCGGCACCCTCCAGCAATCCCCACCCGGGGCCCTGACCCATGGGCGCCCTGCAACGCACCAAAGGCGCCACCGCCGAGCGCGTGGTGGCCCGGCTGATCAGGGAATGGCTGGGCCTCGATGTCCGCCGCAACTGGCAGGCGCAGTCCGCCGCGGGCGGGGCGGATCTGACCGGCATCCCCGGCTGGTCGATCGAGATCAAGCGCGCGAAAGAATTTCGTAACGAGTGGTGGAGCCAGGCCGAGGAACAGGCCAGCGCCGGGGGCACCACCCCGGTCCTGATCTACCTGCTCGACAACAGCCGCCGCGGCCAGGCCATCATCGACCGCTGGCGGGCCATCCTGCCCTTGGCCGCCTTCAGCCGCTTCGACGTGGATGAGGGCCTGACCGCCGAAGTCTCCCTGCGCGCCTGGATTCAGCTCGCGCGCGAATCCCTCCCCATTCGCACCCAGCCCCCGGAGTGACCCACCCATGCCTCGCGTCACCGGCCCCCTCTTCTCCGCCGGCGCCTCCGGCGACTTTGGCGGCATCATGGAATTTCGCATGGTCGGCAACAAGGCCGTGGTCACCGCCCCCAAGCACATCAGCAAGACCCAGGGCCCCGCCCAGCAGGCCAACGCGGAGCGCTTCAAGGTCGCCATCGGCGGTTGGAAGACCCTCGATGCCGCCAGCAAGACCAACTGGAAGCATCGCGCCCTGGTCCTGGGCCTGACCGGCTATCAGCTCTACCTGCGCGAGTACATCCGCCAGAACATCGCCCCGCCCCACCACCCGGTCATTCCCGCCTGACCGCATCGTGATCCCCCAACTCAAGCTCCTGCCCGACGGGCGCTACTACGAGGAACTCCACGCCCGCCTCACCGCCGCCCGCCGGCGGCTGTACGTCAGCATGTTCCTCTTCAGCCCCCGCTGGTATGACAAGACCGTCAACCTGCTGGCGGACTTCACCGCCGCCAGCCAGCGCGGCCTGCAATGCCGTATCGTCATGTCAGCCGCGCCGATCAAGATCGGCAAGCGCCGGCCGAATCAGGAGACCGCCCAGCGCCTGCTCAACGCCGGCTGGCAGGTGCGAGTCATGACCGGCAACCGCACCCTGCACGAGAAGCTGATCCTCATCGACGACGAGACGGTGATCTTCGGCAGCCACAACCTGGCCTGGTCGAGTATCTCCAGCAACTGCGAGCTGTCGGCCTGCGTCGAGGACGAGCACCTTACGAAACAGGCCGAAGCCCTCTTCTGGCAACGCTGGAAGCTGGCCACTGATCCGGACCCCAACACCTGGGAACTGGTCACGCCGCTGGCCTTGCCCTTCGTGCCCTAAAGCGCCGCGCCCTCAGGCCGCGCCGCCAACCCGCCCTCGCGGCGGACTCACCAGCCCCATCTGCGCCCGAATCCGCTCCCGCGGCTCGGCCAGCCCCAGCAGCGCCGCCACCCCCGGGTCCGGGGCGGGCGCCCCTCCGGCCGCCGCCGCCCCCCGCACCGTCCCCGCGGGGGCCACCTCCCCTGGCCCGCCCGGCGCGCCGGCCACCGCCCCCGGCCCGTCCGGCGCGCCGTCCGCCGGCGCCGCCAAGTGGCGCCGCAGGCTCTCGACCAAGGCGGCATCAAACGGCACCGGCACCGTGCCAAAGCCCACCAATTGCGCCACCCCCCGGGTCGAGCGCACCGGGCCAAAGTTGTCCACCCCAGCCTGCAAGCGGATGAACAGGTAATCCGGAAACAGCGCCTGTTCCACCACCACCGGCCGCCCACGGCGGAGTTGCTCGACGTGCAGCCGCGGGTGAAAGACGCAATAGCCCTGCCGCTCCAGGTGCTCCACCGCCAGCGCCGCCTGCCGCGGGCGCGCTTGCACCAGGTACCACTGGGGATTGCTTGCTTCAGACACCAAAGACAGCTCTCATGCGCTCGCTCGGCGCCAGGCGCCGGGCATCACGGCCCGCGCCCACCAGGAACCCCAGGGCCGGCGCTGCCTCAACACCCGCACCCACAGCACCTTATCCAGTTCCGCCCACTCCGCCTCGATCGCCCGCGCCAGCTCGCGCATCGCCAGCGTCGGTTCCGTCGGCACGTACACCGTCAGCGCCGCCTGGTGCGGAATCGGCCCATGGGCGAATTCCGCCCGGACCCCGTGCAGCCCAAAGTCGCGCTCGAAGGTCGCCTCGATCGTTTTCAACCAAGCATCGGTCATGACATTTACCTACAGACAATCATGCATGGCCCGGGTCTGGACCTCCCACAAGGCACCACGGCTTATTTCCTGGACCATGGTGTAACACGGATCGGTCTCCGGCAAATCCCGCAGCCGTTTCTTCGCCAGGACGTGCATCTTCCACAGCAAATTCGAGGGGATGTCTCCCCGTTGCTCCTGCTCGGTCAACCTGCGCACCTGCGCCACTACCGCCGGGTCCAGGGGCCGCCGGCGCAGGCCTTTGATCAAGCGTCGCTCGCGGGCATATTTGCCAAAAATCCAAAACATAACCGTATCGCCTCCTGGTTAATCGCGGCCCCTCAGGGCAACCCCCTCACAGATACGCCGCCAGCGCATCCGGCGGCGTCGGCAGCCCCTTAAACCACCGCCACGCCACCCGGCTCTTGGGGAAGAGGATGATCCAGATGGTGGCGATGATGATCAGGAAGTAATTCTTCACCGAGCGATTGTCGATGTACCAGCGCTCCACCTCACCCTTGTAGGGCATGATCACCTGGTCGTAGAAGGCCACCGGGTCGGCGGCATCCTTCATCATCTTCTCCTCTCCGCGAAAGAGGATGGGGCCGATGCCCGACAGTCCGGGGCGCACCTTGATCAGCTCCGCCTGGATGTGCTCCGGATAGGCCTGGAAACAGCGCGGCGTCTGCGGGCGGGGGCCGGCGATGCTCATGTGCCCCAGCCAGACGTTGATTAACTGCGGCAGCTCGTTGATCTTGCTCTTACGCAGCCAGCGCCCCACCGGCAGCACCCGCGGGTCATTGTGGACGGTCAGCTCGCCGGTGCCGATGTTGGGGCTGTTCTTCAGCATGGTCGCGAACTTGAGCAGGTCGAACAATTTGCCGTCCTTGCCCACCCGCGGCTGGCGGTAAAAGACCTCGCCCTCGCCGGTCAGGCGCAGGATGGGGATGACGATGACCCACAGGGGCAGGACCCAGGAGATGAAGATCGTCGAGAGCACAAAATCGGCGATGCGGGTGCCGTCCAGTTTGTCCACGGTGGGGTCTCCGGTTACAGGGGGTGGTTATCGAGGGGGTTAGCGACCGCCCTACATCTTCTCGTCCAAAAACTTGCCCATTTCCTTATGCCCAAACTCCGGGATCATGGCGTGGAACAGCGCCACCAGCTCCTCCCGGGTCCACAGGCCGCGGGCCTTCAGCGCGCTGATCCGCTCCAGAAACAGCGTCAGCTTGGCGGGGTCGAAGACCGGCTCATTCTTGATCACGCCAATGCTGGCAAAGCGCGCCAGGTCCAGGGTCTCCCGCTCGGTGTAGAACTCCTCGAAATCCTTTTCCCCGGTGGTGTCGCTGGCGAAGAAGTAGCAGGGCCACTGGCGGCGGGCCACCAGTTCGGCCACCCGCCCGCGCGCCTCGTCCTCGCTGGCGCATTCATAGGGCTCATAGCCCTGGGCGCGCAGGTAGCGCCGGGCGATCTCGGCGAAGGTGATCTGGTGCAGCTTGTCGCTGAGCTTGGGAAAGAAGATGTCGCGGTTCTCCCCCAGCAGGCAGGACAGCAGGCACAGCTCCCCTGACTCCTGGGGGGTGACGAAATAGCGTCGCACGTCATGGGGCGCGGAAAAGGGCTGGTGCTTGGCGAAGCGCTGATTGAAGCCGTGTAGCAGGGAGCCGTCGGAAAAGGCGACGTTGGCGAAGCGCGCCGTGGAGATGGGCAACTCCAGACTGGCGCGCATCAAGAACATCTCCATGATGCGCTTGCTGGCACCCATCATGTTGGCCGGGTTGGCCGCCTTGTCGGTGGAGACGCAGAAGTACTTACTCGCCAGCCCCGCCTTGGCCTGGTCCAGGGTGGCGATGGTATTGAGGACATTGACCTCCACCATCCGCATCAGCGTAAAGGGGTCCTTCTCGCTGCGCACATGCTTGAGCGCCGACAGATTCAGCACATAGTCATAGCCGGCCGCCCAGCGCATTAGGGCGGCGAACTCCACCGATCCGCAGTCGATGGCGAAGGTGCGGAAGTCTCCGGCGATATAGCCCAGGGTGCTGCGAATATCCCGCACCAGCTCGACCAGGTTGTTCTCGCTGATATCGACGACATGCAGGACCCACGGCTTACGCTTGAAGATCTCCCGCACCACCGCCTGGCCGATGGACCCGGCGCCGCCGATGACCAGAAAGCGCCCGGCTGAAACCAGCTCTGACAGCAACGCCTCATGGCGCGCCAGGTCGGTGTCAAAGAGGGGTTGATCACGGCCGATCAGGTGCAGGGTATCGAGCATGGCGGGGTTCCGGGATTAGAAAACACGGCGTCAGGCAGACCGAGCGATCTACCGACACGGGGCGGCGGGCCGGGCGGTGAGAACCATCAGCGCTTCACAGCGCCGTATAGTCCCCCATCGCCCCCTCGGGCACGCTGGAGGGCAGATTCACCACCCGCGCCTCCAGCCACAGGGAGTTCACCAGGCCATCGTGCTGGCAATGCTGGTACATGGGCAGGCGGTGCATCAGGCGCCAGATGGGGCGGGTCATGACCCCCTGGGCGTTGCTGTAGGTCAACAGGGCCTCCCGCTCCGCCGGGGTGTCCAGCAGCACGGCGTTGAGCCAGTGATTGGGGCGCGTCCCGGGCAAGGGCGGGATCAGGTGAATGGCAGGTACCGCCGCGTAGCGCGCCGCGATGTCCGCCTTGATCGCCAGCATGGCGGGCAGGCGCTCCATCTGGGCGCAGCCTATGGCCGCGTTCAGGTTTGGCATGAGGAAACCATCGTTTTCACTTATGTCGTCCTTGAGAACCTCGCCGGGCTGAGTGCCCATCCCCATGATCATCATGTCCCGCGCCCGTGCCGCCAGGTCCGGATCGTCGGTTAGGATCATCCCGCCGCCGCCGGTGGTGATAAGCATGTCGTCGTTGAAGCTCAGGATCCCCAGCCGGCCGAAGGTACCCGTGTGGCGCCAGCCTCCCTCCACCGCCACCTAACTACCCAGCGACTCCGCCGCATCCTCCACCACCGGGATCCCCCAGTGGTCGCAGATCGCCACAATTGCCTCAATCCGCCCCGGCAGGCCGAAGGTATGCATGGGCACGCAGGCGGCCAGGCGCCGGCCGCTGGCGCGGTTATAGACCCCGTCCGCCCGGCGCTCGGCGTGGCGGTCCAAAAAGGCGGCCAGGGCTAGCGGGCTCAGGCTCAGGGTGTCGCGGTCGACATCGACGAAAACCGGCCAAGCCTGGGCGTAGCGCACGGCATTACAGGTGGCGACGAAGTCCAGGGCCTGGGTGAGCACCTCGCTGTCCGCCGTCACGCCCGCCAGGTGCAGGGCGACGTGCAGCGCCGCGGTGCCGTTGACCGTCGCCACGGCGAACCGCGCCCCGGTGAAGACCGCCACCCGCTCCTCAAACTCCATTACCCGTGGCCCCACCGAGGATACGAAGGTGGAATCAATGCACTCCACCAGCCAACGCCGCTCCGGGCCCTCTAACACCGGGCGGTGCAGGGGGATGGGACCGGGGCCGTAGAGCGCGCGGATCTCAGCGATCAGGGGGGCAAAGAGGGCCGTGGTATCAGATGAGGATGAAGTCATGAAAATGAACGGCTCATAAGTTGGCGCCAATCTAAGACTGAGGGAAGCCAAGGTGCCAAAAAGAACGGTCAGGATCAATCCGCGCCCATCATCCGCACCCCATCAACTGCCATGAGGGGTGGGCGCCACACCCTCAAGGATGAAGGGACATTGCTACGACCTTCACGTCAACCAGGATGATCCCAGCGCCATGCCAAAAGACCCAGGTACTCATGCCAAGCCATCTCTGTCATGCGCAAGGCGCTTGAATTGGGTAGCCAGCTTGAAAGGTTATCCCGCTTTGTTCGCTGCGCTTGATGGTAGGTAGGGGCCGGTATGGGATCTAGGCCAACGTGCTGAAAATGCCTCATGGCTCTTGGCATATGTGAAGCGGAGGTAACCAGCAAAAAGGGTGTATCAGGACCTAACATCTCACGGACAGCAAAGGCTTCCTCAGCCGTGTCGAGCGGTTCGTCCAGGGTCATGATCCGCTCTGCTGGCACGCCTAATTCCCGGGCTGCTACAGCATAGCCCTGTGCGACTGGAGGTACACCAGATTCACGGCTGCCACCACTTAAAATCAACCGTACACCGGAAAGAGCGTGATATAAGCGCAATCCTTCCAAGAGGCGCACCGCGGCCGGGGGATTCAGTTGTGATGATACCGACCAGGCAGCATTGGGTACCCAGTCCGCACCTAAGACCACTATGGCCTCTACCTGAGGTAATGTCCTGTAGTCAGTGACAGCTGGATATTGAACCTCAAGGGTTTCCAGCAGTTTCTCCGCCACCGGCGCCCAAGAAGCAAAAGCAAGGGTCAATGCAGCGCCCGCAATGATGCGCACTCCCAGACATCTTGTCCTACTTATGCGAATAAACAGGAGGCCAATCAATACCATGACCAAAATAATTGGTACTGGCTTAATCCAACTTGACGCAATCGACTTAAGGACATCAATCGCCATTAACGTCCCGCACTACCCCAGCCATCATGTAATTTAATCTTTGCCGAATCCGCTATTAAAAAACCATCGCCGTTAGTTGGAAGGATGATTGCATTGCATGCGGTACTCAACCAAATGGGGTCTTTGATCTGAAAATTCTAATCTGATTGCCGCGATATGGGCACTCGAAATCTTTATATGCATGAAAAAAGCCAGAACCCAATATTGCCCCGATATTTCCGTCGCCATAGCAAATTAAATATTTTTCCTTCCAGCCATGACTGCTACTAATGTTGGAGGATACAATTTTGGTAATAACCTCTTCGTAAATATCATAATCAAATGGATTAAACAGGAAATAAATGTCATAATTATCATACTCATCAAAATAACGCGCATCTACGTTATATGACATGACATGCTGCTGTAGCTTTAAAATTTCTATATTTTGCTTGCATATTTTATGCAGATGTTCCTCATACTCCACTCCAGCACAATGCGAACAACCCAGTTGATAAGCTTGACAAATCACCCCCCCCCTTGCCGCTACCTATGTCAATTAATGATTTTCCCGCAAAGGGTATCTCTTTAAGTATATTTTGCAGGGCTTTTTTTGAAGTCAATGCATACCCATGATTACCCGGCAAAGTAATACCAAGGGATTTATTCCTAAGCGAGAAATCAAGCCCCCTTGGCCACTCATAAAAAAAATAAGAAAACAGATAGCCTAATCCACGCGCGTACCTGAGAATTTGTCTATTCATAGAGCCCCTTTGCTAAAATAGGGTCATAAGCATCAATCACTCACCCGCGCCAATTACAATATGCCGCAATCTCCGCCGGCGGTACGGGTAAGCCTTTAAACCATTTCCAGGCTATTTGGCTTCGGGGGAATAGTATAATCCAGATCGTGGCGATGATGACGAGAAAGTAGTTCTTGACACCACGGTGATCGATATACCACTTCTCGACTTGCGCTTTATACGGTATCAAGCCTAAATCCATGGCGACGGGATCAGCGGCATGCTGGCTCATTTTTTCTTCGTCGCGAAATAGGATGGAACCAATCCCCGATAACCCGGGGCGGACCTTGATCAATTCGCACTGATAATCCTTGGGGAACTTCTCAAAATACCGTGGCGTCTGTGGACGCGGACCAACAATACTCATGTGACCGAGTAAGACATTGACCAACTGTGGTAATTCGTTGATCTTGCTCTTGCGCAACCAGCGCCCAACGGGTAATACACGCGGGTCGTTATGGAGCGTGAGTTCCCCGGTACCCATATTCGGACTATTTTTGAGCATCGTTGTAAACTTCAGCAAGTTGAATAGCTTGCCATTCTTGCCGACACGCGGTTGCCGGTAAAAAACCTCCCCTTCGCCCGTCACCATCAAAACGGGTATCACGATGATCCAAAGGGGTAGAACCCAAGAGATAAAAATCGCCGACAACACAAAATCAACGAGACGAGTGAAATCCAGCTTGGTAAAGATATTCATCAAGTTAGGTAAGGGTAAGCAGTGCGACGACCAAGGGTGATTGCTGCTCAGGCGCGGTTGGCACTGATTTCTTCAGCAACCCGGTAAATCTCATCACGCACAAACTGGCGATTGTTTACAAAATAGGCCTCATCCTTGCCAAGTAGCTCCCGTTCCCAGGCCCGTATCGCCGCGACCCCCGTGCGGAACGACTCCTCCACCTGGTCAAGACTGTCCATGTCGGCGGTATTACAAAAACTGCGGGACAATATGACCATGCTCGAACCCAAGCGATAATGCTCAGCAATGATGTTCTCGGCCGGCGGACGCAGCTTGCCAATCCGCGCGCACCCCCCAAAACCGTAGATGATCCCTTGGCTGGCCATCTTCTGGCAGAGGCGATCAACCGTTCCGTCAGCCAGCGGCTCAAACATGAAGCGCATACGGTAGGCGATATGCAGGTCATTCAACCCGATATGGACGTAATCGATACCCGACACCGACAGAATCGCCTCCGCGTTGTCGACAGCTTCCGCGGTTTCCAAGAGCAGGCAGGTTTTTGCCCGCCCGGCCACGCTGGCAATGAAATGCTCAACCTCGGCACGGGTCCTGAAAAAGGGCAGCATCACGATATCCGCCCCGGCCCCAATAGCCTCATCGACTTCCAGGCCAGAATGCTCATTGATCGGATTGACCCGGACCAGCAGGCTAGACCGGTCAAGGATGTCGCGCATGCGCCTGACATCGGCAACCGTATGGCCGGAGATAACGGTGTTACGGCCACCCTGGCGCTCCACCTTGCCGCGCATTTCCAGATCCACGAAGAGCCAATCGACCCCGCTTGCCTGGGCAATGCGGGCGACCTGGGTATTGTTGGTAATGTATAAGAGCTTCAATGCCATATCCCGCCCCCCCCAGGCAAGACCGGACAGGATGCTCCAAACGCCAAGCTGTCAATATCACGACGCAACGTCATAACGTTAAACGCCGCCGATAGGCGTCTTGCACGGCCAGCAGATGGTGCATCATGTCGGTATAGACATTCTTCGCTGAGAAGCGCTGTTCAAACAGCGCGCGGGCCTGACTGGACATGGCCTTGACCCGATCCGGCTGGTCGTAGAGATCAGCCAGTAACCCGGCGAGCTGCTGGGCATCACCATGCTCATAGGTCAGGCCACACTGGTTTTCCACCAGCAGTTCTTCCAGTATGCCCCTGAGGCTGGAGACCACCGGCAAACCGCCGCCCAGGTACTCAATCGACTTGTTTGGATAGCTGATCCGGAAGCTCGGACTGCTGAAATAGGGGGCCAGACCCACGTTCGACAGCTTCATGAGCGCCGCGATATCCGCTTTGGGTAGCCAGCCGGGCAACAGGACATTATCACAACCGGCAGCAAGGCGGCGGCAATGCGGCAGTCGTTCGCCGTCGCCGCACAGGACCACTTGAATCCGCCGGGAACCCGGCTGCAGTAACCGGGCGGCCTCGATCACGGTTTCGAGATCGAAACGGCGGTTGATGGCGCCGAAAAAACAAGCGACGAAGGCGTCGCCTCGAAGTCCCCGGTCACGCCAACGCAGAATGGCCGCGTTGAGCTCATCCTGGGGCAGCGGCTCATCCTGATAAGCCAACGGAAAATCCCGATCCAGTTCGGTCACTTGCCGCTTCGCCTTGCCCAGTCCCCACGCCACGAAGGCCGGTGTAATCCCGGTGATGGCCGTCGCATCCGCAAACGCCTTGCGCGTCATACGTTCCAGGGGGTACAGGGCCAGCCTCGCCGCGCCCTGCAACCATGCCGGAAAAACCTCTGCGAAAATATCCGGCCACATGTCCCGGGCATCCAAAACGACCGGGACCCCATGCGTCTGCCCATACTGGGTTGCCGCAGCCGCCAGTTCGATCAAGGGCAGTGAACACACGATCAGATCCGGCTTGGTTTCTTCAAGCCAATGGCGGCGAAAACCCCGCGCTACATCAACATGATTCAGCATCCGCTGGATCGAAACATGCTTTTGATAGGGTCGACCGTAGAGGCACCATATCCGCAAGCGGTTGGACACCTCAATCCAGGTGTCTTCCCGGTAGCGGTTGTGCTTGCGGTAGTGGTCAAAGGTCGATGTCCACCATAGGACAGCATGACCATCAGCCAGAAAGGTCTCGGCCAACATGCCAGTGCGATGCAAACGGTCATGGGTCTCATCGATGGGCAGCGGTTCGCCCACCATCAGCAACCAGATCAGCATGGTATCTCCTGACCTTCAGTGCACGCGCAGGCGTTCCGCGCGCCCCCGCCACCACCCGGCAATCTCGTTCGGCGTCGCGAACCAGGCATCCCCGTCGGCGAGTAACGGGGCCAAGATGCGTTCATAAAGGGTTCGATACCCGGCATACAGCAACCGATTGCAATAGGTTTCGGTATGCCAGTTCAACACTAACACGCCAGCGCCCTGGCGGACCTTGTCGGCAATGAGCGTAGCCTGTGCCTCCGCGGTCCCCACACTGCCGAGCGCAACCTGGCAATCCATCACCGCTAAAGGCAGCTCGATCAGGTCCAGCGCCTCAGCGGCATCCGGATCAAAAGGGCGAAATGGCAACGCGGTGCCCGCCCGGAAGCCGGGCCGATCATGCCAGCCCAGGGAACTGTCGTAACGAAAGCCGGCCGCCAAATGCTTACGAAAGGTTGCCCAAGGGCGGTAATTGTCGATGGCCAGGTAATGATGGCGGATGCCCGTGAGCGGGGCGCCCAGGCGCTCCTCCAGGGCGCTTTTCTCCCGCACGATTTCATCGAGGTCCCGCTGCGCATCAAGCGCCGGGTGCAAACCGAACTCCCAGCCTTCTCCCCGCATCTGCTGGAAGAACGACCAATCAATCCCCGCGACCAGGGCATCGCTTTTGCAGTCATTGAGTCGGCGGCGGCAACCCAGGGGGCGAACCGCCAGGTAGAAGCAACTCCTGAAACCGTGCCGCGCTTCATCGTCACGCCAACCATCGAAACCCCAGGAGGAGTTGGCCATGGGCGTGTGCCGATATTTCAGCCCTTCAAGCGCCATATCCAAAAAAACCCGCTGGCGACGCATCAGCCACTTCGTTAACGCAGTCGCCAACTCCCTGGGGTGCCCGCGATGCATGGCATCCGAGTCGTGCGTGACGCAGACCGCGTAGCGTTTCCCAACCGGCCAGCGTGGCACGCAGGCCTCGCGTAAATCCGGAGCAATTTTCAGCAGTTTTTCCAGCAAAAGAGCCGCATGGTTGTCCGCCAAGGGTTCGGCCACCATCGCGGCGCGCCCTGCCGGCAAGGCCCCAACCAGAAAATTCCCCAGGCCGTCCCGCGCCGCTGGGTCGATCTGTTGCTCATCCGCCAGCGTCAGCAACCGAAAGGTCGCGGCAATGAGATCCCATCCCTCCGTGGCAACGTCATGGTGACCCCAAACCGGATATCCATCACGCACGGTTGCCACACAGACCGCGTGAGGATCATAAAGCCGTTCGTCGAACGGAATCACCACCGCCCCCCTGACCGCAACACCCTCCGATAAACGGGCATACACCAAGTGGGCGCCAGCCACATTGCCAGGGCCATGCGTGACCTCCACTTTCAACCCCCAGGCAGCGGCGAGAAAATCCAACACGTAAAGCGCCCGGGGCACAAAGGCTTCCGGGATATCCACAACGGCGCGAATGGTGCTCACAACCCAGGCCATTCAGAACCGAACCATCCGCCATCCCTGGGGTTTAGTTCCACCGACAGTTGGCGCCAATAACCCAAACTTAAACCGCAGTCAGCCACGGTGAGTAACGCTCATCCAGCCCCCGCACAATCTCAAGATATTTCTTCCGGATGTTGGTGGTGATCGGACCGGGAATCCCGGCATTGATCGCAAACCGGTCCACTGACAAGACGGGTCTGACCTCCATCGCCGTCCCGCACAAGAGGATTTCGTCAGCCACGTACAGCTCGGTGCGGTCGATCTCTCGCTCCACCACCTTGAGGCCAAGCGTAGTCTGCGCGATCTCCTTGACCGTGGCGCGCGTGATACTTTCCAGAATCGATGCCGTGAGCGGAGGGGTAATCAGCTGACCGTTCCTTACGATGTACACACAGGAACCGGGTGCCTCCGACACCGTCCCGGCGTGGTTCATGATCAACGCCGTGTCGTAACCGTTTTGCCGGGCTTCCATGTGCGCCAGCCGGCTGTTCATATAATTTGCCCCTAACTTGATGCGGGGCGGGAGCGACCGATCATGGATCCGCTCCCAGGAACTCACGCCGCAATGCAGGCCCGGTTCGTCATCAGTCGATCGCGCCTTGGGTCTGGCGCGCACGAACATTCCGGTCGGCCCCTGGGCGTGCCAGGTTCCGATGCCATTCAGAAAGATCGTTTGCCGGATCTCGACGTCATCCCGGATATCATTAGCCTGAATCGCTTCAACCACGGCGTCGCGCAGTGACGGCAAGGACCAGTCGCTTTCAAAACGCATCAGCCGGATCGAGCTGAGCAGTCGTGCCCAGTGATCAGTGGCTCTGAACAGGTAAAGTTTCTGCCGCTCATCGTTCCAGTAACCGCGAATCCCTTCAAAGACATTGGCGCCGAATTGGCAGGTTGGGGACAGGACGTTCACTTTGGCTTCGCCGATAGGCACCATGCGCCCATTCAGCCAGATCAACTGTGCAGAATCTTCTAACATCATTAATCCCAATTTGAGTTGAGATCAGCTCTAAAATTTAAAACTGGTATGTTTGAAAAAGATCGTCGAATGTTTCCGCTCTTTTAATCAGATTCACTGTACCAGTCTCTTCGTTGTATTCGACGATGGCAAAATTGGGCAGAATAAAAGGCGGCTTCATGACAACAGAGTAGGCCCCAACATCATCGAACACGACAAAGTCATCAACGGCCAGTTGACCGGAATAATGACGATAAAGGTAATCCGATTCAATGCAGGTATAACCGGCAAAGTCAACATCATCATAGTGTTGCCGGACATTTGGACTGGAATCCTGATGATAAACATTAATTGGCAGATTCTTTCTATTCGGTGTTGGATTAATGTTGTAGATACTCCCCATTAACGTGGCGATGGTTTTTCCGCGAATCGACTTAATGCTAACTACCTTTGCGGCAAATTTCATGGCATCCGCGACCAGCGCCGTTCCAGGTTCAATAATTAACATCGGTTGACGGCCATGATCAAAACCACGGAAAAAATCGGAAAAGGGCTGCGCCGCCGTCTTTGCGTAATCCTCATAACTGGGGATTTCAACATTAAACTGCGCCCGCAATGATGGGGGCATATTTCCATACAGACCGCCACCAAGGCTGACAAAAGTGAGGTCCTCACCACCTGCCTGATAATGCTCCCGGAGCAGATTCACCATGCCGGCAGCGCCATTGCGCCAGGTTTCCAGGCTGCGATTGGCGAAATGACAATGTAGCCCCGCCAAGCGCAGATTCGGAGTTTCTTTAATTAACTGCTTAGCAGCGTCGAGATCGCCGCTAACAACATCGAAACCAAAGCGTGACAGCACGCCATCTTTGACGTCAAAGTTGCATCTTAACCCAACACTTAGGGCGCACTCAGGATGCCTTAGGGCAATTTCGCTGATCTTCCAAAGTTCCTGCATCGAGTCCGCGTTGACAATACCTCCTTGTAACAACAGATCCTCAATGGCGGTCACCTTTTTATATGGTCCATTAAAAAATATTTTTGTTGGCGATACCCCAGCATTACGGGCAATCTGATATTCCATATCAGAGACAACTTCTGCCCATCCGCCGAATTTATCCACTAACTGGCAGATCCGAGGGGTGTAATTGGTTTTATAGGAGTAAGCAATATGGGTATTTGAATAATATATTTGGAAAGTCTGAAGCAAATTACGATAGTTTTCAGAAAACTGATGACTATCCAGAATATAGAACGTGCAGCCAAAGTTCTCTTCAATTCGGTCCAGCAAAATACGCGAAAGCTTCATATCTAAATCCGAGCATACAAATCAAATAATATTGGCTCCATATGCTCCCATCGATATTTGGTACGGGAAGCATTCAAAGCCCGCTCCGCCATCGCTTGGGTTTCGCTCTTGTTCTCAATCATCCACCGCATGGCCGCCGCATAAGTGGCCGGGTCGGCGCTATCCGCCAGCAGACCACAGTGTTCTTCCGCCACAAGTTTCTGTTTGGCCAGGCGGAAGGTTGGAGCAATGAACGGCATCCCATAAAGCATATAATTAAAAACTTTATTCGATGAGGTCACTACGTTATTCGGAAGATTTTGCAGCGCGATTAACCCTATATGACAAGGTGCAAGCGCATCCCCGACCTGCTCGTAGGGAAGCCAACCAGTGCGGGCAATGACATCTTGTAGATGATACTCGTCAATAAATGCCGTCAACCAGTTCCGTTCTTCACCGAATACATCCCCCACGATTTTGAACTGGGCCGGATGAGTCGCTGAGACTTGTCGAATGGCGTCCGCCATGGTTTTCAGACCTCGGTCAAACCCCAGGTGTCCATCATGACAAAAAATGATGGGGTCTTCCCACGACTTGCCGACCGGGGGAGCGAACACATCGGTAACGGGTACGTTGAGTATCGTGGCGACGCGTTCCCGGCCCAGGATCGAAGCGAGGTAATCGGAGATAGCCCAACTGGCGCCAATCACCCGGTCGCATTTCGCTATCCAGCCCGCTTCCAGCCATTGATAGCCTGTGCTGACCATGTTCCAACTCCACGGGGGGAAACGCTGCGCCAAGGTAGCTCCCCACATTTCATGGCTGTCAAAGATGACCTTCACCCCGGTCTTTCGCTTGACATTAAGCGCTGCCAGCAGCCCGTCTGGTTCGTGACAATGAATGACATCATATTGTCCCTCGGCCAGTGCGGATTCCAAATGGCGGCGTGTGATCAGCCTGCGCCGAAGAGTACCGCCGCCTGGATAGGTCTGGTACCGCATGCCATGCAGATCCGCGGGAGGCTTGGTTACGTCACTGCACAACAGGGTCAAGTCGGCGCCAGCGCGGACAAGGGAGCGGGCTTCCTTAAAGAAGATGCGGTCATCGTTGGCGGGATGGCTGGTCGTAGCCTGCACAATCCGCAAACCAGATAGCGGACTCATTGATTTCCCTCCCCCAATTTTGCCAATACGCTGACAATCCGCTCTGCCGCATGACCATCCCAGCCGGGTGGCGATGCCCCTGATTTCCATTCGCCTCTCAGTATCCGGTCAACCTGTTCCTGCAAGGCCCGGGGGTTTCGGCCCAGCAGGACATTGGTACCGACCGTGACCGTTATAGGGCGCTCCGTGTTTTCTCGCAGGGTGATACAAGGCACGCCGAGCACCGTGGATTCCTCCTGAACCCCACCGGAATCGGTGATGATGAAAGCCGCCTGTCGCATGAGGCCCAAAAAATCATGGTAGCCAAGTGGGGGCAAGCCGTAGAGGCCAGGGCTTTCCGGCAGCCGGTCGGTGGCGACGGAATCGAGGTTGATCATGTTCGCATCCGACCATTGGGCGCGGGTGCGAGGATGAATAGGCATATAGAGCGGTATGTTTTGACCGATGCCTTGCAACGCGGCGATGATGTCGACCAATAGTGCGGGATCGTCCACATTGCTGGGGCGGTGCAACGTGACTAATCCGTAGCCTGTACTCGGTGCAAGGGGCTCAAACCGTCTTGACGTGGCCTGATCTCGTTCCAGAGCCTGCAGCAGGGAATCCACCATGACGTTGCCGACAAAATGAATACGTTCCGGGGGGATACCTTCCTTCAGGAGGTTTTGGGTACCGCTCTCCTCGGTGGTGAACAACACGTTGGCCAAGGCATCAGTCACCAGGCGATTGATTTCCTCCGGCATCAACCGATCACCGGAGCGTAGGCCTGCTTCCACATGAATCAACAATGGCGTGCGATTCCCCGTCAACACATAACACTTGGCGGTCGCAAGAGCACAAGCACAGGTGGAGTTGACATCCCCAACAACCCCGACCGCGTCGGGTTTTTCCCGCGCCAGGATCTGCTCGAATGCCATCATCACCCGACCGGTCTGTTCCGCATGGGTGCCACTGCCCACGCCTAGGGCATAATCGGGTTCTGGCAGAGCCAAGTCGCGAAAGAATACATCTGACATGTTGGCATCGTAATGTTGGCCGGTATGCACCAACAAAGGGCAAAACCGAGTCTTGGCCGAAACCTGCCCGGCATTCCAAGCCGCCATGGCTTTCCAGATGGGCGCGATTTTCATGAAATTGGGCCGTGCACCGGCCACCCAGATGATTTTCATGACAGTTATTCTCAACTCAAAATGTATTCCGTTTGATGAATTTGAGCGCGAGTTCAATAGGCAGCCAGGCCTTGTTGACGGTAAGATAAGGTATCAATTGCCCACCAAACCCTCGGAAATAACGCTCTATATCAGGAATCACTGACCCTTCAAAATCAAATCTTTTCAACCCGAGCTTCTGGGCGTGCTTTATCGCTTCAAACAGCGCTAATGCACCGGCCCCATGGTGTCGTTTTTCCTCGTTGTAACCACCAAGCAAGTAATAGGCTGTCTCCGTGTCATGCACCACAAAACAGGCGGCAATTGGCTCATTGCCCTGGTAGGTACTGAACGCAAAGCTGTTGGTGGAATGAGCATAGCGGAAAAGGATGGCCTCCAAATAGGTATCATTCACGGATTTGCGTTGACGATCAAAGGTGGCAAGCACCAAATGACGGACCGTTTTGTAGTCCATGAGTTGTCGCACAATCAATCCATCCCGGATCGCCTTAGTCATATCGTTCCGGCGGGTCGGGGACATATTTTTATTAATTTGATCCAAAGGCAAGGTTAAATCTATCAGATAAGTATAATTCAAGACAACCTTGTACCCCTGCCAGTAGAAAGGGAGCGCATCCGTAATATTTTTGTCCAGAGATAGCATACAAAGTACTGGCGCTTCCTCGTTTAGATAATCAACGAGGCAATCCATCACTTTTCGCCGCTCTTCGATGACAGCAACTGTGTTTCTTGCCCTCACCTGCATAAAAGGACCACAAGTTGGGGAAAACGGCGCTTGGCGCAGTATTTTCAAGCCCCACCGTCGATCCTGATAGAGCGACACACCTCCCACTAGGTTATGGCCGTTGTCGAAAATGCCCAGCACCTTAATTTGCTCGCCAAACATCACCAACCATTCCGTGGTGTTAAATAGGGTTCCGTGGCGGCGGGCCAACACATCGTAGGCGGATCGTTCAGAAGGTTCTAAGGGTCGAATTTTCATGTTGTTGGACCAAACGCCAACATGCATTTGCCCTTCACATGATGTCCGCTAGCTATAGAGAATCCTTGGCTATACATACCCATAACCTAACCTGTGTGACATCCTCTTAACTCAGTCTCGCGCCTGTCATCCCCACGCCCCAAAGCCTTTTCTGAAACAAATCACGATACGCCGCCGCTGAATGGACGTCGATGATCTGGTAACCGCTGCGCTCGTACCACTCGATCACTTCGTTAAAACTATGCTCGTGGGCGTAACGGGGTGAAAGCCAGTCCTTGAGACCATGGATCGTATTCTTTATGGTCCAGCTTTTTTGGTTACGGACCCGAAGCAAGACAAGGGGGTGCAAAATAACCCCAATGATCCAAAAGAATAATTCACGGAATCCTCGTGGACTTCGGCTAATGATCGGTCTGAAGATTTTTTCCACCCACCAGGCCACACGTGAAAGGAATCCAATACCCCCTTTTAATACCAAGTGGTCGTCAAGGCCGTAAACCCAAACGAACAAGAAGCCTCCACGGCGTACATAGCGTGAGATTGAATCGAAGGCAGCTTTTGTAGACACGTTATGATGAATGACCCCTTGGCTGTAGACGAGGTCAAACGAACTTTCGCGAAACGGTAGGCTGAAGAGAGAACACACGACGACGTGAATACCTGGTTCCTTCTGCAACCTGGGTCCGTTTTGGAGAACAGCCAGATTGATATCAATCGCGATGATCTCGGAAGTATCCAGGACCTTGGAGAGGGCAAGAACTTCTTTCCCACCCCCGCAACCCACGACCAGAGTCGATTGGATTTCAGTCTCCTGGTTTGGCACCCATTTCAACCATACGGACCGGTTAAGCTTGACAAGATCATCTGTTGTGTAGGTAAACGTGAGATCGTCGTCATCCCTGGCGATGGGTTCCCACTCCTCCGTAAAAGTATCTTGCACCTCCGCTTCTCCGGGTCCTGGAGGTTCGGATGGCCATCTCACGTTGGAATACTCGGCAAGTTGCGACTGAAACCGCTTCTCAAATTCAGCGTGAAATCCCGTCCGAAACAGCAGAAAAACGGGGATACCGTTCGCTACAGGGAAGCGCAGGGCGCAGGGTCGACAGACCAGGATTCCGTCTTGAATATTACCATCAGTGTCAGACGCGAAAACGGCTGGGGTCAAATGGCCATTACACTTCGGACAGCAAATACGCTCAAGCAATCGATTTTTCATAATTTTCCTGCTGCCTGCGGGCAAACATCAGTTCATCGTAGAGGGCCACGAGTGTCTGAGCGTATTTCCGATGATCGAAAAGCCGCTCCGCCCGTTGGCGGGCCGCGAGTCCCATGTAATGGATTTCCTCTCTCCGTTCAGGCCTTGAATAATCCACCATGGCATTCTTGAGCGCCACCGCGTTTTCAGCCGGTACGGTTAAACCGCTCTCGCCATGAGCAACGACCTCCATCAATGGGCCAATGTCACTGGCGAGAATTGGCTTCCCACTAGCCAGCGCTTCGAAGGCTAGGTTAGGACATCCCTCTTCCAGGCTGGGGATCAGGACCAAGCCAGCCGCGCGCAAGTGATCTGCCACTTCCCGAGGCGGCACTATACCTCCGAGATGGACTGCTTCCGGATAGCGGAGGCTATCGACCCACGCACGGGCCTGCTCCGATGTACTGCACGGCCCACCGAAGAACAGGGTGCTACCGGTACGGTGAAAAGCCTCTTCCCCTAGCTTCCAGGCCTCCATCAGCGTGACGCCCCCCTTGGTGTTCACACCAAAGGTCCGGTCAGGGTATAGGGGTAATCCGCCCAGGTATAGGAATCGCATCGGTTCCAGATTATTGAGGGTTTTGCTGCCCGGCGTTTCCGGCGCGAAAAGTTCGAGATCGGTGCCCCGATAGGCAGTTCTTATGTTGCGAATCTGGGGAAAGTACAGGCGGGCGGCCTCTTCAAGCATACGACTATTGCACACGATGCCATGGAGATGGTGGCGCAAAGTCGCCAAATAGGGGTATCTAGCAAAGGGGGGCCTTTTGAGGTGGCGCAGATCATTGATGATTTGCAACACATGGAGATAACGGTGATTTTGTCGGAGCCCCCCCGCGAGCAGACCCGCGAACTCAGCGCCCACAGAATGGACGATATCCGCCTCCCTTAGATAGGGTGCCAGTAGCGGGGCGACAAAGGGCCGGTAGAGCCTCAGAGTGAGGCAAGGTGCCCTCGGTACAACTGGACCGGAAACACAAACAACTTTGAAACCGTCCCCTTGTTCCACCGCGACCAGCGACCTTCCGGGCCTGATGGCCCTAGGAACAACGACAGTCAAATCAACGCGTTTGGCCAGTTCTGTGGCAGTCCGGAGATTGAATACGCTACTGTTCGGCCTCTGGGCATCGGGGAACCCATTAACCAGCAAAATAATCTTCATGTTGAGCAAGCTTGCCTATCAAGATTGCCAACGGTGAAAGCCTCCTTCCAGCTCAGGTAACTTACGACACCACAAAGTAAGCGTTGGTCGAACTCAGCCGATTCAAACCGGCGCTCAATGGCCGGCACATCAAGCACGGTGTCATCGCGGTGGCGGGCCAGCAAGGGAAGAAAGAGATCGCGGTTTTGCCGGATCAGAGAACCAGTTGGGGTTTCATAGCCCATCTTATCGGTTCGGTTCCGCACCTGATCGGGCAAAATTCCATCCATCGCCTGACGCAGGATGTATTTGGACCAGCCATCACGAAATAACAAATCGGTCGATTGCCCAAGGATCAACTCTAGTAAACGATAGTCCAGGAAGGGCAGACGGGTCTCGACAGAATGAGCCATGGAAACAGAGTCTTCATGATGGAGTAGATGCGGAAGCTGGTAATGGTAATACTCATTCCACTGCAGGGCATAGCGGTCCCGATGCAGCATGGAACAACGAAGTAGCTCAGTTCTCCCGCTATATTCCATGAAAAAATCATGATTGAGTATTGGCCTCATCAAGCGACGGCGATGAATCGCTCGCAACACCGGCAGTGTAAAGTAAAGGCCGTAGGCGATTTGTTTTGTGAGAGGCATATTGGCATGGCTGCGCGCTGCCATGGCCTCCCTCACCGCCGCCATGAAACTCATTTTTCTGAGTTTGAAAAGCGCATGATAGGTACGATAGCGTTCATAGCCGAGCAACAGTTCATCGCCGCCCTGGCCGCTCAATACTACCGAGATACCATCCTCGCGAATCAATCGATAGATCTGATAATTCGAGAAAAATGATAAAGTTTCAAAAAGCCCTTCCATGTGCCAAACAAACTTCTCCCAATCGCGCCTGAGATCGGCCTGGCCCGGTCGGAGCACGATAGTACGGGCGCCTGCCTTGCTGGCCGCAGCCTCGGCATAGTCCCTCTCCGAATAGGCCGCACCCTCGAACTCAACATTAAAGGCATCGAGCGGGGATTGTGACCCACCGGCCCCCCGGAGTTCGCCGGCCAGGCACACCACGCTGGAGGAATCGAGCCCGCCAGAGAGGGTGACACCGACCGGCACGTCGCTTCGGAGCCGCAGGCGTACTGAGTCCGCGAGCAGATCCCGAAAGGCGGTAATCGCCTGACGTTCGTCCAGGGTCTCGTCCTGACCCGGGGTCCAGTACCGCTTGGGTTCGCAACGACCGCGCTCGATGTCATCCTGGGTCAGTTCCATGTAATGGGAGGCCGGCAGGCAGCGCACCTGGTGAAAATAGGTTTCGTCGGTATGCTGTTCAAAGCCCCAGAGGAAAAAATCGGCAAGGCGATCCCGATTGGCGTCAGCCCCCACCCAGGGCAGCGCCAGCAATTGCTTAACCTCGGAGGCAAACGCGAACTGTCCGTTCGCGCTGGCATAATGAAAAGGCTTAACACCAAAGCGATCCCGCGCGCAAAAAAGCCTTAGCGCCACGCGGTCATAAATAGCAAACGCCCACATACCATTGAAGCGTCGCAAGCATTGCGGACCCCACGTAATGAAGGCTTGAAGTATCACCTCGGTGTCGGTCCGCGTCTGGAAGGATCTACCTGACTGTTGCAACTCTGCCTTCAGTTCCAGATAGTTATACACCTCGCCGTTGTAGACGATCCAGTAGCGCCCGGACGCATCACTCATCGGCTGATGTCCGGCTGGGCTCAAATCAATGATGGAGAGTCGGCGGTGACCGAGTCCCACGGTGCAAAACGCGTCGCTTTGTCCCTGCAAATTATTTCCCGAATAACAACGACCATCGCTTCCGAACAGGACAATACCTTCATCATCCGGCCCACGATGGGCAGCCAAGGTGGACATCGCGCGGAGGCTGTCCTGAATGGAGCCATGCCGCGAAAAATCCATGAGACCGGCTATACCACACATACGGGCTATTTCCGAGTTGCTTGAAACGGTAAGCGTCCAGAATTGGGATGCTTGATCAACTTGCGTAGTTGGCGCAGCTTCTCCATCGGTAACAGGGTACGACTGTAGTAAGGGCACAAAACGGATTTCAGCAAAAACTGTGATTTAAAGCGTGTCAGACTCTCGCGTTCATCGCCGCCGCCATTCACCACGCGATTGCAATCTGGACAATGCGACGCCATGGTCAGAATAGTGAAATAGAGCGCGTCCACTGGCCGAAAGGACAGATAATCATCGCTGCTCTTCACCGCGCCGAACATCCAGGTTTCTTCGATTTGAATCAAATCGACATAGGCCGCCAGTTTATCCCCCACAAACGCGCCCATGAACCAATGTCCCGGATGACGGAATATCTTCAACATATCTTCACGCCATTTTGGTGTATGTTTTTTATAATAGTCTGCCGGCAGGAAATCCCCCTTGCCGTCCGTAGCTTCAAAACGTAACGCTTGAGAGATGTTGATGCTTTTGATCCCTTCCAGCAATGGCCCTATATTAGTCACATGCTCGACGCGACAGTTTTTGATACCTTGGCGTACAACCCGCCTTTTAGGTGAGGGCAAATGCTCTAGTGAAAATGTCCTAAGGTCATCACCTTGCAGGACGTTGTACCTTAGATGGCGCGTCGCTTGAGAATGATCAGATACCTGATGCGAGTAACCCATCAATGCGCGCAGAGGATGAGGTTTCGCGCTCTTGGGTGGCATGGGATGGAATTCATTGATTGGCTTATAATAAAATGGAGCCGTTTTCACCCACCATATGCCGTCGTGATAATGCACAGATTTACCTAATCGCAGATCTTCCCTGGCAAATACTTCTTCACTTATCATCGCACCCTCCAGAGCATGAAATTACAAAATGAAAAAAAACTATGTCTTAATTCCCCTTATGAGCAAACATTTTCCTGATGGAGTTAAAGGAATCTTATCAACTTTTGTTGCCCATACCTTCATTTTTTGCCCCAATTTCGATTGTATCGTTGTTGCCACGCAATCCAATTCTGCCGCGGCTTTCTTTTCATCCCCTTCGTACAATATTTCAACTGAGTACAAATCATGCTGTACTAGCTGAATCTGGCCCGTAAACTTTAGTTCTTTAAATTGCCCAGCAAAATACGTGGCACTCAATTGTTCCCCTTCATTATTTTTTATAGAATCTTGTCGGCGTCCATGTAGTTCTTTTAATACCATCAAATGACGACCACATCGACAGGTTTCGGTTGTCAGTGTGGCAATATCACCCAGATCGTAGCGAATTAAGGGCATGGCATAATTATCAAGATCGGTTACGAGTAATCTGCCGGGCTGGTCCCATACGGCTTGTCCCTGCTCATTGACCACCTCAACAATAACATGTTCATCTGAAACATGCTTTGTGCCATACTCACATTCAAAAGCTATTGAATTGATCTCATTACTGCCATAGTAAGAATACACAGGCGATAAAAATGCCTCAGATAGTGCAGTTTTTTGCGATTCATATAACATTTCACCGGTAGTAAAAACGGCGACTAGATCCTGTGTTTGCAGGTTTTTTTCACCTGCCAATTTCAACAAACCCGTCACAAATCCCTCTACAGCCCTTGGCCGTACACTTGATATCAAGTTAACTATATCGCGCCGGACCTTTGGATCTGTTGGAAAAGCATCTACCGCCCATTTTCTAAGAAGCCGCATTCGTAACCGGCCATACCATGTCCCTTTTCCAAAATCAAATACATGCACTTCCTTGTGCCAAGGCTTTATACCTGCCCAACCCTTCCCTCTCCACAATAGAGCTTCTGCAATGGAGACGGCATCTCGATTGCGCCAAATAACAAGAGGTTCACCCGTTGTGCCTCCGGTGGTTGCCTTAAAGACCTGCTTAAATTGTGTGTCTCTAAGACTATCGCCTGCACTTCTTATATCATTTTTCGTCAAAATTGGTAATTGAGCAAGAATTTCACGGGCATTGTTAGCACGCGCGCCAGATCTCTGGTGCTTAATCTGTGATCTATAAAATGGAACATTTTCATAGGCTGTAGACAGCAACGACTTAAGTTTTGAATGCTGTAAATTTTCGATGCTTTCCCGCGGCCACCATTCGCTTTTTTTCAAATTATGCAGGTTATACCCGGCTTTAAATCCACTTCTTACATTCAATGCGGGGAGCAGAATAATATCTGAAAAAGCATCTGCCAACTTATTGCGGCGTTGATAATTCTGAGGTTGGGTAATCATCGTATCGAAACTCTATCGCTCATGTCTATTAATCGTCAAAACCAAGTTCATCTGCCGAAATCCTTTATTGATCTTCAGATAAATGTTCGTTGTTTTTTTTGATTTTTCCATTTACACCAATCATTGACTCTGCCCATAATCCAACTCCAAGTACATATCCAAATAACAGCCAAACATCCATAAACGTGTAATTGGGCCTTGATGTAATTCCAACAACAAAGATTGTAAGAAGAATTGTCCGCGCTATGTTACACCAATAAATTACATAAGATAAATTACAAAATCTCAAAACTTTTGTTATTCTGCGCCATAGAACATAGTACATTAAATAGTATATGAAGATACCGACAAATCCAGTAGCACCAACCAATTCTGCGAAATCGCTATGCCCAACATAACCAAGCCGTGAGTGGAACACAAACTGACCCAATCCTATCCCAAAGGGATAAGTAGTTGCTAACTCTATACCATTTAATATTAGTTCAAATCGTTCTATATGCGAGCTTCGATCATCAGCCCCTTGTAAGGCCAACAATCTTTGACCCATTATTGTTTCGTCTATAATCCATGATGAGGATATATAAAATATTAGACCCATGAGTGCAGTAGTTACTATGACTACTTTTGAGTTGGCTTTACTATCCAGGCAGAGCAATGACCATGCCGCTATAAAAAAAGTGGCTGCCAACAATCCAGTTCTAGAAGCAGATGCAAGGACTCCGATCATGGAAATGGCGATAGCACTAATTAAAAAGCCGCGCTTAATGGAACCACATCGCTTTGGATTACCAATTAATGCCAACGCGCCAAATACACCATAGGCAGTGATCATGCCTAATCCGTTAGCGTTATCAAATAGCCCTGCTGTTCTTTCAACTTCAAGAGCATAATTAGGCGAATATTCTGAAGGTAGCAAGATTCCAAATATAACGTTATAAATTGAGGTGCCAATTAAGGCCCAACAAAACCAGGTTACATTACCTGAAGTCTTGATAGCAAAACTAAAAACAATCATAACAATTAAGTATTGAACAAGAAATCTCAGGTTTTTTAAATATAAGTCAAGATCATCTAAAACAATAAAGCCGGTTAATGACCACGCCATTAAAGCGAATAGTATAATTGCCTCGGCTGGGATTTTTGGATTTTTATTTAGATATAACTTGAGGGTAATTATCATCAGTAGACTGATGCCGCCCCAAATTATGGGTTGCGTGTAATCCGGATTACGCCCGAACGTGAAGGCAGCAAAAAAATAAAATGACCAAAGAAAAGCCAATTTTACGGATAATCTACGGATAACTAGCATAGTTTTACTTAAAAAAAAATTCTGCTTATCGTTGGAGCATTCAACAGGGTGGCTGATATGCATTCAGCCAATCATCAAGTCTCTTAGCCAAGGCCATCCAGGCATACTTGACCGGGGGTGAATACCCCTGATAGCCCCGCAGGCTAGCGCATTCAACCAGCCAGTCGGCCATCGCATCGGTATCTGATGCCCGGAAGCTTTTTCCAGCCCCACTAACTTCCACCATCGACGCCGCATCGTTCGCCTCGGGGGCGATGAGCAGAATCCTCACGCCCAGCCCCAAAGGCTCGAAGAGTTTGCCGGTAACAATGCCCCGTTCGATCTGATTGGCGGTGTCGGCAATGCCGGCAATGACGACGGTGATATCGCTGCCCTTGATCGCCGCCAGGGCTTCTATGCGGCTGACTCGGCCATGACACGCCACCAGGTCTTTCACCCCATATTGCTGTGACTTTACCCGGACCTGCTGGGCGGCGCCGCCGTAGTAATGCAGGCGGATCGGCAAGCGCGTTCCCGGCATCATCTCCCGCACGCGTTTCAGGGCCAACAGGACGGGATCGATTTCTCGTTGTCCCGTGTAGAACTCCCCGGCATAAACCAGCGCGAAATGGTCGAAGGGACGGGCAGTGACACCGGCCAGTTGTTCAGGGTCATAACCATTGGTGATCACCAAAGGTGGCTTGACCATGCCAAAGGCCTGGGCTTGGGCGGCGGCCTGGGAGGGCGAGACCATCAGCGTGAGGGCGGCATCCCGCAAGATAGCCCGTTCCAGACGGCGCACCGGGGTTGGCCAGGGCCGGCTGCGTAGGGTATTGAGGGTCCAGGGGTCCCGGTAGTCGAGAACGTAGGGGACGCCCAGTTTCCGTGCAACCCTCCGGGCGACGACAAAGCTACTGAAGGGTGACCCGGTGGCCAGGACCAGATCAACGCTGCCCAGCTTGAGCCTGGCCAGCACCCGGTTGGAGGCTCCCGCCCAGACTTCATCCCAGCCGATTCCCAGGGCGCGCCATAGGCGACCAAGGACCCGCGTCGGGAGTTGTCTCAGCCAGGTCCCCGGCTGCCCCAAAAGGGTGGCGTTGGCGTTCACCCAAACCTGACGCCCGGCGAAAAGCCGCGCGATACCTTCCTGGCGACAATCCTCATCCACCCTAGACAGAACCTCGGCACTGAAGCCCGCGACGGGGCGTGGCGTCACCACGGTGATGTCCCAGCCCAGACGGCCCAGATATTTCGCCATCGACCAGGCGCGCACCGCCCCGATCGCCGGCGAGGGCGGGAAGGCGTAAGCCAGGAACAGCAGCTTAGGCATGGTGGGGCTGCCCTAAACCCGTTCTTGGGACGCGGAGATGCGCGGCCGTGGCGAGGATGATGCCGTGGGGGCCTGATCCGCATCCACGACGGCACCCGCGGCCTGACCCGCTCCCAGGATGGCGCCGGGTGGCTGACCGGTGCCCACGACGGGCCGCGGGGAACACGATGCTTGGCCACCCGCCGCCAACAAGGCATCCCGGATCCGTTCCGCCGCATGACCGTCGCCATAGACCTGGGGTTGTGGGGCGCCCGGCTGCCAGGTTTGGTGCAGGGCGGTCGCCAATGGTGCGGTATCCGCGCCGACCAGGCGGTTCCAGCCGCTGTCCAGGGTTTCGACCCATTCGGTCTCTTCCCGCAGGGTCAGACAGGGGACTTGATGGAAATAGGCCTCCTTCTGCACCCCGCCACTGTCGGTGGCGATCAGGGCCGCGTGTTGCTCCAGCATGACCATGTCGAGATACCCCACCGGATCAATCGGGCGGACGGTCGCAGGCAAGGACAGGCCAAATTCCTGCAAGCGCTTGCGGGTCCGGGGGTGGAGGGGCCAGAGGATGGGCTTGGGGGAAGCGGCAAAGCCAGCCAGGATGCCGCGCATGCGCCCGGGGTCATCGGTGTTCTCGGCGCGGTGGAGGGTGGCGAGGATGTAGCCCCGGGATGACAGGGCCAGTTGCGCCAGGATGCGGCTGTGGCGATCGGCCCAGGCGCCGTAAAACAGCGCGGCGTCGTACATGACATCGCCCACCTGCTGGACCTGGGCGCCAGACAGGCCCCCCCGCGCCAGGTTGCGGGTCGCGGTGTCGGTGGGGGTGAAGAGCAGGTCAGCGGCGTGATCGGTGAGGACCCGGTTGATTTCTTCTGGCATGCGACGATTAAAGCTGCGCAACCCGGCTTCGACATGGGCCACGGGGATATGGAGCTTGACCGCCGCCAGGGTGCCGGCGAGTGTAGAGTCGGTGTCGCCATAGACCAGGACCCAATCCGGATGCTCTTTAACCAGGACGGCTTCGATGTGTTCGATCATACGTCCGGTATTCTGGCCGTGGGTTCCGCCACCGATGCCCAGGTGGTAATCCGGGCGCGGGATCGCGAGCTCGTCAAAAAAGACGTCGCTCATGTTGACGTCATAGTGCTGGCCGGTATGGATCAGCACCTCGCGGACATCCTGGCTTTGCGCGCGGAGGGCGCGTGAGACGACGGCGGCCTTGATGAACTGGGGCCGGGCGCCAATGATGGTGGCGATGGTGATCAATGGATGTGTGGTCAGCTAGATGGCGCGTAGGGGGGGCGGGGCCACGGCTGGGCGCGGATGGGCACTGGCCACGGATTTACACGGATGAACACGGATTATTGCTTTATCCGTGTTGATCAGTGGCTAGTTAACTCAAGCGTGTTCAGGGGGGCGGTGGCTCGGGTCGTGGTGGGGTAGGGCCGCTCACGCCCGTGCCCTCAGCGCGACACCACCCTTCTTCAGCAAGCGCGCCGCGACGCGAAATAGGTCCGGCATGTCGAGACGATCATCTCGGCGGCGGAACATGACGCCGATACGTTCGAGCGCTAAAAAGATTTCTTTCGTGCTTGCGGTATTGGTGTCAGCAAAAGGGAGTAAGTAGCCTGACTTATGCGCATCCGCCTGGAGCGCCTCCAAGGTTCTGGTTTGCTGCCAGACCTGGTAGACCTCCTGTTCGGACTGAGGCAACAACAGCCCCGAAAGCGGCGCCAGGACGCCTTTGATCCAGGGAAATTCCTGATGCAACTGATCGACGCGCGTCTTGGAGGCCGCTCGCAGGCCATGGCGAATCCCTTCCGCGGTGATGACCCGATCAACGGGTGGCTCGCCATAGGTCGCGGCGGCGGTCATCATCTCCAGGAAGGCGCGCGGGGTGACCTCCTGATGGGCATCAGCCAGATGGGCCATCGGCCAGGTGTAGGTGTTCCCCTTTTTATAACCATAAGCACCCTTGCCCATGTACCGGCCGGCCAGCAAAGACATGGTTCGTTGTTGATCCCGGGCATCTACGGCCAGGGACCAGCGGCGTGTCAGGATGGTCCGTTGATCAGCGGTGCGTAAACCCAGGTCGCCGATGGCGTGGGCGAAGGCGTCCGCTCCCGCGGTGTCCGGCGACAAGGCGATGCGCGCGAAGAATAGCCCATACAGGTCCGTTGACGACCATCTCAGGTTTACCGCCCCGGTGCGGAGTTTGGGCAATTCCACGAAGCGTAGGGCGTCATCGTCGAGTTGGTCCGGGCGGATGAATAGCTTTGGCCGGAGCCTGAGGTAGGCCCGCAGGGCCCAGATGACCTCTAACAATGCCTCGGTGAGCAAACGGCGGCGTGGCCAGGTGCGGGCGACGGTATCCAGGGCGTCGTAGATGATAAGTAGCACCCGACCTTGGCGGCGCAGACGCTGTTCATGTTCGTTCAGCAGCGCTTCACGCTGCTGCCAGGACCCGGCCTGAGCAAGGAACTGGTAAGGCTTGCTCGCGACCTGCCCTGAGGCGCGTGCCGCGGCGCTCAGAATGCTCGCCCACCAGAAGGCCTTCGCCTGCTCGATGCTGGCAGCGGACGGAACGTCGGCGTCGATTTGTTCCGCATCGATCCCGTCCGGACCGCCGAGGCCGGTATAGCCGAACTGCGCTTCGGTTTTGTCGAGCGCGAGTCGCGGATAGGCGCTGGCGACGGCGGTACGGGTCTCATCGCGGCCGAGGACACTGGCCCAGAAGCTCTTGCCACTGCCGCGTGAGCCGAGGACGATCGGGGCATGGGGGTCAAGAGCCGCAGCATGGGTTTCCGGGGCATAGATGTCATCGAGTGCCGCAACATGGGTACCAACCGCGTCGTTTGACAGGTCGCCAGGAATGCGCGCAATGGAGGCGCGGATGCGGCGCAGGTCTTTAGGCTCAATTGTCATGATTGGGTTCGGGCTGCGGTGCCGGGCTCTGGCTCGCGCGCCGACGCCATGCTGTCCCTGATCAGGTCCAACAGAGAGTTGAAGGTCTCGGAATAGTTTTTTTCGAACAACAGATCACGCCTGGCAAAAGGGTCGAACCCGCGAAAGTTGCTGTCATCGCGTACGTAAACTGTCGTGCCGAAGATCTCGTCCGTCCCGGCAAAGAGCGTGTCATCCGAAATATCCTCATCCCAGGGGACGTCGCCAAAGGGTTCCGCCGGCAATCTCAGTGCGCTAGGCGCAACATCGGATCGGATCAGACCGGTTTCGTTGGCCATCTGCCGACAGCGCTCTCTGAAGGCATCCTGTTCTTCGTCCGCGCGGGTCGCCTTGCCCTGGACGAGGGTCACCCGCGCAAGCCAGTCCGGCGTCGACTCCTGTGGGTCAATAAAATGGGCAAGATGGGCAAACAAGGCCCTGAAGCCTTGAAAGGTCTGTGGCTCGTCCAGGCCAAACAACAGCACCTCGGCACCCAAACCCAAAAAAGCTGCCGCGGTCGATTCATGCAGCCCCGCCCGCGCATCGATCAGGAGCACATCGTAGCGGTCAGGATCGGAAAAGCGGTCGATCAGGTCCACGACCTGACTCCGGAACGAAAGCGGTTGACCATCCGCGACGATGTCCTCAGTGTAGGCACGCGCAATTTTTGCCAGAACATCCGCGGGATGCGCCAGAGCGCGGCGACCGAACGCCGGCATCACATCTACGCGACCACGACCCTGCGCCAGGGCGGATGGGCCGATTAAGTCGGCGAGGAAGGCGTCGTCGAGGCCAGAGAGTCCATTTTCGACCAGCGCATCCAGCGAACCGAAATCGGGCAGCGTACCTTCATCGAGCAACATGGCCCCGAGGCCGGGGGCCTCGAGATCCAGATCGACGACCAAAACCCGGTAGCCGCGGGAAGCAAGATCAGATGCGGTGACGGCGATCGCGGTCGAGCGACCCACGCCGCCCTTGAGGCTGGCGAAGACGAACCTCGGCGGTGGCGCGCAGCGCTCGCTTGGCTTGGTCAACCAGTCCGCGCCGACCATGCGGCGATCCAGCAGGCTTAGCCGATACTCGCCGACCTCCACGCGCATACGGTTCGGGTCAGCGAGGATCCGGCGGGCACCAAAGTCGTCACATCCAGCCAGTACGCGGTCATCACGTGCGTAGGCGCCGAGCCTTTGTCGCAGGCGATCCGCTACCCGCTCAATCCTGTCGGCGGCCAGTGGCTGGTCGGCGAAAAAGGCCAGACGCCCGGAACCATCTCTGAGCGCAACGCCCTGCATGAGCGCCGTTTCACCAAGCTCTTGAGCGATTACCTCGGCCAACGCGGGGAGGCTATCGTCGAAGCGGATGGTCATCGCCGGAGCCGTCAAGTCCCGATCGCGCTGACGATATCCCGCGCCTGTTCACGCCACTGATCGACCCACTCGGGCCTGATGGCATTGCCCTTGCTGTAGCGCATGTCCGTGTCCCATTGGCTCATGAATTTGGAATTTTCGATGTAGGTCTTTAGCACCTTGCCGCTACCGCGGGCAAGTAGCCCATCGCGCAACAAGGTCTTCAACTGGGGAAAGTGGGCATAGAAAGGATCCTCCCGACGATTGCCCTCATCCCCTGGTCGCATACCGGCATCAAGCATCATCGCCTTCAATGCGCATTCCGCGGAAATTCCGTAGAGGTAACCGGCGACGTCCCGACGTTTGATTGGCTCATAGAGAACATCCGCCGCTTCGAGATGTCGTCGCGCAGAGGCAGAAAGGTCAGGTGGATAAGGGTTCTTATTCTTCATGCAAGCAAGCCCTTGCTCAATCTTACCAGACTTCAAGCAACCAAAGCCCCATAGAACCGCTTATCCGCCTCATGGCTAAAATGGGCGTTATGCCACAGCAGGGTAAAGTCGCCGCCAAAACGGTGGCAGGTGTCGCGGTAGCCCTGCATCAAGGCCAGGGCCTGGTCGCTATAGCCCAGACCCAGGTAGCGCTCGGCGATGACGGAGCATTCCATCACAATCAGCGGCCGCTCGCGCAGGCGCAGGGGGCGGCGCTGGTGCAGGTCATAGAGCGGATACTCACGACAGGTACCGCAGCGAAAGCCGGGGCGGTCGGCGAAGCTCAGGGTGCTGTCATAGTCCAGGCCCTGGTCGTCCCACAGGCGGGCGGTAGTGGGCGTCTCCCAGCGCAGAAAGTGCTGGCGGCCGCCGAGTTGCGGTTGGTCGATGCCTTCCTCGGCCAGCACCCGGCGCAGGGTGGCGACCGAGCGGGCCAGGGCCTCGGGGTGGCGGTAAGTGTGGTAGCCGGGGTGGATGCCGATCGCGTGGCCGCGGGCGTGGATCTCGCGCAGCAGGGCGCGCAGGCGCGGGTCGTCCAGGCTGACCCGGTTGTCGAGCCGCGGGTCGGTGTTCTCCGGGATGAAGTAAAAGGCCACCGCGCGGCCGGCCCGTTCGTTGACGTCCATGATATGCGCCAGACCGGCCCGGTGCGGGTCCAGGCGGTGATCGCCCCGGCGCGCGCGCCACTGGCCGCGCAGGTTGCGCCAGGCCAGGCCGGGTGCCCGGCGTTTGAGCAGGTCGCCGGCGAGGCCGCGGGCCAGGCGGTAGCCGGCCTGTACAGTGGTTTTGCCACGGATGACCAAGGATGGACGCGGATGCTCCGTCGCCTGGCCGGGCCGCACGCCCGGTGAATTGAACGACGAGGGCCAGGCATTGAAGGCGAAGGGGCTGTCCACGTCGCAGCTCACCAGGGTGCGCGCCTGGCGGGGCTTGCGCGATAAGCCGGGCCACAGACGCTGCAACGCGGTCCAGAGGATCTCCAGGTACTCGTCGATAAGGGGCCGATCGAGGAAGCCCGCCCGATAGGCCAGCGAGGCGGTGGCCGGGAAGCGGTCGTGATTAGCCGAGGCGGGTAACAGCACTGTTGGCAAGGGCGGTATAAAAAATTGGAGAAAAGCTATGCTATTAGCTTCTTGAGTCTTTGTGGTTGGCCTGGCGCATCATCTGCATGAGCGTGTCCCACCCAGCGCTCCAATCGTCACAGTAGAGGGGCTCGACGCCAAGCGGCTGTGTCGCCCAGAAGGCGGACCGGTCATCGCACTGGCTACCGCTGCCTTTGGCTCGGTTTAAGAGGATGCGTACCGATCCGTTCACGGGATTTTCGACCCTGGCCAGGTTTCTTCGACGCTGGGCCAGGAGCCACCAGATACCGGTTTCCTGATCCGAGAGGCCGACCCCGGCGAAGACGAGTGGGCGGTAGAGAAACTCGGCCACCCAAGTCAGGGGAAAGGGCCTGTCTTTTTCTGTGGAATCATCTACGAACCACTCGGTTAGATCAGCATCAAGGCCAGCTTCACTGGCCTTGATCAGCGCATCCGTGGCCCTGCCGTACGCGATGGACTGTGGTAGCGCACTGAATCCTTGCCGCTGTTCCCAGGCTTTGAGGCGGTTAAAGGCCAGGCGGATCGCCTCCGGCGCGGCACCGTAATCCCGCAGCCCCATGCGGATTGTCTCCGGCTGGAGGATTGAGCCATTCGGGTACCATAGGCGGGGCCTGCTGCAACGAGCAGTGGCAACGGGCGCAACGGAAGAGGCAAGGCGTCGCTCTTCTCGTGCCGTCATTCGGCGGCAGCGGTTGCTGTCGCCGGGGTCACGGGCAATCTGAGAATGGCCGTAATCTGACGATCTTACTTGCTGCGCCTTTTTCAGATCCGAGCGGCGCAGTCCGGGCTGCCAGGCATGGTCGAAGTTCAACGAAATCACACAGCCCCAGCAAGGATCGAGGGGTATCTCCGCGCGCCGCGAGTTTGGATAGTCCTGACTTGACACTTGCAAGAGCTTGGACACGGTGGCTTTTGCGTCAAGCTCAATGTGATGCGTCGCCGGTACAGGCAGATAGCCCAGCCCGCGCTGTTCGTGTGGGACAGGCGGTCCAGCGGTCCGCCAATGCCCACGCCGATCCCGATAGCCGTCACGGGCGGCATCGATAATCATGGACTCCCAACGCAACACCGGTGACTGGTGCTCGGTGGGGGTTGCCACCTGCATGCACTGTGCGGTTTGAGTCACAAGCTCATGCCAATCGAAGAGGCAACGCACCTTGCTGCTCGCTTGCTCACCGAGGGTATGGCGATGGAAACCACTGCCGAGGATAAGGGCTGGCTTGAGTCGTGGCTGTTTCATGAGTGACTGATTGCCTGGCGCTTAAGCCCGCAAGTAGCCCGTTAACCTCAGGGGTACAAGTATAGTTGCCGGGCGGCGATGACTGAGCATTCCAAGACAATCATGGGCGCTCGCCCAGGCGCACGGGACGGCGCTGGTGCAGGTCATGTAGCGGGCATTGTTTTGATGGTGGGCGACAGGTGCCGCGGCGAAAGCCGGGACTTTCGGCACCAGGCGGCGGTAATGGTGATGCCCTACTCGTCCGCCGGTTGGTGGCGATTATGCGCCAATTGAACGGCTGGCAGCATCAACCTGGGCAGGTGCATCCGGGCACACTGATTGCTCAACAACTCCCGCCAATAAGGCCAGACATGGTAACTGGCGTTCTTAAGGCAGAACTCATCGATACAAGCCTGCTCCAGTGTCGCGGTCATCTGATATTCCGCAATGAATTCGGCTTCGATCACCGCTTTCACGGAAAGCGCTTCGTTCTCTTCTTCTGGATCGACCCAGCGCACGCCCAGACGAACAAATACTCTCAACAGCTGGCTTTCATCATCCAACGCAGCCACGGTGGCCTGCTTCACCAAATGCATTTGCTGAATCGTCAGTCGCTCGATTTCCGATGCGTACTTGGGGTCGAATTCTCCCATGCAACTTGCAACCTGGTCACGAACATAGACATCGTGAATCGTCAGGTGATCTATAGCCTTCTGTAACCCGGCGCTGATCATGCCGCGTATCTCGCCTGCTGGCCGGCAGTGGGCCTTGAACTGGAAACCACGCGCAATACGGATCTCTTAACCTCCGTTGGGCGACGTGGCTCCGCCGTCCAGTTAGCAGCCTGTTGCCATCGCTCGCCAGCAAGAACACGCTCAAGACCCGCTTGTCGGCACAACAGATCGAAGGCAGAGGGCATTTCGGCCGCCAAACGGAGCAGCTTATCCATGGCCTCGGACTGTGCCACGTCATCGTGTTCATACTTGGAGAACGCCACCTGACCGCCACCGAAGACCCGCGCGGCCTCCGCTTGGCTCAGTCCCAGCTTTTCGCGAAGCACCCGCACCTCGCCGCCGGCCAGCAGGCCATCCACCCGCTTCTTGAAGGCGATCATCAGGCGCTTGTTGGCGCGGGTCTGGTCGGGGTCCGCCTGTTCGCTGCCGCAGGCGTCACAAAGGGAGAAATGGAGATCCAGTTTGGTCGTCTCACTTTTGTATTCAACAGGATTCTTGCCGATTTTGGGTTGCAGCCTTCCTTCACCACAGATCGGGCACAGGTCGGTTGAGTCGGTCATCATTACGCTACCTTCTGTCTTCCGGTAGGTGGCAGGACGCCACCAACAGCAACTGTCCAGTCTTGGCGATTGCGAACTTGAGGTAATACTCCACATCAAATTCCCTGTGGGCATGGGCAATCCATTCGCGGCGCACGACTGAATAGGCATCGCAAGCCGCCCATGGGCCGTTGGGGCGCTGAACGCACCACTCAGCGCCGCAGAAACGGCCAGATCGCACCGCTGTTGCCATCAGTTCGCAGAGGTCCTCCGTGTCCAGCGAGCACTTCTGCAGGTCTGTGCCGCACTTTTCGGTCCAAGCCCGTACCGCCCGCGCGCCCGATCCTGCCAGTAAGGCCAGCACCTTAGCGGCGGGATAGAGCGGTCCACCCGCAATCTCGCGGCAGGCCCCCTCTGCCAAGGGGGGATCGCCGGCAAACTCGCTGACAACGACCGTATTTACCATTATGGTAAGTTAGTCCGGATTTTTCGAGGTCTGGATCGATAGAATTTTTCTATCATCTCTTACCAATTGCTCACAAGTACCGGACTGAAAACGGGTTTCTATCCCACCAATGTCTCATAAAACCGCTTATCTGCTTCATGGCTGAAATGCGAGTTATGCCACAGCAGCGTAAAGTCCCCCCCAAACCGGTGGCAGGTATCACGGTAGCCCTGCATCAGGGCCAGGGCCTGTTCGCTGTAGCCCAGGCCCAGGTAGCGCTCGGCAATAACGGAGCATTCCATGACGATCAGCGGGCGCTCGCGCAGGCCCAGGGGGCGGCGCTGGTGCAAGTCATAGAGCGGATACTCGCGACAGGTGCCGCAGCGAAAGCCGGGGCGGTCGGCGAAGCTCAGGGTGCTGTCGTAGTCCAGGCCCTGGTCGTCCCACAGGCGCGCGGTGGTGGGCGTCTCCCAGCGCAGAAAGTGCTGGCGGCCGCCGAGGACCGGCTGGTCGATCCCCTCCTCGGGCAGCACGCGGCGCAGGGTGGCGACCGAGCGGGCCATTGCCGCCGGGTCCTGGTAGGTCCGGTAGCCGGGGTGGATGCCGATCTCGTGACCGCGGGCGTGAATCTCGCGCAGCAGGGCGCGCAGGCGCGGGTCGTCCAGGCTGACGCGGTTGTCGAGGCGCGGGTCAGTGTTCTCCGGGATGAAGTAAAAGGCCACCGCCCGGCCGGCCCGTTCGTTGACATCCATGATATGCGCCAGACCGGCCCGATGCGGGTCCAGGCGGTGATCGCCCCGGCGCGCGCGCCACTGACCGCGCAGGTTGCGCCAGGCCAGTCCGGGTGCGCGGCGTTTGAGCAGGTCGCCGGCGAGGCCGCGGGCCAGGCGGTAGCCGGCCTGTGCAGCGGTTTTGCCACGGATGACCACGGATGGACGCGGATGCTCCGTCGCCTGGCCGGGCCGCACGCCCGGTGAATTGAACGACGAGGGCCAGGCATTGAAGGCGAAGGGGCTGTCCACGTCGCAGGTCACCAGGGTGCGCGGCTGGCGGGGCTTGCGCGGTAAGCCGGGCCACAGACGCTGCATCGCGGTCCAGAGGATCTCCAGGTACTCGTCGATCAGGGGCCGATCGAGGAAGCCCGCCCGGTAGGCCAGCGAGGCGGTGGCCGGGAAGCGGTCGTGGTGGTCCCGGTCCGGCAGCACCGCTTCCTCGTAGCGCGAGAGCATGAAAAAGGCGGCGCCGAAGATGTCGATGGGCAGGCGGAGGGTGGTGGACGGCGCGGGGAGGGTGGTGGCTGGCGGGGGGATGGTCCGGCCGGCGGCCGCGACGGTTGGGCTAGTAGCCCCTTGGCCCGCGGCGGGTCGACCCTCATCCGCCGGACCCTCAGCGGTTTGGGCCACCTCGGCTTGCGGGGCAACGCTTGGCTTTGCCCCCGAGTCCCCGTGGTGACTGTCGCCGAAGAGGACCGGCACCCGGGGGTCAGTGAGCAGGATGTCCGGGGCCAGTTCCCGGCTGTCCCAGTGGGCCAGCGGCGATTGCGGCAGCGAGGCCGGGCTCAGCCAGGCAGCCGGCGCTGGCGTGGACTGGCCGGACGGTCCTGACTTGCCGTCCAGCCCGTACTGACCAGACTGGCCGAATTGGGCAGACTGACCGAATTGGGCGAAAAAGCCATCTGGCAAGCGGATTTCACCTGGCTCGTCGGCCAGGCGGATGCTGACATCCCGGCGCGCGGTTTGCGTCAGGGTGTAGGGGATGCCGAGCCAGTCGCCCAAGAGCACGCCGAGGGTGTAGGCGCGCTCGGTGTAGCAACCGGGCGGGGTTTGGATGCTAAGCAAGAGGATCTACTGTTATTAAATTTTCTGTAAGAAAAAAGTCAGCGAATGACCAGTCTCCCTTGGGCCCGTGCAGATTGGATAACACCGCGGTTAGCAGTAAAAACACGGATGCCAGGGACGGTAGAGAAATCGCCATCGTCGGTAATGATCTGCACCACGCCATGGCTACGCATGGATTCAAGGATGAAGAGATCGTAGCCGTCGACCTTTTCCGCTTGCAAACGATTGAGAGCAGCGGTGGCCATAGGTGAGTCGATGGTGATGGTCAGTGGTTCCGCAAGGCTGGCGACCTGCACCCAGGCGGCTTCCACTTCGGATACGACCCGCCCACGTTGGCCAGTATGATTATGGCGAAATTCTTTTGTAGTTATCCTTATGTTGCTACAAAACTTACGCGCATAGATTTCAAGTTCGGTTTTTTCAATAATGTGTGACAATTCGGCCAGGGTCAGGCCCGAATGGTAAATCTTGGCTGACGCACCTAAGGCCCTATTCAAATAGCCCGGGTAATCGGAAATCTGGCTGGGAGTGTGCGATGTCGCCTTGGGATATGTCAACCAGTACCAGACATTGGTATCGACTAGATAGGCGTCATCAACGCTTGGTGTGTCCGAGGTAATATCGACCACCTCGGACTGTACGGTGTAATTGATTGCCATCAAACGGATTCCTTAGCCTGGCTTTCCAGTATGTCATCCACGATCTGGCGGTAATCCTTGTCGCCGTGATAGCGGGCGGCATTCTCGATAACTCGTTCGACGACTAGTTTGCCAGTCTCGTTGAGGTGATCGAGATGAAGTAAGGTGCGTAAATCAGACTCGGCGATGTCCTTGAGCAACTGACCAATGGCGAAATTGAAAAAGGGCGAGGCGAACTGGCTCACCCCCTCGAAGTCAAGGTTCACGCTTTCACCCTGTCGGAGCGCACCGTGGATGGCGTCATAAATTTTTTGCCCATCTTCCTTGATGATGCAACGGGGGCCAATGTGATTTTTGACCGATAGCTTCATAATTCTGTTCTCAAGTTAGCAACTACCCATCTTCGTCACGGAATTGGTAGAGTCTCTCGTCACAGCGCAGGGTGATATGTACCGCCGTGCCCTCAAAATTAAGATTGCGATTTTCGTATCGATCACCGTCCTTATCGACAATGGCGTAAGCATTATTACTATAAACTTCCAATTTACCTTGATTGAGACGGATAAATTCCTTGAGCAGGTCAAGGCCTAGACCACGAGCCACGCCATCCACGCTGGTACTGTTGCCGGATTCAAAGGCCCATTTCAGGCAGGTCGCGCCAGAAAGTTTGGATACTAATTCCGCTTCAACATGCTGGCTGAGAAATGATCGAACAATGGCAGGAATACCTTGTCCAAAATCAACGACGGAAAGGATCAGGGTGTTATGACGCCAATAGTGCTGGCCGCAGGAAAAAACACCAATCGCGCTACCGCTATGTTCGAAGGCATTACTGTAGATCTCCCACATCCGACCGGCTATGGCGTCACGTAATCGTTCGCTGACATGCACCCAGCCCTTGCCGATCCAATTGAAGGTCAGATAATCCATTATTCCGTTCATGTCGAGCTTCTCATCTTCACGATACGGAATAGAATTTCCGTGCCAACTTGGCGATGGATAGCCAAAGATACCGGCAAAACCGTTCTGACAAAGATTAGTCAAGACCGCACCACGACGCAGCGTCGGCCAGTCGAATTCGCAAGACCCGGAACGTGATTCGATCAAACGCGCTAACCCACCAAGAAAAGCGACGGCATTCGGCCGCAGGAAATTGCAATGCGAAAAGTCGAAGCGAATATCCTCGAAATTATCATTTGCCTCTTTCCAGATTTGGAATAACCACGCGAAATCATCCGGGCGGTCGTTCAATGTCGGAATATGAATGACCTGCCTTGTCATTGATTCAAATTTAAAACCGTCAATACCCCGGGCGGTGGTGAGGGATTCTCATTGGCTGCATAAGAGATACTACCACGTCCGTTTCTATCTGGGACGTTTGATATACCACCGCCGCATGCATTCACCCCACCATTGCTTCCAGGGATGGCTTCGGTAGGACAACTCGCAGATTCTTCTGCTCCCTCCCCCTTGACAGGAGAGGGTCGGGGAGAGGGGGTCTGAACGGTGATACTCCATTCAGCCAGTTGGCATTGCGTCATAATCTTGCGACCGACGGCTTGGCCCTGAACTGAGCGACTCCACTAAACGAGCATCCTCATCTTCGATGGTCGACCAGACGAGCTTACCCGCATCGTCGTACCAGGCCATTGGCCGCTGGGCATACTTCTCGTAATAGCGGGCATTTTGATAGAACTGAAGCTTCGGGCGACCCTGGTAATCCGACAGGCTGCATCGAGCCCATAAACGATAATTACCCATCCTGAACCCCGTGATGGGCATGGCGATTTGCACGGACCGCAAAATCCCCTGTTTTGCGGAACAAAGATAATCCAACGCAAAAAATAACGACAAGCCGTGATGGGTGTTAAATGCAAGATTGAAATCGGCGTTGGCGCCGAGCAGATAAAAATCAACTTGAGTTGGACCGGATTCCGCGAGCCTGAATATGTGAGCTTGCCGCCTCACCCTCTCCGCTGAACCTTGATGACAGGCGTAGCCCGTATTCAGAGAGAACAAAGGAACCATGCGCGACAGATCCTGAGACAGGGGTAAGGCAAAGTCAATCAAGTTCTTATAATGCTTTTGCCCATTACGCTTTTCGATCAGGTGAATCTTGGGTGACTGGTTTGCCGGTCCAGGGCCATGATAGGTGAGTTCATAGTCCCAGGCCCGGGAGAGTTGCAACCGTTGAGGATCGTCGGGTTGATCGGACCAAACCAGCGCCTTGCGGGTATGGTAGGGGATTATTTTGAGTTGGGCGCAGATCCGGCCGTTATCTCGGCTTGCCTCATCCTTGGCAACGAACTGCAACAGTTTGCTACCGCCCGCGTTGAAAATATAAAGGCGGTTATGGGCTTCATCCTGCCATTCGAACATCCTGACGGTGCCATCGGACTGGCGCATGGCGGGGGTGAAGTAATCAAGGATGCTGTGAGGCGGGATAACCACGAATATTTAAGAAAAGGCAATTAGATGATCGTTGATTGCCGTAATTGAGCAATCGTTAATAAGAAATTATTTAAATCTCCATCATCGTCTTTCAGCCCAGGTTGGGATTGCGGTAGAAGATAATGAATCCAACAGGTATCTAAACTCCAATTCTAAATCTTCTTGTGAAGGGGAGTCATACATGATCGATAAAATTTCTTGCCGTTTAATGTTATCGAGAAAGCCGGCTTTCAGTAAATATTTTACTAACTCTGGTTCCTTTTGCACAAGAATTAGCGAACCGTAGAAAATAAAAACGTAATCATGCGCGCAAAAATGCGCGCTAATAAATTTAAAGTAAAGCTCGCGATCAACTGACTGATAAGCATGCGACAGTGAAAAAAATAGCATATTGAAAAATCGGTCAATTGACAGACCCCGTTCCGCCGTAGAATCTTCCCAAGCCTTTTGGTAGTACACCAAGCGACTCTCAAATGGAATTCTGTAAAACAAGATCATTCCTATATCGGCCAAGAAGCGATTGCATTCGCTTTCGTCATCAGGATTGCCAAAATAGTACTTAAGACATTCCCAGCAGTCCTCGTATGCGGAGGACTTCAAGTCAGATAGAAATTGATCCATTGTGATATTCTTCGGTAATTTATCCTGTAGGATTGTTCGTAACTTGAAACGGCTTATATCATTGAGCAAAACAGGATATTTGCATAGGATATTTCTTGCGCGTCTTGCTGATTGCTCACCGAGCGATCGTTTAAAATTTATTACAAACTCCTCAGATAAGCTTAGAATACTTTCTTTATTATGAACAGATTTACCATCATCATTCAAAAGATTGGATAACGTGTTGACGCCCTTATAGATAAGATCACTTTCAAACTGGCACCTAAATTGTCTATTAGTAAAATATATTGATATAGCAACGGCAAAAAACCCTAATGCACCATAAACACCTCCAATATATGATCCAAACTCCGACCAGCGTATGTGTTCCTTAGAAAATGAATGACTAAAATGATAAATATAAAAAACTAACGGCAAAACAAGACCCACGCAAAGGATTATGAGTATTAGGTATCTGACTGGGCGCGCTAAGATACCTTCAGTACAAATGCGCATTCAATTCATTACCTTGCTTTAAGTAAAAAGCCTTATATCCCGGATTCCAATCACGCATAATCAACTTTATGCAGACTTATTTACCCCCTTTTTTAAAGGCCTTTGTGCAAGCGCGCTGCCTGCTGCGGACTTGGAGTCCGCGGAAGTTCTACCATCCCTCAAGGTATTTGATGAGGCGGATGCCGCAGGGGCACTGGTCACCTTCTTCGGCGCTTTGGTTTGCGACAGGGCGGAACCAGCGGCCGACTTGGAATTATCACCTGTCGATTTCGAACGAATTACCTTAGATGCATTTGAAGCCGCGATAGGCTGTGTCGTTTTGGTATTTTTTGTCATGGCGAACCTGTTCAGTTTGTTTTCTTAAAATACCAAGGCCAAGGCACCGGCCAGACGTACATGGTCTTCCCTTCCCTGCCCAAGGCGATGGCCTTGTCAATCAAGGACCGGGCCCGGATGGCGTACACCTCCAGCCCCTGAATGGTCTCCTCGACCAGTTCATCCGGCGAAAAGTACTTCGCCAGTTTAGGGGTGTAGATCTGACCGCTTCTTTTCTTATAGCAATGATGGCCCGTCATCCCATCTAGGGCCTTATAGTCGTAGCAGACTTCTTCCCGGAACAGCTTGCGGTAGTAGGCATTCTCTCGCCACAGCGCGCTTTCGACGCAGTGGAGCGACGTAGCGACCTTGAGCCGATGACCGACGCCGAGCCCGACGATCCAGGCGTCTTCGATCTCCCGCAGGCGGTAATAGGGTGAATACTGGTCCCAGGAGGTTTCACTGCACTGGTGATCCCGCAGCAAAAAGTCGGCATTGGGGCCATGGGCGCAGACGGAATGATTGAGGTTGATGCTGCGACTCACACCCGGATAGCGACGGAAGACCTCGGTCAGCAGGCCGGCGGCGGATGGAGTGCGCTTGACATCAAAGAGGGCACCAGGCACTTGCCCGATACTGGGGATGGCGGGCATGGCCAAGGTCCCTTGCTCGCCAACGAGGGCCAGTAGCCGCTTGACCAGATCCGCGGCACCAAATTGGCCGCTATTCAGATTCTCCCAAGCGGAATGCACATGCACCGTCGCGCCGGGGCCGACCCCCGCGCGGGTCAGAAAGTCCGTGATCCCGACCAGGGTCACGGATGATGGGGTCGTGGCCGTTGGCGAGGTCCACCGCCGCTCGTGCAGGCGGATCGTAGCCAGACCAATCACCGTGGCCGGAAGGCTCCTGATCCGACGGACAACCTTGGCGGGTAGTTGCCTGACTCGGGCCAAATCCAGGCTCATCGTGTCACCCCTTTCGCCTCCAGCGACTGGGTGATCGCCGCGACGGTCACGATCCGGTCAAGTTCATCAAAGTCAAAGCCGATATCGAAGGCATCCTCCAAGGCCAGCACCAGACTGGTGTGGTTCAGCGAGTCCCAGCCCTGGACGGTGCCCAGGCCAGACTCCGCGTCCAGTTCACTGGCGGGCACCTTGATCACCCGACTGACGATGGCGATGACCTCATCCTGTATGGACACTACAACCTCTCCGCCAGGGCCTTCTTGTCGATCTTGCCACTCTGATTGAGCGGAAAGGTCGCCACGAACTCATATCTGGCTGGGATCATATAGGCCGGGATCAGGTCCTTGAGCGCCCGGCTGATTTCCGGCCCCGTCAAGGTCACGCCCGGCTTCAGCTTGATGAAGGCCGCCAGCGCCGCATCGCTCTGGCCGCCAAACGTGACCGCCGCGCTCACCTCCACCCCAGGGAGGGTATCGATGGCCTTGGACACCTCATCGGGATGGATGCGATAGCCACGAATCTTGACCAGTCCATCGATCCGGCCCTTGAGATACATCAGGCCACCCTCCTCGTAGCCGATGTCCCCCGTCCGGTAGAGCGGCCGGTCGACGAAGGGCAGGCGCGGATCGGTGATAAAGGCCGCCGCGGTCCGCTCCCGGTCGCCGTGGTACCCGAGCATCAATTGCGGACCGGTCACGCACAACTCGCCCTCGGCGGCTGGCAGCCCCTCGTCATCCAGCAACACATGATCCAGGCTATCGAAGCAGGCCCCGATGGGCACAGGTTTGCCTTGCTCCGCCAGCTCAAACTTGTCGTCGAGCCGGGTGGCGAAACAGTTGATGGTCACCTCGGTCGGGCCGTACACATTGAAGAAATGCGCCCCGCCGGTTAGAGCGACATAATCGCGCACCAACTGCCAGGGGAAACGGTCACCGCCAGAAAGAATCAGGCGCAAGGTGGAGAGATCCGCACCCTTCTTTTGCTTGGCGAAACCGACCAACGCCAGATGGGTGGTCGGCACCGAGTAGAGGACGTCGATCTTATGACGCATGATCATCGCCAGCACGCTGGGGATATTGGTGTTATGCCGCGCCACGCCGATGGCGGTGCCAAAGGCCAGGGCGAAGGCGATGTCCCCCATGGTGATGTCAAAGGTCAGCTCGGAGGTCAGCAACAGGCGCTGCGCCTGCGCATAGTCGCCAAGATAGCGCCGAGTCCAGTCGATATAAGACCGGAAGGACCCCGCCGAGATCACCACGCCCTTCGGCTCGCCGGTGGAGCCGGAGGTGAAGATCACATAGGCGATATCGGAGGCGAGCAGGCGGCCGGCTGGATGACGGGGATCATCGTTGCCGGCGGCGGCTGGCGCGGCAAAGAGCGCCGATGTCGTCAGCACCGGGAAGTCGGTGTAGAGCGAGGCGCCGTCATCGACCAGGACCGCCGCCGGTTGGATGCGAGCGATGATGTCGAGGTTCTTCTGCGCCGGCCAAGCGGAGTTGAGCGGCACCACATAGAAGCCCGCGCGCCAGGCGGCGAACATTGCCGCAATGTAATGCGCCCCGCGCGACATGAGGATACAGATGCCTTGCTGCACGCCATCGATGCGGCCCGGACTGTGAGCCACAAGCGCTGTGGCGCAGGCTAGGACGTCAGCTACGGTGAGCGTGGTTTCACTGTCAAAATAACCGATGCTGCTGAACGCAGAACCATCGAATATCTGATTTAGATTAAACATCCTCAATACCATCAGCTATAACTTAAATTTCGAGTGAAATAATAATCGCAGCAGGCTCTTGACGCTGAATTCTCTGCTCAGTCTGATTTTCCCATCACGGCAGCAGACAAAAAATCCAGCCGAGTCTTTCAGCACCGAACCTGCCTTGCAGGTGAGATTTTTCGTTTTAGCTTTTTGGTAGTCACCAACTATCCAGCGCTGCCCGCGAAATAATCCACTCGGCTGTTCAATACAGTTCAGCCAGAGCTCCGTGCCGCGCATCACATGCCAAATATGTTCAATAGGCCATTCACGCCAGTTGATGATATTTGCGTGCTCGTCTATTTTTATATTTCTAGCCCGTACCGTCGGGCTTGCTGCTGGTTGAGGCTTGGGATTAATTGAATCTGTTTGTATTGCATCAATCGTGCTCAGCAACAAGCGGACACCTACCTCACCGATCAATTTATCTAAACGTGCAGGTGATTTTGTCCCAAGCGTAATGGAAACCCGCTCTTGTAAAATCACATCACCAGTGTCTTCACCTGCATCGACAAAGTGGACAGTCACCCCCGGATTTAAAATCTGATCATAATATTGCCAAAAGTCTGGATTGGGGCCTCTGTATTCTGGCAGAAACGAGGCGTGGAGATTGATCGTCCCGCACCTTGGAATGCGGAAGATATTCTCTCGGAGTAGCTGTGACATGCTGAAGACTACAATCAAATCTGGACTTAGTAATTTTATCCAGTCTTCAAGACCAGCATCATCGCTTGAAGTCATCAAACAGTAGGGGATATTTTTTTCCTTGCACAGATCTTTAAGAGTCGCCGGTCCAGATTTAAATATATTTTTTAGATTAACAAGCTTTCTTTGAAGGTTGGTTATCTTATTGCTTGCTACATAGCCACGTGGTGCAGATTCCAAGATAGCAAGAATAGTATGTTCACTATAAAGCAAGGGTTGTACAACCCTGGAAATGCCTTGAGTGATAAGGATGATATTCACAAAACATCCCTTTCATTGACAAAAGAAACCGCGAGCATCCCGTTAATTGAAATACCTTTTTGCTGAAAATCAGCATACTGTTCAGGGGTATACCAGCCCTCCCATCCCAAGTTGCTTTTTCTATTCTCGGAGCCTAAGACCTTCCGGCCAACAGGTCTCAAAAAACCAATCTTTCTTGCAAGCATTCCAAGTTGGCTATTGATCAGCAACGAAAGCACCCCAGTTTGATCGGCTGCGTTTTTTAAACTTAAAGACTGGTCATCTGCTGAATGCATCGAAAACTGTCCGCTGACATATGACTTATACCACTCCCGCTCCTTACGCAAAACCAACGGCACCCCCTCCCAAAACTCCATAAACTCCTTATCCCACAATGGCATCCACCAGTCATAGCCAAAGAACTCATACACCCGCACCGAGTTACAAATGAACTTAGCCTGGCGTTCCTGCCACTCCCATTTCTCGCAAACATCCGCATACTCCCAAGCGGTCACGATACCATCCCGCTCCATCCGGTCACGGATACGTTCTGCCCAAGCCTGCCTGTTCGTGTCGAAGAACTTCAGCGGCGCCAACCCGTAGTGCTTCGAAAATACCGCGTCAGCCGCATCAGCCAGGGTGAAGCTGGTGCGCTCAAAGGTATTCGCCGGTATATGGCCACCGGAAATGAAGTCACCGGTATGCCCCGGCACGAACAGGCAATCCGACCCCAGCACCCCCTGTGCTTTCATCACCTTCACCGCCAGCCAGTCCTGCACATGGGCGATGCTCGTCCAGCCCGAGGCCCACTTTTGATACGCCCAGCGCTCGGGCGTCTGCCAGGCCTCGCGCCAGAGTGTCTCGCTGTACTCCACGAAATGCCAGCGCAGCCCCAGCGCCTCGGCCACGCGCTGGCTGTACGTCGACTCCTTGTTGCCCGGCACGCCGTAGGTGAAGGTCAGGACGTTGTCATAGCCCAGCCGCTTCAGGAGGGTCACGATCAGGCGCGAGTCGTAGCCGCCACTCAGCGGCACCACAATCTGGCGGCCGCCAGCGTAGTCGATCAGGCGTTGGACGCTGACGACCGCGACCCGGTCCAGTTCCGCGCCCAGGGCGGTTTCGTTATGGCTCGCCGGCTCGGTGTGCAGAAAGCGGTAGTAACGCTGGGTCTCCACCCGGATGATGCCGTCCCCGCCTGCCTTTGCCACCAGGCACTCACCCGCCTGGAGTTGCTTGACGTGGGGAAAGAGGGTGTCGGCACCGGTGACATAGCCCGCGAGCTGGAATTCCTCGCGGGCGATCGGGTCCATTTCCTGGTCGCCGACTTGCTGACGCACCCATTCGGCCTCGTCCGCCAGGTAGAATCGGCCCCCGGCCTGCCCATAGAACAGGGGCCGTGAGCGGACATGGTCCACCCCGGCGCGCAGTTCCTGGTCCGCTTGGGTGACCCAGGCGTAAAAGCCGTTCAACCGGGTCAAGTTCGCCGTCAAGGATTGCGGTGACGAGGGCGCTGCACGCAGATGGCTTGCCAGGTCGTTCACCCCGATCGGGTTGCCATCCAGATAGGTCTGCCCTTTCAGCCAGCAGCGGGGGCCGTCGGACGGTGCGGACTCGGTCCATCCCGGACCGGAGAGGTGTAAGACAAAGGGGGCCATCAATACGCCTGACGCAAGAGTTGCCAATAACGCGCGCTGACCAGCAGTGCCGTCAGCAGCAGGAGGAGGGCCCAGGACTGGGGACTGACAGCATCCACCAGGTAGCCGGCCATGATGGGTGCGGCGCAGAGCAGGGCGATACCAAAGGCGCGCAGCGTCGGCTTGATCATGGTCATGGCGGGGTTGCCCGTGATAAACGCGACCCAGAACAGGAAGCCAAGCCAGCATAGGGCGCTGACGCCAGCAAAGAGCACAATGGTCAGTTCCAGGTTCTGTTGCCAAGCGCCAATCAGAATGGCGATGATGCGGGCCACGAGCAGAATGACCTGAAACGCCAGCCCCTGCTTCTGCCGTTCCATGACCGCGAACAGGGTGCTGATGGGTGAAGCAACGAACACGAGGTACAGCCAGGGCGCCATCCACCGGGCGAAGTCACCGGCTTGGCGCCACTGTGGCCCAAAGACGAAGCTAAAGAGGTCTGGACCCAGCAGCATCAGCACCAGGGCCGGCGGCATGCCAATGTGGGCCAGCTTGTCGTGCAATTGGGCAATGAGTGAGCCAAGCTTCCCGGTGCGATAAGCCTCCGCGGCACTGGCGAAAAATACTTGACCGATCGCGCCGCCGATGAGCGACATCGGCAGGCTGAGTACCGCATTGGCCAGGCTATAGAGCCCCGCGGCCGCTGGACCGAACAGCCCAGCGAACATGAGGGGGGGGAGTTGCATGCCCGCGGTGTTGAACAGGCCTTCCCAGGTGGAAAACAGTGGGAACCGTCGATAGCGTCCCGCGACCCGCGTGATTTCAGACCACCTGACCCCGCGAAAGCCAGGGTGCTGGAGCGCCGCGCGGCCCAGGGCGGTCGCGCCGACACTTTGGGAGGTGACATGGGCAAGAAGGAGCATGACAGCGCCGGCCTTAAAGCCAGCCAGCTTGAGCGCGATGCTCACCAGCGCTTGCTGAATCCGGGTGGTGGTGATGCCCGTGAAATTCTTGGTGCGCACCGCCCAATAGTTGAATACGTTGTAAGCCCCGCCCAAGAGGATACCGACCGGTAGCAGCCATAAATAATCCGCGAGTTGGGGAACGTCCAACACGGCGGCAATGGGCTGCCTAAGGAAGGCGATCACGACAAGGGTGACCCCTGCAATCCCGCTGACGATCAACAAGGCGAGTACGACGATATTCGCGGCTTCTTGATCGTCCTCCGGCAAGGGGATTGCCAGTTCATAGCGTAAGCTGGCGATGACCGCGATGAGCGCGATCAGGCTGGTAAAGACGGCGAGCAAGCCAAAATCGTTCGGCGTATAGAGCCGCGTGTAGATGGGTGCCGTCAGGAGGCTGAGTAGCTGTAGTCCTGCGGTGCCGCCTACCAGGATGCCGACACCACGGGCAAAGGCATTCTTCGGCAGCAGACGGCGGAGGGTGGATTTGGCGTGGGCGATCATTCGCTTGACGGACAAGATCCTGAGTTACGTATAGGACATGGGAATACGATCAGCCCCCAACACCCGGTTTGCCGTCTCTATAACCCGCTTTTGCTGCTCCTCCAGCCCCAGCCACAGCGGCAGGCGCACCAAACGATCTGCCAGGTCCGTTGTCAACGGCAGATCATCGGCCGCTCGGCCGACCTTCTGGCCATACGGGGCGCTGTGCAGCGGCACATAGTGGAAGACGCAATGAATGTCCTCGGCCCTCATCGCCTGGATGAAGGCAGTACGGTCGTCCAGGTCCCGCAGCAGCAGGTAATACATGTGCGCGTTGTGACCGCAGCCGTCTGGGATCACCGGGCGGCGCACGCGGCCGGCCCGCTCCAGCGGCTCGAAGGCCGCGTGGTATCGCTCCCAGAGCGCCAGCCGGCGTGCCGTGATGGCGTCGGCCTCCTCCATCTGCGCCCAGAGGAAGGCGGCGATGATCTCGCCGGGCAGGTAGGACGAGCCGATGTCCACCCAAGTGTACTTGTCCACCTGACCGCGGAAGAACTGGCTGCGGTTGGTGCCCTTCTCGCGGATGATCTCGGCGCGCGTGGCCAGGGCCGGATCGTTGATCAGCAGCGCCCCGCCCTCGCCAGAGATGATGTTCTTGGTCTCGTGGAAGCTGAAGGCGCCCAGATGACCGATGGCGCCGAGCGTGCGGTCGCGATAACGGGCCAGAACCCCCTGCGCCGCATCCTCAATGACCAGCAGCCCGTGTCGCTCGGCGATCGCCATGATGGCGTCCATGTCGCAACCCACCCCGGCATAGTGCACCGGCGCGATGGCGCGGGTGCGCGGCGTGATGGCGGCCTCGATCTTGCGCTCATCCAGATTCAGGGTATCCGGGCGGATGTCGACGAACACCGGCACCGCGCCGCGCAACACGAAGGCGTTGGCGGTGGAGACGAAGGTGTAGGACGGCATGATCACCTCGTCGCCCGGTTGCAGGTCGGCGAGGATGGCGGCCATCTCCAGCGCGGCGGTGCAGGAGTGGGTGAGAAGGGCCTTGCGGGTGCCGGTGCGCTGTTCCAGCCAGGCTTGGCATTGCTTGGTAAAGCTGCCGTCTCCGGCCATCTGACCCTTAGCGTGGGCTTGAGCGATGTTCCAAAGCTCTTTGCCGCCGAGGTAGGGCTTATTAAAAGGAATCATCATGCTTAATTCATCCCTGTGTCATGGCGGGCGGGGGGGCACGAAACACCCAGTACTTTTGCAGCAGAAAGAGCATCAGGGCAAGGCTAAGAATCATAACGCCCTGTATGACCTGGTGCGGTAAGCCTAAATGATCGACGAACAGCATTAACGAAAATAGATTGAGCAAATACGAAAGACCGTAGGCAAGCACATATTTTGCCAATGAAGAATGAAAAAAGCCCTCGTAACCAAAAGTCCAACACTTATTGAAGAAAAAGGTTTGAAATGTACCAATCGCGAACAGTATCGTCATCGCGGTCTTATGGCCAGTCCCCGCATTGGTAAGCACAATATATAACACATACCCAATAAGATTGCTCGCTACGCCAACGAAACCAAACCGCAGAAACTGCGCATACCATCTCACGCTGGAATGCTCCCACCCTCACGCCATCCCCATATGTACCAAGGTGCATCAGGACCGACGTTGAAGAGCAGGTCTAAGATCGAAACGCCGTGCTCAAATGGTGGATAGCGTTGAGGATACTCAGGGTAACCAGCGTAATCTTTCCAAACAAGTTCGACGCCAGCATTAGCAAATTGCTCAGGGTCGATATATTCCTTTGCAGCAGGCCCTGAAATATAACGATCCGCATCGGTTTTGATAACCAAATCTAGTAATCTATCAAGCTTCTTCCCAACCGCGTGAAATTCACAGGAATCCCTGAAGTCAGTGTCGATGCCAAGCAGTTCAACCGAAATACTGCAAACAAGATGCTGGTTTAATTTTGACAAGCTACTCCATTGTCGACCCAGGTAAACGTCCTCGAAAAACTCCCGGTAGTAGGAGAAATAAGGACACTTGGCATAGTTATATTGTATTGTCTTCCAATGCTTGGCTTGCCACGTACCCTCCTGTATCTCGACCTCGTTAATAAGCCTGGCTGTTCCGCCACCTACTGGAATCGTGATCCACTCAGCACCGTTCTTGGTCTTAACCTTATTGCGGTTACGCCAATCATTCTTCGTGAATTGCACATCATCATAAAACACAAACAGACTGGCATCATGGACTAGATCAAAATAGCCTTTCCAAGGTATGTAGCTTGATTGAAGAATAACAACTGTCTTACTCATTTTATTGATAACCAGAAACCCTCTTCAAACAATTCGCTAGGTAGTAAAGCCGCGGGATTAAGCAGGGCATTTCGAGATTTAATTGTTAATACCATGCCATTCTGACTGTTTCCAGAATTCTTCTTAGCATCATTCTTCAACGTCAGAAATGCCGCAAGCAGAATGATACACCCCGCTCGGAATTCAATGTCCATCAACTCTTCTAACAAGTCATCTGGTGTGACTGGAAATGCAATCTGGGCTTGTGGATGTCCACCATCTAATACTCCAGTAACGCGGTGCACGGTTGCCCCCCCCAGACAGACGCCATATTTCATCGCGGCCCTCACCGGACTAGCACCAATACTGCCAGCAAATGCCGGCAGTAACGAATAGTGTAGGTTAATGAGCCGCCCGTCGAATTCTTCAAGAAAAGTTGCACCTAATATCCGGTGGACCGTCGTTATAATGATATCTGGTGACCACGCTTTTGCTTGATTGAGAAGCTTCTCTTGTTGATCTTCAACAAAATCTACACAAGCAACGGGTAACCCTTCCCGCTCTGCGTAATCGCCGGCTGGGCAGTCCCTATCTGTAATAACGGAGATGTGTTCCCAACCAGGCAGCCACCCTTTCTTAATTGCTAGATGCAGAAAGCGCAGGTTTCCACCAGCGCCCGAGCAGAGAAAAAGTACTTTCTTAGACATCACGGACCGCCATCTTCGGTGATGCGACTGACCACATATAACGGTTTATGCGAAGACTTGAAGTTCATCCTACCCAAATACTCGCCAAAGATTCCAAGTATGAGCAGTTGAATGCCGCCAAAAAGAACGATGCCCGCCATGATTGAGGCAAACCCACTTACCGTGATCAGACCAAGCAGCCTGCCTAGGGAAACGCTGAAGAATGACCCGATTTCTCTCTTTCCGCCCTTGGAGAGCGTCATTTTTGACTTAGCAGCCCGTTTTAACCCGTTTTTGGGCTCATTTTGGGTATTCTGAGTGGCTCTTGTGGTCCATTACGCCCCT